>NZ_FQVW01000040.1 GCF_900129485.1 Ornithinibacillus halophilus
GTGGTGGTGGGGATGATAATAATACATCGAACGCCGAAAATAACACTAATGATCAGGCATCAGAAGAAACGAATAACAGCGATAGAGAAGCTGATCCAAATAATGAAGTAAATATTGTTGCAACAAACTTTGATTTTAACCAAGATGAATTTGTAGTTCAATCAGGGGAAGAAGTGAAAGTAACGCTTACGAATGAAGAAGGACATCATGGTATTTCAATACAAGGTCTAAACATAAACATTGATGGTGAAGGGGAAACTACTTTCACACCAGAAGAACCAGGCGAGTATACAATTATATGTAATATATTCTGTGGTGATGGTCACGCAGAGATGACAGCAACTTTAGTTGTATTATAAAATGTAAAAAGAGGCAGTTTACTAATTATCTAGTAAACTGCTTTTTTTATTAACTATCGGCTTAATTGTAAGCCAGTAAAGGTAAGTGGTCCAATCAGGAACATATCAGGATCCTCTGCTTTTAGTACCAATACATATTCAACATTTTTTTGTTTTTTTGTAATCACATCCACATGTGAAAATGGTGCTACAGCTTCGTCATCAGCTTTATCAATATCGAAGTCAGAGCTATAGATCTCTTGTCCTTCGATAATAGGGGAGCCACCCTTGAAGATTCTAATTTCTACATCCGCTTCTTTACTTCCACTATCATTTTCCAAACCTACCACACCATTTAACCACACCACATCACCTTTTTTTAACTCTGGGAATGTGATAGTAGCTACTTCTTCTAAAACATCTTCACCCAATGGATGTTTATAATTGTCAACGTTCGGATTTAATACAGAATAGCGAAAATCGACTACCTCATTCAAGTTACCTGTATGAGTCTCATTATTACAGTTTTTATGATGCATTTGTGCCATCACCCCTTTCTCATAATCTTTATAATAACGATTCATCATTTCACCTCCTTATACTTTTAGTACATTCATAAGGTAGTTAATTTGATAGGTATATAAGTTTAATAGGCTTCAAAATGTATGTCTGTTACTTCTAAATTAACCTATTTATTAGTTAGCTAGACTATTAAACAAACACTTCTTTCAACTATACATAAACTAGTATGAACAATATAAAGGAGGGATTAAGTTGGATAGACCTATTCATAAAAGCTGTTATAATGACAATTGTGTATGTGAAACTGTAGAGAAAATAATTGAAGCTCAAGATAAAGTTGCAGCAGCCACGACAGATTGCACCACTAGTTGTCACCAATCTGTTCGCGATTTATTATCTCCTGCTGCTAACGAAAATGATAAAACGACCGTACCATTCATTTTGTATTGTAAAGGGAATTGTAAGCCATTTATTGCTAGTGGAGTTCATAAAAGTCCAATTGAGGGTTATCCTAATGATGAGTATTTCAAATGCATTGAAACTCCAGTGTTTCGCGCTAAAAGGTTTACCAATAGAAGGAACTGTTGCGTTCTAGTTGAATTGTTAAGGCCAGTTAACGCTAATGGTTATCCAATTGCAGATAAAGGAGAAAAACTTTGTGATTTCTTCCAAGACAAAACACCTCATAAAACGATCCATTTTCAAGAGACGGGTATTTGCATAACCTTGGATTTAAAAGAGTTTATGGCAATTTTATGCTTAGATGCTATACGACCATTATCATAGAATAGATGTGAAATTGAGCCATTTTCCTATAGGATGGATGTGGCTCATCCTTCTATCTATCAGCTTGGAGGTGTACATATATATGATTGAAAAATTACAGTCGATTGAACAAGTAGAGAGTTTCATTCACGAAAATGCCCTTTCTTTTCTTTATATTACTAGGCCAAATTGCAGTGTCTGCCATGGTCTATTACCACAAGTAGAAGAATTAATGAAGCAGTTTCCTGAAATCAAACTAAGAAAAATTGATGCTGATGAGGTTGAGGAAATAGCTGGACGATTTGATATATTTACAGTTCCAGTCCTTTTACTATTCTGGGAAGGAAAGGAATACATACGAGAAGTAAGAATCGTTCATTTAGATTTATTAGAAGAAAAAATCACGAAGATATATAAAAATGTGGTTGGGTAAGAGTCCAACCACATTTTACTATTACATTTCTCTTCGCATTGCTTGTAGTACATCAATTTGGGTAGCCTTTTTAGCCGGTCTCATCCCAGATAGAATTGTCACTAGTAAACAGATTCCTACTGAGATAACAACTAGACTCACAGGGATGTATGAGAACAACAGCCCCTCTGGTAACTCTTCTTCAAACACAGATTCTATAATAATTGGTAAACCTAAATTTACAAGATAGCTAATTAAATAGGCTACAACTGTACCAATAATAGCTCCTAATAAACCAATATAACTACTTTCCATCACAAATATTTGTTTAATCGTTTTTGGATTTGCACCAATTGCTTTCATGATTCCTATGTCTGGCGCTCGTTCTGTTACAGCCATCGTCATCGTGTTATAGATTCCTATTGAAGCAATAATAACTGCAATTGTTCCTACTAAGATTAGACCAGCCTTAGCAACCGTAAATAACATATTAATTTGCTTCATTTCATTAACAACAGAATACGTCGCATAGTTTTCTTCATCTAACATATCAACAATTGGCTGTACATTTTCTAGATTAGTTGCATATATTTTTACTTGTTCAAAATTTTGCATGTGCTTATTTTCAACATCATCCGGATTAACCCCTAATTCTCCACCTGGTGTTCCAGTAAATACTTCTACTTCTCGGTAGATTTCTTCAGAGATGTACACATTGGCATCAGAAACCCATTCCTTTGTTGGTTGTTCTAAAATACCAACAACTGTTAACGAGATTGTTTCTGTTGCAACATCATTATCTACTTCTCTTGTTACTACCATCTCTAGTTCTTTTCCGATGATTTCTTCTTGGTATAAGTATTCGTCTTTTATTTTGCCTGTTTCTTCATCAAGAATATCTTCTTCAGTCGCAACCGATAGATAATTTAAGAAATGATATCCAACAATTACTTCATTTTTATTTTCGGGCATTCTTCCGTCGGATAACTCCATTCCCGACTCTGCCTCAGAGGGGAAATCAGCAGATACAGCCATTACTTCGGCTTTGTATTCATCAAGAGCAAAAGTTGGCACTTGCCTAATTTGGTTTCTTCTAGTAATAGCCTTTACACCCTCTGTAGAATCAAACAATTCAATATCATCTAATGTTAATGGCCGATAATTTCCGTTTTCATCTTCATGTCCGTACACATCTATCTGTGTAACGATTTGTTGCTCTAACGCATCCTGAACAATAGATTCCTGAAGGCCATATCCAACAGAAGCTAGAACAATGAGAAACGAACATCCCATTGCAGTTGCTAACACAGTCATAAACGTACGTACTCTGGTCTTTTTTATATTTTGGCGAATGAAACGCACCTTGTCTTTAAAGTTCATTATCATTCACCGCCTCTTCTATTACAATTCCATCATGAATGGTAATCTTACGATGTCCTATGCTGGCAACTTCTTCATCATGAGTAATAATTAAGAAGGTAATCCCCAATTCTTGATTCAACTGTTTAATAAACTGTAATAGCTCTGATTCAGTATCACTATCCAAACTACCTGTTGGTTCATCAGCTAATATTAGTGGTGGCTCAAGCACTAACGCACGTGCTATACTGACACGTTGCTGTTGACCTCCTGATAATTCACTAGGGTAATGTTCGCCAAATTGACTTAATCCTACCTTTTCTAATACCTTCATCGCCTTTTGCTTTCTACTAGATTCACTTTCTCCATTAAGGATTAACGGTAGCTCCACATTTTGATAGGCCGTCATACTAGGAATAAGTTGAAAGCTTTGGAAAATGAATCCCATCTTTTTTAAACGAAAATCGGCAAATTTTGCTTCATTAAAGTCTGTGACTTTTTCTTCATCGACCCATATTGCTCCATTGGTTGGATGGATAAACCCACTAATTAAATTTAATAGAGTTGATTTTCCTGACCCACTTTTTCCTACAACTGTTACTATTTCCCCATTTTTTATGTGAAAACTTATATCTTTTAACACCTGGATGGTTGTTTTATTTCCTTTTTTGCCAAGTTCGAAGTGATGGCTTAGATTCTGTACCTCAATCAATCGTTATCCCCCATTAGTCAACTGTAATATTTGATATATATAATTCGTTATTGTCACCTTCAATTTCTAACTTACCTTCATATAAAACTTCAAATGTGGTTAAATCAGCAATCATTAAAGAGACATCTTTTAGTGTTCCTGTCATCATTTGACCTTGATCTACAGCAATCATGTAGATTTTTCCATCCATTATTTTTAAATAAGGATTGTGTAATTGTTCTGCTGATAAATTTAAATCAAACGTTTGATCAATAGTTATTTCTTGCGTTAGTATATCTATTCCCGTCATTCCTACTTTCCCATTATCATGTGTTGGAAAGTAGATGGTATTACTATCCATTAATAGGGGAATGAAACCAATTTGTTTACTTAATCCTTCCGGTAAATCTAGTTCCTTTATTCCATTTGTTTCGTAGTTATATACATATAGGCTTTTTTCCTGTTCATTAATCATTCCTGATGAGTCATGCGTCATCTCTTCCTTAGATAGTAAAAGCCACTCTAGTGGTTCGCTACCATAGGCAGCATTGTTCAAGCGCATTTCTACCCATGAATTAGGGTTATCATTGGTGTGATTCAATATTGTATGATCTGAGATAAGCTTCTTTTCTTTCAGACTAAATGTATAAACGTATACTTCTGTACCATTACTTTCTCGTAAATCATTTACTGTCGTTACCATTAATTCATCATCATGAATTTGCACATCCTGAACCCAGATATAAGAAAAATTCTCTTTATTAGGTACCTGTTCGGTAATCTTAATATTATCCTCTGTTTCTTTATCAAGGACATCTATTGAAAAATCAAAATTACGAATTTCTGAATAGCCATAATCCGAAACCACATCTGCATATGCTACATAATTATCATCCTCGAAAAAGAATTCGATGCCACCAATCTTACCACGCATGAAATTACGGTATTTCTTTTGAAGTTCTGTAATTTCTGGTTGTGCACTCCCTAAATATCGCTCCACAAAGGATTCGTCACTAGCAAACGTTGTTTCTTCATTCGTAATCTCCACCTGCTCATATAAGCCATCATTCATCAAGTTTGCATGAATGGTAAGATTATTAACTTCCTCATCAATTCCACGCACCTTCTTTATTTCTATATCCGGGAGGCTACTTGATGCAAACGATTTTTGTATATAAAATGTGCCTATCACTAATATAATGACCGTTATAAACGATATAAGTGTTGAATAGCGTTTCATTGTTATTCCTCCTTAAACCCTGATCTTATTTTTCAATAAGTAATGACCTATCCATATAGCTAGAGCTGTTACAATTAAACCGGTTAATAGCATTAACAAAAGTAATTCCATTGGATAAAGAAAATATGGAAAGAACATTTCTTCAATTAGCATCGGTAGAAAGAAAATCACAATGGAACCGAGTGCATAAACTAAGCCAATACCAATCCCTTTCCAACGAAAGCTACGTTCCAATAGCACACATGTAAACGCAACAAATACTGCCATTATTCCAATAGCATAGCTAATAAAAAATTCGATTACTGTAACAGGATACAAGATGGACAATAATCCAAATACATCGGCACCTATTATTTCATTCACTGACATATCCATCCGCAACTCTTCAGGGACCATCCACTGCAAGACTGTTGATTCTAGTGGTAATAGTAATATTTGAACAGAAATTAACCCGAATACTAATAAAAGAATTGTTGTTGCTTTAGCCATATAAATATTGATTCTCTCCGTTGGTAACATCAATAGTCGATATATAAAGGTGTTTTTCCCAAACCAATCACGATACCAAATGAAAAACATATAAATCAGTAGCATCGCTATACAAATACCTATTGGCCCTTGAAAAAATAATGACTGGGATACTTTTTGAAAAGACATTGGTCCATACTGTTGTATAAATTCATCTAATGCCATTCCTCTTTCGTAGATAGCTTCATTTGCTTGATTCATATATTGGGATGAACGATTAATCACACCAATTATTTGTGATATTGCTGTAAAAGCAATTAAACCCAAATATATTTTAAAGAATCGATTTAATTCAAAATTAACTAGCTTTAAATAACGACTCATCCTCGATACACCTCTCTCAACACATCAATTACCGATTTTCCTTCCTCTTCACGCATTTCTTCAGTATTAAATTCTTTTAATATAATTCCATCATCTAGTAATACAGCTTTATCAATTAAATGCTCGATGTCATTGATTTCATGTGTTGTAATAATCACGCCTCGATCTTCTATTAAGTGGCTCGTAAATACTTCTGCAATTTGCTCTCTACTGAAGATATCTATTCCTGAAAACGGCTCATCCATTAATACATAATCAACATCCAAAGCTAACCCTAAAATCAAATTAACCTTTGCTGTATTTCCTTTGGATAAATTAGAAATACGATCTTCCTTTTGCAATTTAAAGAATGACAGCATTTCATTTGCTCGTTCTTGGTTCCAGCAATCATAAAAGTCAGCCATGAACTGAAATGCATCATTGATTCTCATATTTGGCGGCATTGTCATCGCATCTGGAATGAATGTTATTTTTTCATAACTCCCTTTATGAATCTTCTCTCCATCAATTAAGATCGATCCACCGTTGATTGGAGTTAAAGCCATAATCGCATTCATAATTGTTGTTTTCCCAACTCCATTTATTCCAATTAGGCATGTTATTTCTCCTTTTTCAGCAGTAAAGGACACACCTTTTAACACTTCTTTTCGACCAAATTTCTTAATAACATTTTTCAATTCAATCATACTTATCCCCCCTATTTATCCCCATCTACTTGATAGTTTTTCTTTACTAAATCCAAAACTTCCTCCAATGGAACATTTATCGATTTAACAGAAGTAACAAATGAACCAACAGCTTCTAATATCAATTCATCTCTTACCGACTGCAATACTTGTTCATCCCTTGTAATACGACTAGGCAAATTTCGCTCAGTATAAATCAAACCTTGTTCCTCCATTTCCTTATACGCACGTTGCGCAGTGTTCGGATTAATTTTCATTTTATTAGCCAATTCCCTCCGAGAAGGTATTTCCTGTCCAGGTTCAAAATTTCCTGTAGCAATTTGTTCCTTAAAATAGCGAATTACTTGAACATAAACAGGATCACGTTTATTAAATGTCACATTCATAGACACAACTCCTAAAAATTCTCATTGAATTCTTCTGTATTAACCACTTAGTACACATTGCTCAAAAAAATATGTATTAATCGGTTAATACACTTATGTGATGTATTATATGCTTAATACACTTTACTGTCAACACTGTAAAAATAATTATGTTAAAATAGTACCTTAGAATTATTATTGCAATCATTGAAGGAGAATATACTATGAAACTTGTATCTTGGAATGTAAATGGTCTTAGGGCTTGTGTGAGGAAAGGATTTTTAGACTACTTTCACGAAGTTAATGCTGATATATTTTGTGTACAAGAAACAAAATTACAAGAAGGACAAATTGAACTGGATTTAAAAGGCTATCATCAGTATTGGAATTATGCTGAAAGAAAGGGTTATTCTGGAACTGCTGTTTTTACAAAACAAAAACCAATATCTGTTCAGTATGGTTTAGGTGAGGAAAACTCTCAATCTGAGGGTAGAATCATTACGCTAGAGTTTGAAGAATTCTTTCTTGTTAATGTGTATACTCCAAACTCCCAACGAGACCTTGCTAGATTAGATATCAGGTTGGAATGGGAAGATGCCTTACTCAATCATTTGAAGATGTTAGATGAACAGAAACCCCTTATATTATGTGGCGATTTAAATGTTGCTCACAATGAGATAGATTTAAAGAATGACAAAACAAACCACGGGAACTCTGGATTCACCACGGAAGAACGTGGCAAAATGACCCGTTTACTAGAATCAGGCTTTATCGACACTTTACGTTATTTTTATCCTGACACAGATGGATTGTATACTTGGTGGTCTTACATGAAAACGGTTCGCGAACGTAACATTGGATGGAGAATAGACTACTTTATCACTTCAAACAGACTAGAGGATAAGTTAGTCGACTCTCAAGTACACTCAGAAATACTAGGTAGTGACCATTGCCCGATTATGCTGTTACTAAGAAAAGCGCAGAGCTAGGCATCTCTGAGATTTTATACATTCTTATACTTGAAGACACAGAAAGAGCATCTTAATAGCTAGTTTATAGAAAAAGACGAGAATCCAGTTATTATTAAAGGATTCTCGTTCTTATCTATTTTACAAAAATCGTATAGATAGCAATAGTCTCATCACTACTATTCAATAATGCCATATTTCTTTTTCAATTCAATAATTCTTAAAACACTCTCATCGATTCTCTCTTCAGAAATCTCTCCTTGTTCCACAGCTAGCTTTATACTTTCTATTGTATCTACAATGTTAGTATATTCATGTGCAACTAAGATTAAGTCACTTCCAGCTTTTATTGACTCAACTGCTGCTTGGCCAATATTATAATGTTTAGCAATCGCATCCATTGTCATATCATCTGTCACAACCACTCCGTTAAATCCAATGTTTTTTCTTAAAAGGTTTGTAATAATCTCTTTTGACATTGTTGCTGGATAATCGGGATCAACAAATGGTAACAAAATATGTGCTACCATGACGACATCTGCCCCTTCTTGAATTGCATGTCTAAAAGGAATTAATTCCAGTTGTTCCAATTCTTCAAGATTTTTGTTCACAACGGGCAATTCTAGGTGAGAATCAACAGATGTATCCCCATGACCTGGAAAATGTTTAATTACAGACACAATCTTTTCGGATTGTATCCCTCTCATCGTCTGGATCCCCAACTTACTAACAATTTCTGAATTATCTCCATAGGAACGTCTATTTATAACTGGATTTTGTGGATTACTATTTATATCTAACACCGGAGAAAAATTCATATTCAATTCATAGTCTTGTAATTGTTTTGCTGCCTTTTGTCCTACAAAGAATGCATATTCCGGATCATTAATTTCTCCAATCTCGGCATTAATTGGCAGGTGGTAGTTTGGTAATCGAGTGTACTTTCCCCCTTCTTGGTCAACACTCAAAAACTGCGGAATTGGATTATTCTCATTTTCACTGATTATTTCCTCCACTAATTTTTTTGCCTGGTCTTCTGTTGTAAAATTATCAGCGTAAAAAATAAAACCACCTAATTCATAGTCATTAATTAAGGATTTCATTTCTGTTGTAAGTGTTGTCCCAGTAATGCCACCAATTATTAATTGACCTATCTTCTCATTTATTGTCATATCATCTATATAATTACTCTGTTCATTTACTACCTTATTTTCTATATTTCGAATAGATTTGTGTACATCTCGTGTATGTTTTTCCTGTGCAGTATGTTCGAACAACTCTCCACCTAAGATAATTCCAATTACAAAGAAGACTAGGACAAGAGAGAGAATTAAAGTTATCTTTTTCATGATAGACCTACTTTCCACCCAATGTTCTATCTAATAGACGAAATAAGTTCGCACTTTGTTTCGTGTATTTGAGAAATTGGTATACATTAGTAAAAGATTATAATGGGATATCACGGGATTTAAACTATACGAAAAAATTGGAAAAGCCACGGAAATCCGTGGCTTTTTCTTTTTTATTATTGTTTTAACTTTTGAAAGTAATCAATAATTCCGAGAGCACATATTTGCATATCTAAATTGATAATGATATATCCCTCATGATCATCAGGAATTCCAAGGTCTCTAAGATGTTCCCTTACTCGATTCAGCATTCGTACGGCTAGTACATCATAGCCTTTTCCTTCAGCTATAACTTGTTCACCTTCTTCAACGAAAACATCAATCCACTCGAAAACTTGCATTAAAGCAGCAGTTGTTTTTTCAGTCATACCAAAATGGCCAAAGTAAATACGATCTGGACTTTTATCAAGAATTCGGTTAATTGACTCTTTCATAGCCTCTGGATCAAAATGATTTGGTGATGTTGTAGGTAAAAACAATTCCACCCCAGCCCGATGTAATTGTGGATAACGTACCCCTACCGTATCTCCTGTAAACATCCCATTACTAACTGGATCATAGATACTAAAATGATGTTTTGCATGCCCAGGAGTATCCAAAAATTCTAACGTACAATTAGGACCGATTTGTAATGTATCCCCTTCATCTTTGGTCACCAGTCGTTCCTCTGGAATAGGAATAATTGGGTCAAAGAAATCTTGGAAGTTATCTCCATATATCGCTCTTGCCCCAGCTGCTAGTTTTTTTGGGTCTACTAAGTGACGCTTTCCTCTTGGATGTACGATTACTGTTGCGTTTGGGCATTGTTGTAATAGATACCCAGCTCCTCCAGCATGGTCCAAATGAATATGAGTCACAATAATATATTTCAATTGATCTAATGTAAATCCTAGTGATTCTAGCCCTCTTTTTATGTGCTTAATTGAAGGGCTTGGACCTGTTTCTATAATAGTAAGTTCTTCTTCATCAATTACGTATGTACCAGTCCGCTCTGGAATTCCCATATCATATCCGTCTATTAAGTGAATTCTAGTATCCAACTGGATTGGGTCCTGATAAGACATTACTAACTCCTCCCAACTAACTTTTTTCTATCTCTATTATACAGGAAAAAATGCCGACAGCGAATGAACTGCCAGCACCTTTAGGCATTAGTTACTTAAATGTATTTCTAAAAATTCATTAATACCATTCATCAATCCTTCAGATAGGGGTAAATCTGGATTACTGTACGTAGCCATATTGCTTTCCTGATCTTTAGGAGCATCTTTTAGTACGTGATTCATATTCTCCAATACTAAAAGCGTTGCATCAGGTTTTGCCTCATGCAGAAGTTCAGCATCCTTAACAGGTACTTGAATATCATTTTCACCATTTATAATTAATACTGGAGTATCTACTTGTGCTAAAGCATCTGTAGGATTATATTTCATCCAGGAAGTAATAAATGGTTGGACGGATGGACGAAAAATTGATTGCAATTCCATACTTATGTCAGTAACAGTATTGCCATCTTCAAGTTCTCCTAAGATAGATCTTGCTTCATCCATTAGTTCTTCAGACTGTCCCTGTATTTGTTCTAAAAGAACTTCATCGATTGATCTCCCAGCTCCTGACATGGAAACAAATGCATCCACATCCGTTTGCTCAGCAGCCAATAAACCAACTAATGAACCTTGACTATGCCCGATGATTCCAATATTAGTAAACCTATTATCCTGTTTTAATGCTTCTAGCCATTTCACTGCATCATCAATAAAAATCTCAAATCGCATATCTTGCTCTGGAACTACGACTAACTGGTTTTTTCCTGCACCACGCTTATCATATCTTACACTTGCTATTCCATTTTCAGCCAGTTCTTCAGCAATCATTTTCAAACTATTATTTTCTCCCGCAACAGTGTTCCCATTACGGTCAGTTGGCCCCGAACCAGGGATGATAAGCACAACAGGAAAAGGTCCATTGTCCTCAGGGATTTCCAACTCTCCATAAAGAGAACCTTCCTTAGTTTCAATTTCGAAAAACTTGTCTGCCTCTTCTTCACTTACAGTGCTTTCTCCTTTCCGTAAATTGAACGGAAACTGTTGCCCACTCTGACTAAATGTTCCTTCAATCCCTGAATCCTTCCTCTCTCCATTAAAAGTCAGACGTTGCCCTTGTATCTCTGCCATAAATACCAGTTCTCCGTTCTCTTTCTCGTTTACCGTATTTAAGGGATAATTCTGTAGGCCTTGAATTGGGATACTGATATCTCCAGATAATTTACCCTCATTATTAAAATTAACTTGAATCGTTAGTGCTTGATTAGGAATTTCAATATGACCGGTCCAAATACCACTGAGATCTTTAAATTCTGACTCATCATTGTTATTTCCTTTGCCACAAGCTGTCATTAATAAAATCGAACATAGTAAGATAAATGTTATTTTTTTAATCATCATCACTCCCTAATTCCAATACGATTTATACAATAAATAGTTTCACTATTACTATGTAAGTACACTTAAACACAGCATATTTTATAGGTTTAGGATAAAAATAATTACGATTATTAATTCAAAGGAGGATAAGGAATGCAAAATCAAAACCAGCAAGGAATGACCCACTCGAATCAAATGCCAGCTCCTCAAAGTCATGGTGGACATGAATTATTCGACGCCCATGAAGCTATTGGTGGCTTAGTTGGCGGGATGGAACAGTATCTTTTATATGAACAGCATGTCCAAGATCCCGAGCTTAAAACGATGATGCAACAACATAAAACATTTCTAACCCAATTGTACAACACGCTTGTAGAAACATTAAAAACGGGACAAAAACCTACTGTTTCCACACAAACGTATAACATGACACAAAGTAATGATGTTGTCTACGGTATGCAACCGTCTCAACCAAAAACACCAGCACAATCTGTAAATGAACTAAATGATCAATGCATTTCCAGTTTTATGATGGGATGTCTTAAATCTTCAGCTTCTTCCTTTACCATGGCTGCATTAGAATCAACAAATCCGGTTATGCGAAGAGTGTTCCAAGACAGTGTGCCCAACCTAATTGAAATGGCTTATGAGGTATTTTTATATCAAAATAAAAACCAGTATTACCAAGTACCACAATTAAAACAAGAAGACATGCAAAATTATATGAATAGCTTTGCCCCTATTCAAGGTAATATGCCTCATTAGTTTGTAAACTGTCCTTTGCAACTTCTAGAAATCAAAAGTCAGGCACCTACCCAGCTGTTTATCTGGATAGGTGCCTAAATGCGTTCTTCATTTCTAGTCTAATAATCGGTTATTTTGATCTACTGACATAACTCTTGCTTCTCTATTGGCATCACTTTGACTATACACTCCATCTCCATGACAAACACTACATTTATATTGCCATCCTTCATCATCGGCAAGCATCCCAGTTCCTTCGCATGCTTTACAGCGTTGTTCGTGTTCTGCCATTATACAAATCCTCCTTTACATTCTTACGATTTTACTTTGCGGTCCTTTACCCAGTTAATTATTCCACCCTTTAACATAATTTCAATTTGTCTAGGTGAGAGGGTATGCTGAACAGTTATTTCTTTATTTTTCCCTTTTACTTCCATTTTAAATTCATTACCTTTTTGAATTTTATTACGTAAATCATTTGCAACTAAAATGTCTCCTTGAACCAGATCATCATAATCCTCATCATTTACGAAAGTTAGTGGTAAAACACCGAAGTTAACTAAGTTCTGCCAATGTATCCTTGCAAAATCCTTTACTAATGCTACACGCAATCCAAGGTATCTAGGTGCAAGCGCAGCATGCTCTCGACTAGAACCTTGGCCATAATTATAGCCAGCTACAATTGCATGGCCACCTTTATCCACTGAATCTTTCCCTCTTTGGTAATACGTATCGTCTATAATTTCAAAAGTAAATTTACTAATTTCAGGTAGATTACTTCTGAATGGCAATACTCTGGACCCACCAGCTAAGATTTCATCCGTAGATATATTGTCACCCATTTTTAATAAAATCGGAATTTCTACTTCATCTGGCATCTTATCCATTTCAGGTATCGAAGCAATATTTGGACCTTTTTCTAGCTTTACATTTTTTGCTGTCTCATATGGTAGTGGCTCATCTAATAAGTTCTCATCAATGGTAGGGTTTTTAGGTTCCTTTATTTTTGGATATTTCATATTCAATGTACGTGGATCAGTAATTTTTCCTGTTAGAGCAGAGGTTGCTGCAGTTTCCGGACTACATAAGAAGACACTATCTTCCTTCGTACCAGATCTTCCCGGAAAATTCCTTGGTGTTGTACGAAGACTATTTCTACCCGATGCAGGCGCTTGCCCCATCCCAATACAACCATTACACCCTGCTTGGTGCAGCCGACCACCTGCTGACAAGAGACTAGCGATATGACTTTCCTTAACTAAATCTGTTAACATTTGCCTAGAAGTCGGATTAATGTCAAAAGAAACTCCATCTGCAATACGTTTCTCTTTTACAATTTCTGCTGCAATTGCAAAATCACGATATCCAGGGTTAGCTGATGAACCAACATATGATTGGTATATTGGTGTCCCAGCAACTTCAGTAACTGGCACTACATTTCCTGGACTAGATGGTTTGGCGATCAGAGGTTCTAATGTGGAAAGGTCAATTTCTTCATCAATATCATATTTGGCTCTTCTATCCGCAACTAATTTAATCCAGTCCTTTTCTCTTCCTTGCTCTTTTAAGAAGCGTTTAATTTCTTTATCCGATGGAAATACAGTTCCTGTTGCGCCTAATTCTGCTCCCATATTTGCAATTACATGGCGATCCATTGCACTTAATGATTCTAGTCCTGGACCATAGTACTCAATTACTTTCCCAACACCACCTTTTACATCGTGACGTCGCAGAAGTTCAAAAATAACATCTTTCGCACTTACCCAGTCTGGCAATTCTCCAGTTAGTTTAATTCCCCAAACCTGTGGCATTTTTACATAAAATGGTTCACCTGCAATAGCCAGGGCAACATCAATCCCACCTGCTCCCATCGCTAACATTCCCATGCACCCGTTGGCACATGTATGACTATCTGAACCTAATAACGTTTTACCTGGTTTTGCTAATCGCTGCATATGTACTGGATGGCTCACACCATTACCTGGTTTACTATGATATAAACCGAATCTTCTTGTAGCACTATACAAAAATAAATGATCATCAGGGTTCTTGCTGTCCTCCTGGATTAAATTATGATCAACATATTGCGCAGACGCTTCCGTTTTTGCACGATCTAATTCCATCGCTTCTAATTCGAGCATTACGAGAGTTCCTGTTGCATCTTGAGTTAATGTTTGGTCAATTTTCAATCCAATCTCCGTTCCTGGTACCATCTCTCCCGACACTAAATGATCCTTAATAAGTTTTTGGGTAATATTTAATGCCATACTTTTTTCCTCCTAGTAAAAACTATACTTAGGTATACTTTCTTATTTTATGAAATTAAACCTATAATTATTTGTAAATAGAGGGAAAAATTGAATCTTTGCAACTTAGAGCACGTATTACTACTAAAATACTTTGTAAAGGATGTTGAAAATGAATAATCATGAGATTGATTACAAATTATACGGAGACGATATGCAATTTGTAGAAGTTGAATTAGATCCTCAGGAAACAGTCATCGCTGAAGCAGGTAGCTTAATGATGATGGATGACAAAATTAAAATGGAGACCATTTTTGGTGATGGATCCAAACAAGGATCAGGACTAATGGGAAAACTATTAGGAGCTGGAAAGCGAGTACTTACGGGAGAAAGCTTATTTATGACCACTTTTACGAATGAGGGCACTGGGAAAAGACATGTTTCCTTTGCATCCCCATATCCAGGAAAAATCATCCCGATGGATTTAAGTGAAATTAATGGAAAATTGATTTGTCAAAAGGATGCTTTTTTAGCAGCAGCTAAAGGCGTTACTGTAGGTATTGAATTTCAACGTAAAATTGGTACAGGCTTTTTTGGTGGAGAAGGCTTCATCATGCAGAAATTAGAAGGAGATGGAATGGCATTTGTTCATGCTGGTGGTACCATCCATGAAAGAGTTCTAGAACCAGGAGAAACATTAAGAGTTGATACAGGTTGCCTAGTTGCCATGACTGGAGACGTTGATTACAACATTGAATTTGTAGGAGGCGTTAAAACGGCATTATTTGGTGGCGAAGGACTATTCTTTGCTACATTAAGAGGACCAGGTAGAGTATGGATTCAATCTTTACCATTCAGCAGACTTGCTAGTCGCGTATTTGCTGCTGCTCCTGAAAGAGGAGGATCAAAAGGTGAAGGAAGCGTTGCTGGAGGATTGTTTGATTTATTAGGTGGCGACAGAAGGTAATAAGAAAAGCTAGAGAGCGCCGCTTTTGGACGAACGAACCAATTATAAAAGGCATGAAGAGATGTTTCATATCTAATCTTCATGCCTTTTCATTAAAACTTTTGACCATAATATTTGTCCAAGGTAAATCCTCGTCCTAATATCTCCGATGCATTTAGAAAGACAACAAAAGATGTTGGCTCTTCTTCAAGGAGTTCTTTTTTTAAGCGTACGGCCTCTTGTTGTTCGGCAACACAAAGAATCATCGTTTTTCCTCTATTTGTGTATCCCCCAACTGAACGAACCTTCGTTAATCCTCGATCAATTTTCTCCCGAATTAATGTTTCAATTTTTTCTTCTTCCTCTGTGATGATTAAAATTAATTTAGAAGATGCTGTTCTTAACTGTACAATATCAATCGTTTTACTACTAATATATATTGTGATTAAAGCAAATAACGTAAGTTCCAAGTTAAAGACAATAATAGAAGAAATAACAACGATTCCATCTACAATTAATTGGGAATATCCACTTGATAAACCAGTGAATTTTTTAACAATCTGAGCAATTGCAGCAGTTCCACCCGTTGAACCATTGCCTTTATAAACAACACCAAGTCCAATACCTAAAATAATCCCCCCATATATCGCTCCTAAAAGTGGATTAGAAATCGTAAATGATGAAGGAATTTCTGAAGATAACCAAATCACAAACGGAACCCAAAATGTCCCAACTAATGTTTTTCCACTAAAGTCTCTTCCTAATGCCAACCATCCAATAATAAATATAGGTAAATTAATCACGGTTTGTGTTAAAGCTGGGCTTAACTCATATAATTCAAAAAGAATTGTACTAATTCCTGAAATTCCACCTGCAGCTAACTTTGAAGGTAATAGAAAAATATTATAGGAAAGCGCGACTAGTGTTGCTCCTAAAATAATATAGATGTATTCTAATAAGGTTTTATTTATATTTCTTGTAATCTTGTTCATCTGCTGTTTTCCCTTCTAATGAGGTTTAGTTTACTTATGAAGATGCGCTCTAGTTAACATGATAAACTTTTGGACGAGTAGTAATCGATTCAAAAGTCACAGCCTATATTTTAACACAGGAATCAAGTAATTGGTGTGTCATTTATAAACTCAGAAATTAAATAAGAAGTTTGAATCGAAAATGTTTGTCTATACTATTTAAGAAAAGCGCAGAGCGCCCGCTTTGCGACGTACGGAATGCGCCTGGCCATGCCAGGTGGTTCAATGTTGCCACGCAAAGTGGCGATTTTAATTGAACATACCTTCGTAGGAGATAAAGGAAACACGACGACCAACGGAAGTCGATGTTGACTTATCGTACGGAGGCGAAGGAAGTCTTGTGCCTGTGGTTACTCGGCACAAAGGGCAAAGAAGCATCTCTTTGTAGTACCTTCGCTAGTCGCAGGCGCTCGGAGCTAGACATCTCTGAAATTTTATACTTTCTTATATTTAAAAAAAGAGGATAACGCCCAATTTGATAATTAACAAAGCCCAAACTTTCCCAATGGTAATAACTGGAAAAACACTTGCGCTGGATACAATATTAAGTTAGAATATGTTCTTGGTGATTTCACGTCGCCAAAACTAAATGGAAAACTATGGGGTGAATATGATGAAGAAAGTCTTTACTACAAAAATGACCTTCTTTTTTATCGCTTTAATCTTACTATGGATAAAATCTTACTTTATATATGTTACCGAATTTAATTTAGATATAAAAAATGACATTCAGGAATTCTTACTCTTTTTTAATCCTTTAAGTTCTGGGTTAATATTTCTAGGTCTGGCCTTATTTGCTAAGGGGAAACGAGCAGGAATTTGGATCATCGTCATTGATACGCTAATGAGTCTATTAATATATGCAAACGTGGTATTCTATCGTTTTAATAATGACTATATCACACTGCCTACATTAACTCAGACAGATAACTTTGGTAGCTTAGGTGGTAGTATTGCTAGTCTTATGACATGGACTGATATTCTATATGCAGTTGATATTGTTATTCTTATTGCACTATTTATTTGGGTTAGAAAGAATTGGTCAACAAAACGTATGCATATTAGAACACCATTGCTAGTATTGATTGCTGGTGCTATTGCTTTCTCTACAAATCTTACAATGGCTGAAGGAGATCGTCCTCAGTTACTTGAAAGAACTTTTGACCGTAACTATATTGTTAAGTACCTCGGAATTTACAACTTTGCAATTTACGATGCTATCCAAAATGTGAAAACATCTTCACAACGGGTATTAGCTGATAGTGATGACATTACAGAAATAGAGAACTACACTAAAAATAAATATGCAGAACCAAATCCAGAGCTATTTGGTGTAGCTGCTGGAAAAAATATTATTAAAATCCACTTAGAGTCTTTCCAAACATTCTTAATTGATTATGAATTACACGGGGAGGAAGTTACTCCTTTCTTGAATTCATTAGTACACAACCAAGAAGAAGACTTCACGTATTTTGATAATATCTTCCATCAAACGGAACAAGGAAAAACAGCAGACGCTGAATTTATACTTGCAAACTCTATTTATGGATTACCACAAGGTGCAGCATTTGTTACTAGAGGAAATAACACGTACCAATCATTATCTGCTATCTTAAATCAGCAACAAGATTATACTTCAGCAGTATTTCACGGAGATTATAAATCATTCTGGAATCGTGATGAAATTTATAAACAGTTCGGAATTGATACGTACTTTGATGCAAGTTATTATGACATGAGTGAAGAGAACATTATCAACTATGGCTTAAAAGATAAACCATTCTTTAAAGAATCAATGCCATTACTTGATTCATTAAATCAGCCATTTTACGCTCATTTACAAACATTAACACATCACCACCCGTATTTAATTGACGAAGAAGACGCAACAATTGCTCCAGCAGAAACTGGTGACAAATCGGTTGACCGTTACTTCCAAACAGCACGCTACTTGGATGAAGCGTTAGAGCAATTCTTTAACGACTTAAAAGAAGAAGGATTATATGAAGACTCGGTTATCATCCTTTATGGAGATCACTATGGTATTTCTCAAAACCATAACCGTGCAATGAAAGAGTTATTAGGAGAAGAAATTACGAGTTTTAAAAACGCACAATTACAACGTGTTCCTTTATTTATCAAAATCCCTGGTGTTGATGGTATGGGTACCAACCATAACTATGGTGGGCTAATCGATGTCATGCCGACTATTCTACATCTAATGGGAATTAAAGGACAAGATTATATCCAATTTGGTACAGATTTATTCTCTGAGGGGCATAAAGAAGCAGTTGCATTCCGTAATGGGGATGTTATCACCCCAGAATTCAGTGTCGTTTCAGGAACATATTATGACACTGTCACAGGAGAAGAGTTGGAACCAACAGAAGAAATGAAAGAAATTAATGAAAATGTTCAGCATGAATTAACATTGTCAGATAAGTTACTGAATGGAGACCTACTGCGTTTCTATACACCAACAGAAACTTGGGAACCTGTAGACCCATCACAATATATGTACGGTAAAGGAAACAACCCAATTGATAAGGAACCAGCCTTTACTGATGAAGATATTCTATATTACGAAGATATAAAAGAATAGTATAAAGCATCTAAGATAAGAAGCAATTAACAATGACTATTGTTGATTGCTTCTTTTTTTCACATGTTTTCTTTCTGCTAGTCAATACTAATGGAGAAAATATTGAAAGGGGAGTTTTTTGATGGGCAGAGATGATCATAACAACAAAACGAAAAATAACTACCTTGCACAAACCCCAAAAAACCAGAAAACCGATGGAATTGATGTGGAGTTTTCTGAAGAATTAGCAGATCATGAAGATCATGAAGCACAAGCTCGCAGCCGTGCAGCCGATAAACGCGCAAAAAAGAAATAATTCCATATGGCGATTCATTTAATTGAATCGCCTTTCACTTATTTCGAATATCTATGCTTTTCTAATATTGCTTCAGAAACTATTTTTACATACAATATAATTAGAACACATCAGAATTGAGGAATACCTATGAGTAAGAAAAATGTAGAAGATTATCTTACAGAAGGAATGTATGGAACAAGGCTTCCAAAACAAGGAGAAAGAGATTATTTTCTAGGAACACTTCGAGAACGAATCGTAATTGCATTAAAAATCGGCCAAGTCATGACTGATAAGGGACTGGATGCTCTAGAGGAAGAAATGAAAATGCATCGTAATGCTAAGCTAATTTTCAACGGATCCGTTTCAAGTAAATTTTTAAAAGCCGAAAAAGAATTAGCAAATAAATATAATATCCCTTATACTATTATCACAAATGAAGAAGTTGATACTAACATTGGCGCTGTATTAACTTACGATCACGCCATTGATAAAGAAGAAATATTCGTTTCCGAAGAAGAGACAAAACAAGAAGAAGATTTACAAGAAAACAAATCAAATGGCTTCCTTTCAAAATTAAAAAACCTTTTTTAAAAATTCCAGTTTCTACTGGAATTTTTTATTGCTTTTTACAAATACTAACGGTGGAGGTGTATACCTATGGCACAACGATACTTATGTCCAAACTGTAAAACAAACCGTTCCCGCTTTAACATAATCGAACAAGTGGCAAAACCCGTGAAATTAGATCCAAAAACTGGTGATGTTATTGACGATTATTCATCTAGCACTGTAGAGGTCTTTCACACGGTATACAACGGCCCAAAGTATAAGGTCCAGTGTGGTTCTTGTGGATTAATTGAAGAGGAACAGAATTTTATTAAGTTTGCAGAATATAATAATAGCAACTAAACCACAGTCTTTCCTGTGGTTTTGTTTTTGAACATTTAAAACGGGGTGATGACATGCGTCTCAAAGATAAAAAAGTGATTGCTTTAGTAGAAGAGGAATTTGAAGATTTGGAACTATGGTATCCAGTTCTACGCTTACAAGAAGAGGGTGCAGAAGTTCATTTAATTGGAAAAGAGGCAAACAAAAAATACATAGGGAAATACGGTGTGCCTGCTGAGTCTAAATTTGCATTTAAAGATATAAATGCTGATGATTATGACGCTATCTTAGTGCCTGGTGGTTGGGCACCTGATAAATTAAGACGGTATGATGAAGTAATCGAGTTTGTTAAAGTCATGGACCGAGCCAAAAAACCAATTGGACAAATATGTCATGCAGGTTGGGTATTAATCTCAGCAAATATTTTACAAGGAAAAAAAGTTACTAGTACACCTGGTATTAAGGATGACATGACAAACGCAGGTGCTACATGGGTTAATGAACCAGTGGTGACAGACGGTCATATTATTTCTAGTCGTAGGCCTCCTGATTTACCGCAATATGTAAAAGTATTTGCCGATGTACTTGCTCAAAACTAGAAAAGCAATTTAAAACTAGGGTTCTTGCTTTGGAGGACCCTAGATATTTTGGTATAATATAATTTAACTGATTTTTAGTACCTTTACACTTGGTAAGCGTTTTCATATAATAATATTAAAAAGATTTACATAACTGGGGAGTGATTGGGTGGAACGAATTGAGGAAGGCACTCTGCTTTGGGAGCCTAGCAAGGAACGCAAGGAAAATTCTAACATCGTTCAATATATGAACTGGCTAAAAGAAAAAGAAAGTCTACATTTTTCAGATTATCATTCACTTTGGAAATGGTCTGTTGAACAAGCAGAAGATTTCTGGGAATCAATTTGGGAATATTTTGATATTCAATCCCAAACACCCTATCACAGTGTTCTAACTACTCATCAAATGCCTGGAGCAAAATGGTTTCCAGGGGCTTCCATTAACTACACAGAGCATATCTTCAGAAATCGAGATTTTAATAAAACAGCAATCGTTCACAACTCAGAACTTCGTAGTACGACTGAGGTTACTTGGGGAAAGCTTTATCAAGATACAGCTGCACTACAACGCACATTATTAAACCTTGGTGTAACAAAAGGCGACCGAGTAGTAGCATACGTCGCTAATATCTATGAATCTACTGTTGCATTTTTAGCGACAGCAAGTATCGGAGCAATTTGGTCTAGTGCTTCTCCAGACTTCGGAACACAAAGTGTCATTGATCGATTTAAACAAATAGAACCAAAAGTAATGATTACTGTGGATGGCTACAGCTATGGTGGTAAAGAGTTCAATCGACTGAATGTAGTAGAAAATATTCAGAAGGAGCTACCCAGCTTAGAAGCGACCATTGCGATACCTTATCTAAATACTAGGGCTGATTTTAGCCGTTTAAAAAATGTTACCTTATGGGATAACGCTGTTTCATCAGATGATAAATTAGTAATGACATATGAGTATGTTCCTTTCAACGATCCTATATGGGTACTTTTTTCATCTGGTACTACGGGAAAACCAAAACCAATCGTTCAAAGTCAAGGTGGAATTTTATTAGAACATCTCAAGGCCTTAACTCTACACTGTGATCTTGATGAAAATGACCGCTTCTTCTGGTTTACAACTACTGGATGGATGATGTGGAATTTCCTTGTTGGCGGATTACTTACTGGAAGTACCGTTATTTTATATGATGGGAATCCAAGTTACCCTAACATAAAAAACTTATGGAAACTAGCCGAAGAAACAAAAATGACAGTCTTCGGAACTAGTGCAAGCTACATTACTGCATGTATGAAGGAAGGATTTTCACCAAAGGATGAATTTGACTTATCTCATTTAAAAAATATCAGTTCGACAGGTTCCCCACTTCCACCAGAAGGTTTTAAGTGGTGCTATGACAACGTAAAAGAAGATTTATGGATTGCTTCTGTTAGTGGGGGTACAGATGTATGTACGGCATTTATTTTAGGTTTACCTATACTTCCAGTTTATGCTGGTGAGTTACAATCCCGAGGTCTTGGTGCTCAAATAGAAAGCTTTAATGAATATGGGAAAGCGAAAATTGATGAGGTCGGTGAACTTGTGCTGACTAAACCATTTCCATCGATGCCAATCTATTTTTGGAATGATAGGGACGGTTCTCGCATGCATGATAGTTATTTCGACATGTATGATGGTATATGGCGTCACGGAGACTATTTGAAGATTACAGAACGCGAAACTTGTGTAATTTATGGCCGTTCTGATGCGACGATTAATCGTGGAGGAGTTCGAATCGGTACGAGTGAAATTTACCGTGCTGTTGACCAGGTGAAAGAAGTTCTTGATAGCCTAATTGTTGATATTCCATTAGCTAATGGAAACTCTTTTGTTCCTTTGTTTGTTATTATGAAGGAAGGCTATGAGCTTACGGATAGTATTAAAAAAGAAATTAAACAACAAATTAAAACACAGTGCTCCCCAAGGCATGTGCCCACTGAAATATATGAAGTCAAGGAACTACCTAAAACATTGAACGGCAAAAAGCTTGAGGTACCAGTTAAGAAGATTTTAATGGGGCAGCCCCTTGAAAAAATAGTTAATAAAGGGTCATTGAGTAATGAACGATCGCTCGATTACTTTGTGGATTTTGCCAAGAAGCTAGAAACTTTATGATTAAGTAAAAATAACGGGCCAGATTGGCTCGTTATTTTTTTGCGTGAGAGACGATTGGAACTATTGGACATCTATTCCGTTATTTTCTATTATAAGCCCTTTTTTATTGATTTTCGGACATATAGTACGCTATTTAATAAAATGGAGGGTATATTCGATTAAGAACTGGTGAATAACGGAACAAATGTCTAGAAACACCTTGAAATGGATCCTTTCCTTTTATTAACGGAAAAAATGTCTGTTTGAATTTCTATCTTCTATCCTTAATCCTGATGTTGCCAGATCTAGACTGAAGCTTTATCGGTCTATTACCTTCCCCAACTACTCCCGTTGTCTTTCTATCTAACTTATTTTCAACTTCAAGTGGTATATCTGCCATGATGTCCCCTGAATTTGTTCTCAGGTCAAATGCTGCATTAAGTGTTTGTACATCTACCTCTACATCAATATTTCCGCTTCCAACACGTAAATCAAGCGCACTATCTCCTGTTAATTCCACATTTATATTTCCAGAGTTTGCATGCCCTGTTAGGTTACCGTCTAACTTGAAGACTTTAATGTTCCCAGAGGATATTGTAGTATCAGCATCCTCAACAGCAATCCTGTTTATATAGATAGTTCCAGAGTTAGCTTTAGCTGTTACCTTTTTCGATTGCAAATCTTCTAGATTAATATTTCCAGAAGATGCCCGAACATCAAGTATCTCTGAATTTATATTTCGCATTGATATCGCTCCAGAATTGGCACTACCCTGTATGTCTCCATAAATGCTGTCGAAATCGGCTACCCCCGAAGATACAGTATAGTTGAGTTGATCTACCTTAATGTTTGTTGCTATTATTCTTCCTGAAGAGGCTTTAAGTTCTAGTTTATTTGCTTTTACATCTGAAATGTTTACCATTCCCGAGTTAGCTCCAAAAAACACAGTATCTGCCAGAATTCCATTAGCCGTAACCTTACCAGACCCTGTTTGTACTTTCCAATGAGCGGCAATATCCCTTGGTAATTTTACTGTCATTTTACAAGTTGGTAAATTTTTGAATAACGAAAAACTAATTTGTCTTTCTGTCTTGGCACTAATCTCTACTCTTTCCTTACTATCGTTCACTGATAATTTTGGGCCGTCTTCATAAGTCTCAAGCAAAACATCTATTTGTTGTTCTTCGTGAATTAGAATCTTTACATTTACACTACTAGTATCAATATCTAGCATATTTAATTTATTGACGTGTACAGTTTCTTTTTGTACCACTGGTTTATCATTAACCGTATTTACTGCTGCTTTTACAACCCTACTAAATAACGACTCCTTGGCTTCCTTCATTTTCTCGCCCCTCATTCTACATATTTAACTTAATCTTATATTAATTTCAAAATCATCTAAATACAACCTACTTTTGGTTGAATAAATATCAGACTTAAGGTGGAGATCTAAAACTAGATTTTTATGTGGTTACTATTAGTTAATCAAACGTTTGTTTGAAGTCTTTAATCCTTAATCAAACGTTTGTTTAATATTCATAGAGGCCTTATTACATAAGCATTCTTGCTATGTTATCTTCGAGGTTCTATATGCAATGCATCTAAGTTCAGTGCACATTATTAATTTTGTGGGTATCTAATCCCATATTATTATTAACTCAATCAAACGTTTGTTTGAAATCTTTAATCCTTAATCAAACGTTCGTTTGAAAAATTAGATTGTTAATCAAACGTTTGTTTAATAGCCGTTGAAGCCTTATTACATATGGGTTTTAGAGTAATTACTTTATATCAAATTCTATAATTTAGTTCACATTTTGTAACTATTAAGATTAAACCTAACCCTATATTCAGTAAAATTCAATCAAACGTTTGTTTAAATTTGCCGTTTCAAGCATATAATTGTTTAATATTTCTATTTTAGTTAAATTTTTTTTAAATATATTTAAAGAATTATAAGTTATAAAAATCTATTCCTAATATCTTGCGACGGAATCATGCATTGTTCTCTTTTACCAAACCATCTATATCGATTTTTAGCTATGATATTATAAACAACGTCTCGGATTGGTTTGGGAACAACGATAAACATATAGGCAAATTTCCAGAACCCTTTCAAATTCCAACAAACACGGAGGGCTGCCGTGGATTTAAAATAGACATTCCCATCTTCTATGAAAATAAAGCTATTAAGGTCATTAGGAATCTGATGACTTTTCAACAATTCTTGACCAATATCACTTTGTAACGATGCGTATTTATATAGACCTTTTGGATCACGTTTTATAATAAACTGTACACTACTGTTACAGAAGTTACACACGCCATCAAAAAGAATAATTCTATCCATATTTACAAGCCTCCTTATATCTTTATTATATGAGCAAAGCGCTCCCATTGAAAATGAGAGCGCTCCTTAAAAGACTATACAATTTTTGCTTCACCATAGTCTTTATTTTGTGTAAAGAGACTAACAAGTACATAGGCGAAAAATGCAACTACTACTGGTGTTACTACGGCATGCATTCCAAACGGTTGTGTAATCGGTAAAAGGAAGGAAAATAGTTTAAACTCCGGTAAGACATATAATCCTATCCCAGCAACCATTGATGCAAAAGCACCGTATTTATTTCCTTTCTTCCAATATAGTCCCAGAACTACTGGCCATATAAAGGCAGCTTCTAACCCACCAAAAGCAAATAAATTTAACCAGATGATAAGATCAGGCGGATTTAGAGACATCACAAACACAATGATACCTAGTACTGCTGTTATTCCTATACTTAATTGTTTTACTCGTTTTTGTGGAGCATTTGGTTGTACATAATTCAAATAGACATCTTTTACGATTGATGAACTTACTAGCAATAATAAAGAATCTACTGTAGACATAATTGCTGCCATTGGGGCGGCCAATACGATCCCCGCTAACCAAGGAGGCATGACTTCTAGGGCTATCAATGGCATAACCTTATCTCCTACATCAATTCCTGGTAAAATAGGTCTAGCAAAAACACCAATTAAGTGCATGTTTAACATAATAAATCCAACAACAATTGTTCCGATAATAATTGCACGATGCATCGAACGAGAGTTTTTATAGGACATCGCTCGTGTTGCAATTTGAGGTAAAGCAATAACCCCAACACCTACTAATATCCAAAAAGAGGATACATATGCAGGTGACAGTGTTCCCTCTGCCCCAAAAGGTGTAATCATATTTGGATTTTCTGCAGCCAGATCTGAAATTATATTTGGAATACCACCACCAGCAATAATTACAGCAATTAATAAGACTAACGTACCTACAAACATGATCGATCCTTGGATAGCATCTGTTAATGCAACAGCACGAAATCCACCAATGGTTACATAAATCAATACGGATAACGCAAAAATAAATAAAGCTGATGTATACGATAATCCTGTCAAAGATTCGATTAAACGTGCTCCACCTATCCATTGGGCAGCCATTGCAGAGAATAGAAAGATGATAATACTAAATGCAGATAATACAACAACCCACGGAGATTGATAGCGTTTTTTCAAGAAATCAACCATTGTCACTGCTTTATACTTTCTAGTTACTATAGCAAACTTCTTTCCTAGTACCATTAATACGAAATATCCGGTAGCCACCTGTGACATAGCAAGCAATACCCAACCTAACCCTTGGGTGTAAGCCGTACCAGGCCCACCTATAAAACTACTTGCACTTCCATATGTAGCCGTCATTGTCATTGCTAAAACAAATCCTCCAAGGCTCCTTCCCCCAAGGAAATATTCATCTAAGAAGGAATTCGATGATTGAACATGTCTACTAGCATAAATTCCCACCGCAAATATAATGATTAAGAAAACAAGTAAAGGTATAATTGCTTCCCAATTCATTCGTTTTCCTTCCCTTCTGTATCTTCTTCATCAAAGGGAACTTCAACAAAGAATTTTTTTACAACAATAATAACCAATATTGCCATTACCACAAAACCAAGAACACAGCTATAAAAAAACCAGTCAGGTAAACCTAAAATATATGAATATTCCTCTGTATCTTTACTCCCCAATCCATACGCGAATGCAAACCACCAAATAAAATTAAAAATCACTAAACCTACCCCTATCAATGCTTCTCGGTTAGCAATTTTATAACGAGAATCCTCTTTCTTACTTGGCATGTTAAGCCTCCTTTTTAGACGAAACCTATTTATTTTTCATATACCAATATACCTTAAACATGAGATAATTGAAATAAGTTAATTTTATAAAAATAAATATTCCCTTTAAATTTAATACATTTTTCATTTAAAAGTGTAATCCTAATTAAAGTATTTCGTCTAATTTAATGAGATCCAGGAGGTGAAAGAGAGGATGGATAATGAAACGGTATCAGAGTGGTTTGAATTATATGGAGATGATGTTTTTCATTTTTTAATATATCGAATCGGTCCCTCAGATGCAGAAGATTTATTACAAGAAGTATTTATAAAAGCATTAAAGGGATTTTCTCGCTATAAAGGAAATGCAAGTCCCAAAACATGGCTCTTTAGTATTGCTAGAAATGTAGCGATTGATGAATCACGTAAACGAAAATCAAATAAATGGATGGATACAGTACCATACGATGATATGAACGAACCCAGTACGGACCTAACACCAGAAGTCATCCTTAGTGCCAATGAAGAAACAAAATGTATCGTAGATTGTATACAGTCATTAAAACCAAATTACCAAGATGTAATTATCTTACGTGGCATTAAGGAACTCTCTGTAAAGGAAACGGCTGCTATTTTAAAGTGGAGTGAAAACAAGGTGAAGATCACACATCACCGAGCACGGATTGCATTGAATGACCAATTAAGGAGGTGCAAAGATGATGAGCAAACACGATCCTCTCAAAGAGCTTGACGATAAGCTACGAGCAATGCCAAAACCAAACGTAAGTGCTAGTAAAAAGCAAGAGATTCAGTCTACTATTATGAAGACTAAAAAGAAATGGGGCTTTAAGAAGTATGCTTCTCTAGTAGGGGCTGCCGCTGCTTTATTTCTATTCTCCATTCTTATTGTAACAGCATTAAACCAAGAGGAAGAACAACAAACTGCTGATGATCAATTAGTAGGAATTGATATAGATTCGAATGAGATAGAAAAAGTAATCGTTAGCGAAACAAATGGTGCACAATATATCTTTGATGAACCAAGAATTGTGAAATCTTTTCAAAACACCTTTGATCGATTGAAATTGGTTGAAACAGATGAACAGAGTATGGTTTTTGATCTTACTTTTGAACTCTATAATGAAAATGATCAACTCATCCATTCCTTTATACTTTCTAGTTATGATACCAATCTTATGCAGGTAAAAGGGAATAATTTCTTGATAGAAAATGAAACAGACATCCAGCATTTTATGACATTATATTTGAATGAAAAATATCAATCAGAAGATGAAAATAAAGGATTTGCTGAACACCTTACAAAGGAACTAATTGGGGAAGTGGAGAAAACTTCCTGGGAGCGTGATTGGGATAAAGTTTTCGAATTAGTTAAAGAAGGTGCTGACCCTAATGAAGCATTATTTGTTGCAGCTGAGGAAAATCATTTTGAAGTTGTTACAAGACTACTTGAATTAGGAGCTGAACCTAATAAGGTTGCAACTAATGGCAATACACCGTTAATGATTACAACCAATGCTGATGTGATAGATTTATTGCTAGAACAAGGTGCTGACCCTTCAATTTTTAATAGAAGTGGGCATGACGCATTAATTGTCGCCATTCACAATCATCAAGCTGATATTGTGAAACTATTACTAGAGGCAGGGGCGAACCCTAATACCTCAGTTGAAGGTAAGCCTGAGATGACCGCATTATGGCTAGCACGAAAATATGCGGATGAGGATATAATTGCAATATTGAGAGATTATGGAGCAGAACAACAGGATGAGTTTGTAAATGATTGGATGACTTCAGAGATTCCGAATTTATCGTATATGCTAGAAAATAATATTTTAGAATATGCCAAAGATGGAAGACTCCCAGGCTTATCTACCGTCCAAGTACCAAGTGATGTACGGTATTTTTCAGGGCAGTATGGCGAACCGTTTGATACTTTTGCAAATGAAGGTGGCTGGACAGATGCATATGGAGACCACCTGTATAAAAGAGGCGATGGATCAGACATATACACATGGCACCAATTTAATTTAACTCCAGGTGATGATGTGACTGTTGGAGAGGTTATTGATCATTTAGGTGTACCTAGTAGTGCATATAAAAACTTCCATAGTACCGGAAAAATGTATTTACAATACGAAATGAAAGATTATATCCTTTACTTCTCTTTTGAAGGAAAATCAGAAGTTGATGAGCAATCTGAAGAGATTACATCATATAGTTCAGATGGAAAAATAACATCTGTAGAATTACGTTACAAACAACCAGGGATACTAGAGCAAGCACAAGAGATATTTACCTTTTTGAAAGCTGATAATATGCAGGCACTACAAGATCAAGTCCATCCCGAAAAAGGACTAAGCTTTGCACCGTTCCTACAGCTTCAGCAAACACCAATGAGCGAGGAACACACACCGATAAACTTTGATCATAGTGAAATTAGTAACTTTATGAACGACGATACCATTTATAATTGGGGGATCCATGGTGCAAGTGGGTTAGACATTGAAATGACTCCTAAAGAATACTTTGATAACTATGTCTTTACAGCTCAAGAACCAGATAGTTTTTATGTTAACCAGCACCCACATCGAAGCCCAGAATTCCTAACTGATGTTGTTAGAGAAGTGTTCCCGGATGGAAAAATTGCCGGCTTTAGCTTTGACGAAACAGATGAAAGCCAGTCAGAGCTAAGTTGGGGAAACTTAACATTTGTCTTTGAAGAATATAATGGGGAAGATCGATTAGTTGCAATTATGCATAATGCATGGACACCATAAATAAGAAAAGAAGCTGGGACATAACTAAAAAGTCATTGCCAAAGACGAACAATTTGCTGGCTAAGCGGAGGGAATATACGTAGACTCCTCGGAAATAAATAACAATTTCCTTCGTGCGATGTATAAGCTTTCGAAGCCTTTCTTGTCCTGTGGGAGCAAAGGCATCGGTGAGACCCCACAGTGCGATAGCACGAGGAGGCTCACCAGCCGCCCACGGAAAGCGAAGTATATTTCCGTAGC
>NZ_FQVW01000103.1 GCF_900129485.1 Ornithinibacillus halophilus
AAGAACTTTCCTATTGAAATGATTTCGGAGGCAACAAATGTAGCTAAGGAAGAAATTGAAAAGATGAGAGATGAGATGTAGGACCTAACTATAGATAAAGCTTGGTTCAGAAAACCATGTGGGGCGTGGCAAATCCACGTCCCAGAAATACTTTCTTTATAAATGACAAACAAGAACCGCCCCCACTTTGAAAGGAATGCACAGAGAAAATAGGGGAGAAGGCAACCGTGTAAAAATAGCATGGGAGTCAGGGGCAGGAGTTATCCCTCAGACTGGGACAGTAAACCCCCGTGTCCTAATACATTGCAATATTTGATAGAAGAAGGATAAAAAAGAAAAACAAGAAGCTAATCACGATAATAATTGCTGAATAAATTAGTGCACCAAGTGAGAAGTTTTTTCGTGGATTATCGGCACCAAATCCCCAAATTAGCAGTAAAATTAAGTTAACAAGTGGTATAGCTAATAATAGTAACGTACCTACCCATTGCCATACAGAAAGTTGCCCGTTCCTCAAATCACTTGCCTCCTTATAAGTTGGTTTTGTTTCCTCGTTTACTATAGGTTCAGGCTTGTTTGTATTGTAGTTATGATTTTTTTCTCTTTTTTGAAACTGAGGAATTAGTAAATATAATGTTCCGGCAAGAAAAATGAATAAACCAATATGATAACCAAATCCAAATTCACCAAGTAGCTTGTCATCTATAAATAGCGTGTCAAATTCACCGATCAGTTCATCATATACTACGTGATAAGATCCAGCAATTAAACCACTAAACGCTATTGCTGCTACAACGACCCGTACAATCGTTTGAGGAGTTGTGATAATTTCCCTTCGCTTATATAGAAAGATAATGGATCCAATGAATAATAAAAGACCAATGTGCAGCCCCCATCCGTAGTAGCCATTTATTAAAACTTCCCACAAATACCGTATTTTAGGCAACCACGGAGTGAAAAGATCAATTATAATAATAGCAAATTCTTTGGCAGTAATAAATCCGCCAATAAAGAGAACAACTGCTGCTGCCTTACTAATTCCACTTGATGCTTTTAATGAATGTAACAAGAGAACCCCTCCTAAGTTTAATTTTCCCATGATAAGAGTAGGTATACGGACGAAGAAAAAGTAGAAGTGAAGATGGAATTTCTAAAAATGCTCGTGCGCATGGAATTAAATCCTGCCGAAAATAGGTTTATAAGTAGTTTTTTTGACTCATATTTAATATTAACAAATGAAGAGGAGGAAGAGCTCGTGGAAAAGGTGAAACAATTGGACAATGCGGATGAAAACCTAGAACTACCAAATTCTTGGGAGAAGAGAGGGTATAGAAAAGGAAGGGAAGAGGGTAGAGAAGAAGGGAAATATGAAGTAATTATGAATATGCTAAAAAAGAACTT
>NZ_FQVW01000015.1 GCF_900129485.1 Ornithinibacillus halophilus
CAAACATAACATTGTTCGGGTTTGTGCTTTATTAGAATACTTTTGTCCCAGCCTCTTATCCTTCTATAAACTCCAATTCTGGCAACCATTGCGCCATGTGTTCCTTAATTTCCTCATAGTGATAGCTTGCATTCGGTAAGTCACTTTCTGTTAGTTGGTACATTGGGATTACTTCAAAGTTCCTTCTCCCTGTATTTTTCACATAGGTTGGAAGGAATTTTGGTGAGTGAACTTCAATGGATTCACTTCTTCCCTCTGTGGTTTTTTTCACAGAAAACTTAAATACCCCACCAATTTGACGATAAAACTTATCTTGACCAGAAAGAAAATTCCCTAATGAATAAGCAACTAACGTCTTGTTTCCATTTTCACCTGTCACCCACTCAATTGGCTGCAGAACATGTGGATGATGACCTATCACTACGTCAACACCTTGGTCAGATGCAAACTGAACTAAATCTTTCTGAAATTGGTTAGGTAAGCGCTCATATTCATTCCCAAAATGTAAGCTAAGCGCAACAACGTCTGCCTTTTCTTTTGCTTCCTCAATTTCCATTGCAATTAGCTGTTGATCAATTAAATTCACTAAGTAATCTTTTCCAATCGGTACAGGAATTCCATTGGTCCCATACGTATAAGATAATAATGCTACCGAAATTCCTTCATCCGTTTCAAAGACTCTTAATTGCTCCCGGTCCATTTCATCTTTATAAGCACCTGTATACATCATATCAATCGTTTCCCAATGTTCAATTGCACGTTGAATGGCCTCTTCTCCTCGGTCAAGAGTGTGATTATTTGCCAATGTAACCACATTAATACCAGCCCACTTTAATGCGTCCCCTACCTCCGTGGGACTGTTGAAAGTTGGATATGTAGATAACCCTAGTTCCTCTCCACCAATCATTGTTTCTTGGTTCGCAATTGAGATAGTGGTATCACTTAAATATGGCTTTACTCGTTCAATCATTGGCTTAAAATCAAAGCCATTTTCTGTTCTTGCATCGTTGTAAACAGTGCCGTGTATTAATATATCTCCAATAGCAGAAAAGGTAATTTCTCGTTCAATTGGCTTTGGTGCTTGATATTCAATAGCCTCCATATTCTTTTCAATGTGATGATTAGCAATTTGTTCTTCCTGATTAATTGAGCATGCAGATAAAATAATTAGTATGAGGATAATTCCTACTGACCCAAACCTTTTCATAGATAGATACTCCTCTTTCTTTTTACCCAATCATAACATATTTTGTCCCCATTTATTTCCAAAAGATTAATGTATAGTTCCTATTTCTTACTATAACTCATACTTTTAATTCTACTCTTATATCCCCATATTTTTTGCGATAATCGTTTTCATTATTTCATTGGTACCTGCGTAGATGGCTGCAACCGGAATATCGCGATATCGTCTTGCTATTTTATAGTCCTCCATATACCCATACCCACCATGCAATTGCATACATTCTGATGAGATATTTTTGGCCGTTTCTGTTAGCCAGTACTTGGCCATTGATACTCGAGTGACAATGTCTTTACCATTAATATGGTCCTCTATCAATGATTCAATAAAAGAATGACCTAGTTCTACCTGAGTAGCAATCTCTGCTAGCTTAAACTTTGTGTTTTGAAAAGAACTAATAGATCTACCAAAAGCCTCTCTTGACTTCACATAATCAAGTGTCATCTCTAACATATCTTCTGCAGCTACTTGTGCTCCTATAGCAACCACCAGTCTCTCTTGCTGAAGCTTTTCCATTAAATATTTAAATCCTTCTCCTTCTACACCTATTAGATTCTCTTTAGGTACCTTGCAATCTTCAAAATATAATTCCGCTGTATCTTGTGCATGTAACCCTACTTTGTCTAATTTCTTACCACGGGAAAAGCCTTCCATTCCTTCTTCAATCATCAACAAACTAATTCCTCCATGCTTTGCATCAGGATCAGTTTTAACAGCAACTAATACTAAATCAGCATGTATTCCATTTGTGATAAATGTTTTCTGCCCATTAACTACATAATGATCCCGATTTGGAATGGCTGTTGTTTTTAAATTTGCTAAATCTGAACCAGCACCAGGTTCTGTCATTGCAATTGCTGTTATAAAATTCCCTGAGACACATCCTGGTAACCACTTACTTTTTTGATTACTAGTTCCATAAGACTCAATGTATGGGACGACAATATCTGAATGTAACCCGATACCAATTAAACTAGTACCAATACGTTCTAGTTCTTCAAGGATAATGGTAGAATAACTAAAGTCTAACCCAAGTCCCCCATATTGCTCCTCTACATGTGGGCATAGAAATCCCATTTCCCCAAACTTCTTCCAAATCTCTCTAGGTATTATTCGATTTCTTTCCCATTCCTCATAGTATGGTTCAATTTCATTTTCAAGGAACTTCCTAATAGTTGAACGAAACAATTCATGTTCTTCCGTTTCAAATCGATATTTACCCATGAAATCCACTCCCTTTATTTTGGCTGCATACGAATGGCTCCATCCAATCGAATGACTTCTCCATTTAACATCGGATTTGTAATAATGCTTTCTACTAATCTTGCATATTCTCTCGGATAGCCTAATCGATTAGGAAAGGGAACGGAACGACCTAATTGCTCTTTAGCAGGTTCTGGTAATGTATCAAACATCGGAGTTTCAAATAATCCAGGTGCAATTGCCATCACACGTATTCCTTGATTTGCAAATTCCCGTGCTATTGGCAGTGTCATGCTTGCAACAGCACCTTTAGAAGCACTATAGGCCGCTTGACCAATCTGCCCTTCAAAGGCAGCTACAGATGCCGTATTTATGATGATACCACGCTCTCCTTCTTGATTTGGCATATTTTCAACCATGTAAGATGAAGCAATCCTTAATACGTTAAACGTCCCTATTAGATTTATTTGAACGACTTGTTGAAAAGCTTCTAACGACATTGGACCCTTACGACTTAAAACTTTACCTGGTGTAGCAATCCCAGCACAATTAACCAGTACATTTATAGTTCCAAAATACTCTCTTACTTTTTTTATATTCTCTTCTACCTGGGATGGGATTGTTACATCTGTTGTAAAGAATATGAGTTTATCTGGTTGATCTATTTCGTCTATTAATCTGTTAGCACGATCCTTATTTAAATCAAAAATAGCTACTTTTCCACCAGTATTTATAATATTTTTTACCGTTGCTTCTCCAAGCCCGGAAGCTCCTCCAGTTACAATGGCTACTACATCTCTAGAATCCATCGTTCCCCCTCCTATTCTATTCTTTCAATGATGGTTGCATTAGCCATCCCCATACCTTCACAAATAGCAAGTAACCCATAACGTCCATTCGTTCTTTCTAATTCATGCAGTAGTGTTGTCATTAATTTTGTCCCTGTCGCTCCCAGTGGATGCCCTAACGCAATTGCACCACCATTTACATTTAATTTATCAGGGTTCGCTCCAGTTTCTTCTAACCAAGCAAGTGGAACAGATGCAAAGGCCTCATTTACTTCATAAAGATCCATATCATCTATTGTTAATCCTGCTTTATATAATACCTTTTCTGTTGCTGCTATTGGACCTGTTAACATTAAGGTCGGGTCAGACCCTACCACTGATCGAGCAACAATTCGTGCTTTTGGTTTTAAACCTAAGTCTTTTGCTTTGTCAGCAGACATTAATAAGACAGCACTAGCCCCGTCACTCATCTGGCTAGCATTACCTGCAGTTATTTTTCCACCTTCTTGGAAAACTGGTGACAATTGGGACAACACTTCTAAAGATGTATCTTCACGAGGGCCTTGATCAATCTCTACTATTTTTGTATTCCCTTCATCGTCCGGTACTTCAACTGAAACAATTTCTTGTTGAAATTTATTTTCTTTTATAGCTTGTAATGCCTTTTGGTGACTTTTTAATGAAAACGCATCCAATTGTTCTCGTGACAAATTCCATTTCTCTGCAATTTTTTCAGCAGAAATTCCTTGATTTACAATTTCATATTTATCCGTTAGTTTTTTGCTCGGCTTTGAATTGCCCATATTAGAAAACATCGGTGAGCGTGTCATACTTTCAACACCACCAGCGATCACGATATCCATGTCACCTGAGGCAATCGCTTGTGCAGCAAAATGTATTGCCTGTTGACTAGAGCCACATTGACGGTCAATTGTTACCCCAGGTACATAGGTCGGAAAACCAGCGATTAAAGCAGCTGTTCTAGCGATGTTTCCCCCTTGTTCATTTACTTGAGTAACACAACCTAGTATGACGTCCTCAATTTCTGTTTTTTCCACTTTGGAACGTTTAACAACTTCTTCTAAAACAACTGCAGCTAAATCATCTGCACGATAATCTGAAAAATACCCTTTCCGACGACCTACTGCTGTTCGACATCCATCTACGATTACTACTTCTCTCATTTAATCACCTCATTTTTATTTTATTATAAGTTTTATGAAAACTCTAGAAAATAAGACGAGTATATGAATGCCCATTCAATTACTTCAGGAATTGAGGTACTACTATATGGGCAATAAAATATTTTACCAATAGCCGTTTTTATGAAACAATATTAAATATAATACGTATTACTATTTGTTGACTAAGTATAGTATAGGAGGGAAATTACTATGAAAAGAACTGGTGAGGTAATTTTAGGGATTGTGGGAGCCGTTTTTTATTCTTTTCTTGCATTAATGGGTGTTTTTGCTATTTGGCTAAAAAACAATCCTCAATTTTTAGAGGAGGCATTGGCCGAAGCACCTGATGATTTAGGCGTATCAACTAGTGACATTATTGAAGGGATTGGCTCAGGTGGTACTTTTATTCTTATAGCTGCCATTATAGCTGTTATATTAGGTATTGTTGCTATGGTATTGCTTAAAGGAAATAAACAGCCAAAGATTGCAGGGATTATTTTCATAGCAACAGCACTTGTGTTTGCCGTTGTAACCTTTGGAGCAGGAATTTTTGCAGGATTGTTCTATGTTATCGCTGGTATCATGTGCTTCGCTCGTAAGCCTAAAACGATTATTGAAGAATAAGCGTAGAGCTAGACATCTGAAATCTCATAAAATAGGTAATAATACTTATTAATTTATCATACTTGTGGTATAAATAGAATGAAGTACAAATTATTCCCTGAGGTGTCCTATGAAACGGTATTTAACAGCAATATTTTTGGTCATTAGTGCTCTTATCTTAATTATAGGTCTGCAGTTTGACCTTCAGTGGTCAGGAATTGTTACCTGGGGACTAACTTCAATCAGCTTAGTATTTGCTGCATATTACACAAAGTATATACCTGATAAAAATAATGACAAAGAACCCAAGAATTGATTGGGTTCTTTTTTTCGATTAAAAATCATACTTCTCTTTCAATGATTCAGGCGCTACCTTAACCATCAATTGAAGAATAAAAATCGCGATTGTTATATCATCAACAATTCCTATTCCAATAAGATAATCCGGAATAAGATCCATTGGAAAAGCAATATATCCTAGCATAATAAATATAAATAACACTTTTTTCTTAAGGTTTACTTCTTTAGAACGAAAAAATCCCCATAGAAAAGGAATAGACTTATGAAATTTTAACAAAAAACCAATTCTTTTTAACCAGCGCATCGAACTCCCCCTTATGAGCATGGGCTATTTCAGACAATCTTGGATGATGCCCTGGATGGTGAATGAGATTATTTTTTCACATAATATACAATTGACTCATATGGTCTTAACGTTGTACCGCTTATATTCATCCCAGAATCTTTGTAATTAGAAATTAATATCGTTGGGTCTTCAAACCCTGTTAGTTCTAAATTCAACGCCGATTCCTCACCATAAAAATTATTAATTACAACTAGTAATTCATCATTCCATTTACGCGTATATGCAAAAATCTTCGGATCTTCTTCAAGCAATAGATGATAATCTCCATATGTTATAATATCATACTCTTTGCGTAATTGGATTAACTTTTGATAATGTGAAAAAATTGAATCTGGACGCTTTAGTTCACTATCTGCGTTAATCATTTTATAATTGGCTGCTGGCTGAATCCAAGGTGTTCCACTTGTGAAACCTGCATTTTCATTTGCTGACCATTGCATTGGTGTGCGAGCATTGTCACGAGACTTTTGCTTTAAAATTTCAATGACTTCCTCGTCAGACTTTCCTTTTTGCTTAAGGATTTCATATGCATTAAGTGACTCTACATCCCGATAGTCCTCCAAAGATGTAAAGTTTGGATTTGTCATTCCTATTTCTTCTCCTTGGTACACATACGGTGTTCCTTGCATCATATGAATAGTTGTAGCTAGCATTTTCGCAGATTCAGTACGGTAGTCATTATCATCACCGAACCTTGAAACAACCCGTGGCTGATCATGATTGCACCAAAATAATGCATTCCATCCCCCACCTTCATACATACCAACTTGCCAATGAGTAAGGATTTTCTTTAATTCTAGGAAATCGAAGGGCGCTTTTGTCCATTTCTCTCCATTTGGATAATCAACTTTCAAATGATGAAATTGAAAAGTCATATCTAATTCTTTTCTTTCTGGATTCGTATAAAGAACACAATTCTCCAAGGTAGTAGATGACATTTCACCAACGGTCATCATATTGTACGGGGAAAATGCAGCCTGATTAATTTCATGCAAATATTCATGCACTCTAGGACCATCCGTATAAAATCTTCTTCCATCACCACTATTATCATTTGGAAACTCTTGATTCTTAGATATTAAGTTGATAACGTCTAACCTAAATCCATCAATACCTTTCTCAGCCCAAAAACGAATCATATCATAAACTTCATTGCGCATTTTTTCATTTTCCCAGTTTAAATCTGCTTGAGTTACATCAAACAAATGTAAATAATATTGACCAGTTTTTTCATCGAATTTCCATGCAGAGCCCCCAAATTTCGATTCCCAATTTGAAGGTTCCTCTCCATTAACCGGGTCTTTCCAAATATAGAAATCTCGATAAGGATTATCTTTCGAAGAAGCTGACTGTTTAAACCACTCGTGTTCTGTTGAAGTGTGGTTGATTACTAAATCCATAATCAGCTTCATTCCACGATTATGAGTTTCATCTAATAGTTGCTGGAAATCATCCATCGTTCCATAAGTAGGTTCTATGGAAAAATAATCACTGATATCATATCCATTATCTTTTTGTGGAGATTGGTAAACAGGTGTCAACCAAATAACGTCGACACCTAGTTCATTTAAATAATCAAGTTTCTCAATAATCCCTTGAATATCACCAATTCCATTTCCTGTTGTGTCATTAAAGCTTTTTGGGTATATTTGATAAACGGTTGCTTTCTTCCACCATGATTCATTCATGACGTACACCCCCATAGTTATTCTTCTTCATTTAATCTGCGTTTAGCTATTAAAAAGGTAATGATAAATGGAACGATAATAACAATTGCCATGCCTATTAGGTAGGAAATCCAGTCATCTGCAACAATAGATAACGGGGCGGGGATTCCGCCTACACCAATAGAATTAGCCTTTACACTCTGAAATGTAATGAAGGCACCAGCAATGGAAGTTCCAGCTATTGCTGCAAAGAATGGGTAACGATACCGTAAATTTACACCAAACATTGCAGGTTCTGTAATACCAAGCCATGCTGAGATTCCTGATGTACCTGCTAGACCTTTTAATTTCTCATTTTTGGCTGCTAGCATAATCGCAAAAACAGCAGCACCTTGAGCAATATTAGATAATGCTACAATCGGCCATAAGAATGTAGTTCCTGTACTACCTAATAATTGTAAGTCAACTGCCAAGAAGGTGTGATGCATTCCTGTAATAACTAACGGACCATAAAGGGCACCATATAATAAACCACCAACAATTGGAAAAGCGTCAAAAATGGATACTAAGCCTTCTGTAATCCAGTTTCCAAGTGTAAATGTGATTGGGCCAATAATGATGAATGCTAAAAATCCTGTCACTAGCAGTGCAATTGGTGCAACTACCAGTAATTGCAAGGAATCCATCACTCGTTTCCTCAAAAATATTTCTATTTTTGCTAATACCCATGAAGCAAGTAGTACTGGCAATACTTGTCCTTGATACCCTACTTTTTCAATTTCTAATCCAAATAGATTCCAAGTAGGTATCTCCCCTTCAGTTATTGCAGAACCATATCCCCAAGCATTCATTAAGTCAGGATGGACTAGTATTAAACCTAACACTACTCCAAATAATTCACTCCCACCGAATCGTTTAACAGCAGACCAACCAATTAAAGCCGGTAGAAACGTAAAGGCAGTATTTGCGATGATATTGATCATATCGGCAATCCCCGCCCATTGTGGGTAGGTTTCTATGAGTGCTGGTGCATTCCTACCAAAGATTCCTGGATTAGCTAACACGTTGTTAATCCCCATTAATAAACCAGCTGTTACGATTGCAGGTAATATTGGGATGAAGATATCAGCTAATACTTTGATTCCTCGTTGTAATGGATTTTGTTTTTTTCCACCTGCTGCTTTTACATCTTCCTTAGACGCTTCAGAAATTCCTGATTCTTGTACCATTGCTTTATAAACTTTATCTACAGTACCTTGTCCAATAACGATCTGAAATTGGCCATTTGCTGAAAAAGAACCTTTAACAAGGTCCATATCTTCCAACTTGTCTTTATCGACTTTATCTTCATCATCTAAAGCAAAACGAAGGCGAGTTACACAGTGAGTCGCTGCATTAATATTATCTGTACCACCAACTGCTGCAACAATCGTCTTTGCTTCGTCACCGTATTCCACAGAACTAGAGCTTTTAGCTGTAGATGTGTCCTGTTTCGTTGGCTCTTCTACACTTTTTAATTTTGTTCCTAATAAGACAGAGTCAGTTGCAACGACATCCTTTTCTTCCGTTTTCTCTAATGGAGCATATTGATCTCCATTAGTAATGATGATTGGTGTAATCGTACTTTTTGCATTTTCCTTAATATAATCCAAGTCAAAACTAATGATAGGATCACCTGTTTTGACGGTTGCACCAGATTCTACATGAGCTTCAAATCCTTTTCCATCGAGTGCAACGGTTTCCAAACCTATATGAATAAGTACTTCTACTCCTGCTTCATTAACTAGTCCAACTGCATGTTTAGTAGGAAACACCTGTATAACTTCACCATCAAATGGAGCAACAACTTTTCCATCAGTGGGGGCAATTGCTATACCATCCCCCATCATTTTTTGAGCAAATGTTGGGTCTGGTACTTCTTCTAAGGATATAACATTCCCTGTTAATGGAGCATAGATCAAAATCTCATTATTATTTAGCGTCACCATTGGAACCTCCTTTATAGTTCAGTATTATTATTTTAGCCTTAAGGTTCACTTTTACAATTCTCTTTTGTATTTTACCCTTATTAGTTATAGTCATAACTTTTATCTAAGATTTCTTTTATACCCCTCTTTTTGAGACATCAACAAAAAAAAAGAAAACCGACAATTGTCGGTTTTCACTTTTTAAACTAATTTTGTTCGTTTTGCCGCTTTTTCACGTTCACTCTTGTTAAGAATCTTTTTACGTAAACGAATTGATTCTGGAGTTACCTCACAATACTCATCTTCACTTAAATATTCAAGCGCTTCTTCTAAAGACATCTTTCTTGTTTTTCTTATAGTAGATGTTTGGTCTTTCGTAGCAGAACGAACATTTGTTAAATGTTTTTCTTTCGTAATGTTAACTGTTAAGTCATTATCACGGTTATGTTCTCCTACGATCATTCCTGCATACACTTCCGTACCAGGATCTACAAAGATAATACCACGGTCTTCTAATTGCATAATTCCATAAGTGGAGGCTTTTCCATTTTCCAAAGCAACAAGTACACCTTGGCGTCTTCCTCCAACTTGCCCTTGAATCAATGGCTCATATGCCTCAAAAGTATGATTTAAAATACCATATCCACGTGTTTGAGACATAAACTCAGTAGAATACCCAATTAATCCTCGAGAAGGAACTTTAAATTCGATACGAACTTGTCCATTCCCGTGGTTCACCATATCAAGCATTTCACCTTTACGTTCTCCTAATGATTCCATGACAGAACCAGTATACTCCTCAGGAACATCAACCTGTACACGTTCAACAGGCTCACATTTCACACCATCAATTTCTTTAATGATTACTTTTGGTTTCGATAACTGCAATTCATAACCTTCACGACGCATATTCTCAATTAAAATAGATAGGTGCAATTCTCCACGCCCAGATACGACCCATGCATCTGGTGATTCGGTTGGATCAACACGTAAGCTTACATCTGTCTCTAATTGTTTCATTAAACGTTCTTCAATTTTTCTGGCTGTAACGAATTTCCCTTCCTTACCTGCAAAAGGACTATTATTTACTAAGAAAGTCATTTGTAGTGTAGGTTCATCAATACGTAAGAAAGGCAATGCTTCCTGATGGTCTACAGGGCAAATCGTTTCACCAACATTAATATCATCTAAACCGGAGACGGCTACGATATCGCCGGCAACAGCCTCTTCAATTTCAATACGTTTCAAACCAATAAATCCGAATAACTTACTAATACGGAATGATTTAGTTGACCCGTCTTTCTTCATAACGACTACTTGCTGTCCAACTTTAATGCTTCCTCGAATAACACGTCCAACCCCAATTCTTCCTACATAATCGTTATAATCAAGTAAAGTTACTTGGAATTGTAAAGGATCTTCTCTAGTGTCTACAGGAGCAGGAATATGCTCTAAGATCGTTGAAAAAATTGGATCCATTGTTTCTTCTTGCTCTTCTGGTTCTAGTCCTGATGTGCCATTAATTGCTGAAGCATAAACAACCGGGAATTCCAATTGTTCATCATCTGCACCTAGTTCAATAAATAAATCAAGTACTTCATCAACCACTTCTTGTGGCCTTGCATTTGGGCGATCGATTTTATTTAATACAACAATTGGTGTTAATTTTTGTTCTAAAGCTTTTTTCAAAACAAAACGTGTTTGTGGCATTGTTCCTTCATAGGCATCCACAACTAGTGCCACACCATCAACCATCTTCATGATACGTTCAACTTCTCCACCAAAATCGGCGTGTCCTGGTGTATCTAAAATATTAATTCTTGTATCATGATAATTAATGGCAGTATTTTTTGCCAAAATTGTAATTCCACGTTCGCGCTCAATGTCACCAGAGTCCATAGCTCGTTCATCAACTTGTTCATTTTCTCTGAAAGTTCCTGAGTATTTCAGTAATTGATCAACAAGTGTTGTTTTACCATGGTCTACGTGGGCAATGATTGCGATATTACGAATATCTTCTCTTAATTGCATAAAAAGTACGCTCCTCTTTCATACGAAATGAATCAAACCATATTAGTATAACACAATCACTAAAGCATGTCTTTTATTTTTTTGATGCTAATATAGTTATCCATTATTGGTTAACTGGCTGAAATACTACGGTAAATATTGCACCACCTTGATGCGTATTACCTACTTCTATTCTTCCACCAGATTGCTCAATTATTGCACGAGCGATGGCAAGACCCAAACCAGTCTCCCCACTTTTACCTTTTACGAAGCGTTGAAAAATATGAGGGATTAATTCCTCCGATATGCCCTCACCGTCATCTTCTATTGTAATTTTCACTTGATTTTTATGTTTCGTCACATGTATTTGAACGAGAGTTTTTGCATGGCGAACTGCATTGAAACATAAGTTCAAAAGCGCCCTTAGCATTTTTTCTTCATCTGCGTATAAATATATTTCTTCTTCTATTTTGTAATCCAATCTTAAATGTTTCTCGTTCATCAATGGCTTTAGTCTGTCGTTCACTTTCGTTATTAGGTCATTAACAATTATTCTCTCTCGCTTATAAACAGATTGTTCACTCTCTAGCTTAGCTAAGAGAATCATTTCATTAATAATCTTCTTGAGCCGATTGACCTCAGAAACCATCACTTCAAGTCCCTTTTCTTGCTCTTTGTCATCAAAAATTTTTTCTTTTATTCCTTCTGCATAACCTTGAATTGTCATTAGTGGAGTTTTTAACTCATGACTCGCATTTTGAAAAAAGGTTTGTTGCGTATTAATGTATCTTTGAAGTTCATTAGCCATTTCATATACACTCTGAGCGACTTCTTTTATTTCACCTGAAGCAACAACAGGTTCCACTTCATTAAATTTGCGATTTTCAATTTTCTTTAACTGCAGTTTTAAGTTGGACAGTGGTGTCACTAGCTTTTTAGTTAAGAAGTAACTGAGTAGAATAGCAATAAGAGCCCCGATTAGAAATACTAGTAACATCCTCTTAATAAAATCTTGTTGAACCAGTTGTAAATCCGTTAAGGGGGTTAAAAGAATCATCTCAATTCCTAAACTTTCTGGTAAAAACTTGATACGTGATGTTACAAATTTATTATTGCCGAATTCCCATAGTTCTTCACTTGTATCTGAAAAGTCATTATTTAGGAAAAATCCAGTTACAACTTGATTGGACATAGTAGATTGTAAAACTGCGTTCTGTTTTCGATCATAGAGAAATAACTGTAAGTCTTGTTCTTTTAAGAAATCATTTAATTGTTCCATACTTTGTCGAGTACTATATGTTTCATTTAGAACAGAAACTAAAATTTCTCCTTTTTGCTCTAATTGACGTTGTTCATCTTGAATAAGTAAATCCAAAATTAAAGAATAGATCACATAACCTGTAACAGCCATAATAATAAGTAGTAACCCAGTAAACGCAGCAATTAACTGATTTTGAAGTTTCATGCATCTATTCCTCTTTCATCCTTAATCTATACCCATAACCCCAGACTGTTTCTAGAGGTAAATCAGCAAACTTTCGACGAATTCTTTTGACTAAATCATCTACTGCCCGATCGCTACCAAAATAATCTTCTCCCCAAACTTTCACAAGTAATTCTTCACGAGAAAATGCTCGGTTTATATTTTCAGCAAATAAACGAAGCATATCGAACTCTTTTGTAGTCACTTCCTTTTCCTGACCATTCCAAAAGACACGACGCTCTTCTGGGTAAATTTCGAGTTTTTCTACTTTTAAATTTTCACTCTCTTCCTTTGTTAACGTAGGTTGTACTCTCTTGAATAATCGTTTAGCCCGAGCAACTAACTCTCTAGGGCTAAATGGCTTAGTTAAATAATCGTCCCCACCCAATTCAATGCCTAGTATCTTATCGATTTCCTCATCTTTTGCGGATATTATAATAATTGGTACATCACTTTCGTTACGAATTTTTTTACAGAATTCATAGCCATCCATACCAGGTAACATAATGTCTAAGATCCACATATCTGGAGGATTTGACTCCCATAATTTCAATCCTTCCTCTGCAGAACCCAATACTGTTACTTCAAATCCCTCTTTTTTTAAAAAGGCAGAGACAATATTTTGGATATTCGGATCATCTTCCACAATCCCTATGTGTTGATTCATAAACCGTACCTCCCTAGCCACGCAACTTATTTACTCTTATTTTTACATAATTAAGGATTACTGGACAACGAAAGAATATTTTTACACATTTTTTCCACAATTTTTCCCAAGCTATCCCTAGACCTATTTGTATGATTATTTATAGAAGTGATAATACTGTTAATGGTATTTTCACGATAATCATATAGTAGAGGGTGACATAGTATGGAAAACAACAATAAACCTTTTGGAGAGGAACAAAACACTCTTAATTATGAAGACAAACAAAATACTTATCATACTAATTATAATCGCGAGGAGAACACCTTACAAAATCAAGTAACTCCTAAAAAGAGTAATCCAAACTTAAAAAGCTTTTTTGTGGGTTTAATTGGTGGACTTATCCCATCAACCATCGTCATCTTATTAATTATAAATAATGTACTTCCAATTCAACAACAACCTGATAATACGTTCATTGCAAGTGCTAGCCAACAAGAAAATGAACCTGAAATTGTTACGACATTAGCTACCGATGATGCTGTATCAGCTTCCTCTATCGAAGAAGCTTCAAAAGCAGTAGTCGGGGTCGTCAACTTGAGAAGACAGAGCATCTGGACCACTAGTGAGGAAGCAGGTACTGGGTCCGGTATTATATATAAAAAAGAAGATGGAAAGGCATATGTTGTGACAAATCACCATGTAGTTGATGGTGCAGAAGAAGTTGAAATTGTGTTAAACAATGAAGACCGAATTGCCGCAAAAGTGTTAGGTTCTGATGAATTAACAGACTTAGCCATTTTGCAAGTCGATGGCAGCAAGATAGATACTGTTGCTAGCCTAGGTTCATCTAGTGACATTAAAGTTGGTGAAACTGTTCTTGCTATCGGAAATCCTTTAGGACTGGAATTTGCGAATTCACTTACGAAAGGCATTATTAGTGGGAAGGATCGTTCTGTGAGCATTGATACGAATAGAGACGGTTCTGCCGACTGGATTACTGAGGTTATTCAAACGGATGCTGCCATCAACCCTGGAAATAGCGGCGGTGCATTAGTAGATGCTGATGGAAAAGTTATTGGTATTAACTCCATGAAAATTGCAACTCGCGCAGTAGAAGGGATTGGTTTTGCAATACCAATAGACTCCGCATTACCAATTATGGAACAACTAGAAGTCAATGGTGAAGTTGCTCGTCCATTCATTGGTATTAGTACAGCAGCTATTCATCAAGTACCACCACAGTATCAACATAACATTAAAGTACCAGAAGATATTGAGGGTGGAATGGTTATTGCAAGTGTAGAGACAGGTTCTCCTGCTGATTATGCTGGATTACAACAATTTGATGTAATTACCAAGATAAATGGTGAAGCCGTAACCTCAATCCTAGAATTACGTAAATATATGTATTCTGAAACATCCGTAGGTGAAACAGTTTCGATTGAAATTTACCGTAATGGAGAAGCACATACAGTTGAATTAGAACTTGCAGATCGTGACTCAATTTAATAAATCTTATTAGTAGAGGATCTTTCGGAGGCTGTTCCAGATAACAGCCTCTGTTTCTTTATCCAAAAAATAAATCTAAAATATTACTTCCGCCAGAACTTTGTTTATTGTAAAACTCCGAGTATCCACAATTCTTACAATAAACTACGATGAATTGATTGTGCTGAATATCAAACATTTTAGATAATCCTGTACCTGTCATCGCAACTTCTTTCTGCTCTGCATTTGTACTTCCACATTTAATACATCCATGTTCACTCATTGTATCACTCTCCTTATTAATTCTTACGTTAAAATCGCTGTATTGGTTTCACAAAAAAGCGCACAAATAAATGGATTTGCGCACTTATTCTTGTATTTATTTAATCCTCATTCTTGTCGTATTCTTCCTCATATTTATTATGATTTGGAGTGACGCCTGTGAATTTCCCATGTTGATCTGCTGCTAAAAACTCCTCGATATTTTCTGCTGCACCAACTTCTTCATCACTATTAAGGAACATTTCATTATAATGTTCTTGGTCTCCGTAAAAGTCTGAAGCAGTCTCCGATGTTCCATACCGACTAACTTCCTGGTAAGCGTCCTCTGCATCATACCCCACTTGCTCTTCTTCGGTCACTTCATTTGGATTTATGTTAGGACTTACGACTTCCTCTTCCACAGGATGATTGCTCTCAAATGTATTATTGGTAGCATGTTCTATACAACGGTCTGTGGTAGGAATAGCTTCTAATCGCTCGAATGGAATATCTGCACCACATTCCGTACAAATTCCATACGTTCCCTCATCTATAGCATGTAATGCTGCATTTATCTCTTCTAACTCTTTTTCAGCATGTTCATTTAAAGCAACATCTTTTTCTCGTTCAAAAAGTTCGGTTCCTTGATCACCTGGGTGGTTATCATAATTCGATAATTCTCCCATTGATTCTTTAGCCATTTCCATTGTCTTCCCAAAATGGTCCTGTACATGATGAATCAATTCATTTTGTCGCTGTAATAATGCTTCTTTAAGTTTTTGTAACTGTTCACCACTAATCATATAATTAGCCTCCTTATAAAGAGATAAGTGCACGCGCTTTGTTTAGTCAAACATTCCTAAAAAGGTTGCTAATTATACTATGTGTAAAAGCCTTGTAATGATTCTCTAATTTCTTTTTCGTAACATGTCAATATGTGGAATCCCATCTTCTAAATATGTATCTGAAATTCGATCAAATCCATGAGAACCATAAAAATCATTCAAATATTCTTGTGCTTGAATCTTAATACACTCTTCATTCCACTCATCTTCAATAAAGCGAATGGCTCTTTTCATTATTTCATGGGCAAAGCCATTTCCCCGAAACTTTTCAACCACTAACACTCTTCCAATGGATGCTGCCTCTTCATACTTTAGTCCTTTCGGTAGCAATCGAACATTTGCAGCAATTTCTCCATCCACTTTTAAGAAATAATGGATAGACTGTTGATCTAAGTTGTCGAGTTCAGGGTACGGGCAATTTTGTTCAACAACAAATACATCTACCCTTGCTTTTAACAACTCGTACATTTCTTTATTAGATAAATCCGTAAATTTTTTAATATTCCATTCCATTATTCCACACTCCCTTGAATGATATTATATAATGAAAATAGGAGAAATTTAAAATAGTTGGAGGGAAAGAGATGCAAACAACTAAGCAGAAGATTGGTTTTATTGGGATAGGTGTAATGGGGAAAAGCATGGTACGAAACTTACATAAGAAGGGTTACACAGTAAAAATATTCACGCGAACAAAAGAAAAAGCTTTGGATTTATTAGAGGAAGGTATCCAGTGGAGCAATTCTGTAGCTGAGTTAACAAAAGAGTCAGATGTCATTATTACGATGGTTGGCTATCCCTCAGATGTAGAGGAGGTTTATTTCGGTAGTAACGGGATTATTGAGAATGCAAAGAAGGGCTCATACCTTATTGATATGACTACTTCGAAGCCACAATTGGCAACAGATATATACCAACAAGCACTTGAAAAAGGACTTCATTCTCTTGATGCTCCAGTGTCTGGTGGGGATATTGGTGCCCAAAACGGAACCTTAGCGATTATGGTTGGTGGAGACAAACAAGCCTTTGATACAGTTCTTCCTATTTTTGATGTATTAGGTAGTAACATAATCTTACAAGGACCAGCAGGCGCAGGACAACATACGAAATTAAGCAACCAAATTACTATTGCTTCCAATATGGTAGGAGTTTGTGAAGCGATTATCTATGCTAAAAAAGCAGGATTAAACCCTAGTTTAGTATTAGACAGCATTTCAACAGGGGCTGCAGGAAGTTTTTCCCTTTCAAATTTAGCACCGAGAATGTTAAAAGAGGATTACGCCCCTGGCTTTTATGTCAAACATTTTATAAAAGATATGACGATTGCCTTAGAATCTGCACAAGAGATGGGGCTAGATACACCTGGTTTAAACTTATCCCTATCCCTGTATAAGGAATTAGCAGAAAACGGGGAAGAAGACAGTGGAACACAAGCATTAATTAAGCTATTTGATCAGTAATCATTTCTTTTTGTCCACTTCTCGTTGAACTAGAAAAGCTAAATCATCGTTCCCAAAAAGCTGTAAAACATTAAGAACCGTTTGGACAGGTATCTCTTCCGACTCCTTTTTGGGAACAGTTAACTCCATGGCTTCTTTTAGAGCAGTATTTTTCATTTGCCCAGGATAAGCTTCCTCATACAATGAAATAGGATCCAAATCATGGTTGATACACCACTGTGCATAAATCAAAATCATCATCTTCTCATCATTCTGGTAGTTTTCAATTACTTGTTTTTCTATCTCTTTAGGATCCATCTTTTTCTCCACTCACTTTCTTTAGCATAAATACCCACATAAATGATAGTGCTTGTTGTAATTCGGTACTTAACCCATTTGTATGTGAATTGGTTACACCTTTTTTGTAAACTCCAAATCCATCTATGTATTCAAAATTCAAATCACTAGCTAATTTTTGGAATTCCCATGGCATCATCGAATTGCTAATCGTTTCTTTGCCATATACCTTTGGATAACTAGTCGACCTTGGGCCAGCTGTAGGACCTAATATCCCAGCACATAACAATCCATCGTCCTTCAACACCCGACTCAATTCCTTTAACGCCATCGCAGGAATCTCAGTCCATTCCAATACATTAATGGTCATAATCCCATCGTATGACTTTGATTCAAATGGTAATTCACCTACATCTGCTTGGAAAAATTCAATATCGTTAAATTGTTCTTTTGCTTTTACTATCATTTTGGGGGATAAATCAACACCTGTTACCTCATAACCTGCTTGTTGTAATCTGTAAGAACCATAACCATCTCCACATCCAACATCTAATACCCTGTGTCCAGATATGATATGTTGCTTTATAAAAGAAATAATATCTTTTCTACTTCCATGCTCCCACATTGATTGGCTTCGACTATTCCAAAATGAAGCCCGGTTATCCCACTGATCTTTAGCTTCTTCTTTCCAATTAAACGAATCCACTAATTCCACCGCCTCTAAAATACTAAAAAAGACCTACCTCCTGATGAGATAGGCCTTATATATTTTGTAATTATATACGAACTACGTTAGCTGCTTGTGGTCCGCGGTTACCTTCTACGATTTCGAATTCAACTTCTTGACCTTCTTCAAGAGTTTTGAAACCATCAGCTTGGATTGCTGAGAAGTGTACGAATACGTCGTCTCCGTCTTCGCGCTCGATGAAACCGAAACCTTTTTCTGCGTTAAACCATTTTACTTTACCAGTCATTAAAATGACCTCCTTTTACAAATATCGTGCAAAGTATAATTGAATCTTAATACTTTTACACCCACTTGTTAAAGAGATCGTAAAGTATTACCAATTTCAATTTCCTTTTGCACTTTAACTTTACCCTTTTCTAAATTAAATTGCAAGTAAATCACTATATAATTTTAAAAATGCTCTACTTTAGTGATTTCCTTACAAATCTAGAATAGATTCATTTTTATCATGTCCGATTTTCATTGAAAAATACATCAGAAATCGTCATTTTTTTGCATATTAATACTGTGTATATATTGAAAACCGGCGTGTTGTTTGGTAAACTATACTCTTGCAAGATTATAAAAAATAAATATCAACTACCAAACATTTATATCTTGCAAATATGAATGGATAGGTGGTAATTACATGGAGAAGAAAGATTACAGAGTATTATTGTATTATTATTACACAGACATTGAAGATCCTGAAAGCTTTGCTGATCAGCATCTAAAGTTCTGTAAGGACATTGAATTAAAAGGTAGAATTCTTGTCGCCAAAGAAGGAATTAATGGAACTGTTTCTGGTACTGTAGAGAATACGAATAAGTACATGGAAACAATGAAAAATGATCCACGCTTTGAGGGAATTGTTTTTAAAGTTGACGAACATGATGGACATGCATTTAAAAAAATGCACGTACGCCCTCGTAAGGAATTAGTGACACTTCGTTTAGATGAAAATGAAGATACGGATCCTAAAGAACTTACAGGTGAAAAATTAAGTCCGCAAGAGTGGTACGAAGCAATGCAGCGTGAAGATACAATCGTTATCGATACACGTAATGACTACGAATATGAATTAGGACACTTCCGTGGCGCTGTTAACCCTGATATTAAAACGTTCCGCGACTTGCCAAAATGGGTTCGTGAAAACAAACATTTGATCGAAGGTAAAAAAGTTCTTATGTATTGTACCGGTGGAATTCGTTGTGAAAAATTCACTGGTTGGATGATTAAAGAAGGTTTTGAAGATGTTGCACAGCTTCACGGTGGAATAGTGACATACGGTAAAGACCCTAAAGTACAAGGGGAACTATGGGATGGACAATGCTACGTATTTGATGAACGTCTTTCTGTACCTGTTAACCGTAAAGAACACGTTGTCGTAGGTAAAGATTACTTTGATGGCGAACCATGTGAACGCTATGTTAACTGTGCAAACCCTGAATGTAACAAACAAATTCTCTGCTCTGAAGAAAATGAGCATAAATATATGCGTGGCTGTACACATGAATGCCGTGTTAGCCCAAGAAACCTCTACGTTCAAAAACATAACCTTTCCCAAGAGGAAATTGACCGTAGACTAGCAATTATTGCTGAAGAAGAAAACGTAAAACAAGAAGCATAATATGAAAAGCTTGAGGTTTTTATCCTCAAGCTTTTTTCTATAGGGATGAATTAGTATCGGCAAATAGTCTAGATTTATCGGGGACTTATTAAGTATATCGGTGAATATCTCTAGTTTATCGGGGATCTTTTACCATATATCGGTAAAAAAACCTCTAATTTATCAGTAATCAGGATTTAAAGCACCTTATCAAGAAAGTCTTTTGCTCTTTGTGTTTTAGGCTTGGCGAAAAACGTACTTGGTTCTCCTTCTTCCATTAAGACCCCATTATCTAAAAACAGTATCCGATCTGCAACTTCTTTAGCAAAGTTCATTTCATGAGTTACTACAACCATTGTCATACCTGTTTGTGCCAAATCTTTCATAACATCTAAGACTTCTTTCACCATCTCTGGGTCTAATGCAGAAGTAGGCTCATCAAATAACATGACCTCTGGGTCCATAGCCAGTGCACGCGCAATGGCAACCCTCTGCTTCTGTCCACCTGATAATCGATTGGGGTAAGCCTCTACCTTATCAGATAAACCCACTTTTGCTAACAATTCCTTCCCCATCTCCTCAGCTGCTTCCTTACTGAACTTTTTCACTTTTATAGGTGCATAGGTTACATTATCTAAAACAGTCATGTGAGGAAATAAGTGAAAATGTTGAAATACCATTCCTATGTTTTTCCGTACCTCTAATTTGTTTACTTTTGGAGTGGTAATTACTTTTCCATCAATTTCAATATCACCTGCTGAAGGTTCTTCTAAAAGATTTAAACAACGCAAGAAAGTTGATTTCCCTGATCCTGAAGGACCAATAACTGCCACCACTTCGCCCGGCTTGATAGTTGTTGATATATTCTTTAAAACTGTATTCTCTCCAAACACTTTCGTTAATTCCGTTGTTTTAATCACTTTTTCTTAACCTCCGTTCCAGCATTCGTCCAATTTTAGTTAAGACAAAAACCATAACCCAATAAATAACTCCTGCAATTAACAAGGGTTCAAAGTTTCGATACAAATCTGCCCCAACAATTTGTGCACGCCTCATTAGATCTAAATAGCCGATTGTAGCAACTAAAGCTGATTCTTTAGTTAATGTAATAAACTCATTCATTAAGGCTGGTAATATATTTTTAATAGCTTGTGGTAAAATAATATTTGCCATCATTGACTTGTACGGAACACCTAGCGCTTCTGCCGCTTCGGTTTGTCCTTTATCAACAGCTAAAATCCCTGCCCGAATAATTTCAGATACATAAGCTGCAGAGTTTAAGCCAAATGCTAACACGGCAGATAAAAATGCTGAGATATCGTAACCACTTAACTGTGGCACTGCAAAATAAATGATCCATAATTGCAAGATTAATGGCGTACCCCTAAAAATGGATGTATACGCATCTGCAAACCATCTAAGTATGGGCTTCTTCATAATTTTAAATAATGCTAAAATGATTCCTAAAAATAATCCAATAATAATTGAAACACTAACAAATTGTAACGTGGCCCCTATTCCTTTTAAGATAAAAGGAATATAAGGCACGATTTGGCTGAAATCCAAATTCATGCCTTAACACCTCTCCTTCTAGTAGCAACCTATTCGTATTCAGATAGCCATTCTTCTTCTAATTCATCAATCGTTCCATCTTTTTCAAGAGCAGTTAAAATTTCATTTACTTGTTCTACCAACTCACTGCCTTTAGGAAAGGCTATACCCATACCTGGTGAACTAGTTGTTGGATCATCAAATCCTTCTAAACCTTGTGAATTGATATAACCAGTGGCTACCGTTTTATCCATATAAGCGACGTCAATACGATTAGACATTAATTCTTGAATTAACACACTTGCATCATCGACCTTTTTCACTTCAAACCCATACTCTTCACTTAAAACGTCTGCTCCCTCTTCTTGAATGGTTCCTAATTGTACCCCTACTGTTTTCCCTTCTAACTCTTCCAATCCGTTTATTGATTCATCCGGCTGATAAATAAACATTTCACCTGAACGATGGTATTCTTTAGAAAAATCAACATTTTGGCGTCGTTCTTCTGTTGCACTCATCCCAGCCATCACAAAATCTACTCGGCCTGACTGTAGTGCCCCAATTAATCCATCAAAACTCATATCTTCTATTTCTAATTCATATCCCAGTTCTTCAGCTATTACCTTTGCTATTTCAATATCAAATCCTTCAAAATTACCGTCAGTATCATAGGATTCAAACGGAGGAAAGTCTGCTGAAGTCGCCATTATAAGTACTTCTTTTTCATCATTTTGGTCTGACTCATTATTTGCTGCTGTTCCATTGTTGCTTTCTGAGCCACATGCCACTAACAAACTTAATAAAAATCCAATTAATAAAACTTGAATTAACCCTTTTTTCATATAAATCTCTCCTCTAATTTTAATTAAATTTATTTTATTTTTATACATTTTTATGTATAAAAAATTCATTCTTAATTGCTTCTAATAATTCGGAATCTGTTAAAACATCATAACCTGTGTATGCTAGAGCTAATGCACCAGAATACAATGCTTGGTGACCAGCAGCTGTGATTGTTTGATCAGCAAACTCTTTCGTATGTGCTACTAATCCAGGCTTATTTAAACTAATATATGGATGAATTGCAGGCACTACCTGACTCACATTCCCCATATCAATTGATCCATACCCTTCTTTGGGAGGAAGTACTGGTTGATTACTAGATTCTTGTAAATGTTTATTAAATACTTTAGACAGTGTTTGGTTTGTCTTCATATTGTCATAACTCAATTCGTAGTTTGATATTTCCAAAGAAGTACCAGCCATTAAAGTCGCTCCATTTGCTATGTTTTTCACCTTATCTACTACATCATTCAGATAGGTTCTTTCTTTTGCACGAATGTAAAACTGCGCTACTGCATAGTCTGGAACTACATTTGCTGCCTGGCCACCTTCAGCAATAATTCCATGAATACGCACATCTGTTGGAAGATGTTCTCTTAAGGCATTAATGCCATTGAATAATTGGATGACACTATCTAATGCATTAACCCCTTGTTCAGGTGATGCTGCAGCATGGGAAGCTTTTCCTTTATATGCAAATTGTATAGCATCCATTGCAAGCGCCTCTCCACTTTCATAAGATTGGTCACTAGGATGCAAGATCATAGCAACATCAATATCGTCAAATATCCCCTGTTCTGACATTGGAACCTTTGCACCATTCGTTTCTTCAGCTGGCGTCCCCAAAACTACTACACTACCACCTATTTCTTTTAAAAGCTTACTTATCACTACACCAGCACCAACGCTCATAGTCCCAATCAAATTATGGCCACAACCATGTCCTACACTAGGTAATGCATCGTACTCAGCCAAATAAGCAATCGTTGGACCTGCTTTTCCACTATCAAATAATGCTTTAAAAGCAGTTGGTCGATCAACAATTCCGGTTTCTACAAGAAAATCATGTTTTTTAAGATAATCTGTTAGTAATTTCATAGAGTTATATTCTTGATCACCAAGTTCTGGATTTTTATAGAGGTAATCACTCATACTTTCCAAATCATCCTTAATCGTAAGTAATTCATTTTCTAATTGTTTATTCATATTTATTCACCTTTATGTATATTTATTAATTATTAAATATATTTATACCACTCAATTTAATTTTGTGCAACAGTTTTTTACACTTTAATCTTAGAAAAATTTACGATAACATTTTATTTATATTTTCTTATTATTAAGTTAATTTTAGAGGAATAGTTATGAAAATATTGGAGGATACATTCCCAGTTGCAAATAACGAAGAAGTCTTCGAGGCATTGGACATAGACCATTTGATGATATAAGTCGAGAACTGGTAATCCATGATTTACTTAATTGTACATATCAAAGAATAACAGCGCAGAGAACCTGAGATAAAGCAATATAAAAAGAGGCCATCCATCAAAGTATGACACTCCCCAAAATATCAGGGGAATCACTCTCTGATTGGACAACCTCTTTGTATTAATATGCTCTAGCCCAATACACCATTTCTTTAGCGTCTTTACCACAACATACACATGTATCAGAAACCTTTTCTTGCTCAAATGGAATACAACGAGATGTAGCAGTTGTATCTTCTTTAATTTTCTCCTCACATGCGATATCGCCACACCACATTGCTTTAATGAATCCACCTTGGTTATCAAGGACTGTTTTTAATTCATCCATATTTTTAGCAACAGATGTTTTTTCATTACGGTGATCTAATGCCTTCTTATATAAGTTTTGTTGGATTTCATCTAATAAGGCTGGTAAACGAGTTTCTAGTTCTGTTAAAGCAACGAACTCTTTTTCCCCAGTATCACGACGCACGAGTACGACTTGTTCTTTGTCGATATCTTTAGGACCCATTTCAATTCTTACTGGGATCCCCTTCATTTCATACTCATTAAACTTCCATCCTGGCATTTTATCACTTGCATCAATATCAACACGTACTAAATTGCTAAGCTTGTCACGAAGGTCATACGCTTTATCCAATACTCCTTCTTTATGCTGAGCAATTGGAACAATCATTGCCTGTGTTGGTGCAATACGTGGAGGAACAACTAACCCACGATTATCTCCATGAACCATAATTAATGCACCCATGATACGAGTGGATAATCCCCATGAAGTTTGGTGGACGTATTGGCTATCCCCATTTTCATCCAAATAAGTAATATTGAAAGCCTCAGCAAATCCTGAACCGAAGTGGTGAGAAGTTCCAGATTGTAATGCTTTTCCGTCATGCATTAATGCTTCGATCGTTAATGTATAGTTCGCACCGGCAAATTTTTCTTTTTCCGTTTTGCGTCCACGAAGTACTGGGATAGCTAGATATTCCTCTACTAAGTCTGCATAGACATTCAACATTCTATCTGTTTCTTTAGCAGCATCTTCATCGGTTGCATGTGCAGTATGCCCTTCTTGCCAATGGAATTCAGATGAACGAAGGAATGGACGTGTTGTTTTTTCCCAACGAACCACATTTCCCCATTGATTATACAGCTTAGGCAGATCACGATAGGAATGAATATTTTTTGCATAGTATTCACAGAAAAGCACCTCTGAAGTCGGACGTACAGCAATACGCTCCTGAAGTTTTTCCTCCCCACCGTGTGTAACCCATGCAACTTCAGGCGCAAACCCTTCTACATGGTCTTTTTCTTTCTGCAGTAAACTTTCAGGTATGAATAATGGGAAGGCTACATTTGAATGGCCTGTCTCCTTAATCATGCGATCCAGTTCATCTTTCACATTTTCCCAAATAGCATAACCATAAGGTTTAATGATCATTGTTCCTTTAACTTGTCCATAATCAACTAACTCTGCCTGTTTAACAACATCTGTATACCATTGGGCAAAATCGTCTTCCATGGCTGTAATCTTTTCAACAAATTGTTTATTCTTCTTACCCACAGCAAACACCTCATTTATATAAATTTTTTTTAGAACACAAAAAATCCTCCATCCGCATAAAAAGGGACCGAGGTCTGGTGGTACCACCCTTGTTTGTAGTGTACAATAGCAAAAACACCCATACAGTGGATTACTATTGAACTACACACTCTTCTTGATAACGGTTATGAACCGCGCACACCTTCAAAAGCAACGCTTTATCTGATGGCGAACTCCAAGGTAGGTTCCAGCTTAAGCCTTTGGAAATTTGCACCAACCATTTCCTCTCTGCTAAAGACATTTAAACTGTACTAGTCCTTATCGACGTTTCCCTATTTATTGTTAAATATATAAGGATGTACCTATAAAGTCAAGTTATGTTGCTAATCTCTTTTTTGTTTATAATTTTTTCTATATTGTGTACATCATTTTCTTCAGCAAACTCTGTTGCAATTGTTTCATTGAATGATTATCCATTCGTTTCATTGGTACCTTATTAACGATATAACCATATTGTATTTGGATTATAAAGAGATTATTAATTAAACTACCTCTCCACCTAGTGTCTTCACAAAATGATCGAGTGCCCACTCATGACCTAGTTGATTGAAACTTGCAACTGCATCTTTATGAACAACTATGTTAAAACCTTTATTGTACGCATCAACTGCAGTATGTAGCACACAAATATCGGTACAAACCCCAATAATATGAACCTCAGTGATACCTCTCTCACGAAGCTTTAATTCGAGATCGGTACCAGCAAATGCACTATAACGAGTTTTATCAAAGTAATACACATTCTCATTTTCTCTACTTTCGGCATAAACAGTTCCCAATTCACCAAATAATTCTCTTCCTTTGGTACCTTTAATATTATGTGGTGGGAAAAGCTTTGTTTCAGGATGAAGCTCATCCCCTTCATTATGTGCATCAATTGCAAAAACAACATAGTCTCCTGCTTGAATGAATTCCTTAGTAATGGAAACTACCTTGGACTCAATTTCTTGCCCAGGTTTTCCACAAGTTAATCTACCATCCTCTGCTACAAAATCATATGTGTAATCAACATTAACTAGTGCTCGCTTCCCCATTAAAAATCCTCCTCATTTTATTAATCCATTTTCTGCATTATTCTATGAGGTCTATTTAATAAGTCATTCCTTAATTTACTTTAATTTCAAATGCCGCGCCATTTTTTCTCATCGCTGCATGATAGGTTGGACCTACCATTTCCGTATAAGAAAAACCATATTGAATGGCCGTCGTCACAAAGCTTTTTGCCTTGTGAACAGCATTTTGAATAGTGGACCCTTTTGCTAAGTATGCCGCAATTGCTGCAGAATACGTACATCCCGCACCACTCGTATTGACGGTATCAATTCTTGGTGCTTCAAACGTGGTTAATGTTTTTCCATCATATAATACATCCACTGCAGGACCAGTTAGTCGACCACCTTTAACCAATACCGATTTAGGACCAAATTCATAAAGATCAATTGCAGCTTGTTTTAAATCATCTACACTCTCTAATTTCCTTCCACCTAGTAACTCAGATGCTTCAGGCATATTTGGAGTAATAATAGTACCTAATGAAAGTAGCTCTTTTTTTAACACTTCTATTGCATCATCTGCAAGTAATTTGGAGTCTAATTTACCCACCATTACTGGGTCAATTACTATTTGTTTAATAGATGAATGACGAATTAATTCAGCTGTTTTATTGATCACTTCTGAAGAAAATAGCATCCCTGTCTTCAGTGCATCAACTCCAACCTGTTTCATAGCTGTATCAAATTGTGCTTCAATGGCCTCAATAGTTTGCATATGAACATTTTTCTTTGTTTCTGGATGTCTCCCAACGATTGCCGTTACTACACTCATCCCATATGTATCAAGTTCTTGAAAGGTCTTTAAATCCGCTTGAATTCCTGCACTACCTCCTGCAGCAGAACCAGCAATTGTCATCACACGTTTTGGAAAATTCATAACATCACTACCTATCTTAAAAATTCTCTAGAATATAACTACAAGTAAAAACCATATAATCATAATTAACTGTACTATTATTTTAGCAAAAGTCCCACCTAAAAACCCTAATAGAGAACCTATGGAAGCCATAACTGATTCTTTCATCGTACGCTTTTGAATAATTTCGATGAGTAAAACAGCTATAAACGGGACGATAATAATTCCAAATGGTGGTACGACAAATGAGCCAACAATAACAGCAATTGCTGCCCCACGCTCTCCCCATTTACTTCCACCAAACCGTTTAACAAAGTAACTATTTGCTACGATATCAGCTACAATAAGAATAATTGTAAAAAAGACCATCGCTATCCAAAAGACTATATTAAGTTGGTCACCATTTAATACGAAATGATACAGTAAAAATCCAACCCATAATACTAAAACAGATGGAACAATTGGAAATAACAATCCTACAAAGCTTAAAATAAATAAAGCTATTATAATAATCCACATAATCACATCTAGCATAAATTCAATACCTCCTATTATTCCACCTTATAAACTAATCTATTTGTTTCTTAAACATACTTGATAACTTTTTCTCTTCTCTATTAATAATACGTTTATAGTTTTCTATATGTTTCATTATACTTAATACTGATAAAAGCACTACAATCATAGCTGGCTCAATACCAAAAAAGTAGTAAGTTGAAGCTAAAAAAGAAACGTACATAAATAATACACCAATTACTAGATAGTCCGTTGCAATCGTAAATAAAAGCAAGATTCCAATACCGATAACAGCAATTTTCCAGTCAATGGCTAAAAGTACTCCTACTAGTGAAGCAGTACCTTTTCCTCCACTAAAATTCATGGTAATAGGAAAATTATGTCCTATAATAATAAAGAAGGCTGTTAAGTAAACAAGAAAAATTTGCAAATTACCAATAATCCCGTTTTCATTTAATATAAATAATACTAATAGTATTGCCGCAGTCGCTTTAAAAATATCAATAAGTCCAACTAGAATCCCATATTTCCACCCTAATAATATTGTCGTATTCGATGCTCCAGCATTTTTAACTCCTGAATTTTTAATATCAATACTTTTTAGTTTTCCTACGATTTGGGAACCATGTAAACAACCAAACATATAACCAATTAAACAAGAAACTAGGTAGTACATCAGTTCACCTCCTAGCTAGATTTCTCTTCTTTATCGTAACAAAAAAATACTACTTATTTTATTAAAGAGTGAGGGAATTAAATGAAAAAAGGTATCGCTACTTTCATTATACTATGTATTTCTGTTCTCATAATTTACATATTTCATTATTATGGATATGGGAAATACGTTAATCATGGAAAAAATGCTCCAATGCCAACAGAATTAGACCCTGGTGTTGCTTTAAACAAAGATATATTAATAGAAACATCTGAAAAAAAAGGCATTCTTATAGAAATTACAGAAGGATTGCGATCGGTAGAAAGACAAAATAAATTGTATGAACAAGGTCGATCTACTGAAGGGAATATTGTGACGTATGCAAAAGGTGGGGAATCATACCATAACTATGGATTAGCCATAGACTTTGTCCTAATTGACCATACCGGTAATAAGACCTGGGATTATACATATGATGGAAATGGTAATGGTGAGATTGACTGGTTCGAAGTAGGTGAAATTGCAAAAGAACTTGGATTTGAATGGGGTGGAGACTGGAAAAATTTTAAGGACTATCCTCATTTGGAAATGACTTATGGACTAAGCATTTCTCAATTACAAAGAGGACTGCGCCCGAAGCAAAATGAATAATAATATATTGAAAACAGAAAGGAAAGAGTTTATCCTCTTTCCTCATTTTTATTTCTCTTCTTCGTTGTTCTCCGTTTCATTTTCTTCTGAAGGCAACGGATCTATTGTATGTTTATATGCATATCCTTTATTTATGGTCATCAATGATAATAATAAAACTGCTATTATAATAACGATTGCAATGACAATATACCAAATCATATTATTTCTCCTTTCTTAAACTACCTATCCATCGTTAAACACATTCTACAACTCATTCTAAACAATCCAGCCATATTTTACAATTTCATAGATAGTTTAAATTACCTATTTCTAAAATTTTCCAACATAAAGTTTGAATATTATTTTTACTAGATGAATAGAATTAGGTAAACATGCTTTTTTAGCGAATTTTGGGGATTTCAGAGTAAAAGGCAACATTTATATAGCATAAATTAGTATAACCAAGCATAATTCGTGAGAAACAAGCATACAGTGTTTATTTCCAAATTATCAAAAAATAACGTATTTGAAACGTTTTCTTAATAACGATACCATTATATTATAGCTGTTTGAGCATATAAAAATAATTATTAATCACAATTTTTCCGGAAAAATACTGATTTGTAACTAGTAATATAGTTATAGTGTGAAAGTTTTGGACAACATTCAAAAACTAATCAAACAGTTGTATGCGCGAAAATACAATAATAATTGGTCATTGACCAACTATTATATAGTATAAAAAAAATTGGGAGGTCATTTAGAATATGAAGAAGTTTTTATTAGCTTCTGTACTAGGTGTTTCATTGATTCTACTATTAGCTGCTTGTGGAGATGATTCAAACAACGAAGGAAACAATGATAATAGTGGAGACAACAATCAAAGTGAAAACAACTCTAATAATGGAGACAGTGCAAATAGTGGAGACGATAGTCTACTAGCACAACTACAAGAAGAAGGTAAAGTAACAATCGGTTTCGCTAACGAAAAACCTTATGCTTATCAAGAAGATGGAGAATTAAAAGGTGCTGCTGTTGATATCGCAGCTGCAGTATTCGCCGAATTAGGGATCGAAGAAATGGAATCCCAACTTTCTGATTTCGGTCAGCTAATTCCTGGTTTAAATGCAGGTAAATTTGATGTTGTTACTGCTGGTATGGCAATCAATCCAGATCGTTGTGAACAAGTAGATTTCGGTGAACCAGAAATGGTTTATGGTGAAGGTCTTGTTGTTCAAAAAGGTAACCCATTAGATTTACATAGCTACGCTGACATTGCTGAATCTGGAGCAACAGTTTCAATTATGTCAGGTGCTACTGAAAATGAATATGTAAAATCTGAAGGTGTAGAAGACAGCCAAATCCAAGCGGCTGCAGATATTCCTGCAACATTCTCAGCTGTTGCTTCTGGACGTGCTGATGCAACAACTGGTACAGAGATGACACTTAGAATGGCATTAGAAACTTCTGGTGACGACCTTGAATTTGTTGAGAACTTCGAACAACCAGATATTGAAGGTATTCCAAGTTACGGTGCTGCAGCCTTCCACCAAGACAACGACGAATTACGTGAAGCTTATAATGAAAAATTAGCTGAACTTAAAGCAGATGGAACAGTTGCGAAACTATTAGAACAAAATGGGTTCTTAAATAATGAAGTTCCAGAAGATATTACTACAGCAGGAGTTTGTAGCGGAGATCAATACTAATTATTAATTTAATTTATTCATGACTCCATAGGGTCAGGCTCCCTCGCCCAGGGAGTCTGACCCTTATTTAATTAAAACAGTAAAGGAGTGATTACCATTAGTGCGATTATAGAGATTTTCCCCGCACTTATGAAAGGTGTGGAAATAACACTTAAAGTTCTCTTCGCATCAATTTTACTAGGATATTCCATGGCATTTATTGCTGGGTTTTGCCGTCTTTCCAACAATATTATCCTCCGTAGCTTCACCGGCTTCTATGTCGAAGTTTTTCGCGGTACTTCCTTAATTGTTCAATTGTTTTGGCTTTATTATGCGTTACCGATGTTGTTTGGTTGGGATATTGGTAGTAACTTTTGGGCTGGTGTATTAGCTATTTCCTTAAACTATGGAGCATATATGTCAGAGATTGTGCGTGGTTCGATCCAATCTGTAGCTAAAGGTCAATATGAGGCATCCACTGCTTTAAACATGAGTCGTTTTCAGCGTATGAGGTTAATTATCCTACCGCAGGCAGTAAGAATGATGCTACCAGAATTCGGTAATTACCTAATCTTAATGTTAAAATCAACATCCCTTGTCTCCTTAATTGGTATGGCAGACATTTTATATCAAGGAGATCTATTAAAAGATGCTAATCTTTCTTTAGCACCTACAGTATACTTTTTAGTACTAGTATTCTACTTTATTATTGCTCTTCCATTAATCTGGTTAACGAAGAAAATGGAAGGAATGTCTAAGAAAGGGGTGGCTAGCTAATGAGTAAATGGCAATGGGATACATTCTTTGATGCCTTCCCCATGGTAGTACAGGGATTAGGAATTACGATATCACTAACTTTTGCATGTTACTTATGCGCCTTAATCGTTGGTTTTGTATGGACATTTATTCGTCGTATGAAATTTAAACCTTTAAGATGGATTCTTTTATGGATTATGGAGTTTATTCGCTCGACTCCACCACTTGTTCAGTTATTCTTTTTATATTTTGGGTTACCAATGGTTCCAGTTATAGGAGTAGCACTAGATCCATTTACTTGTGCCATTTTAGGTTTAGGTGTCCATTATAGTACGTATATCGGAGAAGTTTATCGCTCCGGTATTGATAGTGTAGATAAAGGTCAATGGGAAGCATCGCAAGCATTAAACTTCTCAACCGGTAAGAAGTGGACTAAAATTATCTTACCACAAGCAATACCACCAACCATTCCAATGCTAGGTAACTATTTAATTATTATGTTTAAAGAAGTACCTCTAGCATCCACTGTTGGGGTTGTTGGTATCTTACAATTAGCAAATAACTATGGCGCGCAACACTTTAGATACCTTGAGCCATTAACAATTGTTGCGATTTTATTCTTAGTATTAAGCTATCCATCTGCAATTCTTATTAAGAAACTAGAAGTGAAAATGAACCGTCGTTTTGATAAGAAAGCAGTTCTTAAAGAAAGTAAAGGAGCGGTGTCATAATGCCTGAAGTTAAAAGTGAAAGTCTACAAGAGACATCCACTAATAATGAGGATGTAATTGTTAGCTATAAAGATGTAAAAAAATCATTTGGTGATGTTCATGTCTTAAAAGGGATAAATTTAGATATTAAACCTGCTGAAAAGGTTGCACTGATTGGACCAAGTGGTTCTGGGAAAACAACGATCATTCGAATGTTAATGACGTTAGAAGAACCGTCTGCTGGTGAAATCATCGTTGATGGAAAAAACTTATGGCATATGGAAAAGAACGGGAAAAAGGTTCCTGCCAATGAGAAGCACCTACGAGAGGTTCGTGGTGATATCGGCATGGTATTCCAGCACTTCAATCTTTTCCCACATATGACTATTTTAGAAAATTGCATGACTGCACCTATCCACGTTCAAAAAGAAGATAAGGAAAGTGCTAGAAAACGATCGATTGAAATGCTTGAAAAAGTTGGTCTTGGTGATAAATTAGAAAATTACCCTAGTCAATTATCTGGTGGACAAAAGCAGCGTGTAGCAATGGCACGTGCATTAGTTATGAGGCCAAAGGTTATGCTATTTGACGAAGTAACTTCAGCACTTGACCCTGAGTTAGTTGGGGAAGTATTAGAAGTTATCCGTGACTTAGCTGAAGAAGGCGAAATGGCGATGATTCTTGTAACACATGAAATGGACTTTGCTTTAGATGTCGCAGATCGTGTCATCTTCCTTGATGAAGGTGTTATTGCAGAAGAAGGCACTCCAAGTGAAGTACTAGAGCATTCTGATAATGAACGTCTCCAACAGTTCTTACATCGTTTCCGTTCTAGTAATTAAGAAATGCACAGGATGCATCATACACTACAAATAGCAGAAGTGATCCAATATTTGGTTCACTTCTGTTATTTGCTTTTTATCAAGTTTTCAATATGATCCTAATTTATATCTAAAGAATTCATTTTATGTAATTCTTTTTTTACTTTCTCACGTAGATACTTTCTTCCTCCACTCCATTCTGCAATAAGAAAAAGTAATCCTAATAGTAAATATAAAATATATTCAATAGAACTACCAATACGATTTATTACTAAAAGCCAAGTCAATAATACAATATATGCTACTGGTAAAATTGCTCCCCAAGATACATTTCTTCTCGTAGAAAAGAAGAATTGGATTGCAAAAATTCCTGCAATAATAAAAACCCCGTAAAAACTAAAGTCCACTTCTACTCATTCCTTTCATTTTTGTATTTTTCAATTATCAGTTTGGCATCTTCTACACTTAAACGATCATCAATTGAGAGACTTTTAATAAACTTTATAAACTCCTCATTTTCAAATGAATCACTCATTTTAATTTTTTCAATTAGGCGATTAAGCCTAATTCTTACTGTTGGATAAGAAACATCGTAAACCTTCGCAATTTCCTTCAATGATCCTGAGTTTAGAATAAAGTTCTTAATAAATTCTATGTCTTCATTTTCCAATGTTAAAACCCAGTTTGGAATTTTATTTGAATCCAAAATAATCCCTCCTTCTTTTATTTTGTTAAGATTATTTTAACATGTTTATAAATAAAGTTAAAGTATTTTTTAATAATATTAATAATATTATTAAGGTAAAACTTAACTATTGTAAAGATAAGTATGTTTTTATAGTATATTTTGCAATTAAAAATAGCACCCCTAACCACAAGATGACAATGATTAAGTATTGTCAAACTGCAATTAAGGGTGCTAAGTAACTAGCTATTTTGTAAATCTTCTCCTATTATTCGAACTTCACGTTCAAGACTCACATCAAATTTATCTTTCACTGTTTTTTGTACATGTTTTATTAAATCTATATATTCCTGTGCTGTTGCTTCATTTTTATTAACAATGAAACCAGCATGTTTCAAGGAAACTTGTGCTCCACCAATTTGAGTTCCTTGCAGTCCACTATCCTGAATTAATTTTCCTGCAAAGTATCCTGGTGGTCGCTTGAATACACTTCCACAAGATGGATATTCTAAAGGTTGTTTCGATTCACGCTTAAAGGTTAAATCATCCATTACAGCTTTAATCTCTTCATAATTACCTTCTTGTAGTGCAAATGTCGCTTCAAGTACAATATATCCATTGTCAGGAATATTACTTGTGCGATAGGATAAATCTAGATCCTCTGCTTTTAAAGAAAGTAATTCTCCATCTTGATCAACAACGATGGTACTTTCCAACACATCTTTTATCTCTCCACCGTAGGCACCAGCATTCATATACAAAGCGCCACCAACGGAACCTGGAATACCACAAGCAAATTCTAGTCCTGTTAACGTTTGTTTCAATGCTTCTCTAGATACATCTATTATTCTTGCGCCACTCTGTGCAACAATTTTTTTATCATCTGTTAGAATGGTAGTTAATTTATTTAAGTTCATTACGATTCCACGAATTCCACCATCTTTTACGATTAAGTTGGAACCATTTCCTAGCAATGTAAACTTTATATTTTCTTTATTCGCTAATTTTACTACTTTTTGTACTTGTTCATAGGTAGTAGGTGTTACTAAATAGTCAGCCACACCACCCAAACGAGTGTACGTATGATTTTTTAATGGTTCTTTAGACATGACATTTTCTTCAGAAACAATGTCAACAATTTTTTCGTACATATTTGTCAAATAAATCATTCCTTTATAGACGATGTAATTAATGACCATCTGTTATATTGTAAGACATAACGAGTAAAGTGTCACGCATGAATAGTAAGTTTTTTTTTCCTTCCTAATTTATACATGTAACAGTCCCAATTGGAAAGCAATAAGAAAATGTGCCACTCTTTATCATTACGAAAAAAATGGCACATCTAATATTGGTACCCACTTTAATGGAATACAAAACTTTCTTTGGGCGAATATCATATTTTATTTATATGCGTTTGCTCTGAAATTGGTTTATTTATATTTGTATGGATAGAAACCTGGGCTTTATCCAATGTTTTTTGCTTTAAGATAAACCAGCTAAAGTAAGCAGCAATTAATGCTAGCAGTAACTTAACAAATAATAATGGAACAACAAAAAAGATTGTATACAACATTGAAATCCATATTGTAGAAACCCCAATCACTTTGGCTTTCAATAGAATTCCCTTTCCTTCTCGGTAATTCCTAATATAAGGACCAAAATATTTATTGGTAATTAACCAATTGTATAAACGTTCTGAACTTCGTATATAACAAGCAGCAGCTAATAATAACATTGGAGTTGTAGGAATTAAAGGAAGGAATATTCCTAGAATACCTATTCCCAATGAAAGAGAGCCACTAATTATTAAGAAAACTTTCTTTAAATAATTCACGCGTACCACCAGCTATAAATTGAGATATTTTCGTTACTCCTATTATAACAATCATAATTAAATTTGGCTGATTACAGTTCCGACAATTATTTGACGGTTAACGCAGTGTTTTAATCGAATGAAAGGTCGGCTCTAACTTATCGAATGTGGTGACATACTTAAATCCAAGTTGATCTAATAACTCTAAAGATGAATTCCACTTAAATGCTACAGTAGAATCTATATGTGAATCAGAACCAATTGTTATAATTTCTCCTCCACACTCCTTATAAAGCTTTAAAATATCTTTACTTGGCATCGCAGTTTCCAACCCATAACGATACCCAGAAGTGTTAATTTCAATCCCTTGCCCTCTTGGTATAATCACCTTAAATATCTCAGCAATAATGTCATGAAACAAATTCTTACTTTCTTTTTTTGTATACCGTTTCACTAAATCTAGGTGACCAAGGATTGAGAATTCTTCTAGGTTTTTCACACAATACAACAGCTCCTCATAATACTTCGAATAAGCCTCTTCTAAAGTTTTATTTTGAAAAAAAGATCCAGAATGAAGATCCTTTTTTTCCGTTGTATGCATGGAACAAATAATAAAGTCAAAAGTTTCCTCTTTGAATAAAGCTCTGTATTTGTCTAATAAATTGGGTTGTACCCCAATCTCCACTCCTTTTTGGATTTTTAAACTCTCCCCATACGTAGTCCTCATTTCTATTAATCTCTGATTATAAGACGGGATATCTAAAGCAAAGTCAATCGATTGGTCTGGATACTCATAATCTATATGCTCAGTAAAGCAAATTTCCTTTAACCCTAATTCAATGGCCTTTTCAATTGTCTTTTCCATTGGTGTATCACAATCAGCTGAAAAATCACTATGAATATGGTAATCAAACATAAAATATCTCCCCCTATTGGTTGACAATTTCGTTTCTTACTACTAGAATACTATATAACTTTACTTAATTAAAGCGATAAAGTAATAAAGTGGATGAACGGGGTGGAGATTTTATGCAATCCTACTTAGATGAGTTAAAACCGGATGTTAATATTACAAGCTTTAAACAAAAAGAATACATAATTCAGAAATTGAGAGACAGATTTATGTCCTATGGCTATCAACAAATTCAAACACCAGCGTTTGAGCCTTATGACTTATATACAACAGTGACTGGAACCATTCATCCCGATGACATGATAAAAGTTATGGACCCATCTGGTCGTGTGTTGGTTCTGAGACCAGATATCACGATCCCAATTACACAAAAAGTAGCCTCCTATGTAAATCACCAATCAGAAGAACTACGATATTTTTACGTGTTAGACGTATATCGAACGACATTCAACCAACAACACGATTATGAAAAGACACAAGCTGGCATCGAATTTTTTGGAAACGAAACTGCTGACTCCGATGCAGAAGTGATTGCCCTAGCTAATCAAACATTACTAGATTTAAAGTTCAAGAAATTCACAATTGAAATTGGCCATGCTGCATTTTTTAAAGAAATATTAGAAATGGTTTCCATATCAAAAGAAGAAAAACAACTTCTAAAACAATTTATACAGGCTAAAAACATTCCTGGACTAGAGGAATTCCTACATCACTTAGAAATTGAGGAAAGCGTTAAAGAGCTTATTCAAGAAATCCCTTTTCTTTACGGTGAACCACTCAAGGTTATTGAAAAGGCCAAAATGCTTAGTCTTACAAAATCAATGGTAGAAAAACTAAATAGAATTAAAGCTATTTACGAAACATTGTCTTCATATGGGTATGAGGAACATGTGATTCTTGATTTAGGACTAATTAACCATATGGAGTATTACTCTGACGTCATTTTTCAGGGTTATATTGAGAATATCGGAAAACCTATTCTATCTGGTGGAAGATATGACCAATTAGCTAATCAGTTCCATTCCTCCATTCCTGCCATTGGATTTGCCTTTGATGTAGATCTATTGGTTAATCAGTCACCTAAGCAAACGGATACACTACTCAACTGTACCATTCAATATAACCAGTCTAATAAAGAGAAAGGCATTCAAACCGCTCAATTTTTAAGAAAGCACAATTACAGTGTCACTCTTTCAAATGAACAACAAAAAGTAAAGAGCAAATATATAATCATGCTTAATAAAAATTCATACACACTATCCTATCAAAAGGACTCATATGAGGTTAAGAGTAGTAATGAATTATTAAAAATCATCCAAAAATTAGAAGGAGGAAATTAAATGGAATCTATCACACTTGCCTTAGCAAAAGGGCGTACATCAGAAAAATCCATCGCCCTATTACAAAACGCTGGATTCCATTTTGATGACTTTCATGATCAAACTCGAAAACTAGTATTCTATGATACTGAACAACAAATTAAACTCATTTCAGTTAAAGCTCTAGACGTACCAACCTATGTTGAAAATGGAGCAGCTGATGTAGGTATCGTTGGAAAAGATAATATTCTAGAGTCTCAATCCAGTGTTTATGAACTGTTAGACCTCAAATTTGGAAAATGCAAATTGGTAGTGGCTGGATTAACTGAACAGAAACTGAATACGAAAACCAAACTAACAGTTGCGTCAAAATATCCTTCAGTTGCCAAAATTCATTTTGAGAGTAAAGGCATCCCAATTGAAACAATCAAACTAAACGGCTCGGTAGAACTAGCACCATTAATTGGTATGGCCGATTTCATTGTCGATATCGTAGAAACTGGCAGAACATTACGAGAAAATGGTCTTTCTGTTATTGAGGAAATTGAGGATGTCTCTACTAGATTAATTGTAAATAAAGCTAGTTTCGCTACAAAATCTGCTTTATTAGAGCCCTTTATCTCTAAAATAAAAAATGCATTGGAGTGAATATCGTGAAAATCATAGCTGCTGATGAGTTTATTGAAAAGTCCAAGCCCTCTTATTCCCAAAATCTAGACATTGACCAAACGGTATTATCCATCATTAATAATGTACAACAAAATGGAGATGAAGCTTTATATTCTTATACAAAGAAGTATGACCTTGTTCAATTAGATAACTTTTTAGTATCTGAGAAAGAAATAGATGAAGCAAACGATTCCGTTGACAAAGATTTCACTTTGGCATTAAAACAAGCAAAAGATAACATCATATCTTACCATTCCAACCAAAGAGAAACATCGTGGTTTACTGAATCAACAAACGGTACTCTTTTAGGACAAAAGATCACCCCACTTGATCGAGTTGGGATTTATGTTCCTGGAGGTAAGGCTGCATATCCTTCAACTGTATTAATGAATGGAATCCCAGCATTAATAGCTGGTGTTAATGAAATTTCAATCACAACTCCAGTTAATCGAGCTGGAAAGGTAAATCCATACGTATTAGCTGCTGCTTCACTATTAGGAATTAAACGTATTTATAAACTTGGTGGAGCTCAGGCCATTGCCGCACTCGCATATGGAACAGAGACGGTTAATAAGGTCGATAAAATTGTCGGTCCAGGTAACTCCTATGTTGCTCGAGCCAAAAAATGGGTGTTTGGCGATGTTGCTATTGATATGATTGCTGGACCTAGTGAAATTTGTATTCTAGCCGACGAAGATGCTAATCCAACTTATATAGCTGCAGACCTACTTTCTCAAGCTGAGCATGATGAAGAAGCTCGAGCAATTTGTATTACTACTAGTTCATGTCTTGCTGAAAAAGTCCGTAATGAAGTTTATCAACAACTCGACAAATTAGAGAGAAAAGAAATTGCATCCAGCTCTATAGAAAATTACGGAAGAATTGTTTTAGCAGACTCATTGGAAAATGCTTTTCAAATTATAAATGAGTTGGCACCCGAACATCTAGAATTAATGATTGAAAACCCAACAGAGAAATTACCATACATCAAACATGCAGGTGCCATTTTTCTAGGAAGCTACTCTCCTGAACCTTTAGGTGATTATTTTGCCGGTCCAAACCATACTTTACCTACAAGTGGTACAGCTAAGTTTTCTTCCCCACTTGGTGTATATGATTTCGTTAAAAAATCTAGTATTATTCATTATTCGAAAGAAGCTTTACTTCAAGCTTCTGACCAAATTGTAAAGCTCGCTAGTACTGAAGGCTTAACAGCACATGCAAATTCAATTCTTGTTCGAAAGGAAGATGAAGATGCGTAACTATTCCATATCCCGTACGACGTCAGAAACAAATATCAATTTGGATTTTGTTATTGATGGAAGTGGAATCTCCACCATTGATACTGGGGTTGGCTTTTTTGATCATATGCTCACACTATTTACAAAACACGGATTATTTGATGTAACTGTTTCTTGCCAAGGTGATTTAGAAGTTGACCAACATCATACGGTTGAAGATATTGGAATTGCCTTAGGTCAAGCCTTCTCTCAAGCAATCGGTAACAAGGAAGGAATAAACCGTTATGCCTCCGTAAAAACACCAATGGATGAATCACTATCATCCATAACCATTGATATTAGTGGAAGACCATATTTGGTGTTCAACGTAGAAGGATTAAAAGAAAAAGTCGGCAACTTTGATACTGAATTAGTTGAAGAATTTTTCCAAGCTTTTGTTAATCAAGCAAATATTAACTTACACATTAATTTAGAGTACGGCAGAAATAGCCACCATATCGTTGAATCGATTTTTAAAGGATTTGGAAGAGCTTTAGATGAAGCCAGTCAAAAAAATCCAAGAATTCAAGGAGTTCCTTCTACAAAAGGGGTTCTTTAAACATAAGTAGCTTTTCCTTCGGATGTATGGACCTAAACCGAGTTTCGCGTTCTATTTTACTATAGATGAACTCGACAACTTCAATGTCATATTTATTAAAAGGAGGCTTTCTATGATTGCTATCATTGATTATGGTGCAGGTAATTTAAAAAGTTTACAGTTTGCATTATCCAAGTTAAATATAGATTCATGTATAACAACCAACCAAGATGTGATTGAGAGTAGTAATGCGATTATTCTACCGGGGGTCGGGGCATTTGAAGAAGCCATGCTCGAACTCCAACATGCGAACGTAGTGGATGTCATAAAAAATGAGGTAAACAAAGGAAAAATGCTACTTGGGATTTGCCTTGGTATGCAACTATTATATGAGAATAGTAGTGAAGACGGTTTTACTGAAGGTCTTAATTTACTGCAAGGATCGATAAACCGAATTCCTGACACAGTTAAAGTTCCTCATATGGGTTGGAATACATTATCCATCAATCAGAACCGTCCGATTATTAAAGGGTTACCAGAAAATCCTTATGTATATTTCGTCCATTCTTTTTATGCAACTAACCAGAACTCTAAAGACTTAGTTAGTAGTACTGATTATGGTGTCACGATCCCAGCAATTGTTCAAAAGGAAAACATTATTGGTATGCAGTTTCATCCTGAGAAAAGCGGGAGAGTTGGACTGCAATTACTTAAAAATTTTGGGGAGATGATTTCATGATTCTTTTTCCAGCAATAGATATTAGAAATGGGAACTGTGTACGACTTATCCAAGGCGATTATGACAAAGAGAAGGTATACAGCAACTCCCCGCTAGAAATGGCTTTGACTTGGGAAAAAAAAGGTGCACAGGGATTACACCTGGTCGATTTAGACGGAGCAAAAACTGGTGAAGCAACAAATAAAGAAATAATAATTGATATTGCTAAAAACGTAACTATCCCCGTCCAAGTTGGTGGTGGAGTTCGTTCATTCGAACAAGTAGAATCATATTTATCCAATGGAATTAGTCGCGTTATTTTTGGAACTGCTGCAATAGAGAATCCAACATTATTACAAAAAGCAGTTACTTCATATCAGGATAAAATTGCTGTTTCCATCGACGCCCGTAATGGCTACGTTGCTACGAATGGATGGAAAAACACAAGTAAAATCCAGGCAATTGATTTATTAAAAGAGCTAGAAGAAATTGGTGTGAAAACAATCATTTATACAGATATATTTAAAGATGGAATGCTTCAAGGCCCTAATTTTGAAGAACTACAAGTAATGAATGATGCGTCTTCTATACAAGTTATTGCTTCAGGTGGAATTACCAATACCAATGATGTAGACACCTTAAAATCTATGAATCTATATGGAGCAATTATCGGAAAAGCACTTTATGACGGTTCTATTTTCTTAGAAACCCTTTTGGAAGGTGATAAAAATGCTCGCTAAACGAATTATCCCTTGTCTTGATGTGGATAAAGGAAGAGTCGTCAAAGGAAAAAAATTTCAAAATATCCAGGATGTCGCAGATCCAATTGAAATGGCTAAGTTTTATAGTGATTCCGGTGCCGATGAGTTAGTATTTTATGATATCACTGCTTCTAATGAAGAGAGAAGTATTTTTATAGATGTTGTGGAAAGAGTAGCAGCTGAAATTTCAATTCCCTTTACGGTTGGTGGTGGAATACGTACATTGGAAGATATTCACGATGTACTTCGTGCAGGTGCAGATAAAGTATCCATCAACAGTGCTGCTGTAAAAGACCCAGAGCTTATTGCAAAGGCAGCAAAAAAATACGGTTCACAATGCATTGTTTTATCAGTCGATGCCAAAGAAGTGTCTCAAAACAAATGGAGCGTTTTTATAAATGGTGGGAGACAGAACACAGGATTAGATGCGATTGAATGGGCTGTAAAGGGAGAAAGGCTCGGTGCAGGAGAAATCGTTGTAAATTCTATTGATTCTGATGGAGAAAAAAATGGCTATAACATTCCTTTAACCAAGGAAATTTCATCTAGTGTTAACATTCCAATTGTTGCAAGTGGCGGGGCTGGAACAAGAGAGCATTTCATAGAAGTCCTTAGGGGTAATATAGCTGATGCAGCATTAGCAGCTTCGGTTTTTCATTATAAAGAAATTAGTATACCTGAGCTAAAAGAACAACTTGCGAATAAAACTATTCCTATGAGGAGAATTGCAAATGGGTAATATCGAACCAAACTTTACGGAAAACAAATTAATTCCTGCTATTATTCAAGAAGAAGCGACAGGTGAAGTTTTAATGCTAGCCTATATGAATCAAGAGGCTTATCGTAAAACGCTTGAAACAAAAGAAACATGGTTCTTTAGCCGAAAAAGAAAGGAACTTTGGAATAAAGGTGCCACATCAGGCAATAAACAATTTGTAAAAAAGATATCCTATGATTGTGATCAAGACGCTATATTAGTTCAAGTTAAGGCTCTTGGACCAGCTTGCCATACGGGAGAGCATACTTGCTTTTATAACAATGTCTTCGATGAGGGAACTACTACTCATAATATCATCCCAATCCTTAAGGAAAACATTCATAACCGAAGAAAAAATCCGGTGGAGGATTCTTATACTACGTATTTATTCCGAGAAGGGATTGATAAAATACTCAAAAAGGTTGGGGAAGAAGCTAGTGAAGTGATTATTGGTGCCAAAAATAATGATAAGCAAGAAGTCACTTGGGAGATTGCTGATTTAACCTATCATCTACTAGTATTAATGGAATTACTAGAGGTTAGTGATGAGGACATTAAGAACGAACTCGTTAAAAGACATTTACAAAAGATAGGTGTAAAAGATGAGTAACTATTGGAGCACGATGCTTAAACGAACGGATCCCTATGTCCCAGGTGAACAACTGGAGGGGCAAATTTTAAAATTGAATACGAATGAGAATCCTTACCCTCCCTCACCTAGTGTTCTAAATGCCATTTCAAATGAAATGAAGCACAACCTTCAATTATATCCATCGCCAACAGTCGAACAATTACGTGAAGTTATAGCAAGGGCTAGTAATACTTCACTAAAAAAGGAAAATGTTTTTATTGGGAACGGTTCGGATGAAGTTTTGGCATTCTCTTTTATGGCCTTCTTTGAGCCTGGTAAAACGATACGCTTTCCGGAAGTGACGTATAGTTTTTATCCAGTCTATAGTAAACTATTTAATATTTCTTATGAAGAAATTTCTTTAAACCGTGATTTCACTATACCTGTAGAGAGGTTCTTCCAATCAGAAGGTGGGGTAATTTTCCCAAATCCGAATGCACCAACTAGCCTTTTCCTTTCTATTAACAAGATAGAAGAAATTGTCCAACAAAATCAAGATAATGTGGTGATTATTGATGAAGCATATATTGATTTTGCCCAGGAATCAGCTGTCTCTCTATTGAATAAGTATGATAACCTTCTTATTATACAAACTACTTCTAAATCACGTTCATTAGCAGGATTAAGGGTTGGTTACGCTTTAGGACACCCTGATTTAATCGAGGGTTTAACTAGAATTAAAGATTCTTTTAACTCGTATACGATTGACCGGTTAGCAATCGCAGGTGCACAGGCAGCATTTGAAGATAAGGATTATCATCAGGAAACTATTGAAAAGATTCTAAAGACAAGAGAATGGGTTTCTATTGAATTGAAACAACTAGGGTTTCAAGTGCTACCTTCTCAAGCCAACTTTTTATTTGTTAGTCATTATAGCCTTTCAGCCAAATCCCTTTATCAAGCTCTCAAATTAGAAAATATACTTGTACGTCACTTCAACAAAGCACCTATCGATAATTATTTACGCATAACGATTGGTAAGGACAATGACATGATGGAGCTTATGAAAACAATAGCAAAAATACTCATAAAGCAGGTTTGATATGACAATATTAAAAGGAGACCGATTTACCAGTCTCCTTTAAAAAGTCTTTATAGCATTTTCTCAATGTCTGCTGATTCTTCTAATTCTTCTATTTTAGTTAAAAGTTGTTCAGATTGCTTTTGTTGTGTTAATTGTTGTTCGATGAATACTTTTGCTTCATCATATTCCATGATATCTTCATTCTGTTCTTTTAATTGCTCATATAGTTCTTTAATCTCTTCTTCTGGTACTTCTTCAACTGTAATTACATCAGTCATATATTTATCGACTAGTAAATTAAACTTTAATTGTTCTTTGAAAGCATCCTCTGTTAAGTCAAACTGTTTAAGATATGCTTCGTAGCCTTCCTCATCTTCTGATTTCACATTTTCTAATCGATTCTCAACTTCTTCATCAGTGACTTCAAGTCCACTTTCGATTGCATCTTGTCTAATTAATTCTTGAGCAATTAATTCATTAAATGTTTGTTCCTTCACTAATTCCAAATCACTTATATCCTGACCAGCTTGATATAAACGTTGCTTTGTTTGGTAGTATACTGGGTTATATTTATTACCAAAGATATCTTTATCGTTTACTGAAAGGACAACTTCCTCTTCATCCACTATTTCTTCGTCAGTAACTTCAAACGATTGTTCCGTTGTATTCCCGTCATTATTTGATTCATTATTATCATCATCTCCACATGCAGTGACTACTGATGCAAGACTAAAAGCAATTAATAGTAAAAATAGCTTCTTCATTCCTATACCTCATTTCAAAAGATGATAATTCCATTCAACCATAGAATGTACCTATAATTCAAGTTTTATGAAACTTTAAAATCTAATTAAACCCTATCATATCAACATTGTTGGATGAGTATAAAAAAGGTAACTCCATTCTAACTGGAGTTACCTTTATAAGTGATTTAGTTCAATGTTCCATCGATTTCTTTAATCATTTCCTTAACAGAGATCAGTCCTCCACCAGATAAATACCAGTAATCTGGATTTAGGTAGTAAATTGTATCATTTTGATATGCTTTTGTGTTTTCCATCAATTTATTTTCTACGATTTGCTTTGCATTGCTCTCTCCACCAACAACAGCACTTCGGTCAATAACGTATAATAAATCAGGATCATTTTCCTTTACATATTCAAAAGTTACATTCATTCCATGCGTAGAAGCTTCAATACCTTCATCTACAGGTGTCACTCCAAATACATCATGAATTAACCCAAAGCGGGAGTTTGCTCCATACGCACTAATTTTATCATCATTTGCTAATATGATAAGTGCATTTTTGTCCGTTGAAGAGGCTTTATCATTTAACTCTTGAATTAAAGTATCAATCTCTGCTAGTTCCTCATCGATTTCTTTTTGCTTATCAAAAATTTGACCAACTGCATTCATATTTTCTTTAAATGACTCCATGTACCTTGTTGTATCAACTCCAAGGTGTATTGTTGGTGCTAATTCTTCAAATTGATCAATTAAAGATGCTTGTCGACCAGAGATGATGATTAGGTCTGGATTAATCTCAGCTATTTTCTCAAAATCAGGTTCTTTAAGACTTCCAACATTCTCATAATCATCACCGGAATATTTTTCTAAATAATCTGGTGTTGTTGATGATTTTGGAATTCCTGCTACTTCTAAACCTAATGCATCAAGTGTGTCTAAGATACCAAAGTCAAATACTACTACTTTTTTCGGATTAACAAGTACATCTGTTTCACCCAATTCATGTGAAATGGTTACTTCATCATTAGAATTTGAACCTGTATTTGTATTTTCGTTATCCTCTGTGGAACCACATGCAGTAATAACGAGTGTAATAAAACTAATTGCTAATACCATAAGTATTTTTTTCATAAGGATGCTCCTTTTTTAATATATATAATCAAATGAGGGCATTAGCAAAACATCTCAGGTATACCAATAATATAGGCATTTGTTATTTTGGTATGCATGAGCGCTCAAACATACATTTTTTTATTTTATTTTTATTTATTTATTTTATAATAGGCAATTTCGTTTACCTATTTCTATGTATACGGTAAACTATAAGTAAGGTATTCTCCTTTATAAAGGATTTAGCACGTCTGCTATCTTCTTTATAAAGGGGTTTTTTTTGCCTTATTGGATACTGCAAATATTTTGCATACCATCATTTGTTATTAAACAAATTAACTTCACCTTTTTAGGTGGAAAATCAACTACTAGAAATAAACGCAAATACGTTTATTATCAATGTTTTGAATTTCAATATCCATATCATAGATATCTTTCAATACACATTGATCAATGACGTCACATGTACGTCCTTGTTTCACAATTTTTCCATCTTTCAATGCTACAATTTGATCGGAGTAGCAGGATGCAAAGTTTATATCGTGAATTACAATTAAAATTGTTTTACCTAATTCATCAACAAGCTTTCTTAATGTCTTCATAATTTGTACGGAATGTCTCATATCTAAGTTATTCAATGGTTCATCTAACAGAATATACTCTGTATCCTGTGCTAAAACCATGGCAATATGTGCACGCTGACGTTGACCACCACTTAGCTCATCAAGGTATTTATCTTGAATATCTCTTAATTCCATATAATCAATTGCTTCATCTACTTTAACCCAATCTTCTTTTTCTAATTTCCCTTGTGAATAAGGGAAACGACCAAATGCAACTAACTCACGTACACTTAACTTTAAATTAATCGAATTGGATTGTTTCAAAATAGAAATCTTTTTAGCTAATTCATTATTCTTGGTCTTCATAATATCTTGGCCGTCAATCGTTATGTCTCCATTGTCCTTAGCAATCAATCGGCTAACCATAGAAATCAACGTACTTTTTCCAGCACCGTTCGGGCCAATAAATGATGTAATTGTTCCTTTTTCAATCGAAAGCGATACATCATCAATAACTTTCTTCTGATTATACGTTTTAAATAAATTCTTGATATCTACCATGACTTATTCTCCTTTAACAATAGATATATGAAGTACACTCCACCAACAAAGTTGATGATGACACTAATTGTTGTTTCAAAGGCAAACAATCTCTCAACGATAAACTGTCCACCGAGTAAAGCAATTATACTGATGAATACAGATCCTAAAATAATATACAGATGCCGATAAGTTTTCATCATCTCATAAGCGACATTCACAACCAATAAACCTAAAAATGTAATTGGGCCAATTAACGCAGTTGCTACTGAAATTAGGATAGCAACAATAACAAGTAGGCGTTTCACAATGGCATCATATGGTACTCCTAAGTTAACTGCATTATCTTTCCCTAATGCCATAACATCTAAATATTTATAAAACCGCATAAAGTAAATTACACATGCTCCAATTAAAATTAACGAAATGTAAACTAAATCTGTATTCACATTGTTAATACTTGCAAACATTCGATCTTGCGCAACCATGAATTCATTTGGATCAATAAGGACTTGCATAAAATCTGTAAAGCTGCCAAAGAATGTTCCTAATATCATTCCAATTAGTAAGAGGAAGTAGATATTGTTTTTTTCCCCTTTAAAGAGAAAGTGATACAGAACCAGTGAAAATAGTACCATTATTGAAATGGATACTAAGTAGTTAAGGTTGCTACTCATCATCACTAGTGAATTTGCGCCAAAGATAAAGATGATAACTGTTTGTATTAGCATATAAAGAGAATCTAACCCTAATACACTTGGTGTTAATATACGGTTATTGGTTATCGTCATAAAGATGGTTGTAGAAAATGCAATTGCTCCACCTGTCATGACAATCGCTAATACTTTTATGGCTCTTCTGGGTAGAATATAACCAATGTTTCCACGTAAGTCATAAAATATATACAAGGCTGCAAGCAGTACAGAAATACCCGCCAGGATGATAGTCTTCTTCTTAAAGTCCATATTTCTTTCTCCTTAACAACAGGTAGATGAATATCGCACTACCTATAACACCAACTGTTAAACTAATCGGAATTTCATATGGATAGATGATTACCCTACCGATGATGTCACAGAATAAAACAAATAATGCTCCTAACAATGCTGTATGAATTAAGGATTTCTTCAAGTGATCTCCCCGATAAATTGTTACGATGTTAGGAATAATTAATCCTAAAAATGGTATGACACCTACCGTTAAAACAACAGATGCTGTAACTAATGCAACAATGATAAGACCAAGATTAACAACTTGACGATAATTTAACCCCAGATTCTTTGAAAAATCTTCTCCCATTCCTGCAATAGTAAATTTATTAGCATAGAAAAATGCAACCATTAGTATAGGTATACTGATATACATGAGTTCATAATTACCACTCATAATCATTGAAAAATCGCCTTGCATCCATGATGACATATTTTGTATTAAGTCATTACGATAGGCAAAGAAAGTGGATAATGACCCAATAATATTCCCAAACATTAAACCAACTAAAGGAATGAAAATGGCATCTTTAAACTTAATTTTTTCCAAAATTTTCATAAAGACAAATGTACCAATTAAAGCAAAGATAAAGGAAACTAGCATTTTTTGCATTGGGCTAGCAGCCGTAAATATCATTAAAGAAACTAATACCCCTAATCTTGCAGAATCGAGAGTACCTGCAGTAGTTGGGGAAACAAATTTATTTCTACTTAACTGCTGCATAATTAGCCCACAGATACTCATACTCATACCAGCGATTAGAATTGTAACTAATCGTGGAATACGGCTTACTAATAAGATCTGAGCTTGGTCTTCCGTTAAGCTAAACAAATCCATTGGTGTCAGATCAGAGACGCCAATAAATATCGATGTAAATGATAAAACAATAAGTGCAATAACCAAGTATCGTATTTTCATAGAATATCCTTCTTAACTATTATTAATAATAATTATTACGTACAAATGAATCTAAATAAGAATGAGATTCATTATCAATTAGATTATCTATGTTGAGTATAGCATATATGTGACATTCGTCAATAAAAAGCACCCAACAATTTTCTACAAATTAGTGAATTTATCAACCTTTATACCGTTTTCATATATATTCTCATTTCCTATGCCAAGAAAAAGACTTATCGAGAAATATATTCTCAATAAGTCTTTTTCTTACTCTTCCTCAATATTACATCCTTCATCGGTACAATAGGTTGTTTTTGAGTTATTAGGATTTAGAGATTTTAATACTGGCTTTTCATTTTCTTCTTCCCATACCTTATCTAATACTTCTTTAAAGGTTTCAACTGGTTGGGCCCCGGATACAGCATATTTCTCATTGAATACAAAGAAAGGAACGCCCTGGACACCAATTTGTTTCGCCTGATTTTCATCAAAACGAACTTTGTTTCCATATTCATCGGTTTTAAGCATTTCCTCTACTTCCTCTGCATCTAAGCCAACTTCTTCTGCAAGTTCAATTAATGTTTGATGATCACTTAGCAGTTTTGACTCGGTAAAGTATGCATAAAGCAGCCGTTCAGTCATTTCTTTGCCTTTCCCTTTTCCATCAGCGTATTGTGCTAGTCGATGTGCATCAAACGTATTCGTATGCTTCATCGTGTCAAAATGATACGTTAAACCAACTTCTTTTGCTTGTAATCCTACATTCTCATTCATTGCCTTTGCTTTTTCAACACTCATTCCGTATTTTCCTGCAAGTAATTCATGAATGCTCTTACCAGGATTAACTTCTGCATTCGGATCAAGCTCATAGCTTCTATATTCAACAGTCACGTTATCTTTATTCTCAAAGTTGTTTAAAGCAGCTTCCAATCTTCGTTTACCTATATAACAAAAGGGGCATACGAAATCAGACCATACCTCGATTTTCATAAGTCACACCTCACTTTTAATCATATTTTAGCATAGTGACTTTCTTATTTAATAGCATTCTGCTTAAGGTTAAAGACAAACAAGGTTAATCTTTATCCTCCATTAATGACCTTCCCATTATTTCAACTCGATTTGTGTTTTTTAATTCATCAAGATTTTTTGCTCCGATACCAAACATCGTAATTTTCAATTCAAATTCTATTTGTTCCATTACTTTCATTACCTCTTCTGAAGATGTTGTTGCTGCTTTTAGTAAAGAACGTGCAAAACCAATAATATCGGCACCTATTGTGATTGCTTTTGCTGCATCTACTCCTGTTTTCATCCCACCACTAGCAACTAATGGTACGTTGTTTAACTCGCTTCGGACAGAGACTATACAGTCTTTTGTTGGGATTCCCCAATTATTAAATGCTTCAGCAGCTGCTTTTCTCAAAGGATCCTTAGACCTTAATTTCTCTACTTGGCTCCATGAGGTACCACCTGCACCTGCCACATCAATGTAAGATACACCAGCATCGTATAATTGTCTCGCAACATGCCCATCAATACCAAAACCTACTTCTTTAACACCCACAGGTACAGTAACTTTTTTACAAACTTCTTCAATTTTTGGTAATAAATCCTCGAAATTCAAATCCCCTTCATCTTGAATGACTTCCTGTAAACTATTTAGATGAAGATATAAGGAATCTGCTTCTGTTAAATCAACTAATTTTTGCGCTTCTTCGGCACCGTAACCATAATTTAATTGCACCGCACCAAGATTTGCTATTAATGGCACAGTAGGAGCTTGTTTTCTAATCAAAAAGGAATCCTGATGTTTATCTCCTTCAAGTAACGCCCTTGTTGAGCCAAGTGCAATTGCCCAGCCCCGTTCTTCTGCAGCTATAGCTAAATTTTTATTGATTTCTTCTGCCATTTGAGATCCACCAGTCATAGAACTAACTAAAAATGGTGCTTTTAGGCTTTTGTTCAAGAAACTAGTTTCTAAGTTGATATCCTGAAAGTTTATTTCAGGTAATGCATTATGTATAAATGAAATCCCCTCAAGACCTGTTGACTTATTTACCCCTTCAACATGATCTGTTAAACAAAGCCGAATATGTTCTGTTTTCCTTTTATTAATTCCTTGTTCTGCCATCATTACCACCCTTACTGTACTATTTTTAAATTCCGTTCCTATTATCTACACTTTATGATAACAATATTTAATTTGAAATCGAAACCGTATCACTCAATCATATTTTTATATGCTTTCATGTTTAGTTTACTGTTTTCAGCAGTTTATTGAAAGTGAATTGTACTTCACGTGCAACATCTACATTTCATTAGTGGTACATTGTTGTTTTATCCTGCTTTTAATACTCTCCATAAGATTATTCCAAACTTTTCAGTTAATTATTATGGTAAACTTGTACTAATATATTTTATCAATGGAGGTTAAAAAATGTCGCAGTTAACGGAGAAAGCGAAAGAATTTTCTGAAAAGGCTCACCAAGGACAGTCTCGAAAAAATTCTGATGTCCCTTATATTACCCACCCAATTCGCGTAGCAAAACGTTTAGAAGAAGCTGGATTCTCAGAAGAATTAATTTGTGCTGGTTATTTGCATGATGTGGTAGAAGATACCCCTTATGATATTGAAGATATTAAAAAGTTATTCGGAGAACGTGTTGCGACCCTAGTATTAGCACATACAGAAGATAAAACAAAAACATGGAAAGAACGAAAGCAACACACCATTGATACCATTAAAAATGGCGAAAAAGAAGTGAAGTATTTAATTGTGGCTGACAAATTAGATAATCTACTTAGCTTAGAAAAGGATTTAAAAGAACAAGGCGTTCATGTTTGGAATAATTTCAATGCAGGTATTGAGCAGCAAGCTTGGTATAATCGTTCCATCGCAGAAAATATGTTTGTAGGCCTGAATGATGATGAGGTTCCAAGTTATTTTCATGAATTTGAGAAAGCAGTCCACAGGGTTTTCACTAGCTAATAAGGAGGTTTTTTTCTATGATATTAAATTTCAATCAAATTAATCATGAGGAATTTATGAAAGAAGCTCTTATTGAGGCTGACTTAGCTGGAAAACGTGGTGACCGTCCAATAGGTTGTGTCATTGTACATAATGGAGAAATTGTCGCTAAAGGTGCAAACAGTATTGAAACGTCAAATAATAATGTTGCACATGCCGAGATTAATGCCATCCACAGCAACCCAGGATACATAAGAGAACACGCTAGAGAAAGCATTCTATACACTACCGTTGAACCATGTGTTATGTGTCTTCCCACTATTGTCATGGCTAATATAAGAAATATTGTTTTTGCAATTGAAGATAAATATATGGCTATGGATCATTTTATACAATCTAACCCATATCTCAAAAAACGAGTTCATAACTATTTGGGGAATGTCCTTAAAGATGAATCTATTGAAATTCTTCAGAAATATTCCAAGGAAACAGCTTCACTAATTCTACACGGTAAAATTTAATTTAACATTTATCCTTTTTTTCGTTAATGAATATGTTAAAATACTTTTTATGTGTTTTTAGGCTAAAAACTCACTTGTTAGAAAAAATAACAAGAAGATTATTATACTGCCTACCACTTTCCATTAATCCGTATAGTGGAAAGTTCGACTTAATTAAGGAGGATTTATGGGACATCGTAGAGAACAGTGGACATCAAAATTAGGTTTTATTTTAGCTACAGCTGGTTCAGCAATTGGACTTGGAGCCATTTGGAAATTCCCTTATATAGCAGGTACTTCTGGTGGGGGAGCTTTCTTCTTCATTTTTATTTTATTTACACTTTTTGTTGGCCTTCCTATTTTACTGGCCGAATTTATTATTGGACGAGGCTCTCAAAAAGATGCCATTTCCGCCTATACTCATTTTGCCCCTGGTAAACAGTGGCATTTAGTTGGGGTGTTAGGTGTAATTACTAGCTATATTGTATTGTCTTTTTATAGCGTTGTTGGGGGCTGGGTATTACTTTATATTATTAAAACCATAACAGGACAATTATCAAATGTTCCGGATAATGATTTTGGTGTAATTTTTGAAGGTTCTATAGCCAATCCATTAATTGCAGTTATTTCCCAATTTATTTTTATATTAGTTACGATAATAGTTGTAGCTAGAGGTGTCGAAAAGGGAATTGAGCGGGCAAGTCAAATTATGATGCCAACATTATTTATTGCTTTTATTATTTTAATTATTCGTTCACTAACACTTGACAATGTAAGTGAAGGACTAGAATTTTTCTTATATCCTGATTTCTCTAGTATGACATCTGATACGATATTGTTTGCTTTAGGGCAATCATTCTTTTCAATTAGTGTAGGGTCATCTGTGATGGTAACCTACAGTTCCTATTTGCCAAAAGGAGAGAATTTACCAAAATCAGCACTAATGATTGTTAGTATGAATATCTTTATCTCGCTATTAGCTGGTCTTGCTATTTTCCCAGCTGTTTTCTCCTTCGGCTTTGAGCCTGCAGAAGGACCTGGATTATTATTTGTTGTTCTTCCTGCAGTATTTGATATGATGCCATTCGGCTCTGTTTTCCTAGTTATATTCTTAGTATTGTTTTTGTTTGCAACACTTACTTCTGCCTTCTCTATGTTAGAAATTATTGTTGCAGCAATTACAAAAGGGGACCGTTCGAAACGTAAAAAAATTACTTGGCTAAATGGTTTATTTATTTTTATGATAGGTATTCCTTCAGCACTCTCCTATGGGGTACTGAGCGACTTTACCTTATTTGGAAAAACCGTTTTTGACCTTGCTGATTTCTTAGTATCAAATATATTAATGCCTTTAGGAGCCTTAGGAATTGCGATATTTGCATCAATTGCTATACCTAAGAATAAACTACTTGAAGAGATTAGCTCTGGTTCAAGTAAATCTAAAAAACTCTTTGCAATTTGGTTCTTAGCCATAAAATATATCGCACCAATTGCCATTATTATTGTATTTTTAGATGCACTAGGTATTATTAAATTTTAAGGATTAGTTGTTTTAATCTATTATAAAGGCTTAGAGAATTGTCTCTCTAAGCCTTCTTTTTATCATTCATATGTTACCTAACGTTCATATCATTTGGATCTGGGCCTTTTCGTTGATTGCGGTTCAAGTTAGCCATTTTATCCATTTCATCAGTTGTTAACTCGAAGTCAAAAACATTAAAGTTTTCCTCAATCCTAGACGGAGTTACTGATTTAGGAATAACAATATTATCATACTGCATATGCCAACGAATGATAACTTGTGCTGGAGTTTTTCCATGGTTCTCTGCAATTTGTTTTACGATACCATTCTCTAATACTTCTCCACCCTGCATTAGTGGGCTCCACGCTTCCAAATAAATGTCATGTTGCTTACAAAATGCTTTTAATTCAACCTGTTGTAGATAAGGATGACATTCTACCTGATTGACTGCCGGAACGACCTCACATTCATCTATTAGACGTTGTAAATGTTCAATGTGGAAATTACATACTCCAATCGCCTTTACTCGTCCATCCTTATATAGTTTTTCTAGTGCTTTATACGTTTCAACATACTCATCGTATTGTGGAGTTGGCCAGTGAATTAAATAAAGGTCAACATAGTCAAGACCTAACCTCTCTAAACTGGCATCAAATGCTTTCAGTGTATTTTCATAACCATGGTCTGTATTCCAAACTTTTGTAGTGATAAAAAGTTCTTCCCGTGGAATATTGGATGAAGCCAGAGCACGTCCTACCCCTTCTTCATTTTTATAAACCATTGCTGTATCAATTGAACGAAAACCTACCTCTAATGCTTTTTCAACAGCTGGTGTAGCTTCTTCATCTGGTACTTGCCAAACACCAAAACCTAATTGTGGCATTTTAAGTCCATTATTTAATGTTATATAATTCATTTGCTGAACTCCTTTCATTCTATAGCTGGATTATTCTAACAAAGTAATAGCATTCTTTCCAATTATTTGCCCTTTACTAGACTTACCAAAATAGACAACAACTATTACTTTTAGTGTATATTTTTAAATATCTGATAAAATAGAATAATATTCTAATAGTAGGAGGAAAACCTATGAAAAATTCATTTATGATAAATGAGACAACAATCAATGACATACAACAGGCGATGGAAAATGGAAATTTAACTGCTAAGAAACTAACCGCATTATACTTAGAACAGATAGCAAAATACAATCAACAAGGGCCCAAGATTAATGCAGTATTAGAAATTAATCCAGATGCATTATTTATTGCAGAATCATTAGACTTAGAACGACAACAAAAAGGACCACGAGGACCTCTTCACGGTATTCCCCTTCTATTAAAAGATAATATTGACACAGGGGATAAAACTCATACTACTGCCGGTTCACTTGCACTTAAAGATCATTATGCTAAAGAGGATGCTTTTTTAACGAAAAAACTTCGAGATGCTGGGGCTATTATTCTAGGAAAATCTAACCTTACTGAATTTGCGAATTTCATGGCAGTTGGGATGCCAAATGGATATAGCTCACACGGTGGACAAGTCCTAAACCCATATGGTCCAGGTAAATTCGATGTTGGGGGTTCTAGTTCAGGACCTGGTGCAGCAATTGCAGCCAATTTTGCTTTAGGGGCGATTGGAACAGAAACTAGTGGCTCTATCTTAAGTCCTGCCAGTAGTAACTCATTAGTCGGTATTAAGCCTACCGTTGGGTTAATTAGTAGAACAGGAGTGATACCTATAGCTAGTAGCCAAGATACTGCAGGTCCATTGGCACGTACTGTTACAGATGCAGCCCTCATCCTTGATGCAATGACAGGCGTAGATGAAAGTGATCCAGCAACAAAAACGAATCCTAATAGCATCACAGATTACACTAACTATCTAAATAAAGATGGTTTAAAAGGAAAACGACTTGGGATATCGCGCGATTACATCGGAAATCTACCAGACGAAGAATTGGAGTTAGTAAACAAAGCATTAATAGTTATGGAGGAATTAGGTGCTACTATTGTAGATCCTATTGCACTACCAACTGATCTCCCAGTACCAACAGTTCTATTCCATGAGTTCAAGAATGGCTTGAATGCCTACCTTTCCACTGTTGATCATCGTCTAAAATTAAATACTTTATTAGACATTATTAATTTCAATCAATCTCATGCAAAAGATGCACTAAAATATGGTCAAAAACTATTAATCGATTCAGAAAAGAAAAGCGGAACATTAACGGAAGCAGAATATATTAATGATCGCCTAAAAGATCTTAGACTATCACAAGATGAAGGAATAGATATGGCACTTAATAAGGATAATCTAGATGCATTGATTTTTGCTAATAATCATGGTGCTAGTATTGCAGCCAAGGCCGGTTACCCTTCAATTACGGTTCCAGCAGGATATACTAGTGATGGAAAACCTGTAGGAATTACGTTTACAGGAAGTGCCTTTACAGAAGGCCAACTTATAGAGCTTGCTTATAGCTATGAGCAAACAACAAAACATCGTAAAGCTCCTGTGTTAGATTGATTGATAAGTAGAAGCTGTCATTTAGTTGACAGCTTCTTTTTTCATTTCTTATTCGACATACTATTAATGGTTTCTATTAGTCCTTGATGATAGGAAGTCCTAGGTAATTCTCCTATCATAATTTGATATTTAGTCCCATCTAATACGATTGGATTTTCGTTTAGATACTGCATTTCAACTAACTCCCGCATTTGTTTGTCAAATATCCCTAATAATCCTAGCATACGTTTATTTACTGATCTAACAGATTTATTAAATCCAGTGTAATCTCGTATCATATTAATTAATTCTCCTCCACTGATTACACCAAAACCAGGGATATTCCAATTATCGCCATATGATTTATTATTAAATGCCAACTCCACAATAGCATTAGCCCCATCTGGAGTATAAATGTATTCCCTTGCTACAGATAGATCCCCCACAAAATATGCAGTTTTATTAGCCAGAACGTTATTGAGCATATGGTTTATATAAGAATTTTCTACATGTGGACCGTAAAAGTCAGGGAAGTGCGCTCTGACATAAGGAACACCCGACTCTTTTACCATCTTCTCTAATTCCAAACGAATTTTTCCTTTTTTTGTCACCGGAATTTTATCGGCATCCTCTGCTATTCTTTCTTCTCTCCTTTTTCCATAAGCATAAATATTGTCTACTATTGCTAGTTTTACAGATCGTTTTTTTGAAACTTTTACTATATTACTAGTAATTAAAGGTAACATTTCAGTCCATTCCTGATAGGGAATATTGATGGCATTAAATATTATATCAACACCTTTAATTGCTACTTCCAAATCTATTATTACCGATGCGTCCCCAACATGAATTTGAACCAGTTCTTCGTGTCTAAATAAGTTTTCAAGTTTTTGTTTGTTCCTTGCAAATGCAATGACACTTACTTGACGATTCAATAACTCCTTTACGATCGCATATCCCATGCCACCACTAGCACCTAAAACTAATACTTTTCCCCTATTATCCCCCTCTTATTTTTATTAACCACTGGTTAATAAATTGCAAAAAAAGAACTAGTTAAAGCTCTTTATTTTTTTGTCCACTTAAGTAATAAACTTACATGATGTTCTGCAGCTGACTTTATCTCATCATAACTTGTTACATGTCTTAAATAATGTGTAACAAATCCGTGAATAGAAATAAATATGGACCATACATCCTGAATTGACACTGTTCTTTCACTTAGATTACTTATATGAGTTGCAAATTTTTGGTACGTATTCATCGGACTTTGGTTAATAAAATTTCGTACTTCTTCGTCCTTTGTCAAAAACATAATCTCATAATGGCTCTGGTAAGTTAGACCAAATTCGATATACCCTAATAAGATCCTTCTAAGCTTTTCCGTATCGTCTATAGGTTCTGCAACTATCTCATCTAGAGTGTGATCAAGCATGTCAAAATGTTTCTCTACTAATGCATAAAAAAGTTCAGCTTTATTTTTAAAATGATAATAAATTGCTCCATGGCTATAATTAAGTTTAGTAGCAATTTGCCTCATTGAGACATGTTGAAACCCTTTTTCTGCAAACAAATCTCTTGCTGCTTCCATAATTGCTTCACGTGTTAACTCCTTATCCACTACTTTTCTCGCTGCCATCTCTATCCCTCTTTTTTAACCACTGTTCAATTAATACTATAATAGAAAAAGTAAGAAACTTCAAGCTAATTTTAAGAAAAAAAAAAGACCACCCTCACGGATTAGCCTTACACATTAATCATCATTCCAGATAATTTCACCACTCTGTTCTTGGTGATTAATTGTCACTTCAAAATTATGCTTTTTATAAAAATGCTTTAGACGGTTCACATGGCCAAAATCACGTTCAACTAAATCACCTGTTATATATTGAATATTTTTTTCACGTGCATGTTCTTTTAGGTGCTTCATTAAAATGGAACCATATCCCCTATTTTGTTCTCCCTTTATGTCGGCAATATGAATCGTTGACTCATCTTTCACCTCTGCTTGTATTGCGGAATGCCATTTTCCACGGTATGGCGACTCACAATTATGGAGCATCAATTGAAAAGTATCTGAGTCTTTATCTGCGAAGATTACCACCCAATCATTCTCTTTTGTTTGATCGATGCTAATTACTTCGGACTTTTTAGCAATCTCTTTTATATTATTTTGCATTCGAAACATTTGAATCTCTAAGGTGTCTAATTCCTCTTTCAACTCTTCTTTATTCTTTTCTGTTTCTAAAAATGCTGACTGAATCAATTAATACACCTCCTATATTTATTAATTCTAATAAACTTATAAAAAGCTATTATATTCAAGACAAAAAATGATTGTTAATTAATCTACAAAAAATTGCACACTGGTTGCTATTTTACAAGATAGTTAGGTATAATTACAAGTGTTAGAATATTGTCAATAAATGTTATAATCCGTTGTTTTTTAATATATACACGCGTTTTTTAATGTAAATGAGGGGGATATCTATGAAAAACAAAAAGAAGAAAGCGAAGGGATTAAAAGAGAAAAAAAGATTTAATCTTAAAGATGTAAAAATCGGTCATGGTTTTTTGGCAATCTTTATAGCGAGTTCGATACTCTTTTTAATCGCAGGTTCCATCGTCTATTTTGAATTACATAACGCATCTAATGATATTGAGATCATAGATGAATACAGTGCCAATGTTAATGACATGGCAGAAATGGCATCCATTATCCAGGTTAAAGATGTACAAATTTCTGATTATCTCCTAAATGACCGGACTAAATATGTGGATGCATTTATAGAGTATCAAGAGGAATTTAATGCCTTATTAACAAAAATAGAACCAAATATGCGAACCAATGAACAAAAAGAATTATTTAATAAAATAAAAGAAAATGATCAAAAAATAAATGATATGTTTTTAAATGAAATTAGTAATTTTGTGGAAACGAATCAGTTACACTTAGCAAATTTAATGAGAAACCAATCATCTGAACTCAGATCAAGTACAGTAAATCTTGTAAACGACCTAATGGATACAGTAAAAGAGGAACAAGTACAAGCCGTTCAAAATTCTAAGCAAAGCATTTCCAGAACGACAGTATTTCTTGTTGTCTCAACTGCTATTGCTATTTTGTTAGGATTGATTTTAATGTATATGACGAGTAGAAGAGTTACAAGGAACCTTCAACAGGTTGTTCAAATTACGACTGAATTTTCAAAAGGGAATCTGCAAGTTGAATCCATGAAATACAGTGGTAATGATGAAATTGGGCAACTAGCTCGTGCAGTTAATTTAGTTAAAGAAAACATGAAGAATATACTGATGAAGGTCTCTGACGCTTCGGAGACAGTCTCATTACGAAGTGAAGGATTATCTCAATCAGCTATCGAAGTTCGAGAAGGAAACGAACAAATTGCTTCAACAATGCAAGAACTTTCTTCAGGTGCTGAAACTCAAGCTAACAGTACATCCAGCCTTTCAGAAAACATGAATGATTTTGTACAAATGGTGCGTTCATCAGAACAACAAGGTCAAGAAGTAGCAAATACTTCAGACCATGTACTCACCCTTACAAACGATGGACAATCATTAATGGAGAAGTCTGTGAGCCAAATGAAACAAATTGATCAAATTGTTTCTAATTCTGTTCTTAAAGTACAAGGATTAGAGCAACAATCCAATGAGATATCTAAGTTAATTTCCGTTATTAAGGATATAGCTGATCAAACCAATCTATTATCACTGAATGCTGCTATTGAAGCTGCAAGAGCTGGAGAACAAGGGAAAGGATTTGCAGTAGTTGCGGATGAAGTTAGAAAACTATCTGATCAAGTCTCTGACTCGGTAGGAGAAATAACCACAATTGTCCGTAATATCCAATTGGAAACAAATGACGTCGTATCTTCTCTCAATAACGGGTATGATGAAGTTAAAGAAGGTACCACTCAGATTGAAACCACCGGTGAAAACTTTGCTTCTATTCATCAATCTGTTTCCGATATGGTTGTCAAAATCAATTCGATTTCAACTAATTTAAAGGATATAGCAAATAATAGTAATGATATGAATAAAATAATAGAAGAGATTGCCTCTGTGTCAGAAGAATCTGCTGCAGGCGTGGAACAAGCAGCTGCTTCAGCCCAACAAACATCTAGTTCCATGGAAGAAGTAACGAATAATGCAGAAGAACTAGCAAAACTAGCAGAGCAATTAAACGAAGAATTAAAGGTATTTAAGCTGTAAAGATGACACAGAACTAGGCAGCACTGAAAGTTAAACTAAAGGAGGAGACAAATGATGTTAATCGTAACAACGAATGAAGTCCCCGGAAAAACGATAACAGAAGTTAAAGGTCTCGTACAAGGTAGCACTGTCCAAACTAAGCATGTTGGAAGAGATATTGGCGCTGGGTTAAAAACACTTGTCGGAGGAGAGATACAAGGTTATTCCGATATGATGAAAGATGCAAGAAACATCGCAAAAAATAGAATGGTAGAAGAAGCTGAGAAGCTGGGAGCCAACGCGATTGTCGGCATGCGTTTCCAGACCTCACAAGTAATGAATGCAGCTGCTGAGGTAATTGCATACGGTACTGCAGTTCGTGTATAAACAAAAGGCAACCTCACATCTCATGAGGTTGCCTTTTTTATAGAATGTATTAAATTCAGAGATGTGTAGCTCCGAGCGCCTGCAATTAGCGAAAGAACTACATAGAATTACTTCCTTGCGCTATTCTTATGATAGAGAAAGCAATCCTTTGTATGGTCATTTACCATACCGGTTGCCTGCATAAACGCATAACATATAGTAGGACCTACAAAAGAAAAACCCCGCTTTTTTAGTTCTTTACTCATTTTCTCTGATTCAGGAGTAGTTGCTGGTACGTCTTGGTGGTTTTGCCAATCATTTAATATCGGTGCACCATCCACAAAACTCCAAATATATTGGTCAAATGTTCCATACTCCTCTTGAACTTTCAAAAAGCATTTAGCATTATTGATAGCAGAATGTACCTTTCTCTTGTTTCTAATTATTCCATCATTTTGTAAAAGACTGCTAATTTTTTTATCATCATAGTGTGAGATTATTTTAGGATCAAAATCATCAAAAGCTCTCCTATAATTCTCTCTCCTTCTAAGAATCGTTATCCAACTTAGCCCTGCTTGTGCCCCTTCAAGTATTAGCATTTCAAATAACTTATGATCATCATGAGTAGGTCTTCCCCACTCTGTATCATGATAATGCTTATACAGTTCATCTTCGGAATTAGCCCATGAACATCGGTTCAAACCCATCACTCTTCCTTCTTCTCAACTCTATTTTCATCATAAGAAATCCAATCACTAAAGCTCCCTGGATAAAGCTTCACATTTTTATAACCTGCTTGTTTTAAAGCAATAATATTCGGACATGCAGAGACACCCGAACCACAAGAAACAATGATTTCTTCCTCTTTGTTTAAAAGCTGAAAATGTTTCTCTAGTTCTTTCGATGTTTTCCAATATCCATTCTCATCCAAGACATCCTTCCAAAAGTAATTTTTCGCTCCTGGTATGTGCCCTGCTTTAGGGTAGAGAGGCTCTACCTTTCCTAAGTATCTTTCTTTAGCACGGGAATCAATTAACACACTTTCATTTTTGGAAAGCTTCTCTTTTACTCCATGAATATCAACAACTTCATTGTGACGGATTTTAGGGATGTAGTTTTTCTTTCTCGATATTGGAATTGTTGTCGTTACTTCCTTCCCGTTTTCTAGCCAACCATTATAGCCACCTTCTAGCAAGTACATCTTTTCATGGCCAAAATAGTATAGCAACCACCACATTCGAGCAGAAAACATTCCATTCTCAGCATCATAAATAACAACTGTTGTCTCATTATCAATACCAATATTTCCTAATTTAGCTGAAAATATATCTACATCTGGTAAAGGATGATTGCCACCATGTTTTTTTACTTTTCCTGATAAGTCCTTATTCAAGTCTAAATAGACAGCATTTGGAAGATGTGATTCGATATACAATTTTCTCCCTGCATCAGGATCCTGTAAATCAAAACGAACATCGACCACAACTAGATTCTCATTATGTAATTTCTCCTCTAATTCATCTACCTTCATAAGGTATGACATCTTCCCCACCTACCTCTTTCCAATAAAGTCTTGTATCTAAATTATATTCTATATCAAGCTTAAGTTTTCCTGTATAGAATTTATTTCGCGTTACGGTATAATTAGAAGATAGTATCTTATTTAAATAAAAAGGAGCGTTACCTATGAAAAAAGAAATTATCCAACGATTTACTACATATGTAAAGATCGATACACAATCTAATGAAGAAAGTAAAACTACCCCATCTACAGAAGGCCAGTGGAACCTTGCTAACCTATTAGTAGATGAGTTAAAAGAGATAGGCATGGAAGATGTTACTATTGATGACAATGCTTATGTGATGGCAACATTACCATCAAATACTGATAAAGAAGTACCAACAATTGGTTTTCTTGCCCATTTGGATACTGCTACTGACTTTCCAGGTGAAAATGTGAATCCACAAATCGTAGAAAATTTTGATGGAAATGACTTAACTTTAAATGATGAATTAAATATCGTTTTATCTAGCAAGGAGTTTCCAGAATTACCTAGCTATAAAGGACATACGTTAATTACTACGGACGGGACAACCCTACTTGGGGCCGATAACAAAGCTGGTATTGCTGAAATTATGACTGCAATGGATTATTTAATAAAACATCCTGAAATAAAACACGGAAAGATTCGAGTTGCTTTCACTCCAGATGAAGAAATAGGTCGCGGTCCCCATAAGTTTGATGTGGAACGATTCAATGCATCATACGCTTATACAATCGATGGTGGACCTTTGGGTGAATTGCAATATGAAAGCTTCAATGCTGCTGCAGCTAAGGTTACGTTTAACGGCAATAGTGTTCATCCAGGAACTGCAAAAGATAAAATGGTGAATTCCGGTAAACTAGCGGCAGAATTTATCAATAAGTTTCCACAAGAAGAGTCCCCTGAAAATACTGATGGATACGATGGGTTCTACCATTTAATCTCAGTGACAGGGGATGTAGAACAAACGAAAGTGTATTACATTATCCGTGATTTTGATCGTGAAAAATTTGAAGCTAAAAAAGAAACTCTTACAAAATATACTGAGGAAATAAAAGAAAAGTACGGAGAAAATAGCGTTGAACTAGAATTAAACGACCAATATTACAATATGCGAGAAAAAATTGAACCTGTTATGGAAATCGTTGATATTGCCAAACAAGCTATGAATAACTTAAATATTGAACCTGTCATTCAACCTGTTCGCGGAGGTACAGATGGGTCTCAGCTTTCCTATATGGGATTACCAACACCAAATATATTCACGGGTGGAGAGAACTTCCATGGTAAGTTTGAATATATTTCTGTCGACAATATGGAGAAGGCTACTAACGTAATTGTGGAGATTTGTAAGTTGTTTGAAGAAAATAATTAATGAAATTAGAAGATGGGACATAACTAAAAGGTCATTACTAAAGACGAACAATCCGCTAGCTTAGCGGAGGGAATATACGCAGACTCCTGTGGGAGCAAAGGCATCGGTGAGACCCCACAGTGCGATAGCACGAGGAGGCTCACCAGCCGCCCACGGAAAGCGAAGTATATTTCCG
>NZ_FQVW01000013.1 GCF_900129485.1 Ornithinibacillus halophilus
AACTCGCTCCACAAAAGAAAAAGTCGCTCGCCCCGAGGAGGAACTCGCTCCACAAAAGGAAAAGTCGCTCGCCCCCACGACTTCCACGCTCCCCAAAACACCAAACTCGCTCCACCCTCAAGCAAACTCCCACCCCCACCAACCGGCCTTTCATTCACTTTTCTTCCACGAGCAACGTTCAACCTGCCACCTTGTCCTATCATGTGTTAAAATAATAGCTAAGATTTGACACGCAAATGGGGGATTTAGATGGCACAGAAAAAAGATGATAAGTCGAATAAGTCTGCTTGGATTATGGTCCTAGTGTTATCCGTCGTATTATTCGGTACGATGTATATATTCCAGCCGATTTCAAAGGATGAGGCTGTTGAAAGTGCAATGGAGATGGTCCCAGAGGAGTTCACTATTGTGAAGCATTCACAATTTATTTCTGCTGAGGAATCTGAGTCAGGTTCTGATGAATGGTATGTTCACTTGGAAAATGAAGCGGAGGAAAGAGCCATTCTCACGATTAACGCCCACAATGGGGAGTTGATTGTAGGTGCGATAGAAAACCAGCAAGGAGAAGTGATGGAGGAATTGTAAAATAACAAGGTGGGAAATTACATGAAAAATGTAAACTTCCCACCTTGTTTTAATTTAACATAATAAAAACGATTTCCACTACAAACTTATTGATATTCTTCCATTAATTCACGATTGAAATATGATGTTTCCTTTTCTCTTACGAAATGAATATCATCGTATCGATACACGATATAATCGACCCCATCAACCGTAATTTCTTCTACAAAATCATATTCATTATTATAATTAATATCATCGAATGTTAATGAAAATGGTTCTTCATCGACGTTAACCCAAGAAACATCGTATAACTTCCAGTTTCCATCATGGAATCGATATTCCCAGTAGTTGGTACCTGGAGTAATTAGAAAAATCTCATCGTCTAACTCTAAGGATGAAGCAACAAAGCTTTCTTCTCCAGTTTCAACTAGTTCAAAGCCAACATTCAAATCATTTTCGGTATAGTGAAACAATACGTCACATTCACAAAAATATGCGCTCAAATATAACTGTGAGAGTGTTTTATCTGCCTCCGGGTGAATATAGTCGGACAATTCCTCGATGGTTATTTCAAGAGCATCAACATGATCTTCATTATTCGAATCAAAATCCAATAAATTTAACCCAAACCATTCCATATTGTATTCATCCTGTAGTTCGTACATCTTCTCATTAATCTGTTGTAAATTCGTAGTAGCTATCTTTTTGGCTTCTTCAGTGTCAAGAGAAGCTGTTGGTACTTCCAATTCTCCTTTTAACGTATAAACATCTGTGGAAACATCCAATTCCATCGTTTCCTGCATAGAACCATTGGTATTTAATTTATTGAAAACCACCCAACCATCTTGGCCATAGATGAAATCATAGTCATACACTTCTATAAATCCTCGCATATTTCGATTTGATTCTTCTGTATACGTTGCCTTTGAAAGATGATCTTTTATTTTAGCTCTCAACGTAAATTGATTATCCAAATATTTTACAGTAATTGACGTAGGGTCTAATGTAATCCCAGTATATTGTTTATCGTGGTAATCACTTGTTTCTTCGTGAAGCTCCTGGAATTCCTTGGAATAATTATTAGTTAGGTTAGAGGCTACATGTTCAAGTTGAGAGAGATCATTTTTTTCCCAACTATCCAAATAGAGTTCCAAATGCTCTTGCACTGCCGTTTCGATACTAGCTAGCAGCTCATCGTTTGTTTCGAAATTGGTTGATACATATTCACTTTCAATCACTTCTTCCGTAGATTTCATCGTTCCCCAAGGAAAATCTACCTCGACATAAAGTGACATAGAACCATCTGCTAGAACAGGGCCAATGGGATCTTCGGAAAAAGCATTAAAATCTGTTTCTTCCCCGTTAATATACACGCGATTCTCTAAGTCATCATTTCCTAAAATATCTAAAAAAACATACGTTGCATCAAAATAAAGAGAGATATGTTCTTCTGACCCGTACACTTCATATTCCTCTTCCAATTCTAACTCTGTAACACCTGAATTAACGGCTCGAAAAGTATAGCGTCCTGGTAGAATGGAGGACATCTGATAATTAAAATCATCCGAATCAGAAGTAACTACTTCCTCATCAGCCATAAACAAGGTTGTATCCACTAGATTCGTACTAAGGTAAACGTCTACTGGCTGAACGGCTAACTGATATGAATCGAAAAATAAAAATCCATCTTTTTCTTCTAAGAGGATTAAATCACTAGTGAAACTTGATGTAACAAAAGAAATAGCTTCTTCTATATTGGTAGGGAGTTTATTCCCACCTTCATCTATAGCAGCTAGTTGTTCATCCAATGAAGTGGAAACGTGTTCTGCCACACGCTCTTCTTTTATGTACTTAAGAAATCCTTGAATTTCAGTTTCAGAAATTTCTTCATCAGTATCACGATAGTTTAATAGTTTTGCTAACTTTTTCGTGTCCTCTTTTTCAACGGCCTCTGTAAATTGATTAACTAATCTTTCCGGAGAAGTAAGGTGTGATATAAATAAAAACAACCCGATTAGTACTGCAACAGCACCTATTCCAATAGATAGTTTTATCTTTTTTTCTTTTGTGAGAGGCTGTGATGTTTTTACTTTGCCTTCATTAGCTGCCTTTTGGGTGACCGGTGTCCCACAGTTTTCACAGCTTTCCTTTCCTTGCTCTAACTTATTCCCACATTCTTTACAAAAATTCATTCCCATTTTCCCCCCATGTTTTTAAAGCCACTTCATATAAGTGGCATTTATAGCTAGAAAAACCGAACTAATTCTTCTATTTCTTCTATGAAACTCAATACTGAGTTACGGATAACAAAATATGAAATAATCATGGCGATAACGCTGGAACCAAGACTAATATAAACCCGTTGATTGGAGATTCCTTGTGTTTTATCGTAAGCAAATAGAGCTGGTACGATAAATGTTAAAAATACTAAACTTATTAATAATAATCCAACTGTTAAAAAGGTTGCCCCGAATAATCCTATAATGAGTGCAATTACACTAACAGCAGCAAATGGAACAACTAATCCCCCATATTGTCCAATATAATGTTTAAAGGAAAGATTACTTTTTGCAGCAAATTTTGTAAGTACAAACATACTAAAGAAACCTATTGCAACAAATAGTAATGCTATCAATGCAACTCTAGAGAATATAGTAAAGAAAGGGAGGCTTTCATCTACAACGCCCCAATAACTTGTCGCCTCTTTAAATAGACCATTCAGAAGAAAATAAATAGCTAGCCCAAAAGTGACAATATAAATTCCAATAGTAATAAGTCCATTTACAAAATATTTTTCACTTAAATTTAATACGGTTGTAGGATTTTTTAATGTGTCTAGGAAATAAGTTCCGTATTTACTTAATGCCTCTTTTGCATTCTGCGTTGTATTAGCTGTAGTTGGTTGTGCTTCAATTGATGCCGCTTGTTGATGTTCTTGGTGTTGAGGATTTGCTTGTTGTTCTACTGTTTCCTGACTGTTTAATGGTGTACCACAGGATTCACAAAATTTTCCTCTATCCTGCTCGTGGTTACAATTTGTACATATCATGGATCTATACATTCCTCTCTTTTATGAGTATTTTTAGGCAAAAATCAGATTTAGTTCTGTTGACCTAATCCAAAAGCACCTCCCTTAAAATTTATTATAAGATTAATTACCTATACAAAATGTTACATAAAGTGGCAAAATTTTCAAGATATTTTATTTTAGATCATTAAAACATGCTTCGCTCCCCAGGTCTTCCGTGCTCGCCACAGAGTGGAATACGCTCGCCCCTGGGGTATTCGCGCTCGCCACGGCAAGAAACTCGCTCGCCCCCCAGGCATCCACGCTCGCCACGCCATAAAACTCGCTCCCCAGATCTCCACGCTCGCCACAGAGTGAAATTCGCTCGCCCCCCAGGTCCCCGCGCTCGCCAAAGCATAAAACTCGCTCGCCCCCCAGGCATCCACGCTCGCCACAACACGAAATTCGCTCGCCCCTCAGGTCTCCGCGCTCGCCACAGCATAAAATTCGCTCGCCCCTCAGGTCCCCGCGCTCACCACAACACGAAATTCGCTCCCAAGGTCCCCACGCTCCCCAACTCCACCACAATCCCACATTTTTCTACTATTGAATTTAAAAACAATCCTATATAATAGGGAAGTATAAATTAAAACATTGTATTACTATGTCGGTTAACATAGAAAATGGGGTATTCAAATGAAAAAAACTAGTATTGCCATATTAATATCAAGCATCATAGTCCTACTCACAAGTGGATTTCTATTTGCAAATAGTAATGATCTTTTTACCACCACCGCCGAAATTGAGTTTTCCACGCATTCTCATAAATCTATCAATCTAAAATTGAATGCTGAACAAGATGTTCAATTCATTAAAGAACGGGACGAGCAAATAAAACAAGAAGAGGAAGAAAAACGTCTAGCCGAAGAAAAAAGAAAAGAAGCAGAGAGACGGAAAGAAGAAGAAAGGGTACGTCTTGAAGAGGAAAAACGTCAAGAAGAACAAGAGCAACAAAAAGCAAAACAAGAATCCCAACAAAATAACGAAGACCAGAAACAAAAAGAAACTCAATCACAAGAACCAAAGGAAAATAAATCAGATTCACCTGATAACTCTTCCTATCCTGGGGTGACTTCTTTTGAAAAAGAAGTTGTGAAGTATACGAATCAAGCAAGGAAGGATGCGGGGTTACCAGAGCTTAAGCTAGATCATGAGTTAAGTAGAGTGGCTTGGTTTAAGTCAAAGGATATGCAAACTCTTGATTACTTTGCTCATCAAAGTCCAACGTATGGTTCTCCTTTTGAGATGATGACGGAGTTTGGCCTTCATTATACGTATGCCGGGGAGAATATTGCGTATGGTTACCCAACTGCAAAACGCTTGGTACAAGGTTGGATGGATAGTCCACCACATCGGGAAAATATATTAAATGAGAACTTCACTCATATTGGAGTGGGACATGTACCAAATGGGCATTATGCGACACAGATGTTCAGGGCGAAGTAATGCACTCTTTAAATTCATTTCTCCAGGACTACCCCAGTACTTCTTTAGGGGAGTCCTAGAGAAATATGAAACTTACTCTCCTACCATCTCATCCATTAATTCCCTCTTTTCTAGTAATTAATAAGTTGTATAATAGAATTTGCATACAATTCCTGTCATATTCCGGTAATATTACCATCTCTTTTCGTCAAATTTCGAGTGTATTTCACAAAAATCTTTCCTTTGCGTGATACAATTGTGTTATAATCTTTTTTAGGTGTTTTTAATTACTTGACAATTTTAATAGACTAATGGAGGTTCAGTCATGGAGGAAACGATTTCCCTAAAGGAAATATTTGATGTATTGAAGAAACGCTTTTTAATGATTATTGCGTTGATGGTAGGTGCGGCAGCTCTTAGTGCTATTTTAACTTATGGATTTATTACGCCGACCTATGAATCTAGTTCGCAATTTATTGTAAACCAAAAGCAAGCTGATCCGAATGCACAGATTACATCAGGTGACATTCGTACTAATGTAGAGTTAATCAATACGTATAACCATATAATTAAAAGTCCACGTATATTAGATATAGTTTTAGAAGAATTGGACTTACCATATTCAAATGGGGTATTAAGTGGGAAGCTACAAGTTTCTAGCCCTGATTCATCACAGGTTGTGAATGTTACGGTAACAGATCCAGATCCACAATTAGCAACAGATATTGCGAATACAACGGTACAAATCTTCCAAGAAGAAATATCATCATTAATGAATGTGGATAATGTACAAGTGTTATCTCCAGCTGTAACATCTGCTAATCCTTCTCCGGTTAATCCAAAACCTGCATTAAACATTGCGATTGCTCTTGTTCTAGGAGCGATGGTGGGAGTCGGAATTGCATTCTTGCTTGAGTACATGGATACAACGATTAAAACAGAAGATGACATCACGAAGAAATTCGGTGTACCTGTACTTGGTGTCATTAGTCATATGGATGATTCAGATATGCGTTCGATGAAACCAGAAATGAATAAAAGAAGACAGAGGGGAGCTTAATAATGGCTAGAAGAAAGAAGCAAAAAACGATTAGTAATGTAAGAAACTTAATTGCTAAACTAAGTCCGAAATCAGTCATTGCAGAACAATACCGTACATTGCGTACCAATATTGAGTTTTCCTCTGTTGATGAGAAATTACAGACGATTCTTGTAACATCAGCAGGTCCTGGTGAGGGGAAAACGTCAACTATCTCTAATCTAGCAGTAGTCTATGCACAACAAGGGAAAAAAGTATTACTTGTAGATGCAGATTTACGTAAACCAGCTGTCCACTATACGTTTCGAATTGACAATATAAATGGACTTAGTAATATTTTGGTTGGCGATATGTCAGTGGCTGAGGCTGTTAATGATGGTGGAGTACCAGGTCTAGATGTTATTTCTAGTGGCCCAATTCCTCCGAATCCATCAGAATTATTAGGTTCCAATAAAATGAAGAAATTCCTTGATCTAGTAAAAGGAAACTATGATATTGTACTAATTGATACACCACCAGTAATAGCGGTTACCGATGCACAAATCCTTGCAAACCATTGTGACGGGGCAATCCTAGTGGTTCGTAGTAAGCATGCAGAATATGAGGCGGTAAATAAAGCGATTGATTTAATCAAGCCTGCTAAAGCAAAATTACTTGGTACGGTATTAAATGATAGAGATAAGAAAGAATCTAACCATTACTATTATTATGGAGCTTAAGTAAAAAGTTGTGCTAATCCTAGCACAACTTTTTTATTTGTATACTATTGAGAGTACTATTATTTTAGGTCTCTTTACCCAAAATGAAATGTTTGGTAGAATAGAAATATAATTTTGAATTGACTAACATTTTATGGAGGGATGGCCGATGATCGATATACATAGTCATATTTTGCCAGGATTTGATAATGGAGCGCGAACAGAGGATGAAAGCATCGCGATGGTCCATAAGGCAATGAGTGAGGGGATTGATAAGATTATATTGACACCGAGTTATATTTCTGGAGAAAGCTTAGTGAATCCAGATCAAATCTTTGAAGCCGTTTCATTATTGGATAATAAGCTATATGAAATGAATGTACCGGTAAAGGTCTATCCAGGTCAATTGATACATGTCTATGGAGAGATAAGTACAGATTTAGAAAATGGAGATTTACTTCCACTGAACCATAAAAGTCAATATGTATTAATAAAATTGCCGAACAGCCATGTCCCACAATATATAGAGAAATTATTTTTTGATATACAAATCAAAGGCTACACCCCAGTCATCGCTCAACCTGAACTCAATCAGGAGTTGATGGAGAAGCCCAATGTGCTATATTATCTAGTGAAAAGTGGGGCATTAACTCAAGTGAATACGGGAAGTATTGCTGGAAAGAACGGTAAAAAGATTCAGAAATTATCACTAGACCTACTGGAACGTAATCTCATTCATTTTCTTGGGACAGATGCAACACGGCCTAGTAGAAATGGTTTTTTCATGAAGGATGCCCTTCGCCTAATTAATAAAGAATTTGGTGATGTCGTGACATATCAGTTGAAATCAAATAATGAAGCGATTCTTGAGGGAATGCCAATTTCAAAAAAAGAACCGATTTATTTTGAATCCAAAAAAATATGGAAAATCTTTAGCCGAAACTAGACTGATGAGGTCTGGTTTTTTTATTCAGTGGAAAAACCGATAAAGTTGTATTATTCACTGATATACCCAGTAGTTTTCCCGATAAAACTATTCTTTTCCCGATAATCCTCCAATCTTCCCCGATAAAACATATAAATTTCCTTCTGTTAATTCTGATATATCTAGCATTTTCATTTACATAAAAGGATAATATTTCACCTTTCATTTTGGCTCGTTTCTTGGTATTCTATTCATAGAGTGTTCATGGGTAATTTGACCTACGAAAGAAAAATGATTGATTTAATTCTACAATAAACGATACTTGTTGTAATATGGTGTCATAATTTGGTATAATTGCTTACTAGATTAATAGGAAGTGATAAAAAATGATCGATATACACAGTCATATTTTACCAGGGATTGATGATGGTGCGAAAACCCTTGAAGATAGCCTTGAAATGGCAAGAGAAGCAGTAAGAGAAGGAATTGATACGATTATTGCAACACCTCATCATCGAAATGGTTCATTTGACAATTATAAAAATGATATTCAGTTGCATACGAAAGTATTAAATGAACAACTTAAAAAAGAAGGTATACCACTAACTGTCTTGAGTGGGCAAGAAACACGAATTCATGGCGAGATGATTGAGGAACTTGAGTCTGGCATCATGGACACGTTGAATGGAACGGATTATGTATTTGTTGAGTTTCCGTCTAGTTCGGTACCACGTTATGCGAAACAGATGCTATTTAATTTGCAAGTTGCAGGGTATAAGCCAATTATCGTTCACCCTGAGCGAAATAGCAGGTTGTTAGAACATCCTTCTATGCTTTTTGAATTCGTGCAAAAGGGTGCGTTAACGCAAGTAACCGCTGCAAGTCTTATAGGGAAGTTCGGTAAGAAAATTCAAAAGTTCTCGCATCAATTAATTGATGCAAATTTAACTCATTTTCTCGCTTCGGATGCTCATAATACGACCTCACGTGGATTTGTGATGCAGGAAGCATTTGGTGTGTTACAAAAAGAACACGGGGCTGAGTTGTTTTATCTATTTATGGAGAATGCACAACTTCTAGTCGACGGACAAATGGTCAATCGTTTTGAACCAGAGCCGATTAAAAAGAAGAAGATCTTAGGACTGTTTTAAAAACAATGGTCCTTGCCTTACCGACTGTAGCAACTCTAACAATTATAAAAGGATGAGTGAGATGATTAAAATATTACTCGTTGATGATCAACGATTATTTCGTGCTGGTGTTAAGTCATTACTTAATGATCTAGAGGATATGGAAGTCATTGGAACTGCAGAAGACGGTGAGGAAGCGGTTCGTGTAGTAGAAGAGAAGAATCCAGATGTTGTATTAATGGATATTCATATGCCGAACCTCGATGGAATACGAGCAACAGCTCAAATTAAAAGGAAGTTCCCTGATACGAAAGTCGTGTTTTTAACGACACAAGCGGTAGAAGGATTAGTGATTCGTGGGATTGATGTTGGTGCGGATGGTTTCTTAATTAAAGAGCTTTATCCTGATAATTTGGAACAAGCAATCCGGGATGCGTATCGTGGGCAAATGGTCTTATCAGGAGAGGTCGCTTCTGTATTAGTAGGACGGATTCGTGAACTGACGAAAGATCCAATACAGATTTTAGCAATCCGGTTGGAGAACCGTGGTATTAAGTTAACGAAACGAGAATTAGAAATCTCGATGTTGTTATTGGATGGAAAAACGAATACGCAACTGGCAAAACATTTCCAATTGCGTGAAGGCACGATTAAAAATTATATTAGTGATCTCTATATGAAACTAGACTTGCATAATAGAAGACAAGTGATTGCTTATTTGCAAGACATTTTAGCATTCGCTGATTATGAGTATTAGATAACTTTCCAAACTTTCCTGAAAAACACAATGTGAAAAGTGACTTTTCTTGTCGAAAGTCACTTTATGATGTGACTAGGTCTATAGTATGATATTCTAGCACGTCATTTTTGTGAGGAAAAAACTACTAAACTAAAAATGTAAACAGAGCTACATAAACTATGAAAGGAGTGAACACCATGACCTATAAACGAAGATTATTCTTATTGATCCTACTCGATTCATTCATCGTAACCTTTGCGATTTTCGCTGCCTCTTGGATTGTTTATCCTGGTATGAATTTAGATACCTTTAATCTTCCAATCTTATTTATAAGCTCCATATCTCTATTACTCTTTCATCATTTATTTGCATTTATCTATAAGCTTTATAACAAGATGTGGGCATATGCTAGTGTCGGAGAATTATTGGCCATTGTTAAGGCTATTACATTATCAATAATAGCAGCTGGGATCGTACAGTATTTAGCGAATGACTTTTCGGTCTATCATCGTGCGTTGGTTGTTACTTGGTTGCTTCACATTATTTTAATCGGTGGGTCACGTTTTGTATGGAGGGTATTTCGCGATCGTTATATTGTGAATGTAAAAAATAAAAAGCGTACCTTAATTGTTGGTGCTGGTGCAGCTGGTTCGATGATTGCTCGTCAATTGCATCATAGCAATGAAGAAGATAATGAGTTGCTACCTGTTGCGTTTGTGGATGATGACATTAGCAAACAGAAGATGGAAATCTATGGTGTTCCTGTATTAGGTAGTGTACAAGATATCGGTTTTCTTGTGAAAAGCCAAAACATCGAACACGTCGTCATTGCAATTCCTTCATTAAAAAATGGGGAACTGAATGATATTGTGACGAAGTGTAATGAAACGAATGCGAAGGTGCAAATGATACCGAAGATCGAGGATTTGATGTCTGGGAAGGTTTCGGTTAGTAACTTGAAAAATGTTGAGGTAGAAGATGTTCTTGGTCGTGAGCCGGTGGAACTGGATATTGATAAAATATCTGAGTATGTAACTGGAAATACGGTGATGGTTACTGGTGCTGGTGGTTCGATAGGTTCTGAGATTTGCCGTCAGTTGATGCGATTTACTCCTAAGAAAATTGTCCTAGTTGGTCATGGGGAGTTCAGTATTTATACGATTGATATGGAACTTCGGGAAAAATATGGACAAACCGATATCGAGATTGTGCCGGTAATTGGTGATGTCCAGGACCATGATCGTGTCTTTGGAATTGTGGAAGAGCATCAGCCAACGATTATTTATCATGCGGCAGCACATAAGCATGTGCCTTTGATGGAATATAATCCGCACGAAGCAGTGAAGAACAATGTCATTGGTACACGAAATGTGGCAGAAGCTGCGGATACGTTTGGAGTAAGTACGTTTGTACTTGTGTCGACGGATAAGGCTGTCAACCCTACGAACGTAATGGGTGCGACGAAGCGTGTTGCGGAGATGGTTGTACAAGCGTTAGCGAAGCGTAGTAAGACGAAGTTTGTTGCTGTTCGGTTTGGGAATGTGTTAGGGAGTCGTGGTAGTGTCATTCCGTTATTCAAAAAACAGATTGAACGTGGTGGGCCGGTGACGGTGACACATCCTGAGATGACGCGTTACTTTATGACGATTCCAGAAGCATCAAGGCTTGTGATTCAGGCTGGTACGCTTGCTAGAGGTGGAGAAATCTTTGTTCTTGATATGGGTGAGCCTGTGAAGATTGTTGATTTGGCTAGGAACCTTATTAAACTATCAGGTTATACAGAAGAGGAGATTCCGATTGAGTTTAGTGGAATTCGTCCTGGTGAGAAGATGTATGAGGAATTGTTGAATGAGAAAGAGATTCATCCGGAGGCTGTGTATGAAAAAATCTATATTGGGAAGACGCTTGATGTGGATACGGCTGTGTTGGATGAGATGATTGGTACGTTTGATCGGTTGGATAATGTGGAGTTGAAGAATGTGTTGATGGATATTGTTTATGCTGAGCGTGAGGTTATGGCGAAGGGATCCTGATACTTAAGTAACAAATTTTTATTTGGGTGTGTAGTTGTCTATGTAACTGCTAAGTTGATTTTCGTTACGGACAGTTGCTTTCCGTGGGCACGGCTTCAGCCTCCTCGCGGAAAACCATCGCTCCGGGGTCTTCAGACACGTGCTGTTCCCACAGGAGTCAACTGTCCTCCACTACAATCAACCATAAGGAATTGTAATAGATTAGTATCTCACACTCACATTCAAAATCAAGGAAATGGAAAATGGGGGATGTTTTTTATGAGAACTGTTAAGAAGGCGATTATTCCTGCGGCTGGTTTGGGGACTAGGTTTTTGCCTGCTACGAAGGCGATGCCTAAAGAGATGCTTCCTATTGTAGATAAGCCGACGATTCAATATATTATTGAGGAAGCGATTGAGTCTGGTATTGAGGATATTATTATTGTTACTGGTAAGGGTAAACGTGCGATTGAGGATCATTTTGATCACAATTTTGAGTTAGAAGATAATCTTGTTAAAAAAGAGAAGTTTGAGATGTTGGAGAAGGTGAAACAGCCTTCGTCTGTTGATATTCATTATATTCGTCAGAAAGATCCTAAGGGGTTAGGTCATGCTGTTTGGTGTGCTCGTAAGTTTATTGGTGACGAGCCCTTTGCTGTGCTTTTGGGTGATGATATTGTACAGGCTGAAACACCTAGTTTGAGACAGTTGATTCAACAGTTTGAAGAGACGCAGTCCTCGATTGTTGGTGTGCAGCAAGTGCCACAAGAAGAGACTCATCGTTATGGGATTGTAGATCCAGTTACTGTTGAGGGTAGACGTTATCAAGTTAGTCAATTTGTCGAGAAGCCTAAGCAAGGTACAGCTCCTTCTAATTTGGCGATTATGGGACGTTATGTGTTTACTCCGGAAATCTTCGATTTCCTTGATAAGCAACAAGTTGGTGCTGGTGGAGAAATCCAGTTGACGGATGCGATTCAGATGTTGAATGAGTTGCAGAAGGTTTTTGCTTATGATTTTGAGGGTAAGCGATATGATGTTGGTGAGAAGTTAGGGTTTGTGAAGACGAATATTGAAATGGCTCTTGATAATGAAGAGATTAATGAAGAGTTGTGGAAGTATTTGGTTGAGTTGGTTGAGAAGAGTAGGGTTGGGGTTTAGCTCTTACCTTAAAATAGAGAAGTGATTTTGGGAACCTTGCGGTTCTTGCATTGTATTAAAAAAAGATTTTGCTTCTTACGAAGCTGGTTATGGGTGATGTCTCCTTATCCTTAGCAATGGAGGTACTCGGCTGTGCTGTGGGTTGAAATAGTACCTTAGACACTTAGTTGTCAGTGGTGTGGCGTGAGGTGGGGTTAGATGCCCTGTGTTAATTATTATCTCCTTAGTCAAACAGTTGTGGCTTTGATTAATTTATTGTTTGCTAAGGAGGTGATATATAGGTGAAAGAAAAGCATGGTATGGATGGCTATACTATGGTAGAGTTGTTAACTGTGTTAGTTATATTAAGTATTATTACTTTAATTGCGATACTTTCAGTATCGGATATTATTGATAATACGAAGAAAGATGTTTGTATTGCCAATCTTAGTGAATTAGAAAGGTCTTATGAAATGCACTTGCATTTTGAAGGTGTGGATCATGAGGAGTTTTTGTTCAGGGATTTTTTCGGTGAATTCACTGAAGATATTTGTCCGGAACATGGTGTTATTAGTTATGATGGTGGAGATGTTTTATGTAGTATCCATTCTGATGTAGAGCATGATGATTCTGAGGATAATGATGAAGTGCCTTTCTTGTAGGTTTTATTGAGTTTGTGGGAAGAGTATTGGGTTGCGGTTTTTACTTCGGTTTCCCATGATTTTTGGTTTTGATGCTTAAAGGAGAGTTTATGATGGCCTTACGGCCTATAAGAAAGTAAGTATGATTGAATGTTAGATGGGAACTGAGTATCGTAGTTAGATTGAGTGCTAGAAACCTTGCGGGATAAGGGATTGAGGCGTTTTTAGCGAGAATTATAGATTGATTGAATGGTTTATATAATAGGAAGAAACTCGGTTTGAAGTGCTAAAACAGTAAATGTCTATTTCGTATTTGTTAGGTAGATTGAATAGATGTTACGAGGTGGCTATCAGATATTTAGTGGTTTAGTAGTTGGTTGGAATAGTTCTGGGGATTCCAAGTAAGTCCTAATCTACTAAAATATTAACTTAACATGGGAAGGAAGTCTAGAAGATGAATTCGACAAAAGTGAAGGAAAGAATATTCCTCTCTTCACCACATATGAGTGATGAAGGTTATGAAATGCAATATGTTAAGGAAGCTTTTGATACAAATTGGATTGCTCCCCTTGGTGAAAACGTAAATGGATTTGAAAGAGAGCTTGCTGAGAAGGTTGGTTCTAAAGCTGCTGCAGCACTGTCTTCAGGAACAGCTGCTATTCATCTAGCGCTTAAAGCGGCAGGAGTTGGAGAAGGGGATATTGTATTCTGTCCAACACTTACTTTCTCTGCTACTGCAAATCCAATCATCTACCAAAATGCTATTCCTATATTTATCGATAGTGATTACGAAACTTGGAATATGAGCCCAAAAGCATTGGAAAAAGCTTTTGAAAAGTATCCAGAAGTAAAGGCGGTATTGGTCGTTCATCTATATGGTTTGTCTGCAGATATGGACAAAATCATGGAGATTTGTAAGAAACATAACGTAGCGGTTATAGAAGATGCTGCTGAGTCGCTGGGTACTTACTATAAAGGTAAGCATACTGGAACTTTCGGTGACTATGGCATCTTCTCTTTTAATGGGAACAAGATTATCACAACTTCTGGGGGTGGAATGCTTGTTTCTAATAATGAAGAGAGAATTGCTAAGGCGAGATTTTGGGCCACTCAATCCCGAGATCAAGCAAGGCATTATCAACATAGCGAATTAGGGTTTAATTATCGAATGAGCAATGTGGTTGCAGGGATTGGTAGAGGGCAGCTTAAAGTGTTAGATCAAAGAGTTGCCCAAAAGAACTACATTTATGAATTCTATAAGAGAGAACTTGGTGAACTTGAGGGTGTTGAGTTCATGCCTAGTAATAAGTGGGATGAACCTAATTATTGGTTAAGCTCAATGGTTTTAACTGGAAAGGTTAGACCAATTGATGTTATGGAGGCTCTTGAGAAAGAGAATATCGAGTCCAGGCCTGTTTGGAAGCCAATGCATTTGCAGCCATTTTTTGAGAAATATGATTTTGTGGGTACAGATGTAGCAGAGATTTTGTTTGAGAATGGTGTTTGTTTGCCATCTGATACGAAGATGACAGATGAGGACTTAGAAAGAGTTGTGGAGACTATTAAGGGTTTATTTTAGTGATTTTAGGAGGATTATATTTTGGTATTATTCAAACAATTTATTACGATACCTAGTACAGAATATCAAGTTAATAGTGTATCGACTATATCAAATCCTAAGAATAGTTCATTAGTCTTTATCCAAAAAGATTATGAAGGCTTATTGGAGAATTTAAATAATGTAAAGGGATGTTGTGTTGTTGCTGAAAATGGAATGAGTATATCAGATGATTTATATAAAATACACAATTTTATATTAACAGATAATCCAAGACTACATTTTGCAAAAATTTATTCACTGTTAGCAGAATATGATGAAAAAAACAGTAGGAATAGAAACTATTCAAATGTAAATGGAGCTCTGATTGGAGAAAATGTAATAATAGGTGAAAATACTATAATTGAGCCTTTTTGTTTTATTGATCATGATGTGATTATAGGTTCTAATACTGTTATTCGTTCAGGGACACGTATAAGAAGAAATACAAAGATTGGTTCAGATTGTCTTATAAAAGAAAATAGCGTGATTGGAACACCTGGTTTTAGTTTTGAGAAAGATGAAGAAGACAATTTTATAAAAGTACCCCAACTTGGGGGAGTTGTAATCCATGACAAGGTCGAATTAGGTGCACTTTCGACAGTGGATTCTGGTGCAATAGAGCCAACATTAATAAATGATCAAGTTAAAATGATGGACCATGCACATGTTGCCCATAATGTGACCATTGGTGAAAAAACTGTAGTAGGGGCAGGTACTACTATAGCTGGAAGTACCAAAATTGGTAAAGACGTATGGATTTCTCCCAATTGTACTATAACCCATAAAATTAGCATTGGTGATGGTGTAGTTATAGGGTTATCAGCAAGAATTCATAAATCAGTTCCTGCTGGTACTACTATGATAAACGAAGGCGCAGAGGTATTGGAACGTCTACTTCAATTTATTGATTATAAAAATGAGTTATTGGGTGAAACGGAATATACAGAGAGAAAATTTGGTCGTGGCCATCCATACTATAAATAAGTTTTAAAATGAGGATGAGTGAACATGTCAGGGAATAGGAAGCGTAGTTTTCAATTATTTATTAAGAGATTGCTAGATATATGTGCAGCATTATTTGCATTAACGATTTGCTCACCAATTTATTTAATCGTTGTTCTTTATATAAAGATAAATACTAATGAAAAAGTACTTTTTAAACAAGAACGTGCAGGACTTAATGGAAAACCATTTATTTGCTTAAAATTTCGAACGATGACAAGTGAAGCAGATTCAGACGGTAATCTTTTACCTGATGAGTTTCGTTTGAAAAAGTGGGGGAAGTTTCTACGTAGTACAAGCTTAGATGAATTACCACAATTTATCAATGTGCTAAAAGGAGATATGAGTCTTATAGGACCTAGGGCACTCCTTGTAAGATATTTACCAAGGTATACACAAGAACAGATGCGTCGCCATGAAATGAGACCAGGTATGACAAGTTGGACTGCAGTTAATGGTAGGAATAATGTTGATTGGGAAAAGAAGTTTAAGATGGATGTTTGGTATATAGATAACTGGTCCTTACTATTAGATTTTAAGATATTTTTCTTAACTTTTTATACGGTTTTTAAAAGAGATGGGATAAGCAAAACGGGTCATGCAACTAGAGATGAATTCTTTGGATCAAAAGATAATCGTGATAAAGCAAATTAACTATGCGAAAGTGATAATAATTTAAGAGGTGAATGTAATGAATATATTAGTTATTGCACCACATCCGGATGATGAGGTTCTTGGTGTTGGGGGTACTATAGCAAAACATAAAGCAAATGGTGACAATGTTTATATTTGTATCGTTACTAAGGGAATGGCTCCAATGTTTAATGAAGAATCAGTAAAACAGGTTAGAAATGAAGCCATTGAAGCCCATAAATTATTAGAAGTTGAAAATACTTTTTTCTTAGACTTCCCTGCTGTACTACTAGAAGAGGTTCCTAAATACAAATTAAACGCAGCGATAATTAAAGTTTTAGAAAGTACGAAACCCGATATTGTTTATTTACCACATAGAGGGGATATTCACCTTGATCATAAAATTGTATTTGATGCAAGTATGGTCGCTCTAAGGCCAATTGGAGGATCTAAGGTTAAGGAGATCTATTGTTATGAGACTTTGTCTGAAACAGAGTGGGATGCGCCAAATACAACCAATGCGTTTATACCAAATACATGGGTAGATATTACACAATTTATCGATATTAAGAAATCAGCGATGTCCGTTTTTAAATCTCAGGTTTATTCATTTCCACACCCTAGATCATTGCAGTCTTTGGAAAATCTATCTAAGTATAGAGGTGCTAACATGGGCCTTAATAATGCAGAAGCGTTTATGACTATAAGAAGGCTTGTATAAAAAGTCACCTGAAGTATTGGAGGAAAAAACATGATAAATGTACTTATTACGAGTGCTGGTAGGCGAGTAGAACTTATAAAATATTTTAAAGAAGCCAGAGATAGCTTAGGCCTTAAGGGAAATGTAATTGCGGTTGATATAGATAATACGGCCCCGGCTTTATATCATGCTGATAAGTATTTTTTAATCTCAAAAATTAATGAAAATAATTATATCTCAGATATAATTGACATTTGTAATAAAGAAAATATAGATTTGATAGTACCAACAATAGATACAGAGTTATATAAACTTGCAGAAAGTAAAGAATTTATACAATCAAGGACAGATGCCGTAGTTCATATTTCAGATAAGAAAGTTATAGAAGTTTGTAGAGATAAATTTAATACACAGCGTTTCTTCTCTGAAAATAACTTTGGTGTTCCTAGATTGATAGACAATGATGCTTTGGTGAATAAAAACTATGATTTCCCTCTATTTATTAAGCCGCTTAATGGCAGTTCAAGTATGAATACATTTAAAGTTAATAATGAGAATGAACTACAATTCTTCTTGGGATATGTTCCGAACCCTATAGTCCAGGAGTTTATTGAAGGTGAAGAATACACTGTAGATGTATTTACAGATTTTTACTCAAATCCTATTACAATAGTTCCTCGATTAAGACTTGCTACAAGAGGAGGGGAAGTTGCAAAAGGGATTGTTAAAAAAGATAAAGAGATAATAAGGGAAGTCAAAAAGTTATTGGAAGTTCTTAAGCCCATGGGACATATAACAATCCAGTGTATGAAGACTAAGGATGGCATTAAATTTATTGAGATAAATCCAAGATTTGGTGGTGGAGCTCCTATAAGTATTAAGGCAGGGGCAGATTCACCGAAGCATTTGTACAAAATACTCTTAGGGGAAAGATTAGAATATAACGAAGATTATGCAGATGACTTTTTAGGTTTAAGGTATGATGAAGCAGTATTTTTAACCATGAGTAAGGAATTAGTATAAATGATTAAAGCGGTAATATTTGATTTAGATGATACGTTAATATCAGAAAAAGAATATATTGAAAGTGGATATCGTCATATTTCAAAAGTTCTTAGTAAAAGATTTAGTAAAGATGCGGAGACTTTATACCAATTATTACTAGAATTACTAAACATCAGTTCAAAAAATGTTTTTAATAGGCTACTGGATAGATTAGGAATTGTCTGTGTGGAAGAAGACATTGTGGAACTTGTAGAAGAGTATAGAAAACATTTTCCTGATATACATTTTTATAATGATGTATTACCTTGTTTAGAGAAGTTAAAAAAGGAAAATATAAAAACTGGTATTATTACTGATGGCTATGCTGAATCTCAACGTCAAAAATTACAGGCTGTTAATGCAAGTGATTATATTGAGGAGATTATTGTAACAGATGAACTTGGAAGAGAGTACTGGAAACCACATCCTTTTGCCTTTGAAAAGATGAGGGAAAAGTTTAATGTTGAATTTTCTGAGATGATTTATATTGGAGATAACCCAAATAAAGACTTCTATATTAGTAAGATACTTCCTATTAAAAGTATAAGAATAGTACGAAGTAATTCTATATATATGAACGCTCCTTACTATGAGAGTGTAAAAGAGAATCATAGGATTAAATCATTGTTAAATTTAAATTTACTTAGTATTACTGGAGAATAGATTAATTAGTCTAATTTAGACTAGTGAAATTGAAGCGATTAAAAGTCTCTAATTCTAAAAAACCGTTAATTTTAGTTTATAGAAATATCTTAGACAAGGAGAAAATACATGGAAGTGCTGTATAAGATCCTATTTTTTATAAGTGCATTTATCATTATTTGGGCAATGGTTGGATACCCAATATCTATAAAGATAATTGGTAGATTATATAAGAAGAATCGAGAGCTTAAAAAAGATTATTCTCATCAACCTACAGTAACTGTTATGGTTGTTGCTCATAATGAAGAAAAAGTGATATTAGGAAAACTTAATAATATTATAAAACTAGATTATCCTCAACACAAAATAGAGTTTTTGATTACCTCTGATAATAGTACTGATAAAACAAATGATATCGTAACAGAATTTATTAATGAAAATAAACATTTAAATATTCGACTTTATGAAGTTAAGGCTCGTAAAGGAAAGACCAATGCACAGAATGAAGCGAGCAGAACCGTTACAACGGATTTTATAGTCATGACTGATGCCAATTCTATGATGGACAAAGATTCAGTTAAAGAGCTTATGGCAGCTTTTTCAGCTGACGATATTGCATATGTTACTGGTAGATTATCTTTCGTAAATAAAGAGGCTAGTGATATAAGTGGTGCTCAATCAAGTTATTGGGATAGTGATGTTGCTATACGTGAAATAGAAGGGAGAATTCAAACCATTACAGCAGGTAATGGAGCCTTATACGCGTGTAGGACTAAAGAATATTATGAATTTAATCCAATTCAAAGTCATGATACTGCAATGCCTTTATTTTATGCGCTGCAGGGTAAAAGAGCGATAGCAAACCATGATGCAAAAGTATATGAGAAGGCTGGCGAAGTAGTAGAAGATGAATTTGGCAGAAAGGTACGTATGAATAGGTTGATTTTAAACCACATTCTTCCAGATCTTAAGATTCTCAATGTATTTAAGTATAAGTGGTTCACCTTTTTTTACTTAGGCCACAGAACAAGTAGATATTTACTTTGGTTTTCACACTTTATCTTGTTATTATCTAATGCTTTTCTTGTAACAGGTTCTTGGTTCTATGCATTAATGTTTATTAGTCAGATATTGTTTTATGGTCTTGCTATAATCAAACTAATAACAAAAACTAGTAATAAATATATAACCTTAATTTATTATTATTGTGTAACAGTATTCGCTCAATGGGTTGGAGTACGAAATATTTTAACAGGGAAAGCCAAACCATTTTGGGAAAAAGCTGAAAGCACTAGGTAGTATTTAGTACCAATATCAATATTTAAACTTGAAACGTTATTTTTTAGCATATAGATTTGAGTTAGCGTATCATTTTCGGGAGGTACTAGAAAAAAATAATCAGAGATAAAGATAGAAAGTACGCAGGTGGATTATATGAAAAATATTATCGTAAGAATGCGAGGCGGATTAGGGAATCAACTTTTTATTTACGCTTATGCACGTGCTATTCAAGAAAGAAATAAAAATGCGAAAATTCTCCTTGATTTAAGAGGTTATAAGAAGTTTAAATTACGTAGTTTTGATTTATCGTTTTTTTCACTAAACTCATACGTAGGTAATTTTAAAACAAGTGATATTTCGAATTTAGGTAATATTATTTATACATGTACTAGAAAGTTATATCAAGTATTATTTTATATAAATAGAGAAGTGTTTAAAAAAAATAATAAGTTATTAAACTTACCTTTTTTTAAGTTTGGCTTCTTATACAATGGGAATGACTATATGGGGTTATCTACCATTCCGGATAAAAAAAATGTTTATGTATTTGGTTATTATCAAGACAAAAAGTATGTTGATACTGTGCGTTCTGAAATAGTAAAGGAGTTGAGGCTTAAACCAAAGTTGAGTAAGAAAGCGAACGAATTTAAAAATCAAATAAATAGTAGTACTAATTCGATTGCTGTTAGCATCCGATGTGGTGATGATTATAAAAAGCTAGGGTGGCCATTATGTTCTATAAAATACTATAAAAAAGGAATAGAATATATACAAAATAAAATTCCAAACGCTGATATATATATATATTCGGATGAGATAGAAACTGTAAAGAAATCCTTTGGTTTTACTGACAACGTAACATATATCGAAGGCTGTTCTGGCTACGAATCACTATATTTAATGTCTTTATCTAACCATTTTGTTATTGCGAACAGTAGTTTTTCATGGTGGGGAGCCTATCTATCTCAAAACAAAAATAAAATTGTAGTTGCACCAACATTCTGGTATAGAAATAAAAAAACTAAAGATACGGGCCTGTATTCTGGTCAAATGGTACTAATTGATAATTAAAATTAGATGAGGTTATATTGATGAAAATAAGTATAGGAGTTGTTTTATATTATCCAAGTATTACTGAGGTAAATAGGGTAATAAACTTTTCGAAGACATTTAGTGATGTATATGTGTATGATAATACTCCGGAAACAAGTCATGAAGAGTATTTTAATACTCCCGGAATTCATTATTATTTTAATGCTAGTAATGATGGTCTATCAGTTGCATTAAACAATATTTGTAAAAATGCAATTAATCATGGTTACAACTTTATTATTACAATGGATCAAGATAGTATCATAAGTAATGAAAGCTTGTTTTCCATACAAGAATTTATTAAAAATAATGATATGGAAAAAGTTGGTATTGTAGCACCTGCAATTATTTATGATCATAACAGAGTGAAAGAACAGCCGCTTTTTGAAAGAGGGTTTGAATATATTGAATGGACAATTACATCTGGAAGTGCTGTAAATTTAGATGTATATAAGAAAACAAGTGGATTTGATGAAAATTATTTTATTGATAGATTGGATTATGATTATTGCATATTATTACAGAAATTAAATTATTACATTATACAGTTAAAGGGTGTTTATCTATATCAAAGTCTTGGGGAGCAAAAGAAGGGTATTTTAAAAAACTACTCTACACATAATCCGCTTAGGCATTATTATATGTTCAGGAATAGATTGTATTTTTATTTTAAAAAGCAAAATATTACTTTTTACAGGTTAAGTAAATTGATTCTTGCAGCAAGTAAACATTTATTGCAAATTATTTTTATAGAAGAGGATAAAGCAAAAAAAATCAGGATGATAATGGAATCCTTTAAAGACTTTATTAATGGGAAAATGGGGAAGTATATAGGTAAATATTAATATTAATTTTACGAATGCTATGTATAACAAACCTATAAAATCAGTCATGAATAAAATAAATATTACTCTAATGAAACTTTGACTAAAAGGAGTAAGTTATGGCCTTTCTATTATTTTTAACATGCTTAGTAATACTTATAATTGGAGGGATTACAGAGAAGAAAATCTATAGCCCTATTATTCTGTTTAGTGCTTTATGGGCAATTATTCTTTTCTTTGCACAGTTTGAATTGTTCGGCCTTACTGGAACCTCATATTATACATTTTTAATTATATTTATTGGATTAATATCTTACTTTGGGGGATATTACTTTTTTAGATTTATAAAACCTGTCAAAAGTGTAAACTATAGTTCGGATATTTATATAGAAAAGGAATGGAATTTCATATTAAAAATTCTAATACTAATCTCTTTATCAGTATTAGTTATTACTTCTATTAGTTCCATAACACTTATGATTCAAGGATATTCAATAAGTGATATCAGATATATTATGGGGATGGGTAGATTTGATTCAGGTATTATAAATATTTTATATGCATATATTACAAAGCCTGTCACAATGCTTATGATACCAATTTCGGCATATTACTTCTTTGGTCCTCAAAGAAATATAAAAATTATGTTATTAACCATCAGCCTAGTTATGCTGAATGTGTTAACAGACGGTGGTAGATTTATATTACTTTATTTACTAATTAATTTTTGTTTAACATTATTAATTTTTAAAGGGAAGAGAAAGTTTAGGTATAAACTTAGAACTAAAGCTACTTTTTATCTGACATTCTTTATTAGTATTGCTTTTATTATTTATGTAACTACAATAAGAGGTTCCTCTATTTCTGAAACGCTCTATATGTATACTGTGGGAGCAATTTCACATCTTAGTTACAGATTAGATGTAATTGATAATATAAATATCTACACTTACGGGTTTTCTTCATTATTGGGGTTTATACGACCAGGTTTTATTATTTTTGAAAAACTGGGTTACCCTCTTCCGGGTCTAGTTAATAATGCCGAACGATTAAATATGGAGTTAGAAGAAGCTGTATTAATTGGAGATGGAGTTAGATTTAATGCATTTACGACGTTGTTTTATAATTTTTATATAGATTTAGGTTTAATAGGAGTTTTTCTTGGTTCTTTTCTTTTTGGAGTGATTTCCTATATAACTTATAGGAACTTTATGATAAGAATGAATTTATTAAACTTTACTATCTATTTGTTAATAGCTCAATCGTTATTAACTTCTATGGTTCGCTTTCAGTTTTCCAAATTTAGCTTCGCTCTTTGTTTTATATATATAATACTAATAACCATACAAGTACGAGTAAAAAAGCAAGCTAAAACTAATATGTTTAAAAATAATCAAAGGTTGGTAGGAGTCTATCGTATAAAGGACTAATAAATACTAGAAATCATGATAGTAGAGAATCGAACTTGTACAATATTAACTTAACAAGGCTAGGCTGTTTAACTGTTAGATTCTAAGATTGTGAAAAATCTAAAACATACCAGTTGATATTTACTATATGAAAAATATAAGAATAAAAATCAAGGTCGTAGATATATTAAAGGATTTATTATACTTACCACATGAAATGGAATTGAGAGGGCAACATCACTTTGTTAGGATTAATTGATTTAATTGATCTTTTGCCCCAAAAAAAGATCATAAAGTTTACCAAGAGATTAAGTTTTATAATTTCCCAAATAACTTATATTTTTTGTTTAAAGAGTAGGAGATACACATGATAAATAAAAATTCAAAGATATACATTGTGATACCGCAAAATTTTGTTACTGGAGGTACTGAAAGTCTTCATCAGCTTGCTTATGAGTTAAAAAAGTTACATCCGTTAGTATATATTTATTATATTAATTCGGGAAATGCTACTACACAAATGAAATTTCAAAAATACAGTATACCAGTTACTAATGAAATTCTGGATAGTAGCGAAAATTGGTTAATAGTATCTGAAACAAACTCAGAATATGTAAATAAATTTACTAATATCAATAAATGTATTTGGTGGCTTTCTTTAGATTATTATATAAGACAGTTACCAAAAAATTTCCCATATTATTTTTGTGAAAATCATAAAATACCACTAATATTTAAGCCAATAATCAGTAAGATTCTTCAGTTAACAGGGAAGATTAAAAAAGACATTTATTTATTTGAGGATAGGAATAAGGTTTTTCATTTGTACAATTGTGAGTATATAAGACTATATTTAAAAGAACAAGGTGTTAATGACAGGAATATGCTTTATCTATGTGGACCAATTAGTGATGATTATTTTAGTAGAAGAATGAAAGAAAAGAAAAATATTATTGCATATAATCCTGCAAAGGGTATTGAGTATACAAATAAGGTTATTACTGCAGTTAAAAAAGAAGGGTTAAATTTAGAATTTGTTCCAATTAAAGATTTGGACTTAAATGGGGTAATAAATTTATTATCTGAAGCAAAGCTTTACATTGATTTCGGTTATTTTCCAGGACCAGAAAGAATACCACGAGAAGCAGTTATATCGAATGTTAATATAATTACTTCAACCTCAGGAAGTGCAAAAAACAAAATAGATGTTCCGATACCTGAAGATTGTAAATTTAATTTGCTAGATTTAGATAATAATATGAATGCAATTATTAATAAGATAAAAGACCTTATATATAATTACGAAGAGAATGTAAGCCTATATGATGATTATCGCTCAAAGGTGATTAAACAAAAAGAAGTATTTCATGATAATATTAAGTATTTATTAAACATTTTTAAGGATAAGATTAATCATGATTAAAAAGGAATTACTAAACGCATATGCGGAGTTAGTAATATGTTGACCCTAATTCGAAAATTAATTAAAAATAAATTTATAAAAAACGTAACAATTATTGCGAGTGGAACAGCTTTGGCACAAGTAATTGCATTTGCTAGTATTCCCTTTATCACAAGAATATATGGACCAGAGGCTTTCGGGATTTTAGGTACTTTTACCTCAATTTCTAGTTTTGTTTTACCAATAGCTGCACTAACATATCCAATTGCGATAGTAATACCAAAATCTGATATAGAGGCAAAAGATATTATGAGGTTATCTCTCATAGTTTGCTTGTTGATAGGATTATTAAGTGTAGCGCTAATATTAATATTTTCTGATACTCTACTTCACTTATTGAATCTCGAAGTACTAGGTTCTTATTTATATTTAATCCCAGTTGCTATCGTAGTGGCAGGCGGATTTCAAGTTATTGAGCAATGGATAATTAGAACTCAAGAATTTAAAGTGAGTGCCAAAACGGCTATTTACCAGGCATTGATTATGAATTCTTCAAAAATAGGCATAGGCCTTTATTATCCACTATCTGTAACTTTGATCGTAATACAGACTTTTGCTTATGCCATTCGCGGATTATTAATGATATCTTTATCTGATAAGTCTATTATAAAAAAACAAGGATCTTTTAACTTTAAAAAAATGCTCAAAGTTGCATGCAGATATAGAGATTTCCCTTTATATAGATCTCCGCAGATTTTTGTAAATTCTGCTTCAGTGGCACTCCCGACTATTTTACTTACTGCATTTTTTGGACCTAGCGCAGCCGGATATTTTACATTGGGTAGACAAGTTTTAAATACACCTGTTACATTGTTAGGGAAAGCTGTACAAGATGTATTTTATCCCAAGATTATTGAAGTATCCAATGATAATAAGAGTATAAAAAATATTATTTTAAAGGCTGTTTTAGGTTTATTTTCTTTAGGTGCACTGCCTTTTGGGATACTAATTATTTTTGGACCTAATATATTTTCATTTATCTTTGGATATGAATGGTATACAGCGGGGGTATATGCAAGATGGATTTCATTATTTTCATTGTTTATGTTAATAACAAGGCCAGTAATTGCAGCTATTCCAGTACTAAATATGCAAAGACAATTCTTATTTTATGAAATTGTAAGTGCAATAATTAAATTAAGTGCATTATTTATTGGAGTATATTATTTTAATAGTGATATATATGCTGTTGCTTTTTATTCTTTAAGTGCAATGTTCTTATATATTATCTTGACTGCTTATGTGTTAGTAATAGCAAAAGATATAAGTAGGTATAGAAGATAGGTGTTCCAAATTTATATCAAATTAGCACATTATTCAATAATATTTGGAGGTTTTGTAAAATGAAAGGAATTATATTAGCAGGTGGAAGTGGTACACGGCTATACCCATTAACAATGGTAACGAGTAAACAACTGCTCCCAATATATGATAAACCAATGATTTATTACCCTTTATCAACGTTAATGCTTGCTGGAATTAAAGATATATTAATTATTTCAACTCCTGAAGATACGCCACGTTTTGAGTCATTACTAGGGGATGGAACACAATTTGGTATAAATCTTGAGTACAAAGTACAGCCGAGCCCAGATGGATTAGCTCAGGCTTTTTTAATTGGGGAAGATTTTATTGGTAATGACTCTGTTGCTATGATTCTAGGTGATAATATCTATTATGGTAGTGGCATGAGAAAAATACTGAAACGCGCAGCAAATAAAGAAACAGGTGCTACAGTATTTGGTTATCATGTACAAGACCCAGGGCGCTTCGGAGTAGTAGAGTTTGATAAGAACGGAAAGGTAATTAGTGTTGAAGAAAAACCTGAAGAACCAAAATCTAATTATGCAATAACCGGATTGTATTTCTATGACAATCGTGTTGTAGAAATTGCTAAGAATGTTATGCCATCGACACGAGGCGAGCTTGAAATAACTTCTATTAACGAAGCTTATTTAAAACTGGGAGAATTAGAAGTAGAGTTATTAGGACGTGGGTTTACTTGGTTGGATACTGGAACACATCAAAGTTTAGTAGAAGCAACAAATTTTGTGAAAACAGTTGAAGAGCATCAAGGAATAAAAATTGCTGCTCCTGAAGAGATTGCTTATATAAATAGTTGGATTACAAAAGAACAATTGTGGGATTGTGGAGAGAGGCTTAGTAAAACAGGATATGGCCAATATTTAATGAAAGTAGCTAATGGACAGATCCAATACTAATTGAAAGAAGTGAAATAGAAGTGAAATTTACTAAAACTAATTTAGAAGATGTAATAATAATCGAACCAGCAATATTTGGTGATCATCGTGGCTGGTTTATGGAAACTTATAATGAGGAAAATTTCTTAGAGAATGGAATCAATATAAAATTTGTACAAGATAATCAATCATTTTCAGCAGCAAAAGGTACATTAAGAGGACTACATTATCAATTAAATCCGAAAGCACAGATAAAGCTTGTACGTTGTACAAGAGGGGCTATTTATGATGTTGCTGTTGACATTAGAAAAGGGAGTCCAACCTTTGGAGAATGGTTTGGGATTGAATTGACAGCAGAAAATAAAAAGCAATTATTAATTCCAAAAGGTTTTGCACATGGTTTTATGACATTAACAGAAGATGTCGAAGTTCAATATAAAGTGGACGAGCTATATGCGCCTGAATGTGATCGAGGCATTGTTTGGAATGACCCTACGATTGGAATTGACTGGCCAATGGATATTATACCAGTTTTATCAGCAAAGGATGAAAAAGCTCCATTATTAAAAGATGCTGATAATAACTTTAGTTATGGAGAGTAATTCTATGAAAATCTTAGTTACAGGTTATACGGGACAACTTGGTTTTGATGTAGTTCAACAGGGGAATATACTTGGTTTTGATATGATTGGTATTGGATCAAGTGATTTGGACTTAACCAACGAAATAGATGTACGAGCTTTTGTTAATAAGGTACAACCAGATGCAATTATACACTGCGCAGCTTATACGGCCGTCGATAAAGCTGAAGATAATCAAGAAACTTGTTGGAACGTAAACGTTGAGGGTACGAAACATTTAGCTACAGCAGCTCAAAGAGCAAATGCTAAATTCATGTATATCAGCACAGACTATGTATTTGATGGAAAGGGAGACCTTCCATTTGAGGTAACTGATAAGACGAGTCCAATTGGATATTATGGATTAACTAAATATGAAGGTGAAGAACTAGTAAAGCAATTACTAGATAAATGGTATATTGTAAGGATATCATGGGTATTTGGAACTAATGGGAATAATTTTGTTAAGACGATGTTACGATTGGCAGAAACACGTGATGAACTAAATGTTGTTGGGGATCAAGTGGGATCGCCAACTTATACATTTGATTTAGCTCGATTACTTTTAGATATGACTCAAAGTGAAAAATACGGCACTTATCATGCTTCAAATGAAGGCTTTTGTAGCTGGGCTGAATTTGCAACTGAGATTTTTAGACTAGCGAATAAAGATGTCAAAGTAAATCCGATTCCAACAGAAGAATATCCAACTCGTGCAATACGTCCTAAAAATTCACGTATGTCAAAACAAAAGCTAGTAGAGAACGGATTTAATCCGTTACCAATTTGGCAAGATGCTGTTAGTCGATACTTAAAGCAATTAACACAAGAGGTGAAATAGATGACAAGGAAAAAGGTGCTAGTTACTGGTGGTGCTGGTTTTATTGGTGGTAACTTTGTGAAGTATATGGTTAATAAATATCCTGAGTATGATATTTATAATTTAGACTTGTTAACTTATGCTGGTGATTTAACAAAGCATCAGGATATTGAAGATAAAGATAATTATCATTTTGTAAAAGCGGATATAGCCGATCGTGAAACAATTACTTCTTTGTTTGAAAAAGAAAAATTTGATTATGTTGTTCACTTTGCCGCAGAAAGTCACGTGGACCGCTCAATATCAGATCCAGGAATATTTGTCGTAACTAATGTGCTTGGTACACAAGTATTATTAGATGCTGCAAAACTAGTTGGTGTTTCTAAATTTGTTCATGTTTCAACTGATGAAGTGTACGGGGAACTTGATTTTGATCCAACAACCTTCTTCACAGAAGAAACACCGTTACAACCAAATAGCCCGTATAGTGCAAGTAAAGCATCATCTGATTTATTAGTTCGTGCATATCACGAAACATATGGGTTACCTGTTAATATCACTCGATGCTCAAACAATTATGGCCCATATCATTTCCCTGAGAAGTTAATTCCATTAACGGTTTCTAGAGTGTTAAACGCTCAGAAAGTACCTGTTTATGGTGATGGTAAGAATATTCGTGACTGGTTACATGTATTAGATCATTGTGCAGCTATTGATTTAGTATTGCATGAAGGCCCAAATGGTGAAGTTTACAATGTAGGTGGACATAACGAGCGAACTAATTTAGAAGTAGTTAAAACGATTATTAGTACACTAGGTAAATCCGAAGACTTGATTGAATTTGTTAAAGATCGTCTGGGTCATGATAAGCGTTATGCAATTGACCCTACTAAATTAGAACAATTAGGTTGGAAACCAGCATATTCATTTGAAACTGGTATTGCTCAAACTATTCAGTGGTATTTGGATAACAAGGAATGGTGGGAGCAGATTATTAGTGGGGAATATCAAAAGTATTTTGAAGAACAATATAACGTTTAATATATTTGTATTTGGGTAATAAACTCGATTTTATTACTTCACGAAAGATAGATGTAGGGAGAGAGCATAATGAAAATTACTATTGCTGGAACAGGATATGTCGGGTTATCAAATGCAATATTACTTGCTCAACATAATAAAGTTATAGCACTTGATATTATTCAAGAAAAAGTAGATATGATAAATAATAGAAGATCTCCTATCATTGATAATGAGATTGAAGAGTATTTAGCAACTAAAGAATTAGATTTATCTGCAACTACTGATAATTATAAAGCATACAAAGATGCTGAGTATGTTATCATCTCAACACCGACTAATTATGATCCTGAGAAGAACTATTTTAATACAAGAACTGTTGAAGCAGTTATCGCCAATGTACTATCCATTAATCCAGACGCAATAATGGTAATTAAATCTACAGTCCCAGTTGGCTATACAGAAAAAGTAAGAGAAAAATTTGAAACAGAGAATATTATTTTCTCCCCAGAATTTTTACGTGAAGGAAAGGCTTTATATGATAACTTATATCCTTCACGAATTATCGTTGGTGAACAGTCTGAGAGAGCAAAGGTATTTGCTGACTTACTAGTACAAGGTGCTATAAAAGAAGATATACCTGTATTATTTACAAACTCAACAGAAGCGGAAGCAATCAAACTTTTTGCTAACACTTATCTTGCAATGCGTGTTGCTTATTTTAATGAGCTAGATTCGTATGCGGAGGTAAGAGGTTTAGATAGTAAGCAAATTATTGATGGTGTAGGACTTGACCCAAGGATAGGCAATCACTATAATAATCCTTCATTTGGTTATGGGGGCTACTGCTTACCTAAAGATACAAAACAATTATTAGCAAATTATGAAGACGTTCCAAATAATATAATGACTGCCATTGTAGATGCAAATAGAACAAGAAAAGACCATATTGCCGAAATGATAATTAAGAAAAATCCTAAGATTGTCGGTATCTATAGGCTTACTATGAAAATGGACTCAGATAACTTCAGACAATCAGCTATTCAAGGTGTTATGAAGCGTATAAAAGCTAAGGGTATTGAAGTTGTTGTATATGAACCAGCCCTTCATGAAGAGACATTCTATAATTCAAGAGTAATAAATGATTTTGGAGAGTTTAAGAGAGTTTCAGATGTAATCGTAGCAAATCGATTGTCTGATGATTTATGTGATGTAGAGGACAAAGTATATACAAGGGATTTGTTTAGTAGAGATTAATATATAACCCGCTGGGCCTATTGGCTTGGCGGGCTTATTTGTGTTGCCTATTTTTCCCTAGAAATGTAATTCCTCGTAATCAGATCCCCGTAAAATAATGATACTCGCTTCTATATCTAAATGAATTGGTTTGAATTGAATATACTGCTCAGCTAATAAACGTTTATCCATCACTATAGAGTATTTGGTGATTGGTTTGTCGTAAACAGCAAGCCTTCCAAACCTTAGAAGTAGCTGTTGTCGCCCCATAAGGGAGAAGCATGGGGACGGTTCTCACGCTCCATTTTCTGTATTTTCAAAATTTAAAAGCTCGTATTTCGCCTTGATTCCACTTAATATGGCAAAATAACACAAAATACGAACAAATGTTCTTGACTTTCCTTTTAGAATCGACTATTCTATTTATAATAAAAAGGAAAGAAGTGAGAATGATGGCGACTGTAATATCAAGTATTGGCCTGAAAGGAATGGAAGGTTACCGAGTTCAGGTGGAGGTACAGCTTATTCCAGGTGTAGAAGGAATTTGTATTGTAGGTCTCCCAGATGCATCAGTAAAGGAATCCAAAGATCGAGTCATGGCAGCTTTGCATTCCAATGAGTGCGGTATACCCGAAAAAAGGATTATTATTAATCTGTCCCCAGCAGAGCAAAAGAAAAACAGCCCAATTTTTGACCTGGCCATGGCAATTGGGATTATGAAAGAGGCAGGGGAAATAAAGCATGCGATACCTAAGGATGCGGCATTCTTAGGTGTGTTGTCACTAGATGGCTCCATTAAGCCGGTAGAGGGGATGCTTCCAGCGATTGTTGCTGCTAAAAAAGAAGGATTTAAAACCTTGTATTTACCATCTATGAAGGATACACCGCTATCCCATATTGACGGAATCGAGATTCGTTTTGTAGAAACACTTCAGGAAGTGATTGAATCGTTCTCAGGACAATTAACAACTTCCATATTTACTTCATCACACACCACAGAACCACCTCAAGTAGTCACCCCTTCTTATGACAAAGACTTCAAACATATCTTAGGACATCAAAAGGCTAAAAGAGCATTAGAAATAGCTGCTGCAGGCGGCCATAATGTATTGATGGTTGGTCCTCCAGGCTGTGGTAAGAGTTTACTAGCTGAAACATTCCAATCGATTTTACCACCTCTCCAACAGGAAAGTAGCTTCGATGTCATGAGTATTTATCAATTAGCTGGCGTTAGCAACCCAAACTATCAAATCCCACCATATAGAGACCCACATCATTCCGCATCAGCCGTCTCATTAATTGGAGGTGGTGCGAATCCAAAGCCAGGTGAGGTGTCACTCGCACATCATGGAGTGCTTTTTCTCGATGAAATGGCCGAATTCCCCAAGCGAACGTTGGACATGCTAAGGCAACCATTGGAAACAAGTAAGGTAACCATCAGTCGTGCTGCCACAACCGTGACATACCCCGCACAATTTATCTTACTAGCTGCTATGAACCCTTGTCCTTGTGGGTTCTTAGGATCAAGATACCGGTATTGCACCTGTACACCCAAACAAATCCTAACCTACAACAACCGTGTTTCGGGACCAATTGAGGACCGTATTGATATTTTACTAGAATTAGATACCGTCGTACTGGATAAGGAATCCGAACAAGACAATGAAACTTCCGATGAAATCCGTTCAAGAGTAATTGATGCGCGTAACATTCAGTATAAGCGGTATGATTCTGAAACCTATAATGCGATTATCTCCAATGAACAATTGACTAGTTATTGCCAACTGACAGAGGAGCAGAAGAGAATGATTCAACAATGGGCAAGTAAATACAACTGGAGTACGAGGGTGCAGATGAAAATCTTGCGCCTTGCGAGAACAATCTCCGACTTAAGTGGCCATGAAACGATCACCAATGAATCTATCTGGGAAGCTGTAACGATGAGGCGTGGTTCTGGTGGTAAAGCGCAAAGGAAGACACCGGTAAATGGTTAATTTTATATAGGGGAGTGGGGAACGAATGCCACGTAAAGCTAGGAGGAAAAGTAATAGTGGTATCTACCATATCATACTTAGAGGCGCCAATAGACAGGAAATCTTTCATGACGATGATGACTGTATAAGATTTTTAGAAATTCTCAAGAAATATAAAGATAAAACTGACATAAAAGTCTACGCATGGTGTTTGATGGGCAACCATATTCATCTGCTATTGAAAGAAGGAAATGAAGCTATTTCCAACACGATGAAACGGATTGGTGTCAGTTATGTTTCTTATTATAACTGGAAATACAGAACAACAGGGCACCTGTTTCAGGACAGATTTAAGAGTGAAAATGTGGAAACAGATAGGTATTTATTAACGGTTACTAGGTATATTCACCAGAATCCATTAAAAGCAGGAATGGTTGGTAAGGTGGAAGAATGGAGTTGGAGCAGCTGTCTTGGTTATTATGGTAAACATTGTTTTCCGATTAAATTATTGGATAAGGAATTGGTATTAGGGATGTTTTCTGTGGATATGGAGAAGGCAATTGAACGGTTTAGAGTTTTTAATGAAGAACGTAATGATGACGAGTGTTTAGATGAGCCAGTTATTAAGAGGAGAAAGACGGATGAAGAAGCAAGGCAGGAAATCAAGCAGTTGCTTGGTCAGTTAGAAATTGCGCAGGTGAAGAGTTTACCTAGGGTGGAGAGGAATTCAGTGTTAAGAAGAGTGAAGAGGATTGATGGAGTATCTCAACGGCAGGTGGCGAGGATATTGGGAGTGTCTGCGACATTGGTTTTTAGGGCTTAGAGGAGCGTGGTACATTTTTTGGTGGTTCTTAATGCTCCCTGAAAGGGGAGCCATTACAAGAACATGAGGGTGGAGGTATTGTTTCCTGCTTGATTACTGAAACGTTCGGACCGTTCCCGTGTTTCTAAAGGGAAGATAAAGATCTCACCATCCACTAGTACATTATGAAATACTACAATTAAATCGGTGTTTTTTTTCCTGTACTCAGAAATAAAAGGATATTTATTCTTTTTGTCGAAATATGAAATATAGAGAAATGATATTTTAGGGACTCTTAAATAGAATTAAAGATGGTATCGAGACTATTACTGAACTAAAAGTAAAATCAATAACAAATCATGTCCCGAAAATATCATATACATAAGTTGAATCTAAACATATATGAATATTTATAGAAAGAGAGGCATATCCATGGACGATGGGCAAATAAAAGCCCATATGCCAATAAATCGAATTTTTGCTATAATAGATATTACAATGGAATCCGAAATGGTCTGTATTAGTCATGATGAACCTGAAACTTTTGAGGTCACATTTATAAATGGAGGGGACCAAGATGAAGAAGCATTCTAATGAGAAGGAATATATCGCTGTCCGTGCAACTCCAGAAATGGCTAACTGGATGCATCCTAAAGGTGAAGAACGAACACAAGAAATTCAAAAACGAGTTGAAGCTGCGAAAGAACGGGTTTGACCAAAGTAAAAATCAGGAATCACTTTCTAATCTAATGGATGCAGAATCTGTTAAACAACGCCATTTGAAATAATCGCGCCTTGAGGGGACGTATGGGACATGGGGACAGGCACTACAACCATGTTCCGCTTTTTGCCTATCAGTCACCCTTCAAGAAAAACGGTACCCACAGATCATCGTTCTCTCCACCTGCGTCTTCAACTGCTTGTACGATATATCCAGCACGACCCGTTGATCATTCCTGAAGTGCACGATGGATTGGGTGGGATTGGGGTGTTTTTGGATGAAGGCAATTTGATGATGGAGAATCCAAGCGCAGTCATAGTTGGTGAGAGAATGAGTGGGGAATACATACAATCTTCGGGTTGGATCAATGGGAATGGGGATTTTATTCCGGAATCCTAAATGCTCAATCACACTTCGCCGTCTCCCTTCATACGTCGACCCATAATGCATACAAGAGGCACGAATAATCTCTGATGGGGTTTCTTTTACCATTACTTGCCTGTCCACTTCAAAAATGATCGAACCGAATTCCATTTGTTTGGCAGGAAAGATAGCCATCGTACGTGGCGTAATAACATACGTTTTTTGTAATACTGCTTGTGACAATACATTCACTCCTTAGATAGATTCATAGAATAAAGGGAATAGATAGTGATTGGTTTTGTCTTCATAGATAGTGGGAATGGGGGTGGTGGTGAGGATTCACGAAGAAGTGGTGCCCCTGATGAACAGGGGAGGGAACCCGAACAGTTAGGTACTACTAATGTTACTTTTGCTTCTTCGAGTTTTTATCTGTTTGCCACTCAAAAAATGTCTGTATAAACATGAGCCCATCTCTTTCAAGCAATGGCCATCTTTCAGCTTGAAAAATAAACGGATTCTCCATACCATGTTTCTCAAATAAATGTTCAAGTTGCAGATACTGCTCCACTGATAATTTTCGGTCTTTGTCTAGAAAACACTCTTTTCCTTCGATAAGGTAATCAAGTGAAACATCAAGCAACTTTGCTATTTTGCGTGACACTTCAGTACTTGGCAATTCATCATTTCGTAAAAGCTGAGCAAACCAATTGTCACTATATCCTAAACGTTCACTTACATCCTTTTTTGTGAGTCCATGCTTGTCTAGTAAATTCTCCACTCGTAATCGAAACGCATCCACAATCGACACCCTCTTTCTATTTGGCTAAAACCTACCATATTCCACATTAAAATTGTCAATAACACAAAAACCTTTTGTTATTTTAATTTTTGTGATGAATAACACAGGATTCCTGTGTTTGTTTAATAAGTCCCTAACTGGAAAAATCCCCGTGGAAATCGTCATTTTCCATGGAGATTTTTGCGTTTTCCCTCTATAAACTTGTGTTTTCAGTTCAGAAAATTCCCAAACGGTTCCATGACAACTTACACTTTCTTTTTTTACTCTAGTCACGAAGACGATGAGAAGGGAGGAATGGAATGTCGAAGGAACAAAAGTTTACGTTTGAGGAGGTTTTTCAACAGAACAAAAATCGAATTCATTATTACGTGCATCGCCTCGGAATCCATGATCCACATAATGAGTACTATACGGAAGGGCTGCACGCCATGTGGTTGGCCTATAAGAAATACGAACCAAATAAAGGCCCTATGTCCACCTATTTCAATTACACCATTCGCCAGCGCCTCATTGATAAAATCCGCCGCGATGAAATCAAAGAACTTCGGGAAGAACAGGCAGCAGAAGCAGAGGAAGTCATGAAATCCGATGGGAATTGGAATCCACAACAAGAAGTTCCGATTATCAAACCAGAAGGAATCGATTTGAAAGACTGGACCTTTTGGAAAAATGTTAAGTCCATCTTAACGGACAAGCAATGGAAGTGGGTCGATTACTTCATTATTCAAGGCTATTCGCAACTTGAAATTGCAGAGAAAGAAAACACTACGGTCGAGGCAGTGAAACAATGGAGAAAAGGCGCAATTAAGAAACTAAGAAGTGTATGGGATGAAGAGAATGAAATATTTTTGCTGATAAATAAGGAGGAAAAGGAATGAAATATTTTATGAAATACTATCCATCAGATGAAGAGTGGGAGAGCTTTATCTGGTATTTGGACCAGAAGGGAAATTCACTATCCCAAAATGCGATCACACTCTACCTTGCCCTGTTGTGGAATAAAAGAGGCTCAAACGCAAAAGTAGAATTCATCATTTCCGATTTAGAACTTAGTAGATTCACCCGAATGAATTGGAGGAAGATCGCCAAGGCAAGAAAAGAATTAAAAGAAAAAGGCCTAATCCGATACCGAGACCAAAAATGGCACGTGTTTATCTATCAAATCATGCCAATCACGAAGGAGAAGTAGTGAAATCGGGGAGTGCCTGTCACTCCCCGATTTATGTCGAATACGTGGGTGATGTGGGTGGTGACTGTCACTTCCCGAATTTTGTAGAATACATAGGTGGTGCCTGTCACTCCTCGAATTTTGTCGATAACAATTGGGATGAGGTTGGGACGCTCCCCACACATTGAAGATACATCTTAAATATAGAAGGGAAGTTTATTAAATGAATTACATAAAAGAGATTAATGCATTTTATAATTGCCTGGAACGAAATCCATTATCAGCATCAGCAGTCACGCTGTGGCATGCCTTGATGCATATTAATAACAAAGCAGCATGGACAAAGGAGTTCACCGTGAGTGGTCTCGTGTTGCGATTGAAATCTGGACTAACAGAAAGTTCATTTAAACGAGCAAGGACGGAATTGAAGAAGAAAGGCTATATTAACTATCAATCAAGAGGAAGTAATCAGGCACCAATCTATCAGATCGTGAAACTATCATTTGATGTGGGTGGTGGGAATGGAGTTTCTGGTGATAGTTGTGATTGTGGGGCTTCTGGGGAGAGTGAACGACCTGGGACTGATGGGAAGGATGATTTGGCGAACGGCGAAGTGAATCATGAGGTGAACCACAACATGGACCACAGAAAGAACTACAGTATGAACCAGCAAGCGAACCCATTAACTAAACAAAATAAAACGAAACGAAATGAAATAAATCTAGCAACATCAGACGCAATCGTATTTTACCATGAGAACTTCGGTGTCATCCCCCCATTTGTGACAGAGGATTTGCTGAAATGGGTGGATGATCTCGGTGAAGATATGGTGTTGGAAGCTATGAAGCGAGCATTAGAACGCAACAAAGCAACCTGGGGATACGTCAAAGGAATCCTAAATGCATGGGCGAAGAAAGGCATCCGTACTGTGGAGCAGGTGGAAGCAGAGGAAAGGAAGTTTTTGCGAGAACGAAAGGGTGGAGATGGCTATGGTCAATGGAAAAAGGCCCGGCAATCGGATGAAATCGTGCCGGAATGGTTTTTGGAAAGGAAAAGGAAGGAGAAGAATACGGTGATAGCAATGGATGGCGGGGAACAGGAAGACGTTGGAGAAATGTTGAGGAAGTATAAGGAGGGGGGAGCGATTTGATGTGGTTGTGGAGCGAATCGTTTGGGTTGGCGAGCGCAGACCGTCAAGAATGGAGCGAATTTAGGGTTGCATCGAGCGAGCAGATTAAGGTGGGGATCGAATGCTCAGGGTCGAGGAGCAAATACATAGATGTACTAAGCACAAAACAGGTGCTTGATCAAATCTTCAAGAATGGCGAGCCCGAAGGGGGCTGTCACTTCCTAAATTTCCCAAAGAGGAAAAAAATAATCACCAAGTAAAGAGAGATAAAGGATTTTCATTCTTTTTGTCGAAATATGAAAAATAGAGTTATGATATAGTAGGGTAACCAAGAGTAAATTAAAGGTAGAGACTATTCCTTACCTAAAATTAAAATCTATAACAAATCATGTCATCAATATGACATACATAATCGAATGAAGACGAGGTGGTGATAACTTGTTGTATTTTATATTAGGGTTAAATGTCTATTTTATAGGCTTTCTCATTGTTTTACTGATTAATAAATTACTTGGTGATGGTTTTCTTTCTAGATTGCTGAAGGTTGTTACAGTCCCTGTTATATGTATCTATTATATTAAATTATACTATAATTCATTATATGACTTTAATGATTTAACAAGTGAACTTCAGGTTCTAGTTATCTTTGGTCCATTAGTTTTATTTATACTAGTGTTAGTCATAGGTTATGTAATTGGTGGGATTAATCTTGACGATTTGAAAGAAAGAATCTCTCGTTTTTCATTGAAACGTTTTGTTGTTGGAACGTTGAAGGTGTTGCTTATAATTATAGTTATAGGGAATTTTGTGAGGATGTTTAATTAACCAACGAGAAGCACTAAAGTTTTGAGTTGTGCTGAAGTTTTCCTTTTTTACGAACATCTGGTGTCAGACTCCACCAAGATAGTATGTTAAAGTGTGATGATGAGAATGGTAATGGCTGCAGTTCTTATGACTATTAAATGGTGCCTGCCACTTCTCGTTTTTTGTCGGGGCTATTGGGACACGAAACTGTCCCAATGTCCCTACAATTTAGAAGTATTTCAAGCCCCACAATTAAAAAGTAGAGTGTTAGAAACTAGATTCTAAATATAAGGGGGGACTAGCTTGGCTAGAACTAAATTATATATTACTTATGGTGTTATTCTGGTTATTTTTATTATTTCCGTGTACGCTGCATTTACCGTTAATCCTTTTGATACTGCAAAAGACCGTGTTGATTTTATTGTTACTATTACTTCACTTATTATTTCTCTGTTAGCATTCATAGTAGCAATGAATACGTACGTATCAATTGATAACGTAAACCGGGTGACTCAATTAAATGGAAATATTTTAGAAGATGAGAACTATAAAACCTCGCTCCCAGCGATATTTTATGATTATGGGCAAGGTGATTCAACAAAAAGTAAAGATGAAATATTTGATAAGCTAGAATTGAAGTTTATCAAAGAGTCTAAAACAGCAATTAATTTCGCTAACAATCTTCAAGATTTTATAGAGGTTCTTGTTATCTTCCCTGCATTATTTTCAAATCATGAAAGTAATGAAACTATAAGAAGAATGGATCGATTAATTACAACAATTGAAGAAAAGAGAGATAATTTTCTTTCCATTGGTACAGGCAATTTAAGATTAATTGAAGAGACGGTTAAATTGATTAAGGGTGTAACAGATTATCAGAAATTGATTAGTAAACAAGATTTTAATGTTGAATCTGACCTTATTAAAGTAAGAGGAACCATGTTAAAGAACAGTGTCAGCCAGACTGTTTATTATAATTATTTAGGGTTATTTTATAATAAAAAGGCAATGTATCTAATTGGTCAACATATAAAATTAAATTCTGATAATACAGATTTATTTGATATTGAAAACCATAGACAGTTGATCGTACATAAACACAAAATTGATAGTGGAGTTTTAGACACTATTTCTATTTATTTGCAGGAGTCTAAAAATGCTTTTGAACATGCTATAAAGTGTAGTCAAAATGATACAATGTGGGAAGGGTTTATTAAATATAACAACGCAAGAACTACCTATTTCTTGAAACTATTATCTCCAGATGAGAAAGGTGAACATGGAGATTGGCAAGAATTAATGGATGATGCCATTCTTGCTAGAATGAAACTTAATACGCTCATTGAAGATGTGATTAAGACCAGTAACAATTCCTATTTAAAAGATTACTTTATTTATCAGGAATATATCGCTAGATTGGTTAAAATCAATATACTTATTGCTAGAAAAGAAGATATTACTGACTTTAGAGGTAATGTTCTATATAAAGCACCGGAATACAAAAAACTCTTAAAGGATAGTATTATCAATTTCCCGTATGAAGGTAATTTTACTAGAATAGTAGAGTATCAGGATAAAATTAGGAAGCTTTTAGAGGTATAGATTGCCATTCTTTTTATGGTTAAGTAAATAGTGCAGTGCTTTGCTATAGAAAACCTCGAAACCTTCGAAAACCTCTGGGGTCAGATCCCCACTACGGTAGTGTGTTAAAGTGATGGTGACAATAGTGATGGCTACAGTTTTTGTGACTGTGGCTATTTTTTTTATTTTGGTAGTTTATGAATTTTGGGTAGTGTTGGTGGAGGAGAAATGGGTTTTTGGGGTGTTTTGCTTGGTGGGATTTTTTATTTTGTTTTTAGAAAACGCTGTATAATGGCATTTTTGTGACTCTTCTTCATAGGTTTCTATTATCTTTTTAGCTAATATAGATTCATAGAAAAGGGTTTACTATATGGCGACACGGTTTCTAGTATGGGGTTGAAGGGAATTGAAGGGTATCAGGTTCAGGTGGAGGTCCAGTTGATTCCTGGAACAGAAGGGGTGAATATTGTTGGGGTACCTGATGCTTCTGTGAAGGAGTGTAAGGATCGTGTGATGGCGGCTTTGTATGCGAATGATGTACAAATACCTGATAAGAAAGTAGTCATCAATTTATCGCCAGCTGAAGAGAGGAAGAATAGTCCGATTTTTGATTTGGCGATGGCGATTGGGGTGATGAAGGAAGCTGGTGAAATTAAGCATCCAATTCCAAATGGGGCCGCATTTTTAGGTGTGTTGTCACTTGATGGCTCTATAAAACCAGTTGATGGTATGCTACCATCTATTATTGCTGCACGAAAGGAAGGATTGAAGATATTATATCTCCCTCATATTCCGGGGGTTCAGTTGGATACAATCGATGGCATTGAGTTTCGGTTTGTTGAAAGTTTACAGGAAGTAATTACTTCTTTTTCTGGTCAATTATCTACTTCTATTATTTCTAAGAATACTTCTATAAAATCCTCTACGAAACTGCCAACCTACGAAAAAGATTTTCAATATGTGATTGGGCATAAGCAAGCAAAACGTGCGTTAGAAATTGCTGCTGCAGGTGGTCATAATGTATTGATGGTGGGTCCCCCAGGCTGTGGGAAGAGTCTTCTTGCAGAAAACTTTCCATCGATTTTACCTCCATTAAGTCAAGAACAACAATTTGACGTGATGAGTATATATCAACTCGCAGGAGTCAGGAATCCCAACTTTCAAGTTCCTCCATTCAGAGATCCTTATCATTCTCTTTGTGACATCAACAGAGGGTAAGTGGTCTTCGTTAATGGAACCATGGAAACGAGAATTAAACCAGTCTTGGACATGTACCTGTTCCTTTTTTGGGAGTAGTTTTCCATTATGAATCTGTTCCAAAATTTTAGTGATATTAAATTGAAAAATACCATTTCTAAATACATCATCATCTTCATTAATAGGAAATGGTGTATAGATTGATTTCAATTTTAATTTTCTACTTTTGTTCATTTATATTACCTCTCTTACTATTTCATTCTATTAAACCGATTAGGAAAATATAATCATAGATTCTATTTAAAGGTAGATAAGTTAAAAATAATTTTACCAACAAACGTTACCACCATTGGAAGATGTTCCACTAACTCACATTGATGGAATTATTTTTTAATCGGTTTAGGATTTCTTACTGATATTGTATCTAAAATGTATTGTTATGTTGTAGAAATACAATGTTAGGTAATTAAATGATTTAGTATTGACAAATATGCAAGAGTTATATTATTATAAATTTATAAATTAATAGAAAATTTAATCATCTGGCAAAAGGAGAAGTATTTTGGGCGACGTAAATACAGTTTTGGTAACAGGTTACTCGAAGGCTCCCCAAGGGACATCAATGTATGAGATATACAAGCATGCTGGTATTGTATTAGAAATTAATGCTAATACTAATGTAATTGAGAATGTTAGCTTTACTTTTATAACAAAATTAACGTCTGATTTTTTTGAAAGACTAGTAGTTGGTTATGATTTATCAGACGGAATTGATCCATTAATCGAGAAGATTAAAAATCATTATCTTGCTCCATCCCAGCAAGCAGTAATCGTGGCATTAAAGTCAGCTATACAAAGGTATTGGAATCATTTTGAAAAATAATATATGTAGGATTTAATTGTCGTAAGAAGACGACCTCTTCTTAATTAATCAATTGAAACCTAGTGATTTGACGAAAGCATACTAAGTTTATTTGGTGTGTGAATAGTTAGATTGCTAGGTTTTTTCGTTCTCATAATTATGTAAATAGGAGTTGATTGTTGTGAACAAGGAACTAAAATTGTCAGATGTAATTCAATATATAAAAGATGGGGATAAAATAATGGTTGGTGGATTTGGATTAATAGGCACTCCATTAAAACTTATTGAAGAGCTAGCAAATTCAGAGGTTAAAAATTTAACAATAATTAGTAATAATTTAGGCGAACAAGGTAAGGGGTTAGGAAAACTCGTTTTAAATGGTCAAGTAAAAAAAGCAGTTGGTTCTTTTTTCACATCTAATAAAGACGTAGTAAACGCCTATAAAAATAAAGAGATAGAAGTTCAATTATTACCACAAGGTACTTTGTCAGAAGCAATTCGTGCAGGAGGTGCTGGTATACCTGGATTTTTTGTACCAGCAGCTGCTGGTACACAGTTGAGTAAAGATAAAGAAGAAAAAATATTTGAAGGTAAGACATACATCCTAGAAAGGTCATTAAATGCAGATGTGGCATTTATAAAGGCTCATAAAGCTGATAAATTAGGTAATTTAGTATATGAAAAATCGGCAAGGAATTTTAATCCGATTATGGCATCCGCAGCCAAATTAGTGATTGTAGAAGTGGATGAGGTTGTAGAAGTTGGTGAATTATCACCAGAAGAGATAGCTACACCACATCTATATGTTGATTACTATGTTGTTAAGGGAGCTAGAGAATAATGAATATTAAAGAGAAGATTGCTAGAAATGTAGAAAGATATTTACAGGATGAAGAAGTTGTGAATCTGGGAATAGGAATTCCAACTATTGCTGCAAATTATATTAAAGAGGATAAAAATATTTATTTGCATTCAGAGAATGGAATCTTGGGTGTTGATTCTATTGCTACTGCTGATAATGCAGACCCAAATATAGTAAATGCGGGGAAAATTCCTGTAAGTGTACAAAAAGGCGTATCTTATTTTAATAGTGCAGATTCCTTTGCAATGATTAGAGGAGGTCACGTAGATGTAGCAGTTATTGGCGCATTACAGGTAGATAAGAATGGTCTAGTAGCTAATTGGAATATACCGGGTAAAAATGTACTAGGTGTTGGAGGAGCAATGGATCTATTAGAAGGAGTTAAAAAAGTAATTATAGCTACTACTCATACAACTAAGGATGGAAAATCCAAATTAGTAGAGGAATTAGAATATCCCCTTACATCATTAAGGCCGGCCGATTTAATAATTACTGATTTGGGAGTTTTTGAAGTTGAGGAGGGTCAATTATTCCTTATAGAGATACTCCCAGAAGCTACATTAGAAGAGATTAAAGATAAAACAGATGCAAACTTTAAAGTGAAAATTAAAGAGACTGTAAATGATTAGATAGTGGAGGTAATATCGATGGTTGTTATTGTAAGTGCATTACGTACACCTATTGGGAAATATGGCGGAGCAATTTCTAATGTTTTACCTGAAGAATTAGCATCAATTCTGCTTCAAAATACATTGTCTTATACAGGGATGGATCCAAAACTAGTTGATGAAACCATAATTGGACATACAAAACAAAGTGCCCATACACCAAATGTAGCAAGAGTGGCAGCATTGAAAGCAGGATTTCCAACTAGTATTCCTGCGTACACAGTACATCGGCAATGTGGATCAGGTATGCAGGCAGTTTATAACAGCTGGATGTCTATATTAACAGGTCAAACTGAGACAGTATTAGCTGGTGGAGTGGAAAGTATGTCTCAAGCTCCTTATTACTATGTAGGGAATCGTTTTAATTCAAAACCCGAACATTTTACAATCTATGATTCTAACCTAGAAAGTCAACCAAAATCTCAACCAGAGGATATATACGGCAGATTTAATATGATAGAAACGGCTGAACATCTAGCTTCTAAATATGGCATATCCCGTTATGAACAGGACGAATTTGCTTTAAATAGTCAATTGAAAGCTAAAAAGGCGATAGAAACAGGCAGATTTGGAGATGAAATAGTTTCAATTGAGGTAAGTACTAGAAAAGTACAGAAGGCTTTATTTTCAAGGGATGAGCATCCAAGAGATACTGATTTAGAAAAACTTGCTAAATTAAAACCAATCATAGGTGAAGATGGTACTGTTACAGCAGGAAATGCATCTGGATTAAATGATGGAGCTGCAATGTTAATGATTATGAAGGAAGAGAAGGCCTTGTCTTTAGGTCTTAAACCTCTTGCTAGTATTGAGTCTTTTGGTGTAGGTGGTGTCCATCCTAAGGAGATGGGCTTAGGACCTGTACCAGCAACAAAGCAAGCCTTGAGAAATTCAGGTCTTGAGATGAAGGATATTGATATTATTGAGTTAAATGAAGCATTTGCAGCTCAAAGTATAGCAGTATTGAAAGAATGGGGAATTACTCCGGATGATGATCGATTAAATAAAAATGGTGGGGCAATTGCTTTAGGACATCCATTAGGAAGTTCAGGTGCTAGAATTATTGTCACTCTTGTACATGAAATGATAAAAAGTGATTTGAGATATGGTTTAGCCACGTTATGTACAGCAGGTGGTTTAGGTATTTCAACCGTCATAAAAAAATGGGATACCTAAAACTATACCAGAGGAGGAAGGAAAATTGATCAATCCAAAATACATTAATCTCTCATTTAAAGATAAAGTTCAAATTATTACTTTAAATCGTCCTGATAAATATAACGCACTAAACACAGCAATGTTATATGAGTTAAAGAAAGTAATTACCCATGCAGACGAAAGTCCAGATATTAATTGCATTGTGCTAAATGGAGCAGGAAAGGCTTTTTGTTCAGGAGCAGATATAAAGGAATTTGCTGATGTAAAAGAGGATAGTTCAGCAGTTGAGGAGAGAGCGAATCTATCAAAAGAAATACATTTATTGATGAGACAAATCAAAAAGCCAATTATTGCCTCTGTTCATAATTATGTGTTTGCTGGAGGTTGTGGAATTGCGTTGGCATGTGATTTAGTGGTTGCAGCAGACAATGCGAAGTTTTCGTATCCTGAAGTAAAAAGAGGTTTTGTACCTGCATTGGTAACCTCTAACCTGATACGAATTGCAGGACCTAGAAATGCTTTTGATTTGCTAATAACAGGAAGAAAAGTTGACGCGAAAGAAGCCTTATCTATGAACTTGGTTAACCATGTAGTACCAGCAGAAAATCTTGAATATGAAACTATGAAACTAGCAAAGCAAATTGCTGATCAGAGTCAAACTGCTTTAACAATGACAAAAGAATTGTTTTATCAAGTATCAGAATTGGAATTCGAAAAAGCTATGAATTTAGGTAGACAAGTGAATGTACGAATGAGAAAAACAGATGATTTCCATAAGGGTGTTGAAGCTTTTGTTAATAAAAATTAGTCTAACTTAGTAAAGGTGGGAAAATATGTTTCAAAAAGTTTTAGTAGCAAATAGAGGGGCAATTGCAGCTAGGATCATACGAGCTTTAAAAACAATGAATATTAAAACTGTAGCAGTGTATTCGGAGGCTGATAAGGATCTTCCATATATAAAGGAGGCAGATGAAGCCTATTATATAGGAGATTCTGTTGCAAAGAAAAGTTATCTCAATCAAGAAGCATTAATGGAAATTATTAAGAATGCAGAAGTAGATGGAGTTCATCCAGGATATGGTTTCTTATCAGAGAATATTGAATTTGCTGCTGCAGTCGAGAAAAAAGGTGCCACTTTTATTGGGCCATCATCAAAATGGATGAAGACTATGTCGCATAAAAGTCATGCCCGGGACTTAATGGAAAGGCATGGTATGCCAATTGGTAAGGGGTCTGGAGTATTAGGTGAAAATGAAGAAGAGTGGAAAAAAGTTGCTAGAGAAATAGGTTATCCTGTACTCGTAAAACCGGTTGGAGGTGGTGGTGGGATTGGTATGATCCCTGTATTCCATGAAGGAGAATTAGAGAAATCAATAAAACAGGCAAAATCAGTTTCTAGTAAAGCATTTTCTGACGATGATATCTATTTGGAAAAGTATTTAGAAAATCCAAGACATATAGAATTTCAAATATTAGCAGATAACCATGGGAATGTTGTTCATTTATATGAAAGAGACTGTTCGGTTCAACGTAGGCATCAGAAGGTAATAGAAGAGTCACCGTCTGTAGGAATCAACGAAAGTGAAACTAGTGAACTAGCATCTACAATTACTAATGTTATAAAAGCTATTGGTTATAACAATATAGGTACTATAGAGATGTTAAGAGGAGTGGATGGCACATACAGCTTTCTAGAAATGAATACGCGTTTGCAAGTTGAACATGCTGTGACAGAAGAAATAACGGGAGTTGATTTGGTTGTTGCACAGATTAAATTAGCAGCAGGTATGAAACTTAGCGACGTCATACCTTCTACTATTAATAAAGATGGACATTCCATAGAAGCAAGGGTATACGCAGAGGACCCAGTAAAATTTTTTCCGTCACCAGGTAGGTTACAAAAATTTGTACCACCAAGTGGAGATTCTATTAGAATTGAAACAGGATATCAAGAAGGAAATGAGATTTCTGTCTTTTATGATCCGCTAATTGCAAAGGTTATCGTACATGAAGAAAATCGTGATAGAGCAATACAGGTACTATTAGAGGCACTTAATAATTTTAAAATCTCGGGAATTAAAACTAATATACCTTTCTTAATACATGCACTTCAATCAGATGAATTTAAAAATGGCAGAATCGATACGAATTTGACAAAAGAATTAGTAAAAACAATATAAGGGGGATTATAAATGACTGTTGATATTAAGTCTATTATGTCAGGATCTGTTTGGAAAATAAATGTATCAAAGGGTGATTTGGTAACTGAGGGAACAGACTTAGTTATACTAGAATCAATGAAAATGGAAGTTCCTATTGAAGCTACAGAAGATGGAATTGTGAAAGAAATACTTGTGAGTGAAGGCGAATTTGTATCAGAAGATGATGTAGTCGTTGTTATAGATAAATAACATTCAAAACAACAAGAATTAGATTGGAGGAATTCGATGTCCTTACCATTAGAAGGAATAAAGGTATTAGATATATCCCAAGCTATAGCTGGCCCTTTGGCAGGCCAAATGCTTGGAGACTTAGGGGCAGAAGTAATAAAGGTTGAGAAACCTACTGGGGATGAAACGCGTGCAATGCTTCCTCCTGAATGGAACGGAGAAAGTATGATTTATCTTTCAAATAATAGAAATAAAAGAAGCATTTCTATCGATTTGAAAACGGAACAAGGAATTAAGATTATTCATAGTCTGATAGAGGATTGTGATGTATTTATAGAAAACTTTCGAACCGGAACTGCGGACCGTTTAGGGATTGGTTATGAAGAGCTAAGTTATATCAATCCATCGTTAGTGTATTTATCAATTTCTGGATTTGGTAGAACGGGTCCTGAAAAGAATAGAGGGGGATACGACATTATTTTACAGGCGTACGGGGGTCTCATGGGCGTAACAGGAGAACCAGGTAGAGCACCTGTAAAAGTAGGAACTTCAATAGTTGATATTACAACAGGAATTTCTGGTGTTGTCGGTATATTATCTGCACTTTATTCGAGAAAGGAAACAGGAAAAGGACAATATGTTGACTGTAGTTTATTAGACTCTCAGGTAATGATGCTGAACTATTTAATACCAACTTACTTTGGAACTGGAAAATCTCCAACTATGCAGGGTTCAAGTCATCCTTCTTTATTCCCTTATCAAGCTTTTCCTACAAAGGATCAATATATTGTTTTAGGTATTGCTAATGATGGTTTATGGGAAAAATCCTGTCAAGCACTTGGTTGGGAGGATCTTTTAGTATATAAATATTCGACAAATCAATTGCGAATAGAACATAAAGAAGAGTTAATCGAGATTATAACTGATAGATTAAGCGAGAGAACTTGTGAAGAAGTGTGTTCTAAGTTAGATGCAGTTGGAGTTCCTTGTAGCCCAATTAATTCAATTGAGCAGGTAGTCAATACAGAACAATTCAAATATAGAGAGATGGCAAAGGAAATTTTGCATCCAAGAATTGAAAATTTGAAAACACCTTCCTTTCCGATTAAATTTTCTGAGGATACCACAACAGTTCGTCGTCATCCTCCACTATTAGGAGAACATACAGACGAAGTATTACTAGAATTAGGCCATACTCAAGAGGAAATTAGAGCTTTAAGGGAAAAAAAGGTAGTAAAATAAGTAGCAGTATAAAGGAGGTTTTTCTTTATGGATATTTATGAAAAAGTACAAAAGTTAAATGATAAAAAAGAAAAATACAAACAAATGGGCAGTGAGAAATACATTGAAAAACAGCATAATGCAGGAAAATTAACAGTTAGAGAGAGGATTTCTCTATTACTAGATGAAGGATCTTTTATGGAAATGGGCTTACTTGCACATCAACAAAACCTCCATCCAACGATGGAAGGTAAATATACCCCTGCTGACGGTGTAGTAACAGGTAGAGGAACAATTGATGGTCGTCCTGTTTGTATTGCAGCACATGATTATACAGTTCTAGCTGGTTCTACAGGAAAAGTGGCAGAAAAGAAAATGTATCGGGTCAGAGAATGGTCATTAAAACATCGTGTTCCAATGATTTGGCTGATTGATTCGGCAGGTGTTCGTATTCAGGAGTCTATAGGTTCTTTATTTGCCGATAATGGTCGTCATTTTTTCGATGAGGTGAAGATGTCTGGGGTTGTTCCTTTAGTTTGTGCAATGATGGGTCCAGGTGTTGCAGGTACAGCATATTTACCAGCTTTGGCTGACTTTGTTCCAATGGTGAAAGGAACTAGTTTTATGGCCTTGGGTGGACCACATTTGGTAAGAGCTGTTGTTGGTGAAGATGTTGATGATCAAACTTTAGGGGGCTCTAAAGTTCATACCGAGGAAAGTGGAGTAGCTGACATTGAAGTAGAAAATGATGAAGAATGTATTAACGTAATTAAGCAGTATCTATCCTTTTTTCCATCCAATTGTGAAGAAAAACCACCAGTAAACGATTTACCAGAAACTAGAAATGAAATATCAGAAAAATTGATGGAAATAGTGCCTAGTAATTCGAAGCGTATTTACAATATGTACGATGTTATTAAAGAGATCGTGGATGATGGTGAATATCTAGCAATCAAACCGAAGTGGGCACAAAATATAATAACTGTGTTTGCTAGAGTCGGTGGAATGCCAGTTGGGATCGTAGCTAATCAACCAAGATATATGGGTGGAGCTTTAGATGGAGATGCAGCTGATAAAGCAGCGCGTTTTATCAATATATGTGATGCTTATTCCATTCCATTAGTATTTTTGCAAGATATCCCTGGTTTCATTGTAGGCTCAAAAGTAGAGAAAAAAGGGATAATCCGTCATGGTGCTAAGATGTTGCATGCCGTGTCTGAGGCAACAGTACCTAAAATAACTGTAATTGTTCGTAAAGCCTATGGGGCAGGGTACTTTGTAATGTGTGGTAAACAGTATGATCCTGATTTAATTGTTGCTTGGCCTACTGCGGAAATTAGTGTAATGGGGGCGGAAGGGGCATCAAGTATTTTATATCATAAACAGATAGCTAATTCTGAGAATCCAAAGGAAGCATGGAATGAGTATGCTGAACAATTTAAAGAACTTATTGATGTAGATATTGCAGCCTCCAATGGATTGATTGATGATGTTATTGATCCAAGGGATACAAGAAGAGTCATATATGATGGACTTAAAAACTCTTGGAATAAAAAGGTTGAACGACCATGGAAAAAAACAAGTATAAGACCGGTTTAAAGTTAGAACAAAGCTTTGAAAGCGTTTACTATTCAAGGGGGTGGAGGAAATAGTTAGTAACTTAATCTCTAAGTTGATAAAAATATTTAATAGCTTTTCTATGATAGGGTTATTGTTGATGATGCTTGTTATTACAGCGGATGTAATAGCTAGAAGAATATTTGGACAATCATTATCATGGGTCTACGGCTTAACTGAGTCCTTTTTAATGGTAATTGTTGTTTTTTTGGGTATTGCCTATACTCATTACAAAGATGATCATATACGTTTTAAATTAATAATTGATATCATACCAAAAACTGGACTAAAGATTATCACGGCAATTTCTCATTTATTTACAATGTTGTTTTTTGTTTTAATCGCATATCAAGGGTTACTACAAACACTTCATGCTTGGGAAAAGGATATTTCAACAGGAGGTATTGTATCTCTACCACTCTATTTATCTTATATATGGGTGCCACTTGGGTCAATTCTGGTTATCATTATTAGTTGTTTAAGAATTTGGGAGAATGTTAAGGAAATAATGAGTCCAGAAAGGTATAAGGAAAATACCTAACAGGTACACAAAGAATTGAAGGAGGGAGAAATAAATGGAAATTGCCATTGCGATTATTTTATTAGTTCTATTTCTAATTGGTGGTATGCCTGTTGGGATTGCCTTAGGGGTATCTGGAAGTGTTGGGTTATGGCTCACTGTAGGTACGGATTCAATGTTAGGTATCCTTCGTACAGCACCTTATGAAGAAGCATCTAGTTTTGTATTAACTACTATTCCCATGTTTATATTAATGGCGGAATTTATGAACCAGGGACAAATGACACAAAAATTATTTTCATCTGCCTACAGGTGGTTTGGACACTTAAAAGGTGGAATGGCTATTTCTACCGTCATGGCATCTGCAGGCTTGGCAGCAGTTTCAGGTTCATCAACTGCATCTGCTGCAGGAATGAGTTCTATTGCTGTTCCGGAGATGAGAAAGTATGGCTATGATGACAAGGTATCTGTTGGTGTTGTTAGTGTTGCAGGTACTTTAGCATTCATAATCCCCCCCAGTACAATTTTGATTATTTATGGGATTCTAACTGAATCTAGTATTGCAAAGCTATTTGTAGCGGGAGTGATTCCTGGAGTTATAACAGTCATCGGCTATTGTCTAGCTATTTATTTATGGGTTAGACGTAGACCAGAAGTTGCTCCTAGTATTGGGCGTTTTGGCTGGAAAGAGAGATTTTCGTCCTTGCAAGGAATATGGCCTGTATTGCTTTTGGCTTTAGCTGTAATCGTTGCAATTTATACAGGCTTCGTTACTCCAACAGAGGCAGGAGCATTTGGATCTTTTTGTGCTTTGATGATAGTCATTGTATTAAGAAAAATAAATTATGAAGGGATTAAAAAAGCTCTAAGTTCTACAATACAAATAACTGCGAAAATTTTTGTTATTATCATTGGAGCAATGATTTTTGGCTACTTTTTAACTATTACAAATTCAATACAGAATATTATTAATGCAATCCAATCAATGGATGTAAATAGATGGGTTATCCTAATTATCATTGTTGCATCGTATCTACTTTTGGGATGTGTAATGGACCAATTAGCCATTATGTTTTTAACCATTCCTTTGACATTTCCTGTAATAATTGCATTAGGATTTGATCCAATTTGGTATGGAATTGTAATTGCGAAAACTGTAGAAATTGGATTGGCAACACCTCCACTTGGATTGAATATCTTTGTTGCTTCGAGTGCAGCGAATGTCCCTCTGGGAGTTGGATTTAGGGGAGCAGCTAGATTAATAGTAGCAGATTTTATCATTTTAGTTATATTAATTGCATTCCCTGTTATTGTTACTTGGTTACCAAGTTTGATGTAACTTGAAATTTACAACTTACACTACCAAATGATGTGGTTTAAGTTGTTCATATAAATAAATTTTAGGAGGGGTAAAATTGATAAAATATAAAAGAGTTCTTTTTCTAATGGTGATTGGTTTACTAGCATCTATTACAGTAGCCTGTGGAGATGAAGCTGGAGGGGACGATGAAGAAACTATTAATCTAAAAGTAGCACACCCTTTATCAAGTACTAGTACTGTAGCAGTTGAAGGTGCTGAGTTTTGGATGAACGAGGTTGAAGAATTAACAGATGGAAAGGTTACCTTTGATTACTATCCAGCAGAACAGTTGGGTAAAGCGGGGACTACAGTGGATTTATTGAATAGTGGAACGGCTGATATTGCATTGGTAACACCAGCATATTATGGTGATGAATTAATTTTATCAACAGTAACCGAGTTACCAGGGACATATGAAACAGTATATCAAGCAAGTCAAGCTTATACAGAATTACTTACAAATAATGCTGAATTTGATAAATTATTTTCCGAAATAGGTGGAGTTCCGATGTGGGGTTCTAATATGGGACCATATGAACCTAGTACTATGGATAAAAAGATAGAATCATTAGATGACTTTAAAGGGTTACAAATTAGAGCATCCGGTAATACTCAAGAAATTCTATATAATGCACTTGGTGCTTCTCCGATTTCAATGTCATCTTCCGATATGTATACAGCTTTGCAACGTGGAACAATTGATGGTATAAGTTATACAATTGCTAATTGGGAAGCATATAGTGTTCAAGAGGAGTTAAAGTATTCTTCTACGAATGGATTTTTTGGGACTACTGCGGTATTTATGATGTTTAGTGATGATACTTGGAGTTCTTTACCTAAGGATATTCAGTCAGCAATGCAGGAGGCCAATGATAAGACTGTGGAACATTTTGCTAAATTTATGGATTCGCAGTTAGAAGAGAAAGTAGTAGAATTCACAGACCTAGGAATTGAAATGTACGAGTTTTCTGATGAATTATTAGAGTCCATTTACGATGTTATTCAAGAACCAACCTTTGAGGATTGGAAGAATAAGACCGACGAAAAAGGGTATGATGCACAATCAGTATTAGATAGCTTTTTAGAGTTAGTGGAAGAAAGTCCGAAAGAATAGGAAGTGATCTCACTTGTTTAATGAAGAACTATATATGTATAGTTCTTCATTAAATTTCAACTTAATGGCTGGAGGAAATAATATTGAATAAAATAGAAGGGCAAGTTGTTATAGTAACAGGAGCTACTAGTGGGATTGGAAAAGAAACAGCAATACAACTTGCTGATAATGGAGCAAAAGTTATATTAGCTGCAAGAAGAACAGAACGTTTAAAAGAAATAAAAGAAATTATTGAGAAGTCCTATGGAATTGTTGAATTTGTACAAACCGATGTAACTAATCAGGAACAGGTACAGGCGCTAGCTGAATTTGCAGTTAACAAGTTTGGAAGAATTGATGTATGGATTAATAATGCTGGTGTTATGCAACTTTCTTTTATAGATAAATTAAAGGTTAGTGAATGGGAACGGATGATTGATGTAAATGTGAAAGGTGTTCTCTATGGTATTGCGTCTGCAATACCTGAAATGAAGAAACAAAAAAATGGACATATCATTAATATTTCCTCTGTAGCCGGAATGAGAGTGGGATTGACTCAATCGATTTATAGTGGGACTAAATTTGCTATAAGAGCAATCACAGAAGGCTTGCGTCAAGAACTATCACCAAAGTTAAATATAAAAACAACACTTATATCTCCAGGTTCTGTTAATACTGAACTTAGAGAGCATATTACAGACTTAGACGCTGTTAATTTATTACAGAAAAGAGAGATGGAATTTAGATTAACTCCAGAAAATATAGCATCTGCAATAATATATGCAATAAAACAACCTAAGCATGTTTCTGTAAATGAAATAGTAATTCGCCCTATAGATCAACGTACATAGTTTAGTTGAAAGAGAGGTTATAAATGTGGGTTTACCAAAGAAAGTTATATTAACAGAATGTTGGGCTAGGGATGGACTTCAAAATCAAGTGAAGTATATTCCTACTGATCAAAAGATTAATATGATTGAAAGAATTGTAGATTCAGGTTTTAAAAGAGTAGAAGTCACCTCGTTTAGTCACCCGAAATATGTACCTCAATTTAAAGATGCTGAAGAACTTTTAGAAAAGCTTCATAAAAATAGTGATGTTTCATATAAAGCAACATGTGTAAATAATAGGGCCTTACTTAGAGCGATTGACACAGTTGAAAAAGGATATGGTCCCAATGAAGTAAGTTTTGTAATTGCAGCAAGTGAAGAATACAACAAAGTTAATGTTAAAATGACCCAAAAACAACTAATCAATCAAATAGATGGAATGATTAACTCAGCAAAAGACGCCGGTTTAGAAGTACTAATAAGTGTTTCAACTGCATTTGGCTGCCCTTACAAAGGAACAGTGGAAACAGAAGATGTTCTGAGATTAGTTGATCATTTCTCTACTAAGGGCGTGGACAGGATTACTATTGGAGATACTTCTGGAATGGCAAATCCTAAACAATCCTATCAATTATATACCATCCTAAAGGAAAACTATGGAGAAGATATTCCGATTATTGCTCATTTTCATGATACCAAGGGCTGGGGTATCAGCAATGCCTATGCTGCACTTCAAGCGGGTGTCAATCATTTTGATGTAAGTCTAGGAGGTATTGGAGGTCCACCAGCAGAAAGGATAGGCAGCCAGTCTGGTAATACAGGAAATGTTTGTACGGAAGATTTTGTCTTTCTACTGAATGATTTAGGAATTGACGCTGGTATTGACTTAGAAAAATTAAAAGGTGTAGGTGAATACTCTGAAAATATGTTAGGGATGCAGCGATCCCAAATTCTAAGATCAATATAAGTATTATACCTGTCACTTCCCGATTTTTGTCGAATAGGCAATACCTAAGAAAACCGATACCTACATAACTTTAGGGTCAAAGCCTCACTAATCGTAAAATTATACGTATAATTTTACGTGAAATAATGGTATAATAAACTCAACAAAAGGAGTCGATATTATGCCGAATATTAAGCCTGTATCCGATTTAAGAAATTATAATGAAGTATTAAAGGATATTGTTGTTGGCGAACCCGTTTTCCTTACAAAAAATGGTCGAGGTAGATTCGCCATTCTTGATATTGAAGAATATGAAAAAAATCAAGCTACCATCAAACTTCTTTCAAAACTCATGGAAGCTGAGAGAACAATAAAAACGGGAGATGAGTGGCTAACAGAAGAAGAACTTAAAAAAGATCTGGGAGTCTAATATGCATGCGTAAATTAAGAATAAATCCCATTGCTAAACAGGACTTACTTGATATCAAAATTCAAATGCAGCAGTTGATGTGATTACAAATATTATGGGATGCTACGGAAAACTTAAAGAATTTCCGTTGCTGGGACTCGCATTATCGTCAAAGATTGATATTCCAACAGATTATAGGTATTTGATTTGTGGACAATACATTGTTTTTTACAAAAATGATGATGTATATGTTTCTATTTACCGAATTTTGTATTCAAAACGAGATTACTTGAAAGTTCTCTTTGATGAAGAACCTAATGAGGAACAGGAATAACTTTTCTTAGGCTACTTAGTGGTTTAATAAAATAGATACAGGATGGCACTCTACATTAAAGGGTGTCTTTTTTTATTTTCTTTATTTGGTGCCACTTCCCGAATTTTGTCACAAAGTGATGAGGGTATTGTCGATACATTAATGGAAATTCTGGAAAATGGAGAGAATCTAGAACTTCGGTTTCGGGCCTTTTTTGGTGTAACACTGTACCATCGTAGGCAAAATAATCATTCTGCATTTAAGAGAATTGTAGACAAATATGTAGGGGAATTTCAGAACTTTAGCCTCCATTACCATGTCTTATCTTTAATGTACAAACAGTTTGGCGATCGCGAGGGCATTATGAAGTCAATAAAATATGGACGATTAGCTGTTGATAAATTGAATAGGCATGTTGGAGTGGATTAGAAGAGAATTTGAACATTGATCAGGAAGATATCGACAATGCTAACTCTTATATTGAAACGGTATTGTTGTTAAGGAATGATTATGCGATGTTTTTTTGCACCAAAGCTCGTTTGCAAGCGCAGAACGGACAATATGAAGAAGCGAAGAAAAATGTATCACATGCAATTGATATTGAGAATCCACAATCCAATGACTATGCTATGCGCATAAGTGACTATAGGAATCACCTATCAAACATTAAGACTCGTGAATTATATGCAAATGTTCGACACGATATAATGGATGCGAAGCGGTCGATAATTAAGGCAGAAACATCAGTTGAACAGATATTGGAGCAAACCAAAGAACAGGCAGACCAAATGAAAACACAGAATATGCAAATGCTTGCCTTTTTTACGGCGATTATCAGTTTTATCATCGGGTCCATTAATATTATTAGTAATCAGCCTAGTTATCTAGAATCTGCTATGTTAATGTTGATTTTGGCAGGAATATTAATACTAGCAAATTTAGGGTTGAGTATTCTACACTCTACCATTAAAGAGAATCTATCAAAATATATCATTGTGGCAATTATTGGAATAGGGTTAATAGTTTCGGGGTTTGTTTTGTACATCTAATGGGAATGGAGGTTAATTCATGGTTCAAGTTGAAGTAATTAGTGAAATAGGAAGTAATCCCCACAATGAAGATGCTTATGTGGTTGATAAAGAAGCAGGTGTTTTCTCGGTTATTGACGGGGCTACAGGCTTAGGGGGATTACCAGGAAAAATAGCTTCTGAGACGCTGAGTGATGCCTTAACTAAAGATGCCTCGTCCTCACAATCCCTTCTTGACTGGATACTTCAAGGTAATGAAAAACTTAGATGGAAAACTGAAAAAGAACTTAACATAGCTAACTTAGAGGAAATTCCTAAAGAAAAAAGGAGTACATGTGGTATTGCTGCGGTACAACTCAATAACACTCATATTAATTATGTTCACGCAGGTGATTGTATGTTCTTTTTAAAGTATAAAAATGGGGAAGTAAGAGCAATTACCCGTGACCCACTTATGAGTCTAGATAATATAGCAATTGAAATGATGAACAATATTTTGAATCAAAAGCTCTCAAAAGTAGATGATTATCAACAGTGGGATGCTGGGAAGGTAGACAGTTTCTTAAAGGAAGTGAAGAGTGAAATCCACCAACAATTGGTACATAATCGAAGGAAACTTAATACACCGGATGGATACGGTATTGTTGATGGTAGTAATGAGGTAAAGAAATATATTGAAAGTGGTAGTATTCCACTTCAAAATGTGAGTAGTATTCTCTTACTGAGTGATGGGTTGCAACTGCATGAGAATACTATTTCAGACGGGCAATCTATTTGGTTGAAAACGGCGATATTCGCGTTTGAACATGGAGTAGAACAATTAAAAAATCACATTATTTTACAGGAATCTGAAGATAGGATTTGTAAAAAGTACCCAAGACTGAAGCCAGCCGATGACAAAACAGGAATTTTAATAAAGCTGTAAAGGTGCTAAGTTGTGGGGGCATGTTCCAATAGAAAGAATAAATATTATATGATGAAGAAGTAATGAAACCCACTAAGTTGGCTGATACCACTTGGTGGGTCCTTTTGACTTTATTATAGATAGAGAAGTTGTATCATAACCCACAAACGAACTGAATATCTATATTATAATCATTGTAAAAATTCTTGAGATACGGTTATTATATATGATTGACTTTTATTGAAAGTAAATTCAAAATAGTATTATAAATAAATATAATTAATTCAACATGAAAAGCAGAAGACTTGATAGAGTACTTCTGCTTTTTTTAAATAGTTTTATGGATAAGGGAGATTAAACAATTACTTAGAACCAGTTTCGTTAGGAGTGATGATCATTAAAATTTATAAAACAGATCGGATATTAGCTTTGATTGATGTTTTGAAAAGTGACACGGATGAATACAGAGGATTAACGGTTAGAGAACTAACGGAAAAAGTAAATGAAAGATTTGGTTATGACGCAGATATCACACAGGATAATGTAAAAGACGATTTAAGAACCCTTCATTCCTCAAAGTTTACAGAGATCCATGTTGAAAATAGAGGAAAAGGACTTCCTAATTATTACAGTTATTTAGAAAGAGAATTTGATTTCCAAGAAATACGTTTTATAATGGACGCCATTTCGTCAGCTCGTTTTATTCCAAAGATAGAGAAAGAATCAATTATAGAAAAAGTGAAAAAGTTTACGAGTGAATCAATTGGCACTGATTTAAAAAACCAGTTATATATTAATAATATTGCAATTGAAGAAGCTAAAAAATTGAAATATCATGCTTACAATCTACATAAAGCTATTCATGATAGTAATATCATACAGTTTAGATATGGAAAGTATAATGTGAATAAAGAATTTATCTTAAGTAAAGACGGTAAAGTGAGGGAAGCGAAGCCTTATGCTTTAGTTTGGAGTAATGATTATTATTACTTGATTGCCCAGAAGCTGGAAAGCGATGATTTAGTTCAATATCGAGTGGATCGGATGGTAGATGTGCATATAACAGAAAAAAACTTCCAGAAAGACCCATATTTTAATATAGAAAAGTACTTGAATAGTCTCTTTAATATGTACCCTGGTGAGGTTAAGGACTTGAAAGTTAGATTTGATAATCATCTCATTAATGTTATTATAGATCGTTTTGGGATAGATGTATCAATTGAGCAGGACGGTGAACAGTATTTTATTTTACGAACAAAAGCAGCTATTAGTGATGGTTTAGTCAGATGGTTGTTAACATGGGGAAGCGATGCACAAGTAATTGATCCACCAGAGTTAGTTTTAAGAATGAAAGAGGAAAGTAAAAAAATGAATCAAATATATTCAGTTTAACGGCAGCTATGGAATTATTCCCCAGCTGTCGTTATTTTTTTTACTATTATTGTTAAAAGAATAAAAAATATAACAATATTCACATTATTTTAGCGCAAATTAATGGAGAATACACAGCCATTAAAAGAAAGGTATGTGATTCCAATGTGGGGTGTGGTTATTGCACTGTTTGTAATTTACTATTTGTGCAGCATGCCGAAGAAGAGAAAGGAGGTGCAGTATGTTCCACAATTTAGTGGATATTGGGAAAATGACGGAGATGATTTTAATGAACACTGGAGCTATAAAACACCAAGTTTTAGAACACGCTATGTAAATTTATTTCAACAGGATAATCTACTATACATTAAGTTGAGCTGGAAACCTCTTAATGAAGCAAACGAGGTCTTTAAGGAAAGGGATCAAATGGGTGCTGAATCCACTATGAGATGGTTAAGTCACCAGTTCCCTGAAGCAATTATTGACATGGAAGAACCAATTTATATCAACATATATTTAGAAGACGAGATAATTATGTTAGAACGAAGTACATTTGAAGGAGAAAATGCATGGGAAGTTGTTAAAGTACTGGAAGAAGAATATGATGAGGTGCTTGAAAAAGTAAAGATTCACTTCCGCAAATATGCAACTGTATTGGAAAAGATGAGTAAATTTGATTAAGAATTGGGAGGAATAGAAAATGAAATCATTTCCTAGTTTTGTAGAAGTGGAAAAAATTAACATTGACATGGATTTAGATAAAAATTGTCGTTATTATATCCGAATACCACTTAAGCAAGATGATGAGCAAGGAAAAAAAGTTCTTGTCATTTTAAAAAACCCAAGTAAAGCAAAAATCGACCATCAAGAAGGAATTTATGAATCTGATCAAACGGTAGATCGCATTCTAGTTTATTTTAAGAAAAGTGGTTACTCAGAGGTTACTATTGTAAATCTATTTGCGACATTTTCTACTGATTCGGAATGCCTTAATCAATATTTAGATTCACCTGAAGTAATCATCGGCGAAAAAAATGATGAAGTATTAAAGGACATGATTCATTCCAATGAATTTGAACGGATTGTTGTCGCGTGGGGAGGTTATCCGAATAATGCGAATAGACATATGAAATCTCTATACCAGGATAGGATTATGAAGGTGGAAAAGTTACTTGCCGAAAGAAATGCTTATTACGTTGAAAGAATGGTAGGTGGTGGCATGTTCCCTCGACATGGCATGACTTGGTTTACAAAGGAATTAAAACCAATGAAAAAATATAAGAATGTATTTTACAAATAATCTATTATTGGGACAATGAGGGCATGGTGAGAGGCACCATGTCCGCATTGGAACGCAATAAAGCAACCTGGGGATACGTTAAAGGAATACTAAATGCATGGGCGAAGAAAGGCATTCCGTACTGTGGAGCAGCTGGAAGCAGAGGAAAGGAAGTTTTTGCGGGAACGAAAGGGTGGAGTTGGCTATGGTCAACGGAAAAAGGCCCGGCAATCGGGTGAAATTGTGCTGGAGTGGTTTTTGGAGAGGAAGAGGAAGAAGAAGAATGCGGTGGTGGCAATGAATGGTGGGGAACAAGAAGACGTTGGAGAAATGTTGAGGAAGTATCGGGAGGGGAGTTAGAGGAGGTGGGTGGAGCGATTTGGTGCGATTGTGGAGCGAATATTTTGGGTTGTCGAGCGAATACCCGAGGCTGTGGAGCGAATTCACATACGAATGGGTGCCTGTCACTTCCCGAATTTTGTCAAATGGGTAATCTTTTTTAACATATTTATAAATAAACACCCCCAAACCCCATCCTTTTTTCGAATGTATATATGAAGGAGGGGAAATTCATGCAATCTACAAAATACTACAGAGAAGTCATCGCATTTTATTATGCCAACGAGCGAGATCCACTACCCACATCTTCCATTGCCCTTTGGCATGCATTGTTATTCATCAATAGCAATGCAAATTGGGCCGATGATTTTACAGTCAGTGGCCCTGTGCTGCGATTAAAAGCTGGATTACCACTTGCAAGTTTTAAAAGGGCAAGACGTATCCTAATTGAGAAAGAGTATATTGAATATCAATCAAGGGGAAATCTTCCGGGTTTCTATCGAATGAAACGCTTGTCTAGGTTGGATGATGGTGGTACTTGCCAGGAATGTTTAACAGGGGAGAGTAGGAGAGGCAGACTTATGGAAGTAATGGACAAGGAGAAAGCTAGCCTAGAAAAAAAAGCCAGAGAATTAAAGATATCCAATGACGAAACTGACTAATAATGAAGAGCTGACTAGTGAAAACTATCATATGTTAATCAAATACTTTAATAGAAATAAAGACTTCTTATTTAATAACGTCGATAATTTTTATGACTATGTTGGGAGGCTGATCTATTTATATGTCTCCCTTTTTAGAGATTTGTCCATGACAGAGCCATGCCTACTAGCACTCTACCGGTTGGTTGATGAAGTGTTTGTTTCAGTGGATATAGAGCAAGAGGACTTATCCAACCTCGTTCTCCAAATTAAAATGGCCATGGAAGAACCAGTTGACGAAAAGGTGGGGGAGAAGGTTGCACGGATGGAAAGGAAGGTAGGGATTCCGGGATATGTCTATGTGCTATCGAATCATTCGATGAACAATTTAGTGAAAATCGGACATACCACTAGAGATCCAAATATCCGAGTAACCGAACTATCCAAGCACTCAGGAATCCCAACTCCGTTTATTTTGGAATATCATGCATACTTTGAAGATTGCATCCGTGCAGAGGAGAGAATTCATGAGATTTTGGAGAAAAGAGGACTTCGAGTGACAGAGAATCGGGAGTTTTTTGAAGTTGGGGTGGAGGAAGCGGTGAGGGTGGTGAAGGGAGTGGAGGGTGTTAGGGATGCATTGGATTGAATAATTATTAAGGGAAAAGGGGATAAGGTTTATTCTGAGACCTTTTCCCTTAGTTGATTTCTATATTAGTTTAATTACTCATTTTTATTTTTTGAAATTTGTTCTGCTATCTCGACACACTTTACTAGATACTATTTTAAAAGGTCTTCTGATGTTCATAACAATAGATTTTGCCGTTGAATTTTTTATTTGTTAAACAAAACGTTTTAACTTTTTCTGAAACAGGTTTATTGCAAACGGTACATGTTGACCTAGAGCTAGTCTTCTCATCTGATGCCTTTGTTTTTAAAGCGCGCTTATGTTCTTCTCTAACTTTCGGGTCAGTAATGTTAGCTTTCGAAAAGGCATTGAAAATGGATAAGATATCACTTTCAGTTAGGAGAGGTTCCTTATGATGAATTTTCAATACCGAGACTTTCCGATGGATAAACTCTGATAACTCGATGTCATAAACTATAATTTCATTGGACGCCATTTTACGGTAATCTAAGTCAACTTTAAATGTGCAGCGCTTTGTAAAAGAAACCATGGAGATAAATAAATCATGGTACTTCTCATCAATAAATGACGTTAATGCTTTTATATGCCCATAATTTTGTACAAAAGGGTTCATCATTTTAAACTTTCCATTTACCAACCATGTTTTACGATCTTTTCCACCATAAATGGTCCCCTGATAGTTTTTCGTTTCTATGGCAAAGATACCATAAGGAGTTAAAACCACATGATCAATTTGGGAATAGCCTGATTTTGCTTTTGGATTCTTTACTAGGAGGTCACTTAAGTATCGAAAATCCTTTGGTAACTGATCCAGTTGTATATCAATCTTGTATTCTCCAATTTCACCTTTTCTAGCAGCAACCTGTTCATTCGTCTTTTTTGACTCTGCCGTTAACACATTAGCTGTTTTGGGTTTGTCCTCGTACTTTTTCTTCTTTAAAAAGTTTAAGAATAATAGCATGATTTTTCTCCCTACTTCTTTAGTAATTATTTTAGTTGTAACTTTTTGTATAAAATTTAATGGGCCATAAAATAAAAGAATAGTACATATACGTAGTTATGGAGCCTTTTTTGTGCAAATAGAACGAATGGTAATTTGAAAGAACCTATTCACGTTTCCATCCCCCTATTCAAAATACAGTTCTCTATTATAGGAAGTTTCTCACTATCTTTTGGAAAAACTGCGTAACAAATTCGGTTTGGTGCTTCGTCATAAAGTGGGTAAATGCTTACATCATATTCTTTTTCGAACTGTTTTGCCATAGAGATTGGAACAATGGCCCAATTTCTAGGGTTTTTTAGGAAAAGCATCATCAGTGAAGCAGTGTCAACTTGGATACCGCGAGTACCTTCAATACCCCACCATTTTTCATGCCAACTTCTAAAATTCATTCCCCAATTAACGTATAATTCGTACTCTGGGTCTAAATCAGAGTTATGTATGATATTTATATCCTCAATACCCCTTTTCTTAACTAAGACCATCTTTTCCTCAAACATACGTTTTACTGAAAACCGATTCAACACCCTCTCTTGGAGCGAAAACCCAATATCGATTTCTTGCTTTTCTATTAAAGTGTAAAGTTCATCTGATTGATGTGTTTTCAATACTAGTTTTGTCTTTGGATACTTCTTCTTGATCTGATTATAAATGGAGGGCAGGACAAAATTATGGATGCTGTCTACTGCTCCAACAATTAGTGTATCTTCTTCTTGTTCTGTTTTAATCTCTTTTGCTTCAATAGCAAGACGCTCAAATTTTTTTGCTATTTTATAAAATTTATCACCTGCAGGAGTAAGTGTGATAAAATCTTGCCCTTTCTTCCTTTTTAAAAGAGTGATTTCTAATTCGTCCTCAAGTGCTTTCAACCTCTGACTAAGTGTGGACTGAGATATGAAAAGTGAATGAGCAGCTTTTGTTAAATTACCGAATTGAACGATCGCTAGAAAAGACTCAATTTCTGTAGGCTTCATATGAACCTCCATTATAAATATTAGATTTTTAGATAATAAATATCAAAATATTTAATTTTACAATATTATACCATTAGTGATAGGATATTTATATAATTATTTAGAAAATTCCTTAAACAAATACAACAGGAGGGATGAAATGATTGAGACAGAGGCAATGCCATTTAGTAGTGAGGTGCATGAGTTTGTTCGGTCGTCATTTGCTTATTTAGATAAGGATATGTTTGGAAATGAACGGTTATTTTTCGAAAACTCTGGTGGGTCACTAAGACTAAAAAGTGTTGTTGCAGAAGAGGCAAAATTTGCGGCATACCCTGATTGTCCTTTACGGGATAACCCTGCTGCCCAATTACTAACAGATACGATGGAAAGAGGAATGGATGATATTCGATTATTTTTAAATGCAAAAGATGGAAGTATCATTCCAAGTTCTACGGCATCAAAGATCATGTTCGAAATAATTGGTGTGATTGCCGAACATTCAGTGGGTACGAATATTGTTACAACGGGGATTGAACATCCTTCTTCCTATGATGCATGTAAGATGTATGCAGATAAGACACAGAAGGAATTAAGGGTTGCACAGGCCAATCAGCATACAGGTGGGGTAGATGTTGAGGATATTATTTCACTAGTTGATTCCGAAACGTCGTTGTTATCAGTAATGATGACTTCAAACATATCTGGAACGGTATTAGATATTGAAACAATCGTTAAAAAGGTGCGAGAAATTAATCCAGATATTTTTATCGTAGTAGATGCGGTTCAAGCGGCACCACATAGTGTAATTGATGTAGATAAGTTACAAATCGATGGATTAAATATTGCGCCATATAAGATGTTTGGAAATCGCGGTATGGCATATGGATATGTATCTGATCGAGTTGCTGCATTTCCACACCACCGATTACTAGCTACTGATGAAACAAATTGGAGTGTCGGTAGTCCAGCCCCAGCTCATTTTGCAGGTTTCACAAAAATTGTAGACTATTTATGCCAGGTTGGTTCTTTTTACACAGACACTACGGATAGACGAACCCTATTAACAAAAGGAATGACCAAGATTCATCAACATGAACAAGCGTTACTAGACCGAATCATCCATGGAAGTGATGAAGTTCAAGGAATACAGGATATAGAGGGAGTAAACATCCATTTTATCGACCATGGGATAGAAAACAAAGATTTGATCGCTGCACTTACTTTTAATCAACTTTCTTGCTCAGAAGCAGTAGGGAAATACGGTGTGGAAAACATCTTAGTATATGAAAGAGTAAATTCCAATCATTATTCCAAACGAATTTTAGATTCGTTGCAAGTGGAAGGTATTGTGAGAGTATCTCCATTACACTGTCATAGTTTTGAAGATATTGATAAATTTTTATTGGCAACAAAAAAAATAGCATCACTTTAGTAGTTTTACTTTATTTTTAAAATTGTAAGCGTAATCATAATGTATGAAGGAGATGAAAAGATGAAAAAGATGTCACTAAGTACCAAGGTATTTATAGGTTTTGTTATTGGTATTGTTGCTGCATTAATATTTGGAGAGAAAGTAACAGTTGTTAAGCCATTTGGAGACTTATTCTTAAACTTAATTAAGATGATTGTTGTACCATTAGTTTTCTTTTCTATTGTTAGTGGTATTACATCTATGAGTAGTTTTCAAAAGTTGAGAAGATTAGGGTCTAAAGTATTTCTATTTTATATTGTTACAACTATATTTGCGGGTATTATTGGGATAAGTGTAGCCAATATCTTTTCTCCAGGATCTAGTATAAATCTAGAAGAACTGTCATTATCTACTGAGGGGTATGAAGAACAAGGGACACCTTCCGTACTTGATACACTTGTATCCATGGTTCCTACAAACCCAATTAGCTCATTGGTTGAGGGGAACTTAATGCAAATTATTATTTTCTCCATTTTCATTGGTGTTGCTATGGTAATCCTTGGGGATAAAGCGAGTACTATGAAAAAATTCTTTGATAATGGTACCGAAGTGATGTATAAGGTTACAGGTATGGTAATGAAATATTCTCCAATTGGGGTTGCAGCCTTAATTGCAACTACAGTAGGTGAATATGGTGCCTCAGTGTTAGGAGCATAAACATCGTTAATTATTGTGGATTATATTGGAATTTTACTAATTTGTTTTGTTGTTTACGCACTAATAATTAAATTCTTTGTAAAGATGAAACTTGGTACGTTCTATAAAAGTGCTAGTAAGATTTGGCCAATTACTATAAGTACAACAAGTAGTTCGGGTACATTACCATATACGATGGACGTGGTAGAAAAGGATTTAGGTGTACCAAAGAGCTTAACTGGTTTCTCCTTACCATTAG
>NZ_FQVW01000051.1:0-13418 GCF_900129485.1 Ornithinibacillus halophilus
CATCTCCATGAAGATGTGCTGGTTGAAACGGTGAGAAGGAAATTGAGAGGACACTATCAGTATTATGGTGTATCTGATAATTTCAAAGGAATCGATTCTTACTTCCGTGCAGTTAAGTATCTGATTTGGAAGTGGAGAAATAGAAGGAGCCAGAAAAGGTCGTTTACATGGGAGAAATTCAATATGTTTCTATTGAGAGTTCAATTACCACAACCGAAAATAATGGTGAACCTGTTTTCAAACAAGTTATGAAGTCTTTAAAACAAATGTGAATGATGTAGTGAAGAGCCGTATGCCTTAATTGGGCACGTACGGATCTGTGAGGGGTAAGGGGCACAATCTCAAAGGAGAGGCCCCACCTACTCGACTATTGAGTCCAAAAGTAGCCTAAACTCCCTTTCTTCATCCAAATAGCGTACCTGATGTCCGAAAGGCTAAAAAGTATGCTGTTTCCACAGAAATAACGTACTGGATGTCCGCTCGTATGTCCTCACACCACACACATGCATTATTTTCCTTTTTTATTCCAATACTATGTGAAAAAGGGGGTTATGCTATTGCGTAAGTTATGTATCGTTCTTCTTCTCCCATTGATGCTTCTCACCAATTCGATGGTAGTTCAAGGGCATGAGTTGGAGTCTGTCATCATTGAAGTGGAGGGTGACCCTGAGGAACATAAGAAACACATTGAATCCCATTATCCATTTGTAGAGATTGTTGCTACGTATAATCAATTATTTAATGGAATTGCCATTCGTGCAGAGCCAAAGCAACTCTCTAAAATGGATTCCTTAGATTTTATAAAAGCAATTCATCCAGTGGAAAGGTACGAGGTGAACTCTCCAAAAAAGGAGCCACTCTCGATGGATGAGGTGGAAACCGATTCCGAATTAGTGATGCCGTCTGAATTAAATACAACCACCTATACTGGAAAAGGGGTGCAAATCGGTGTCATTGATACAGGAATTGACCATACACATCCTGACCTTGAACTTAATTATCGAGGTGGATATGATTTAGTTGATTTAGATGATAATCCAATGGAATCATCTTCTGAGCAAGGAATGCCAACCCTTCATGGATCCCATGTTGCGGGGATTATTGCTGCGAATGGAGAGATGAAAGGGGTAGCACCAGAAGCGGAAATTTATGCTTACCGAGCATTAGGCCCAGGTGGTGTAGGATCTTCTGTACAAGTGATTGCTGCAATGGAACAAGCGGTAAAAGATGGAATGGACATTATAAACCTCTCTTTAGGGAATTCAGTGAATGGACCTGATTATCCAACCAGTATTGCCGTTAATCGAGCAGCTGAACTAGGGGTCGCTGTTGTGATTGCAAATGGAAATAATGGTCCGGAACTATGGACAGTAGGTGCCCCAGCAACGGCAACAAATGCAATATCCGTCGGTGCGTCTGCTGTACGTGAAATAATGCCATATTTATACGAACCACTAGCCAACAAAGAAATTAGTATTTTACCAATGGACGGGTCCAGCTCATGGAATTTTAAGGATGACTTTAAATTAGCCCCTGGTGATTCAGACAAATTAAATGGAAGTATTGCCTTAATGGAAAGAGGAGAAATTCCATTTTATGACCTAGCACTAGAAGCACAACAAAAAGGGGCCGAGGCTATTCTTATTTCAAATAATGAAGAAGGAATTTTTCTTGGTTCTATTGCAGGTGAAAGAGAGCCAGTGACAATACCGGTTGCAGCCATTTCCAAAGAGGATGGGGAATGGCTACAACAATATAGTGAACGGGCCCATCCGTATATCGAAACAATGTATCAAGAGATTAATGATGGAATTGCTAGTTTTAGTTCAAGAGGACCGGTTACTGTAAATTGGGAGATTAAACCGGATATTATAGCTCCAGGAACGAACATCGTAAGTACGGTACCTGGGGGATACCAAGCACTTCAAGGTACAAGTATGGCCGCACCACATGTTGCTGGTGCCATAGCTCTATTAAAAGAAGCTCACCCAAATTGGAGTAATGAAAAAATAGTGGGTGCATTAAAAACTACTGCGCTGCGAATGGAAGAGGAAGATGGAGAACCACTTGCACCTGTCTTACAAGGCGTTGGTAAAATTGACCCGAAACAGGCCATTGAAACACCAACAATTATTTACAATCCTTCTATGACATTTGGGAAAATTGACCATTATAAAGAATCGGAAATAATCCAACTAGAAATTGAGAATACAACAAACCAAGAGCAATCCTTTTACTTTGATATTCCGAACAAGCAAAAGGGAATCAGTTGGAAGCTACCACCATCATTTACAGTGGATGCAAAAGAGAAAACTACCATTCCTGTAGAAGTAAGTATAACGTCTTCTTTTTTAGACAAAGGAATACATCAAGGCTGGCTATCTTTAATAGGAGTGGACAAGAATTATCATCTACCATATGTATTTATTAATGAAACAGCAGATTATCCAAAGGCATCTGGATTTGAATTTGTTCTAAAACCATTTTCAGACGATGAATATATGTATCGACTATATTTAACAGAGGCTGTTAGAAAAGTAGCGGTTGAACTTTATGAACCAGGAACACTCATTCATAATCGGAATTTATTAGAAGTAGATGGGAATGAGGCCGGTATGATCGAAGGATTTATCGATAAAAAAGATATTGGTGAGCCAGGAAGTTATCATGCTCTTGTAACTGTCCAATTGGAAGATGGAACGTATGATAGTTTTCAAACAGAATTATTCATAGAACCCTAATAGAGGCAAACATGATTCCGTACGTCGCAAAGTGGGTACTTTGTTCTTTTCTTAATAGCGTGATATATTTCACAGAAATGTCACGAATTTGACAAGAAAAATCCGATATAATGAAAAGTGCACAAGAAGTTTTGTTCAACAAAATATACATAAAATTGGCAATGCTAAGAAAGTGTAAAAAATAGTTAAACCAATTGACAACAATACAGGGCTATTGTACACTTGCTAAGTGTGGAATGATAAGGTTTTCAATAGGTTTATACCTATTAAAAATTCACAATACATAATAAATGAAAACTATCCACCAAATCCAACAGTAATGACATTCCTCACTACTAATTTCGACAAGGAAGTATAGGTATGGGGAAACCTCGCGTAAATGCTATTATTTTGTCTACTGTTGTATCTGCAAACCTAGCAGGTGGAACACTTCTCGGTATATTTGTAGGTATGTGGCTGGACAAAATAACCGGTGCAAAACCAATTTTTACTATCATCTGTCTGTTGATAGGGCTAACCATTGGTGTCATAGGAATGATTACATCTGTTAAGAAAAGCGAAGAGTGATGCTCTGAGCTAGACAATACACGTGAGTCGGGAGAAGAAGATAACTATGCAAGAATATGAAAAAAGAGCTGCCCGTCAACGTAAATGGATGTTCTACCTTCTAGCAATTTTTGTACTAGGAGCAGGATTTACTCCCTATGTACAAGTATTCCTCGGGCTTCTACTAGGAGGCGTTGTAAGCTTCTATAATCTATTTCTATTACAAAAGAAAACAACGGAATTTACAGAAGCAATAGCAACCGAGAGACGACCAAAAGGATTAGGTACTGTATCAAGACTTGCAGCCACTGCATTGGCAGTCATTATTGCGCTTCGATATGAAGAGTATTTTAACATGATTGCTTTAATTATTGGATTAATGACTACTTATGTAGTTATTATGATAGATTTTCTCATCAAACAAAAAGAATAGTGCTTGAAAGAGGGGTGATAAAGTGGATCATGAAGCACCGATATATCACGATTTATTTGGTATAAGTTGGCTTGATTTCAATTTATCCAATGTAATGATGATTGCTATAACATCATTAATCGTGTTTATTCTTTCCGTTCTGGGTGCTAGAAACCTAAAAATGAAACCAACTGGTGCTCAAAATGTGATGGAATGGATTCTCGACTTTGTCAAAGGAATCATTAACGACACGATGGATTGGAAAACAGGAAAGCTATTCTTACCGTTAGCTCTAACATTATTTACATATATTTTAGTAGGTAATATGTTGGGGGTTATTACAAACGGGGTCGTAGGAAACGAAGTATGGTGGAAATCACCAACTGCGGATCCAGGAATTACGCTTACTCTAGCAGCAATGGTAATTATTTTGTCTCATTTCTATGGAATTAAGCTACGAGGCGGAAAAGAATATGTAAAAGATTATTTCCGACCAATGTGGCCACTATTCCCAATTAAGATAGTTGAAGAATTCTCGAATACGTTAACGTTAGGTTTACGTCTATTCGGTAACTTATATGCAGGTGAGGTTCTTCTAGCACTACTAGTTTCAGTAACAACTTCTGGTGTGTTAGGCTTCTTTGGAGGAGCAATTCCTTTCTTAGCATGGCAAGGATTTAGTGTGTTTATTGGAGGAATCCAAGCATTTATCTTCACAATGCTATCGATGGTGTACATTTCCCATAAGGTGAGTGAAGATCATTAATACTGTAATAAACCAGTTTTGATAGACAAACTATTAAAACCGGAAATTATTAATTTTTACTAAAAAACAATTATTTTGAGGAGGATTTATATTATGTCAGGAGCATTAGCAGCAGCAATAGCAGTAGGTTTAGCAGCACTAGGTGCAGGTATTGGTAACGGTCTTATCGTAAGTCGTACAGTTGAGGGGATTGCTCGTCAACCAGAACTAAAAGGTCAACTACAAACAACAATGTTTATTGGTGTAGGTTTGGTTGAGGCGATGCCTATTATCGCGGTAGTTATCGCATTAATGGTAATGTAATAAAACAAACATAAAATGGCGAAGATTATCTTCCATAGAAACTTCGCCGTTGTTTATACTTAGCACTGAATGAAAGATTACTATGGTTATGCTCATTAGTAGAGCGAATTTTTTCTTAAAAATTATAACGTACTAGGATATGTTCACGATTCAAAGTGAAAGGAGTGAATCATGTGCAAGCATTCACTGAGTTTTCGACAATTAATGCTTTAGGTGGCTTTCATGGCGGCGATATGTTAGTACAATTATTCTTCTTTATCGTATTACTTTTCGCTGTTGGTAAATTCGCATGGGGCCCTGTTGTAAATATGATGCAAAAGCGTGAAGAATATGTTGCAAGTGAAATTGATGCAGCAGAAGAAGCACGTGCTAATGCAGAAAAATCTCAAAAAGAAGCAGAAGATCGATTAAAACAAACTAGACAGGAAGCACAACAAATCATTGAAGAAGCTAAAAATGCTGGTGTGAAGCAAGAACGTGACATTGTGGAATCAGCTCGTAAAGAAGCAGAACGTATTCGTCTAGCAGCACAAGAAGAAATTCAAAATGAAAAAGAAAAAGCATTACAAGCACTTCAAGATCAAGTGGCGTCCTTATCTGTTCTTATTGCAAGTAAAGTGATTGAAAAAGAAATTAGTGCACAAGATCAAGAGGCGTTGATCAACGAATATCTTAAAGAGGTAGGAGAAGAGCGATGAGTGAAGCAGTAGTTGCCAAACGTTATGCAGATGCTCTTTTTCAACTAGGAAACGAAAAAGATACACTAGACCAACTTGTTGAAGAGTTTCGTGTAGTGAATCAAGTTTTTAAAGAAAATAAAGATTTAAATACATTCTTAATGCATCCTCGTGTTAATAATGCAAAAAAGAAGCAGTTCGTAGAAGAAGTGTTTCAAGGAATGTCAAATGATGTCGTCAATACTATGAAATTATTAGTTGAGCGTCAACGTACGGACATTGCCACTAGCGTTATTGACCATTTTATCCAATTGGTAAATGATGCAAAAGGAATCGCACAAGCAGTAGTATATTCTGTTCGCGAGCTTTCTGATACGGAACGAAAAGAACTGGAAACGACATTTGCAAAGCGTTTTAACAAAAATGCTATTGAAATCGAAAATGTTGTAGACCCTTCTATTCTTGGTGGTATTAAAATCAGAATGGGTAACACCATTTTGGATGGTACAATCAGTGGAAAACTACGTCGTATCGAACGAAATCTTAAACTCGCAAACAATTGATGATAGGGGTGAAATGGTATGAGCATCAAAGCTGAAGAAATCAGTAAGCTGATTAAACAGCAAATCGAGAGTTACGACTCTGAAATAGAAGTTAATGATGTCGGAACAGTTATTGAAATTGGTGACGGTATCGCACGTGCTCATGGTCTTGATAATGTCATGGCTGGTGAGCTAGTTGAGTTTGCTAACGGTGTTATGGGTATGGCGCAAAACCTTGAAGAATCTAACGTTGGTATCGTTATTCTTGGCCCATATACAGATATTAAAGAAGGCGATGAAGTTCGTCGCACAGGTCGAATCATGCAAGTACCTGTAGGTGAGGAATTAGTAGGTCGTGTTGTTAACCCATTAGGTCAAGCTATCGATGGGAAAGGTCCAATTGAGACTTCAAAAACACGTGCTATTGAATCTCCAGCACCAGGGGTAATGGATCGTAAATCAGTTGATGAGCCATTACAAACAGGTATTAAAGCGATTGACGCGCTTGTACCAATCGGTAGAGGTCAGCGTGAGCTTATTATCGGAGACCGTCAAACAGGTAAAACAACAGTAGCTGTTGATACAATCTTGAACCAAAAAGATCAAGATATGATTTGTATCTACGTTGCTATCGGTCAAAAAGAATCAACAGTACGTGGAACAGTGGAAACTTTCCGTCGTTACGGTGCATTAGATTATACAATCGTTGTATCTGCGGGTGCATCTGATCCTGCTCCATTATTATACCTAGCTCCATATGCTGGTGTATCAATGGGTGAGGAATTCATGTACAACGGGAAACACGTATTAGTTGTATATGATGACTTATCAAAACAAGCGGCTGCGTATCGTGAGCTTTCCTTACTACTACGTCGTCCACCAGGTCGTGAAGCATTCCCAGGGGATGTATTCTACCTACACTCACGTTTATTAGAACGTGCAGCAAAATTAAGTGATGCAAAAGGTGGCGGTTCTTTAACTGCACTACCATTTGTTGAAACACAAGCAGGGGATATCTCAGCTTATATTCCTACAAACGTAATCTCCATCACGGACGGACAGATCTTCCTACAATCAGATCTATTCTTCTCTGGGGTACGACCAGCGATTAACGCCGGTTTATCCGTATCACGTGTTGGTGGTTCCGCACAAATTAAAGCGATGAAGAAAGTTGCCGGAACATTGCGTCTAGACCTAGCATCATTCCGTGAGCTAGAAGCATTCGCACAGTTCGGATCTGACTTAGATAAAGCTACATTAGCGAAACTAAAACGTGGGGAACGTACGGTTGAAGTACTAAAACAAGGCCTACACAAACCACTTAAAGTTGAAAAACAAGTTATGATCATCTATGCATTAACAAAAGGTTACTTAGATGATATTCCAGTAGAAGATGTAACACGCTTCGAAGCAGAATTCCACGCATGGTTAGACTCTAACCGCGAAGAATTACTAGCATCAATCCGTGATACAGGAAACCTACCAGAAGCAGAAGATATGAATGACGCAGTAGAATCATTCAAGAAAACATTCTTGCCAACTGAAAATTAATATTTGTGAAAAGCACACGTACTTAACTAAATGAAAATAAAGTTAAGTGTGATGAAATAGTTTGATGCTCTGAGCAGATGCAATACACGTAGACTCCTTCGGGAGCAAAGGCATAGGTGAGACCCCACAGGACGACAGTCCGAGGAGGCTCACCAGCCGCCCGAGGAAAGCGAAGTGTATGGCAGCTGCGGGCAAGAGTGTCAATTATAGTAGAAGTACGTACTTTTTTTACGAAAGTGTGGTGAAATAGCTTGGCATCACTAAGAGACATAAAACACAGAATCGACTCGACTTCAAAAATGAAGAAGATCACAAAAGCAATGGAAATGGTATCCGCATCCAAAATGAGTAAAGCAGAACAAAACGCCAAACAATTTGTTCCGTACAGCGAAAAAATGCAAGAAGTTGTTGCAAGTATCGCCGCTCACACCGATGCAGACCACCCAATGCTACAAAAAAGAGAAGTGAAAAAGACAGGATATCTTGTCGTAACTTCTGACCGTGGTTTGGCAGGTGCTTACAACAGTTCCGTTTTAAAAAGTTTATATCAAACGATACAAAAACGTCATAAATCAACAGATGAATATGCAGTTATTGCTGTCGGAAGAATGGGATATGACTTTTTCCTAAAACGTAACATGCCCGTTGTAAAAAGCATTATTGGCTTACCTGACCAACCTGATTTTGCAGATATTAAAGAACTCGCATCAGAAACCGTACAAATGTTTAGTGATGGTGAAATTGACGAGTTAAATATCTATTATAATCACTATGTAAGTGCAATTTCTCAACAAGTGACGAATAAAAAATTATTACCGATTACAGATATGGATGGATCATCATCAAGTAGTCAGTATGAATATGAACCAGACGAAGAGAAAATCTTAGAAGTACTTTTACCACAATATGCAGAAAGTCTTATTTACGGTGCATTACTTGATGGTAAAGCGAGTGAGCATGCTGCACGGATGACAGCAATGCGTAGTGCAACAGATAATGCAACAGAGCTTATCGATGGCTTAACATTGTCATACAACCGTGCCCGCCAAGCAGCAATCACGCAAGAAATTACCGAGATTGTCGGTGGGGTAGCTGCATTAGAATAGCTCGTACGCCATTTGTAAAGTAAGTTAGGAGGGAAATCGATGAGCAAAGGACTTGTTACTCAAGTTATGGGACCTGTCGTTGACGTTAAGTTTGAAGACGGCCAGCTTCCTGAAGTATATGACGCTTTAACAGTCCAATTGAACACAGCAGAGTCTGATGTAAACGAAATTCTTACATTAGAAGTTGCTCTTCACTTAGGTGATAACGCAGTTCGTACAATCGCGATGTCATCTACTGACGGTGTTCAACGTGGAATGGAAGTAGAAAACCTAGGTCGACCAATTTCCGTACCTGTCGGAGAAGTTACACTAGGTCGTGTATTTAACGTATTAGGAGATAAAATTGATTTGGACGAGGATCTACCTACAGACGTACGTAGAGACCCAATCCACAGAGATGCTCCTAAATTTGAAAACTTATCAACTGAAACTGAAATCCTTGAGACAGGGATTAAAGTTGTTGACTTATTAGCACCTTACATCAAAGGTGGTAAAATCGGATTATTCGGTGGTGCCGGTGTAGGTAAAACCGTTCTTATCCAGGAGTTAATCAATAACATCGCTCAAGAGCACGGTGGTATTTCCGTATTCGCTGGTGTTGGTGAGCGTACACGTGAAGGTAATGACCTTTACTATGAAATGAAAGATTCTGGCGTTATTACAAAAACTGCCATGGTATTTGGTCAGATGAACGAGCCACCTGGAGCACGTATGCGTGTTGCATTAACAGGTCTTACAATGGCTGAATACTTCCGTGATGAACAAGGTGCAGACGTACTATTATTCATCGATAACATTTTCCGTTTCACACAAGCAGGTTCAGAGGTATCTGCCCTACTAGGTCGTATGCCATCTGCCGTTGGTTACCAACCAACACTTGCTACAGAGATGGGACAATTGCAGGAGCGTATCACATCAACTGATAAAGGTTCTGTAACATCTATCCAGGCTATTTATGTACCTGCCGATGACTATACTGACCCTGCTCCAGCAACAACTTTCGCACACTTAGATGCGACAACTAACTTAGACCGTGGTCTATCTGAGCAAGGTATTTACCCTGCCGTGGATCCACTAGCTTCTACATCACGCGCACTTGACCCTGAAATCGTTGGGGATGATCATTATGAAGTAGCACGTGAAGTACAAGCAACACTACAAAAATATAAAGAATTACAAGATATTATCGCGATCTTAGGTATGGATGAATTATCTGATGAAGATAAGATGACTGTATCACGTGCACGTCGCGTTCAATTCTTCTTATCTCAGAACTTCCACGTGGCAGAACAGTTCACTGGTCAACCAGGTTCTTATGTACCTGTTTCTGAAACAATTAAAGGGTTCAGAGAGATTCTAGACGGCAAATATGATGACCTACCAGAGGATGCATTCCGTTTAGTAGGACGTATTGAAGAAGTTGTCGAAAAAGCAAAAGAAATGGAATAATATTGTAGACATATGAGTTCTTAGAGGGTGAATCAAGCCCTCTAATGGATGATGTCTCAAGGAGGGGTTACATTGAAAACACTAACTGTGAGTGTTGTTACTCCTGATGGTCCAGTAATGGAAGATCAATTTACAATGGTTAGCTGTAAAGCAGAAAATGGAGAACTTGGTATTTTACCAGGTCATATACCTCTCGTTGCTCCACTTTCAATTAGTTCAGTACGTCTAAAACGCGAATCCGATGAAGAGGTTCTAGCCGTTAACGGTGGATTCTTGGAAGTGCGTCCTACAAAGGTCACTATTTTAGCTCAGTCAGCTGAAAAACCTGGTGAGATTGACGTAGAACGTGCTCGGAAAGCAAAAGAACGTGCAGAACGTCGCTTACAGTCTAAACAAGATGATGTTGATTTCATAAGGGCTGAATTAGCACTCAAACGAGCAATTAATAGATTGAACGTAGTTAAGTAAATATTTTTTAAAAATCTCCTGTAATGGTATTATAGGGGATTTTTTTTATTGGAATTTGGATTTCAAGATAAAGTGGAAAACTTGTCAGAAGATGGAGTGAAAATATTACATTATTACCCACATGCTGTCGATATTTCCCGGGTAATGGAAAATATATTGAGAACTAGTTGTGCTTGTCGAATAGTACGACAGAATAATTGACATTCTACATCATGAATGGCATTGTTATGGGTAGAAAAGCAATAAGAGACAAGGTGGTTTTTATGTTTTCAATTGGTCAACTAGCGATGATGGGGATAATCTCGCACATCGTATTTATTTATATTACTTGGAGATTAGTGCAAGTGATTAACTTTGATCCTTTAATTAGAAAAGGAAGAGGAAAAGAAGCAAAGATATTATTGCTCCTCATCACAATTGTCATTGGTTCAGGAGTAAGCCGTTTTTTCTTGGAATTTTTGCAATGGTCACAGGACCTAATTTATTTATTTTAAACAAAGAGAAGTACAAAGGTGTTCCGTTCGCCTTTGTACTTTTTTTATTTATCCACCCTTAATAGTTTCTTCTATTAATCTAGTAAAACAAGTATGACAAATATGTTAATGGTTAATACTAGATTTTAAGTTTATGTTACAAGGGGGATTTATTAATGAAGAAAGTAGCATTTATTAGTATAATCATATTTATCGTGTCAAATACTGTTTTATTTCAATCAAGCAAAACAGATGATTTAATAGATATAGCATCTGCACTAGAAAGTGAACGTGTCACTATAGATAATTGGGAAGTAACGCTGAAGGAAAAAATTGGCCGTTCCCAACTTAATGAATTGATGAATGAATTAAAAGATAGTCACAAGGTCACTAGAGATGAAAATAAAAACAGTATACAATATGAAGTGGTGAATAATATTGGTGAATTGAACACCGTCATTAAGGCAATTTTTCCAAAAGACAACCAATATACTTCCGAGTTTGTTGTGGTATTATATAGTGAGGTATGGAATGACGAAGTGAAGTCTTCCTACGTAAAAGAATTGAAGAATCTGGAGCAAACTTACTTTACTAAAGATGTCAAAAAATTTTCTTGTATCACTACAACAGATGATGCTATAATTAAAAGTGATAAATTTTTATCAAATTTGACAAATTACTTGGAACTTAGACATATAGAAAAGCAGACTGATAATATACAAACGTCAAAACAGACTGAGATAATTTATGCTTATTCCCCATTGTGGAGACAAAGTATTACCATTCAGGATAAGCCGTCTAATATACAAATTGTCATGGAATATGCGCAGAATGGCAGTGTTCAAGTTACAATTGGAACACCTATCCTAATAAATGAATATTAATATAGTGAAACTGGATCTGAAGGAGATTTGAAATATGGATAAAATCATCGTAAGAGGCGGACAGCAATTGAATGGTAATATCCAAGTTGAGGGAGCAAAAAATGCTGTACTCCCTGTAATTGCTGCCAGTATTCTTGCTAGTGAAGGGAAAAGTGTAATTCGTGATGTTCCAGTCCTAGCTGATGTTTATACAATTAATGAAGTATTACGTAATATGAACGCAAACGTTGTTTTTGAAAATAATACGGTTGAAGTTGATGCTTCTAATCAATTAAAAACAGAAGCGCCATTTGAATATGTTCGCAAAATGCGTGCGTCTGTACTTGTATTAGGGCCGTTATTAGCTCGTTATGGCCATGCAAATGTTGCTATGCCTGGAGGATGTGCAATTGGATCACGTCCGATTGACTTGCATTTAAAAGGATTTGAAGCAATGGGTGCGAAAGTCCATGTCGGAAATGGATTTGTTGAAGCACACGTGAACGGCCGATTAAAAGGTGCTAAGATTTATTTAGATATGCCAAGTGTAGGAGCTACTGAAAATATTATGATGGCTGCTGCTTTGGCAGAAGGAAAAACAATTCTGGAGAACTGTGCGAAAGAACCAGAAATTGTTGACTTAGCAAATTTCTTAAACAAAATGGGTGCCAAAGTAATTGGTGCTGGTACAGAAACAATAAAAATTGTAGGTGTTGAAAAACTTCATGGTGTAGAACACGCGATCATTCCAGACCGAGTAGAGGCTGGAACATTTATGGTTGCAGCTGCCATTACTGGTGGAAATGTTCTCATTGAAAATGCAGTATCTGAACACTTGCGCCCAGTTATTTCGAAACTCCAAGAAATGGGTGTTACTGTTGAGGAAGAAGGAAATGGAATTCGTGTAATCGGTCCAGAACGACTCAAGCCAACCGATATTAAAACACTTCCACATCCAGGCTTCCCGACTGACATGCAATCACAAATGATGGCCTTGATGCTTTGTGCTGAAGGAACTAGCATGATTACAGAAACTGTTTTCGAAAATCGCTTCATGCATGTAGAAGAATTCCGTCGTATGAACGCTAAAATGAAAATAGAAGGACGTAGTGTAATTATTGAAGGTCCATCTGATTTACAAGGTGCAGAAGTAGCAGCAACTGATTTAAGAGCTGCAGCTGCATTGATTTTGGCTGGTCTAAGAGGTAATGGATTTACTAGAGTCACTGAGCTTAAACATCTTGACCGTGGCTATGTTGACTTTGCTGGTAAATTAAAAGCATTAGGTGCTGATATCGAACGTGTAGATGAAAATGGAGATGTTGTTTCACCATTTTTCGACTATCAGAAAGACCGAATTGTAGCTAGTTTTAAATTATAATATAAATTGATGTATTTAAAGGTGTAGTTCCCGTTTGGGTGCTGCATCTTTTTTTTATGAGAGAAGTTGAAACGAGATTGGTTTCTCGCTGCCGGAAGAAGTCATCAAAGAGTATCTACGGTAATCGATAAGAGCTCTCG
>NZ_FQVW01000051.1:13540-19738 GCF_900129485.1 Ornithinibacillus halophilus
AGCTCTCGCTGCCGGAAGAAGTCATCGAATAGTAACTACGGTAATCGATACGAGTTCTCAATGCCGGAAGAAGTCATCGAATAGTATCTACAGTAATCGAGACAAGCTCTCGATGCCTGTAGCAAGCAAACAGGAGCAGCTATGGTAATTGATACGAGCCCTCGCTGCCTTTTTCGACGACAAGTTCTCGATTCCATAAGCCCGAATCCACCCATCATTCGACAAAATCCCTCAAAAGAACCCAACTCTCCACCGAAGTAACTATCATCTATTCCCAACTTGTCTCATACAATTAGAATAAAATGCTAAAGGAGTATGTGCTGATGAGGTTATATTTGTCTGTTGATATGGAGGGGATTACTGGTTTACCGGATTATACATATGTTGATTCCGGTGAACATAATTATGAGCGTGCACGGATGATAATGACAGAGGAGACGAATTATGTCATAAAGGCAGCCTATGATTTCGGGTGCTCGGAAGTCATTGTTAATGATAGCCATTCGAAAATGAATAATCTATTAATCAATCGATTGCATCCGGAAGCAAGGTTGATTACTGGCGATGTTAAACCTCTCTCGATGATACAAGGAATTGATAGTTCTTTAGATGGTGCAATGTTTATTGGCTATCATTCTCGTGCAGGGCAGGCTGGAGTAATGTCACATTCGATGGTAGGAGCCGTACGAAACTTCTACATTAATGATAAAGCTGTTGGGGAATTAGGAATGAATGCTTATGTTGCAGGATATTTTGGTGTTCCGGTTTTGTTAGTGTCTGGTGATGATCAAGTAGCACAAGAAGCGGAGGAGTTAATACCAGAGGTTACGACGGTCATTGTAAAAGAAGCAGTATCCCGATCTGCAGCACTCAGTTTAACGCCAAGAAAAGCAGGTGAATTACTTACAGAAAAAGTGATTCAAGCTCTAGAAAACCAAAGAAACGTTTACCCATTAGTTCCACCAGAACAACCACTACTAAAAATCGAATTTACAAATTATGGACAAGCAGAATGGGCGAATTTAATGCCAGGTACTCAAATCATTCCAAATACGACGATGGTTGCCTACCAAGCAAAAGATATCGTCGAAGCCTATCAAGCGATGCTTGTAATGACAGAGTTAGCGCAGAAAACTAAATTTTAACGAAGGATCCAGTCAAAACGGCATGTAGCAGGAGTGAAGCGATTTGTTACGGTATATATTAAAACGATTTCTCACCATGATTGTAACTATCTGGATCATTGTGACAATTACATTCGTATTAATGATTTCGATTCCCGGCTCTCCATTAAATGAGGAAAGAGGAACATCGGAGTCGGTGCAGCGTAATCTAGAATCTTACTATAATCTGGATCAACCCTATCATATTCAATATATCCTCTACCTGAAATCGATTGTTACCTTAGACTTTGGCCCATCTATTAAACAACCAAATCAAACTGTTAATGATTTGCTTGGGCAAGGGTTTCCAATTTCATTCGAACTGGGAATGGTAACGATCCTTGTAGCACTACTATCAGGGGTGACGTTGGGGATTATTGCTGCTTTAAAACATAATGGTTTCATAGACTATATGGCAATGAGTGTTGCTGTATTAGGGATATCCATTCCGAATTTTGTATTATCTACCTTATTAATTCAGCAGTTGGCAGTAAACTTAAATCTTTTGCCGCCAGCAACTTGGGCAAGCCCTCTACACATGGTCCTCCCTGTAGCTGCTCTGGCAACGGGACCAATGGCGATTATCGCAAGGCTAACTCGCTCGACCATGTTAGAAGTTTTAACACAAGATTATATTAAAATGGCACGTGCTAAAGGGCTAAGTCCGTGGAAAATTGTTATAAAGCATGCGTTAAAAAATGCTTTAATGCCAGTTATTACGATTATCGGAACATTGCTAGCAGGTATTTTAACGGGGACTTTTGTCATTGAAAAGATTTTTGCGATTCCCGGTATGGGGCGTTATTTCGTTGAAAGTATTAATCAACGGGATTATCCAGTAATTATGGGGACGACGGTTTTTTATAGTGTGTTTTTAGTGGTGATGCTCTTCCTGGTCGACATCATATATGGATTATTAGATCCTCGCATTAAACTTCATAAAAAGGAAGGAGAGTAATCGTGAAACCAGAAAATAAACAAGTGCCTAATGAGTGGTTTCGATGGACGGAAAAAGATGTAAAAGCAGCTGAAGTTGTTTCACGACCATCCTTGTCATACTGGAGTGACGCGTGGTATCGCTTAATAAAAAATAAATTAGCCATGTTAGGGATGTTCTTTTTAGTAATTGTAGTATTTTTGGCTATTTTTGGTCCCATTATCTCACCATATGAAGTTACCAAAATGGATCAGCCCAACCAATTTCACCCACCTTCAAAAGACCATTGGTTTGGAACGGATCAACATGGTCGGGATGTTTTTACAAGAACGTGGTATGGGGCAAGAGTTTCCTTATTTGTTGGATTGATGGCAGCTCTGATTGATTTTTGTATCGGAATTATCTATGGAGGGATTGCAGGATACAAAGGTGGGCGTGTGGATAACATTATGATGCGTATCGTAGAAGTGTTGTACGGCATACCTTATTTACTCGTTGTTATTTTACTACTTGTCATTATGGAGCCTAGTCTTACCACCATTATCATTGCCTTGACCGTTACTGGTTGGGTCGGGATGGCCAGAATTGTTAGAGGACAAGTGTTACAAATTAAAAATTATGAATTTGTCCTAGCCTCCAAATCATTTGGGACAAACACATCCCGGATTATCCGAAGAAATTTAATTCCAAATACGATGGGGCCAATCATCGTTCAATTGACTTTAACTGTACCATCGGCCATCTTTGCTGAGGCTTTCCTTAGTTTTTTAGGGCTGGGAATTCAATCCCCGTATGCTAGTTGGGGAACGATGGCTAGTGATTCACTGGGAGCTATCCTATCTGGGCACTGGTGGACATTATTTTTCCCAGCATTTTTTATCTCGTTTACGATGTTTGCGTTTAATGTACTAGGTGACGGGCTTCAGGATGCATTGGATCCGAAGCTAAGGAAGTAGGTGACAAAATGGAAAAAATCCTTGAAGTCAAAGATTTGCATGTCCACTTTTCGACATATGGTGGAATTGTTCAAGCGGTTAGGGGTGTTAGTTTTCATTTGTATAAAGGAGAGACGTTAGCAATCGTTGGAGAATCTGGTTGTGGGAAAAGTGTCACATCGAATGCCATCATGAAGTTAATCCCAAGTCCTCCAGGAAGACTTGTACGTGGAAAAATTCAGTTTCATGATAAGCAATTAACAGAGCTTAGTGAAAAAGAAATGCGTTCCATTCGGGGTGTCGATATTTCGATGATTTTTCAAGACCCTATGACAGCTTTAAACCCAACATTAACGATTGGGACCCAACTTATGGAGGGACTGAAGCAGCATAAAAAAATTTCATCATTAGAGGCGCGAGAGAAAGCATTGGAAATGTTAGAACTTGTCGGTATTCCGAATCCGGATGAACGTTTAAAACAATATCCCCATCAATTTAGTGGAGGTATGAGGCAGCGAATCGTTATAGCGATAGCGTTGATTTGTGAACCGGAATTACTCATTGCCGATGAGCCAACGACAGCTCTAGATGTTACAATTCAGGCGCAAATATTAGAGTTATTTGAAAAAATTCAAAGGGAAACCGGAGTATCGATTATCTTAATTACACATGATTTGGGTGTTGTGGCTAAAGTTGCGGATCGTGTCGCTGTCATGTATGCCGGTAAGTTAATTGAAGAGGGAGATAAACGAGAAATTTTTTATCATCCCCAGCATCCCTATACAAAAGGATTATTAAAATCAGTGCCACGATTAGATGCAACAGAGGCAGAATTAACACCGATTGATGGAACACCACCAGATCTCTTCTCTCCGCCTAAAGGGTGCCCGTTTGCTCCTCGATGTCCAATGGCAATGGAAGTCTGTCTTAGGAAATACCCAAAAACAAAAAGCCTTACAACGACACATAAGGTAGATTGTTGGTTACAGGATAAACGTGCAAAGAAACTATTAGCTTCTAGTTCACGCAAATAATCTACTAGAGGAGGGTATTTTCATGAAGAATTGGTTATTGTTTGTTGTCACTGTATGTGTGCTTTTGTTAACGGCATGTACGACTAGTAACACTAGAGCAGACATCCAAGAACATGAAGGAGAAAAGACGGTCCTTTATATGAATAATGGAAAAGAACCAACGTCCTTTAATCCACCATCAGGCTTTGATGACGTTTCTTGGAATGCCCTGAACAATTTAATGGAAGGCTTAACACGTTTAGGGAAAAATGATAGACCACAACCAGCAATTGCTGAGCGTTGGGATATTTCAGAGAATGGGAAAATCTATACATTTTATTTGAGAGAAAATGCTAATTGGTCTAACGGGGACCCAGTAACGGCATATGATTTTGAATATGCTTGGGAGCAATTATTGAATCCAGAAAATTTATCACCAGCTGCCTTTTTAGGATATTTAATTGAAGGTGGTGAGGCATACAATAATGGAAATGGCCCAAAGGATAAAGTAGGAGTTCGGGCTGTTGATGAAAAGACGTTGGAAGTAACGTTGACAGCACCAACTGGATTTTTCCTTCATGTTATATCTAATCCGGCATTTTTTCCAGTAAACAAGAAGGTAGCAACAGAAAACCCTGATTGGCATACCGAAGCAGAAACATTCGTATCTAATGGCCCATTTATACTGGAAAAATGGAAGCATAATAGCCATATGATTTTTGCCAAGAATGACCAGTACTGGGATAAAGATACGGTTCAAATAGACATCGTACATTGGGCAATGGTTGAGGACACGAATACGGAGTATCAAATGTTCCAAACAGGTGACTTAGATATGACATCCATACCTTCTGAGATTGCCGATCAACTCATTGAGGATAAAAATGTTGTGATTGAGGAACAAGCTGGTTTATCTTTTTTCCGTTTTAATGTGACAATGGAGCCATTTCAAAATGAAAAAATTCGAAAAGCATTTGCTCTAGCGATTAATCAGCAGGATATTGTTGATTATGTGACGAGAAATCGTGAAGAAGCAGCGCATGGGTTTGTTTCTCCTGGATTCGTAAACCCTGATGGAGGCGATTTCCGTGGTATCACTGGTGACCTAGTTGTGTTTGATCCAAAGAAAGCAAGAAGGTTGCTAAAGGAAGGAATGGAAGAAGAAGGATATGATGCATTACCAGACGTGAATTTATCCTATAACACAAGTGAATCGAATAAGGCCATTGCTGAGACAATGCAAGCTATGTTTAAAGAAAATCTTGGAGTGGATGTTCGGCTCGGAAATATCGAATGGGGCGTATTTCTAGAAGACCAAAAGGCTCTTAAACTACAATTCTCACGAAGTTCCTTTATCTATGACTACGGGGATCCTGTGAACTTTTTAGAAAGTTTTACGACCGATTCGACAATGAACCGTACAGGCTGGTCAAATGAGGACTACGATAAGTTAATTCGTTTGGCAAAAACAGAATCAAATGAAATAAAACGCTGGGACTACATGTATGAGGCAGAAAGAATTTTAGCAGAGGAAATGCCTATTTTTCCAATCCATTATTACAATCAAGTACACCTATACTCTGATTCCGTTCGGGGAATTGTGCGTCATCCAGTCGGATATTTAGAATTGAAGTGGGCGAGAAAAGATTAACGAGAAGTTGCTAAAGGAAGAAAAATCAAAGATGTCTAGCTCCGAGTGCCTGCGACTAGCGAAGGAACTTCAAAGAGATACTTCTTTGTCCTTTGTGCCGAGTAATCACAGGCACAAGACTTCCTTCGCCTCCGTACGATAAAGAAGACTTGCCGATTGGTGATACCAGAGGCTTAGTCGCACTTATACCCTTGTGGTGAAAGTCAACATCGACTCCGATAAAAAGGAAGGTCGACTAAAACCGGACTTTGCGTCCAACGTCGACATACCCCTATGAAGGGGCATGTTTCCTTTATCTCCTACGCCTCAGTCCAGTCCGTACGTCGCAAAGCGGGCACTCTAAGCTTTTCATAGAAAGGAAGGGGTTCATGGTATATCCAAAGAGACTAAAACCAGGGGATACGGTTGGTATAATTGCACCAGCTGGTCCAGCTAAACTGGGGAAGGTTCAAGATGCATTACCTTTATTTAAACAATTAGGGTTAAAAGTTAAGTTAGG
>NZ_FQVW01000076.1 GCF_900129485.1 Ornithinibacillus halophilus
AAGAAGTTGACGTGTACATTATTGAAAAGGGCGATGGGACGTTGACAGAAGAAACCCTTGTTGCTTTAAATGAAAATAAAGCATTGCAAGTCTTTCGTGAACAAATGAATGAAAGCTAAACATAAAGAGACTGTCTACAAACAGTCTCTTTATTTAAAGAGATGTCTAGCTCCGAGCGCCTGCGACTAGAGAGACTTCCTTCGCCTCCGTACGATAAAGAAGACTTGCCGATTGGTGAAACCAGAGGCTTAGTCGCACTTATACCCTTGTGGTGAAAGTCAACATCGACTCCGATAAAAAGGAAGGTCGACTAAAACCGGACTTTTCGTCCAACGTCGACATACCCCTATGAAGGGGCATGTTTCCTTTATCTCCTACGGGGAATGTTCGATTAAAACCATCGCTTTGCGCGATAACATCGAACCACCAGCGTTGCGCTGGCGCAGTCCTTACGTCGCAAAGCGGGCGCTCTGCGCTTTTCTATTAATAAAACTGAAAGAGGAAGAAGGCAATTAAGATTCCTGTTAAACCTCCAATAAATACTTCAATTGGTTGGTGTCCTAGCAGTTCCTTTAGTTCTTTACGTTTTTCGTACTCTTCTTTTTTATTCCAATCCTTTGCCTCATCAACAAAGTATAGAAAGTCTTTAATCAATTGATTTAATACCACCGCTTGCTGACCTGCATGTCGTCTTACACCAGATGCATCAAACATCGTTATCACACTGAAAATACATGATATAGCAAAGAGTGTCGATGTTACCCCCTCGGTAATACCTACACCAGTTGTTAGGGCTGCAACTGCCGCAGAATGACTACTAGGCATTCCACCTGTACTAAATGCCAAGCTTGGTTTAAACTCTCTAGTTGCTATTAGTGTAATGGGAACTTTAATAACTTGAGCAAAAATGATTGCAGAAAAAGCGGCCCATAATGGAAAATTAAGGAATAATTCCACTGTGCACTGTCCTTTCGATGAATAATTTCCTCGTGTGGAGGGTGTCCAATGTCCTACGTAAATATCATTGTTATTTTACCACACAAGAATACAACTATCATCATTAAATAGGAAATGGCAGTAGTTTTATTCTAAATTAATATTTTTTTTAGGATGCAGGCTTCCAACGAAAAGCTATTCTTTTGGCAAGTTGTACCATAAAAATTGCTGCAAAAATAGACAGTGCACCGTCCTTGATTAAAAATGGTATCATGCCTGACCATGCAATAGAATATGAAATTGGTAATTCAAGCCAATTGTTCATGGCGATATACATATAGGTAACTCCAAAAACGTAATTTACAATTAACCCAATTACGGCAGCAACAGTATATAGAGGAATCGATGGTTTCTTACCTTGTTCTGCAATCCATCCTACAAAGAATGCAACAAGAACAAATGAAATTAAAAATCCACCAGTTGGACTTATAAACTCCCAGATTCCAGCACGCATTTGGGCAAATACCGGAACACCTAATAAGCCAACCATTAAATAAACAAATATAGATAGACTCCCTAATTTCCTTCCTAACATTAATCCAGCTAAAATAGCAAAAAATGTCTGCAATGATAATGGAACAGTAGCTCCTCCAATTGGTACTGCAAGGATTGGAAACCAAGCTGTAATATTTGCACCTATTGCCATAAGACATACAAACACTGCTCCAAATGTTAAATCGATAGGCCGTAAGTTTTTCATAATATTATTTCTCCTCTAGTTTTCTTACTATTGATATTATATAGCAGGAGAAACATTGTCAACCATATTTTCAAAAGGTTAACATATAGAATGTGAATTCATGAAAAAACCGAACCATTTTCTAGCTATGGTTCGGTTTAGATAGAATATTACTTAATTGCTGCCTCTAACGCAATTTCCATCATTTCGTTGAATGTTGTTTGTCGTTCTTCAGCAGTTGTTTCTTCTCCAGTTAAAATATGGTCGGAAACAGTTAATACACTAAGTGCTTGACGATCAAATTTTGCTGCTAATGTGTAAAGTGCTGTTGTTTCCATTTCAACTGCAAGTACTTTGTATTTAGCCAACAGTTCATTTACTTCTTTAGCATTATCACGATAAAACGTATCACTTGTAAATACATTTCCTACACGAAGGTTTAAGCCTTTTTCAATTCCAGCATCATATGCATTCTTTAATAACTCAAAGTCAGCTAATGGAGCATAATCAATTCCACCGAATATCATGCGATTCATCTGTGAATCAGTGGTAGATCCTTGGGCTAAAATGACGTCTCTCACTTTTACGTCTTTTTGTATTGCTCCACAAGTTCCGACACGAATTAGTTTCTTTACATCGTAACTTTGAATTAGTTCATTAACATAAATAGAGATTGAAGGAACCCCCATACCTGTACCTTGTACAGATACTCGTTCTCCTTTATATGTTCCAGTATAGCCTAGCATCCCACGAACTTCATTGTATTGTGTAACGTCCTCTAGAAATGTTTCAGCAATGTATTTAGCTCGCAGTGGATCACCTGGTAATAAAATTTTATCGGCAATATCGCCTTTATTTGCACCAATATGTACACTCATTAATTTTCCTCCTCAAACTGAATCTGTTCAAATTAAAGTTATCACACAATAATTGTAAAAACAAACTTTGTTATCAAATTAAAAGTTTGAAGTTATCATTTCCAAAAATGAATGATTTTGTTTATAATAAATAAGTAAGTTCAGTTTTTCACGAATAAATATATTCACTAATTTTGTAAACCATAAGTATTAGATAGCTATGCTAATTAGTTGCGTTAGCCTTAGACTTATATGTTATAGAAGTCTAGTGTGTCTTTCTTGTCTACTTTGGAAAACTGTACTAGCTACCATATTTTTGGAAGGATGAACGAACATGGAAAAAACATTTACAATCACTGCTGAAACTGGTGTTCACGCAAGACCGGCAACACTATTAGTAAATAAAGCTGGTCAATACCAGTCTGAAGTTGAAATTTCTTATAATGGAAAAAAAGTTAATCTAAAATCAATCATGGGTGTTATGTCATTAGGGATTCCAAAAGGTGCTGAAATTACTGTTATCACAACAGGTAATGATGAAGAAGAAGCGCTAGCAGGTATTGAAGAAGTTATTAAAGAAAATTTAGGTGAATAATGAAATAAGAGGCTACTCCTAAGGGAATGCCTCTTATTTTTTAGTAATAGCTTTTTATGTAATAATTTTTTTCTATACTGTTTAAGACTTCGAGAGCTTTCATATTAAACTCTGTCTCTTTTGACATTAATTTCTCTTTTTGTGTAGTTACAGCTTCTTTTAAAGAATGGCTATAGTTTGGTACTTCTCCTTCAAAAGGAAAAACAACACCTTTAGCTACATTCATTTTTTCATTAAAAGCTAATGCTTTCCTCTCATGGAAAAATACCCCTTCTACTTGCTTAGGATGGTGAAGGTCACCTTGCATCGGATGTTTTTCAACAGCTAGAACTTTAACTAAAAACTTATCCCCTCGATCCTCAACAATTTCGCCTATGTATATTCCTGAGTTATAGTTTGCTCGTACGATATCACCGATTGTTTTTTCTGACATGAATACATACCTCCTTACTCTCTTATTGTGCCAAATTTATAGACAGGAAGCGAATAAAAAGTAAAAATATGCTATACTTGGATTGAAGGATGTGATACCAATGATGGAGTTTTTATATTTTCCTGAAGATAAATCGGAGTATATCCCTGCAATAATTACATTAGTTATCTTTATGATTGGTGCTGCAGTTGCTTCGTATTTTCTTTATAAAAAATCTAAAAAAGATGAAAAATTAGCAGAAGAAAAATATAAGCATCTAACCACAAAAAATAATGATAAGCCATTGTAAACGGAGACTTAAACGAGTTCTTCGTTTTTTTATTTAAAAGAATGTATAAAATTCAGAGATGTCTAGCTCCAGCGCCTTCCCCCTCGAGGTCTTAAGTCAATCCTCTCTGTGGCAAAGATCGCCACGCCGAGGCTCGACTTAAGCTTGTCGGGGGTGACCAAGGCGCTTGCGCTTTTCTTAATAATTAATGTTTATCCTATTTGTTTTGGAGGATACTATAAAAAAGTATTTATAAGAGGAGTATTCATCATGCGTTACGTGTTATTTTGTTTGCTACTTTTTTTAGTAGCTTGTCAAAGCAGCGAGATCACGTCAAAAACAGTTGATATGTATAATGGCGATGGAGATCTTGTAGGAACAGCAGCATTAAATGAGCAGCCAGATGGTGTTCAAATTAAATTAAAGTTAGAGGGACTAGAACCAGGATTCCATGGAGTACATGTCCACGAAATCCCTAAATGTGAAGGGCCAGATTTTAAAAGTGCTGGCAATCATTTTGATCCTGAAGGAAAAGAGCATGGTTTGATGCATCCAGATGGTGCCCATTTAGGAGATTTACCAAATGTTGAGGCTGATGGTGGTGGGTTAGTTGATGCCGATTTAATGTTGGCAGGAGCAACCTTAAAAGACGGGAAGAAGTCGATTTTATCAAAAGATGGCACGTCTCTAGTTGTTACAGAAGGTCAAGATGATGGTGTAAGTCAACCAGGTGGAGATTCTGGTGCTCGGTTGATTTGTGGTGAAATTTCTTCTGGAGAACAAAATGAATCAAAGGAAACACCAACTGATCCAACACAACTTAATGAAGAACAAGAATAGAGAGCAGGGACTGATTAGTTCCTGTTTCTTTACTTTACAGTATTAAAATTACAAAAATTTAATATAAATGGTTAATAGTTGAAGTGGAGGTGAAGGTATGAAGATATCAACCATACTAAAGTGGATTACGGGTGGGTTAGAAGCATTTTGGGGTGTACCGTTCATTGGTGGTACCATTATTTTAAGTATGGCTTGGACGCCACTCGTTGTTATGCTAGTACTACATATCATAACTTTAATTTTTTGTATTTCAGAAGAGAGAAAATATCATGGAAGTATATTAGGAATCATTACTTCTGCTATAGGTTGGATTCCATTTGTAGGGATGATCATGCATATCATTACAGCGATATTCTTGTTAATTGATGCTTATAAATCACAACAATATGATAAAACAGTGATAAGTGAAATGTGAAAAAAAGGTCCAATGATAACCGACAAGTTATCACTGGACCTGTTAATTTTAATTAAGCTTCTGATAAGCACTGATGATTCGTTGTACGCCTTCTTCTAACGTTTCTCGAGGGCATGCGATGTTCATACGCATAAAGGATGCGCCCTCATCCCCGTAGTCAATTCCGGCATTTAGACCTACTTTGGCTTCTTCAATCATAAATTGCTTTAGTTCTTTTGGATCCATATTTAATGCACTGCAATCAAACCACAACAAATAGGTTCCTTCTGCACGAATTACTTTTAAATTTGTTTTTCCTTCTAATTCAGAAACAACATAATCATGGTGGTCTTTTAATACACTCATTAATTCATTAAGCCAAGGCTCTCCATGTTCATAGGCTGCTTCAATAGCAGTCGTAGCCATTGTATTTAACATATGATGCCCCTGTTTTCCTAACATATCATTTAATGATTTACGATACTCTTGATTAGTTGTAACAGCAAATGAAGCTTGTAGTCCAGCCAAATTAAAAGTTTTTGATGGAGCCATGCACGTTATGGTTTTATCTGCAATTTCTGTGGACAAGCTTGCAATTGGAATATGTTTATGTCCTGAATAGATTAAATCGGCATGGATCTCATCAGAAAATATAAGGACGTCGTGTTTTAAACAAAGACGTGCCATTTCTGATAGTTCTTCCTTTGTCCAAACTCTGCCAACTGGATTATGTGGTGAACATAGAATAAATGCTTTAACACCAGTTTTAAGTTTTTCCTCAAAATCTTGAAAATCAATATGATAATAATTGTCCTTTTGTACAAGTGGGTTTTTGACTATTTGCCTGTCATGCTTTTCAATAACTTGATAAAATGGCGTATAGACAGGTGTTTGAATTAGAATTTTATCTCCTGCTTCGGTTAAGGCTTGAACAGCCATATGTAAAGTGGTTACAACTCCAGGGCTAAAAGAAAGCCATTTTTCTTCAATGTCCCAATTATGGCGATTGCTTAACCAATTTACAACAGACTGCTTGACCTTTTCATCAAGTACAGTGTACCCGTAAATACCATGTTTTGCTCGCTCGATGATAGCATTGTTAACTTCTTCTGGTGCTTTAAAATCCATATCTGCTACCCACATCGGTAGGACATCTTCTGTTTGAAAAACGGCATGAAGCAAGTCCCATTTTACAGACCGAGTATTTTTTCTTTCATGAACAGTTTCAAAGTTCCCCATTGAATACCCTCCAAAGCTTTTCTTTTTATTATAACAAAGGTGAGAAAAAAAACACCAAACTACCGTTTTTTGTTACTATAGAATTAGGACAAGTCTAAAATTTGATGTTCAAAGGGAAATTGCAAAAAAAAAGCAAAGCGTGACAACGCCTTGCTTACAGGGGGAATACGAGAAAGTCTTACGTTAATAGTTATACCCTTTTCGATTAAATTTAAACCTCAAAATATAACTTTTTTTAATTAAATGAAACATTTTAATACATATGCGTCGTTTTATAATTGAATGGCTTTTAGGGGGCAGTAAAGTGGAAGAAGAATATTTGATTGATCTAGTAAAGGAAAAAGATGAGACTGCATTTGAAAGTTTAGTAGAAATATATAAACCAATAATAGAAAAATTTTCATTCCAGTTTGGTGTGACACCAGAATTTATCCCAGATGTTGTACAGGAAACTTTTGTGAAAATATACCAAAAGGCTCATTTGTTTAATGATGGGAATTTTACGAGTTGGGTGTATCGTATTTCATTGAATGTTGCAAAGGACCATTTTAGGAAACTTAAACGAGATCAAAAGTTAGTAGCAAAAGCTAAACTCGAGACAACTTTAGATAATAAGTATCGTTATTACTTCGAGAAACAAGAGCATGTCATTTTACATGAATGTCTATTAGAACTCGATTTGAAATACCGCGCACCACTTATTTTATATTACTTTCACGATAAATCTTATGATGAAATTGCATCCATTCTCAAAATGAGAATATCTACTGTTAAAACTAGAATGCATCGGTCAAAAAACATACTAAAAAAGAAATTTGAAAAGTATGAGGAGCAGGAGGTATCTTACTATGGATGATAAGAAATTAGAACAGTTATTAAATGAAATGAATAATAGCTATGATCGAATTCCTGAATTAACAAATAAAGAAGATATAATGACAGAAGTTAGTATGAAGAAGAAACAGCCAATTTGGAAAAAGTTGATGCCGTTTGCAGCAGGTGCAGCGGGCTTAGTATTATTTATCATCATGACACTATCATCCATTGATCCTATGAATAATTCTAAATCAGGAAATCAAGGAGACCAAGGAAATGATGAACAACAAGAAGAGGAGAATAATGTAGGGGACGAGGATAATGAACAGAATGATATAGATATTGAAAAAGAAAAAAGGGCACATCGACTGGAGCAGCATTTTACTGAAAAGAAAGAAGAATTTCAGCATAAGCTTGGTATTGATAATATCGACTCGTTCTGGGAAGTGGCATCTATAAAAGAAATGATTGACGCCATGGAAGAACATCAAATAAGTGAAAGCGAAATGATGAATTTTATCGATGATAGTTTTACTATTCCTAGTGAAAAAGTTGAAGACATCTATCAGATTACCGCAGAAGATGTAAAGGATCCATTTTATGTTGATAGTGAAATTCAGCAATTTATATACAAAATGTCTTCATTTTATAGTTCAGCACAACACACACTAAATGTGATGCTTAATCAACATAAACTCGGTTTAGAAGGAGAATATGATTTACTTGAATTACAAGATACACCAGAAAAATATAATGGTCCAGATGAACTAAAAGGTTTTCTTTCGATGTTAAATGGGCAAGGTTTGAAATTAGTTATGGATAAAGACCCTGACTTTTTGCGTGTTGCTTTAGATGAAAACTGGATTACGAACCAAATGGCCACTTGGAATATCGATGACACGTATAAGCGAGCAGTGAAATTACTAACGACCTATCATACATCAATTGTACATGATTCGGTTGGGTTTGGTTCATATGATGGTATAGTAGACGACTTGCTAGAAATGGAAGATATTTTGATTAACTATACTAATGATACTAATGATACACTAAACCCTCTGCCTATTGAATATAACTTATATTTTGCTGCATCAGAATATATTAATCGATTTATTATAGGAGAAGGACAGGATATCTATCTCTCTGATAAATCACAAGAAGAATTAAAGAGCTTCCTAGTAAGTCATCCAAATTCTAGATTCTGGAGTATTATTGATACAGTTGTTCAAGAATACGAAGAAACTAGTTGGGATAAAGGAGATAACTTTTACAGAGTGACCGATACGGAAGTAAGGATTTTATTTGAAGAGAAATGGGAAGATATTGAGTACAAAGATATTATTAGACTCGATTTACCTCTAGTGAATAATGGCCAAGAACTATTTGATGGATACCAGAGAGAACAGAATCCGATAAATCTTACTGATTTATCAGCTTTTGAAGCAATGGCATTATATTTGTATTCGGCATATGAAAGAAATAGTGACATCGTCCATTCCTTACTTACTCAAGATAGTGAATGGCAAGGTGAAGATAAACTTTATCATGCGCTAGAAACGAATGTGTATCACTTGCTCCATAACCCAGATTATATCATCCAAGAATGGGCTGATAACCAACAAGTCACCTATTATTTTATAACAAGAGCTAATATGATGAATGTTATAGGTGGAATAGAAATGAAGAAAGAAAATGGAGTATGGAAGGTGCATGCTCTAATCCAAAATTAAGAAGAGGTTGGGACAAAACTAAAAAGTCATTGCCAAAGACGAACAATTTGCTAGCTAAGCGGAGGGAATATACGTAGACTCCTGTGGGAGCAAAGGCATCGGTGAGACCCC
>NZ_FQVW01000075.1 GCF_900129485.1 Ornithinibacillus halophilus
AAAGTTTGTCTATAATTGACACCAATCAATTATAGGTAAGTTCTTAGCTACTAGAAGCAATGCTTCTAGGTTTTTTATAAAGAAAAACAGGGTTGTTTTTCTCTTGGCAAACTAAAAGTTTTACAACTTCTAGTTTGCATAAGTTCAACTTTGCTTTTCGCCATCACTGGCGATAAGTCTAGTTTCCCTAAACATACTGGTTGTTTTGTTCAGTTTTCAAAGAGCAAATATTTCGAGGTGCTTTTTTAAAAGCAACTTTTATAATATATCAAACAAGCAATTGAATGTCAACAACTTTTTTTGATATTTTTATTCGCCAATAACAGCGACTTAATAAATATAACATTTTTCGACAAAATTCGTCAAGTTATTTTTAAAGAAAGATTAAAAACTGTAAATCTATAATACAATCGAAATCTATCTTAATCAATAGAGTATATTGTATTAGTTGAACCTAATTATGATAAGAATTTCCAATCCATAAAATGACTAACTTTTAGTTAAGTATGGAATTAATTGTCGAATAACAAGTTACTAAATATCACATAATACCTCTATGACTGCTTTTAAGTGAGGGAGATTATATGAAGAGTAAGGTAATTACATTAATCATACCTATATTAATGATTACTTCTTATATGGTAAACGCTAAAGAAGAAAAACATCCACCAGAACCAACAACAATTGAAACATACCAAGAAGATGTGACTGGCGACGGTCATAAAGAAGAATTAATGTTGAAAGGAACATTATTCTCATCTGATTCTGAATACTATCGAGACCTTCAATTAATTATTACAACCCATAAAAATAAGTCTTGGGAAATAAATTATAATGGTGGATACAAACCAAAGCTTAAATTTATGGATTTAAATCATGACTCGGTAAATGAAATATTGTTTCAGAGTGCAACTGGTGGAAATGGGGGAGTTCATCATTATAATTTGCACACATTAATACAATATAAACTATTAGAAATCCCCCTACCAAAACAAGAATATGTATCAGGAGAATTTAAGGAAGACTTTCAGGTTGAAATTAAGTTTTCACCTGTTTCTGATCCTACTCTTGTTAATGTAGAAAAAAATGCTAGTCACTATGCTAAAAGAGGAATTTACAATAGAGAAGGCCAGTTATTAAAGAAAACCTCAGTGATTGTTGATCCAATTGCATACTTTGAACCATTTTATATTAGTGAGAGCAAAGGATATGGTTTAAAAAGCTTTCAACAAATAAGTGGTACAGATCATTCCGATCAACTCGGAACTATTGAATCTCTATGGTATTATGAACGCGACAAATGGATCATTGTTCAATCCGAATGGATCCCATCAGAAGAGAATAACTAAAATAAAGAGGATTACCTAAAACATGTAGGTAATCCTCTCTTTAGTTAATTTGCTACTATATTTACTAGCTTTCCTGGGACAACAATTACTTTTCGTACCGTTTTTCCTTCAATCCATTCTTTTATCGTTTCATCTTCTAGTGCTTTTTCTTCTAACTCTTCTTTTGAAATGTCTTTTGATACACTAATTTTCGAACGAACTTTCCCCATAACTTGAAGGACAACCTCTACCTCATCTTCAACCAATTTAGATTCATCATATGCTGGCCATTGTTCATAAGTAATTGTATCTTTGTGGCCTAGTAGGCTCCATAATTCTTCGGTAATATGTGGAGCAATAGGAGCAAGCATTTTAACGAATCCTTCAACAAACTCTTTTGGTAGCTTTTCAGCTTTATACCCTTCATTAATAAATACCATCATTTGTGAAATCCCAGTATTAAAATGAAGGTTCTCGAAATCCTCGGTAACTTTTTTCACAGTTTCATGATAGACACGTTCTAATGAGGAATTATTATTTTCATCACTGACCTTTTCAGAAATTGATCCATCCTCATTAACAAACAAACGCCATACACGATCTAGAAAACGGCGAGCTCCATCAAGTCCATTTGTTGACCAAGCAACAGATGCATCTAATGGTCCCATAAACATTTCGTAAAGTCTTAGCGTGTCAGCTCCATGGGAAGTGACGATGTCATCAGGATTAACTACATTCCCTTTAGATTTACTCATTTTCTCATTACCTTCACCAAGAATCATTCCTTGGTTAAACAACTTCGTAAATGGTTCTTTCGTTGGAACAACACCAATATCATAAAGGAATTTATGCCAAAAACGTGCGTATAGCAAGTGAAGGACTGCATGCTCTGCACCACCAATATAAATATCGATCGGCATCCATTCTTTAAGTGCTTCTGGATCAGCTAATTTTTCAGTATTATCAGGGTCAACATAACGTAAGAAATACCAACAACTTCCAGCCCACTGAGGCATTGTATTCGTTTCACGACGACCTTTCATTCCAGTTTCAGGGTCAACGACATTAACCCAATCACTATTAGCTAATGGAGACTCCCCTGTTCCTGATGGTTTAATATCCTCCATAACAGGTAATTCTAACGGTAATTCTTCATCAGGAACAGCAGTCATTGAACCATCTTCCCAATGAATAATAGGAATCGGCTCTCCCCAATAACGTTGTCTAGAGAATAACCAGTCACGCAAGCGATACGTAACTTTTCTTGTTCCCTTTTCATTTGCTTCTAGCCAATCAATCATTTTCGAAATCGCTTCATCTTTTCCTAAGCCATTTAGAAAATCTGAATTTACATGCTCGCCATCACCAGTATAGGCCTCTTTAGAGACATCACCACCGGCAACAACTTCTATGATTGGCAATTCAAATTTTGTTGCAAATTCATGGTCTCGTTCATCATGACCAGGAACAGCCATAATTGCACCTGTTCCGTAACTCATCAATACATAATCGGCAACCCAAATTGGCATTTTTTCATTATTAACCGGATTAATAGCATAAGCCCCTGTAAAGACACCTGTTTTATCTTTGGCTAAATCTGTACGTTCTAAATCAGACTTCGTTTGTACTTCATTTAGGTAAGTTTTTACTGCTTCTTGTTGTTCTTTAGAAACAATTTTCTCCACAAATGGATGTTCTGGTGCCAATACAGCGTATGTTGCGCCAAATAGTGTATCGGGTCTTGTTGTAAATACTGTAAAATTCTCATCATGTCCATCTATATCAAAGGTTACTTCTGCACCTTCTGAACGACCAATCCAATTACGTTGCATATCTTTAAGGCTTTCTGGCCAATCTAGTTCATCTAAATCTTCCAATAGACGATCAGCATACGCAGTAATTTTCAACATCCATTGTCTCATTGGTTTACGTACTACTGGATGGCCACCGCGTTCACTTTTACCATCAATAACTTCTTCATTCGCAAGAACTGTTCCTAATGCTGGACACCAATTTACAGCAACTTCATCAATATAAGCCAAATCTTTCTCATAAAGCTTTTTAAATATCCATTGGGTCCACTTATAATAATTTGGATCTGTCGTGTTAACTTCACGGTCCCAATCATAAGAAAATCCTAGTTCTTGTATTTGTCTTTTAAAGGTCGCAATATTTTTCTCCGTAAATTCTGCAGGACTATTTCCAGTATCAAGTGCATATTGTTCTGCCGGAAGTCCAAAAGCATCCCACCCCATTGGATGCAACACCTCATACCCTTGCATTCGTTTCATGCGTGAAAGAATGTCGGTAGCAGTATATCCTTCCGGGTGCCCAACATGTAGTCCTGCACCTGAAGGATATGGGAACATATCTAGCGCATAGAATTTCTCTTTCTCTGAAAAAGTATTTGTCTTAAATGTTTTATTTTCAGCCCAGTAATTTTGCCATTTCTTTTCAATTTCTTTGTGATTAAAACTCATCTATTTTCCTCCTTTTTGAATTATGTAATAAGAAAAGCGCAAGCGCTATCTCTGAATTTCTAATTTCATACCTCAATCAAAAAAGCCTCTCATCCCTAAGAAAGGGACGAGAAGCTTATAACTCCCGCGGTGCCACCCAAATTAACGTAATATACGTTCACTTGAATCCTTAACGCGGATAAACGTCAGAAATTACTAATGGTTCACTTCTGCAACATTAAAGGTGAGTTCATAATTATTCAGCGACAGTTTTCACCAACCACTGCCTCTCTACGCCTGAAATAAATTATTACTAGTCCTTCGCATCGTTTTTAAATATTTAAATCAAATTGTATGGAATCCATTGCTATTTGTCAAGGTATATTCTTCATTATTGCTAAATATCTCCTTTTTCATACACTTTTTCCATCCAACTGACGATATCCAATCCATACGCTTCCCTAATTTCTTCGACTGATTGTTTTACAAGGACTCGACCATCACGTAGTAATACCACCTCATCAAGTATTGGTTCTACTTCTTTTATCTCATGGGTAGTAATTAGAACTGTTTGGGTTGATAAGTCCACAAATTGAATCATTCCTTTTAATATTGCCTTTCTCACTAATGGATCTAGTCCAGAAAATGGTTCGTCTAGTAAAATATATGGAGCATTTCTAGATAGTGTGACAGCTATTTTTAACCTATTCCTATTTCCTTTAGATAGATACTTTATTTTTTGTTCTAATTTCAACTTCATAAAATCTATAATTTGCAACGCTTTTTCTGTATCAAAATCTGCAAACTGACTTTCATAATATCGAATCAATTCTTCAATCGTGAAATAGGGAAAATAATAATCGGCATCTGTTAAATAAGCAAGTTTAGAACTTATTCTTCTAGTAACCTTTTCCGAATCGATTAGAACATCCCCTGATGATGGTCTCAATAATCCAGATAATAACTTTAATAATGTTGTTTTGCCACTACCGTTTTCCCCAATAATACCGATAATCTTTCCCGTCTCTAGTTTAATAGAACAATTATCCAGTGATTTTGTAATTAAGAAACGTTTCGATACATTATTGACCTCTATCATCACTCTTCATCCCCTTGCAGTTTAATACTCATTACCATTTCCTCTTTGTTGTATCCCATTTCTTGCATATTCTTCATGAAATGGTGAACAATTTCCCTTTTTTTATCATCCCTTAAAGTTTCTAATCGTTCACTATTACTAGTAACAAATGTGCCTTGTCCTCGTTTGGTTTCTACTATTGCTTCATACTCTAATTCTCTATACACACGTTGAATCGTATTAACGTTTACACCAACATCAACCGCATATTCTCTTACAGAAGGAAGTTTCTCTCCAGCTTTCCTTTGACCACGAACGATTTCACCTATAATTCGATTCATAAGTTGTAAATAGATTGGTTCATTTGGATTAAAATTAACCATATTAAGCCTCCATTTTACGGTCCAACATATAGACAGATAAAAAATACATTATGACTGCCACAATTCCATGAAAAACAAAAGTTCCGATTTGGAAACTAGCAACTAGCCGGATATCCATATCTGGATGAACCCAATTCTCAAATGGAGTGACATATCCCCATTCAGTTATGAACTGATAGAAACTCGTATCCGTAAAATAAGAAGATAGGTGGAGAGTAGACAATAAGATTAGAAAAATTAATACCATACTCAATTTTCCAATGTACACTTTCCATACTTGGTGTAAAGTCCAAAGAAATAAGCCGAATATGGCAAAGAATATAGAAACAAAAAGGATGACAAAAGACACAAATAAATAATAATAAATCATTTCAAAAGTTGATAATGAATAGAGATCCCATACGATTTCAAACACCGTGAACAATAAAATGGTGATTAATATATACAAGAAAAAAATAGTAATACTAAAGACAAATTTACTTAATAATAATTTGTTTGCAGAATGAGGGTTATGCAAGAAAGTCTGTAGTTGAATTACTTCTGAGTTCAGACTATAAATTACGGTTGCAGGAATGATGATAATCGCCAAGAAGAAGACACTCTCCAACCCACTTAAGAATGATAAAACATGATAACTTGTAACAACTAACATAAGTACAGCCAATCCACTCATTAAAAGTAAAAATCCATTCATCATTTTCCATTCTTTAAACAACAATCCCCGAAAAGCTTTATCCATAATAATCTCCCCTGCACTAGTGTTATAGTTAAATATTACACTAGTTCATTTTCAAGTGTCAACTCTTTCATGATAAAATGAAGAAAAAACAGGAGTAGAGCTATGTTAAAAATACTAGATTATGCCCACCATTTAATGTCTAAAGCGATTAACCAAGGGGAAACAGCCATTGATGCTACATGCGGAAACGGAAACGATACCATTAAATTAAGTGAGATAGTTGGAGAAAATGGGAAAGTCCTTGCTTTTGACATTCAACAACAAGCAATTAAAAATACAAAAAAGCGATTAGCAGAACAAGGCATTTCCAATGTAGAAGTAATTCATGATAGTCACGCAAACGTAGAGGAGCATTTAAATCCTGAAGATCGAATTGGAGGAGCTATTTTTAACTTAGGTTATTTACCTAAAGGGGATAAGACAGTTATCACTGAGGCAACCACTACGATCGAAGCCATTGACAATATACTTACCTATTTAAAAGAAAATGGAATTGTAGTTGTCGTTATTTATCATGGTCATCCTGGTGGTGAAACAGAAAAAGATGCTGTAATTGATTACACAACATCATTAGATCAAAAATCCTATCATGTATTACGCTATGAATTTATCAATCAAAAAAATAACCCTCCATTTGTCATCGCAATCGAGAAAAGATAATTAAGGAGATAAAAACCCATTCGGAACAAAACGAATGGGTTTATTACTATTTCTTCCATCGATTATACATTTTAATATTCCAATAAAAGATCTTAGCACTTCTTCCACTATGGTCGAGCAATAGATTTGTTAAAACCTCACCATTCTTAAGTTGATTTACCTTAGAGTCTGTCAAGTATAATCCAATTAATCCTTGATAAATCATCTGATGAAACTTTTGATCAGGTAATCCTTTAATGGATGAAGCTGCTTCTTGCATCACATATAGGAATCGCTTCCTCATAATTGTTTCATTAGGGTAGTAGAAACAAAAATTCAAATCTCCTTCTTCATCATCCTCTTGTTGGTCGATGAAATAATCTAACAAAATATGTAAGCATTGCATATATGGGAAATAACTTTGATAGATACGATCTACCAAATTCATTGATAGTTTCCCACCTAACGCGTATGAAATAATACAAAAGATACCTAAAGTAGAACCAGCAGCAGCAGAAAACTCATACCAACTTAAGTCCGGTACCTCTTCTTTATATCTTTCATACCAAGAAGTAAGCCGTGGTACTCTATCTTCTATAACAACATGCTTATGTACTTGTAAGTCAGTATACATTTCCTCTAATTGAATCAAACGAGACTTTACAGCTGAGTAGTCCAACAAATCCCTCATTACTTCTTGACAAGTTGAAACTAACTCCAGTAAATATCCCCCGTCTTCCTGGTTTTCTCGTAACCGATAGTAGTTTTTAGGCACTGACTCCATACTTAACGCATCCTTCATCGCATCGTGAAGAAGGCGAAAATCTGCAGGATCCATCGAAGTACTCCGATCACACAGGTTATCCAAATAATCACTAATTGTTTGGTACGCAACGATGAATTTTATTGCTTTTTTCCAAGAATCTCCTGCAAGCATCGAAAAAACACTCCCCCCCTGACAGTGAAAACGTTTGGATTGAATGCTAGCGAGTGCTTGATTCCTCAATTCATTGTCTGGAATTTCATTTGCTCGTCTCTCCCAGTATGACACCTCCTTATTCACTTGTGGGAAGATTTTTCGATACATATTGTTCAGTAGTGCTGCTGAATTAGTAGGAATCTTGTCCATCGGTTCATTTCCCCCATTTTCGTACAATTTGCTATACTAACTATATCATCATATTTTAGAGGAGGACGCAATGGTTATGTTAAGTCATTATAAAAATTACAATCCATCCATTCATAAATCGGCTTTTGTAGCTAAGGATGCCGTTATAACTGGAGATGTCACAATTGATGAGGAGTCTAGTATTTGGTTCAAAACAGTTATCCGTGGAGACGTTGCACCTACAAAAATCGGGAAGAGAGTAAGTATTCAGGATTTATGCATGCTCCACCAAAGTCCTAATAATCCACTAATTGTAGAAGATGATGTTACAGTAGGTCATCAAGTCACTTTACATTCAGCTATTGTTAGAAAGAATGCATTAGTAGGGATGGGTTCTATCATTTTAGATGGGGCTGAAATTGGTGAAAGTGCATTTGTTGGTGCTGGTAGTTTGGTACCACCAGGAAAAAAAGTTCCTCCACATACTTTAGTAATGGGAAGGCCAGCAAAAGTTGTACGCAAACTAACAGAGGATGATTATAAAGAAATGGAACGAGTCAGGAAATCCTATGTTGAAAAAGGACATTATTATAAAACAGAAACAGACCTTGGATTAGATTTTTAATTCGATAATTTTGGACATTTATTCTGCTATTCGAACAATAATTGGACTTTTTAAAGCATGTTCGGACATATATTCCGTTATTCTTCTAAATTTCCCCAGTATTTCATCAAAAAGTATGAAATAAGGTACTAAATGTCCGAAAAAAGCTAATTTAACTTATATTTCCTAAACTTAGTGGATTAAATGTCCACTGAGCCCTAACTAACTCACAAACCCAAGGAGGCTGGGACAAAAGTATTTTAGATGAATCAAAATCCGAACAATAGTTGTTCGGATTTTTGAAATTAAGAGTGAATGTTAGAGGTGGCGTAAATTCTACCGCTACGGAAAATATACTTCGCTAGTATTGGCATCAACTTTAAATTTAAAAGTATTGCAATTTAGATTGTTGATTGGAGCGGATGGCAGTCGACTCCTTGAAAATGCATTTCCATTTGCATTTTCTGCGTGCGATGCTCCTCTGACGTAGCCTTCCTTGTCCTGCGGGAACAGCACGTGTCTGAAGACCCCACAAAGATGCACCTGCGTCTACTAGCAAATCATAGAAGTTAATTCCTCGGTACAAGGCAGCAAAGAAGATTATTCAAGTAGTAGCCTGGCTGAAGCCGTGCCCGGCGGCAAAGAAGACACTGTGAAATCGACCGAAGGAAGATTGAACAGATGTCGCCCTTGTGCTGGAAGTGAAAGCGACTGCCAGCAG
>NZ_FQVW01000038.1 GCF_900129485.1 Ornithinibacillus halophilus
CGCCCTGGAGTGGAATTCGCTCCCCAAGCAGTAGAACTCGCTCGCCCCAAGTAAAAATCGCTCCCCAAGTAGTAAAACTCGCTCGCCACCGGTAAATTCGCTCCCCAAGCAGTGAAACTCGCTCGCCCCAGGTGAAAGTTGCTCCCCAAGCAGTAAAACTCGCTCGCCCCCGGGTGAAAGTCGCTCCCCAAGTAGTAAAACTCGCTCGCCCCAGGTAGAATTCGCTCCCCTTGCAGTAAAACTCGCTCGCCCCGGGTAAGATTCGCTCCCCAAGTAGTAAAACTCGCTCGCCCCAGGTGAAAGTTGCTCCCCAAGCAGTAAAACTCGCTCGCCCCCGGGTGAAAGTCGCTCCCCAAGCAGTAAAACTCGCTCGCCCCCTGGTAGAAGTTGCTCCCCAAGCAGTGAAACTCGCTCACCCCCATTTAAAGCTCAGTCCAAAATCCCACTCAATTAAGAGCCCCCATACAAAGATTCGACAATAAATGTTAAAATAGTTCTAAAGTCATTATTAGGAGTGTGGCTATGTTTAAACGTGTGAAAGAAGCGACATATTTAACGGCAGAGAAGGCTTGGAGTTATCGGGCGATATTGCGTTATTTTTATATGCAGCATGAAAGAATGAGAGAATTTCTTTTTCCAGAAGAAATCTATGAATATATCAAGCAGTTTGATGAATTTAGGGATTATACAATAGAGTCTTTGCACCTTGATTTAGATGCTTTAGTAAAATGGGGGAACTTGATTGCTAGACAAGAGTTGGGAAAATCGAAGACAGTTGAAGAGTTCAAGAAGAAGCGGTTCCGTTACCAATGTACCCCATATACGGTAGAGTTTGAGCGAATGTTAATGGAACTAGAAGGAATAGGTGAAACATTCGGAGGGTCATTGGAGAGAACGCAATTTGAGCGTTTGTATCAGTCTCTACAAAAAATCGAAAAAATCGCAACAAACCAAGTACAAGAAAGTAATCAGGAATGTACACAAGTTTGGGAGGATGCTTTGACTTATTTCCGTCAGATCACACAAAATACCTCTGATTATATCGCTTATATTAATAGTGAAGAAGTTGAGGAACGTATGCAAACGGAAGCCTTTCTTATTTATAAAGACCAATTTACAACATACTTACGAGACTTCATCATTGCCTTACAAGGTACCGCTTTACAAATCCAAGACCTCTTACTTGGAGTATCTCAAAAAGAACTTGAAGGATTTTTTACAAAAGTCATTCAACACAATGAACAAGTATTCCGATTAGAAGAAAAAAATGAAGAGAACCCACTAAACGAATACGAGGAAAAATGGAAAAGTATGGAGGGCTGGTTCTTAGGTAATGAGCACGGAGAAAGTGAGTATGAGATGCTACAAAATCGAACCAATGAATCAATTCGTCGGATCACCAGAGTCGTACAACGTCTTGGGGAGCGTCACCAGCACTTTCGTAGTAGAAAAAAAGATTATCTACATTTAGCGAAATGGTTTGATTCTATCGAGGAAATGGAAGAAACGCATGAATTATCATCAGTTGCCTTTGGTGTCTTTCATACCCGGCATTTCCATATTGACCATATCCCAACAGATAATATTTATGCAGATGTATGGGATGAAGCACCGATGGAACATGAAACAAAGCCAATGATAAGAAATTATCGTGAGAGAACACGTCCAGGAGCTGTTACTAGTAATCAGAAAAAGAAAGAAGAAACAATGAGACAGTACTTGGAACAAAAGCAACATGAGAAAAAGCTGATTGAACAATATATTGAAGGAAATGAGATAAGGGTGGAAAACTTACCAACCGTCGAGACACACGTGAGGAAACTATTGCTTTCCTGGATTGGTAAGGCAATGGCAAGTAAAAATCAAACGATCAAAACTGAACTTGGTAGAAGGGTTCATGTTGTTATGAGTCAAGAACGAGTGACACTTCAATCAAAAGATGGAGCTCTTGAAATGCCAAAAGTGACTTTTCAATTTATAGATGATAGGGGACATAATCATGAGCGAACAACCAAGCTTTGATGAAAAAATGCAGGAAGCGTTAGGTATCCTCTTTGAACAGTTTTGGGTGCTACGTGCTGAGGAACCAGAAATCTATCAATTAATTCGTGAACGAGAAAAAGGGCTAAAGCGCTATGTTACTGAAAAGTTTGGATTTGATTTAATCGTTCACCAGCATTTTATTAAGCTAGAAAAAATCCCTGTTGATCCAAAAGCTTGGATGGGTATTCAAGACTTTACCAATCCGAGAGATTATGCCATCTTCTGTTGTGGACTTGCTTTTACTGAACGGCGATCAGTCGATGAGCAATTTTTGTTATCTGACATTACAGAGGATATTCAAGATATGTACCCAGGAGAGTTTTCGTTAGATTGGACGAACTATCAACATCGTAAGTCACTTGTTCGAGCTCTTAAGAAATTAGTAGATTTGCATGTTATTAAAACGGTGGACGGGGATATTGACATGTTTTCTACCAATGAAGACCATGAAGTATTATATGAAGTCACTGTCTATGCACGTTATTTTATGCGAACGTATCCAGATGATTTATTCCAATATCAAACCACAAGAGAAATATTGGACAGTGAATGGCAACGACATCAAACCGATATGAGAAGGAAACGTGTGTATCGGAAGCTGATGTTTTCTCCTGTCGTTCATCGAGAAAGTGAAGAAGACCAAGATTTTGCCTATATCCGTAATTATCGAAATCGACTACGGGATGATCTAGAAGAGCACACACCCTTTCAGTTGGAGGTTTTTAAAAATGCTGCTTTTCTCGTGTTGAATGAACGAAAACAACGCTATACGTTATTTCCAGATCAAAAAGGAATAATGAATATTGCCCTTCATTTCCAAGCCTATTTTAGAAGCCATATGGATAACAGTTCGGTAAACGCCATGGGTGAAATAAAATTAACTCCTGTAGAATACTCCCAAATGATACAGAAGATTAAAGACGCTTATGGTCATGGTTGGAGTAAGCGATATCGTGATATGTCACATACGAATATTGCTGAAGAATTGATTCAACTGTATAAAGATTGGGAAATGCTGGTTGTTGAAGCAGAAACAGGAATACTTGTGTTTAAGTCGATAATTGGAAGAATGGTAGGGTACTATCCGAGTGATTATGTTTCGGAAGGGGAAAAATAATGAATAAGTGGAAAATGAATAGGGCTGGACTATTAAACTTTTGGTATTATGACGAGGAAATTTTCACGTTTGCAGACGGGAAATTATTGTTAAGAGGAAGTAATGGATCAGGGAAATCTGTTACAATGCAAAGCTTCTTGCCAGTGTTACTAGATGGAAGAACGTCACCGGATCGACTAGACCCATTCGGTTCAAAAGCAAGGAGAATGGAAGATTACTTATTAGGTGAAAAAGATATCGTCAATCGCGATGAACGAACTGGGTATCTGTTTTTAGAATTTAAGAGGCAAGGAACAGAGCAATTTACAACAATCGGAATAGGACTACAAGCAAAAAGGAACAAGCAGATGAAATTCTGGGGTTTTGTAGTAACGGATAACCGGAGAATTGGTACGGATTTTGAGCTGTATAAATATGAAAAGAGTGGTGGAGAAAAACAGAAGATTCCACTTTCTAGAATTGAACTGGAAAATATGCTTGGTGATGGTGGGCATGTTGTTCAAACTAAATCAGATTATATGAAGCTTGTGAATAAATATTTATTTGGTTTTGGGACCATCGAGGCATATGAAGATTTGATTAAACTACTAATTCAACTTCGAAGTCCAAAGCTATCCAAGGATTTCCGACCAACCGTTATTTATGAAATTTTAGAAGCAGCTTTACCACCACTATCTGATGAGGACCTTCGTCATTTGTCTGACACAATTGAACAGATGGACCAGACTAAACAACAGATCGAGCAATTAGAAAGAGAAGCAACAGCAATAAAGAACCTTAACAAAAGCTATGATAGTTACAATCAACGCATTTTAGTAGACCATGCAAATGAATATATGCAGTCAAGTAAACGCTTAGCAAAAGAGCAAAAAGAATATGAGGAACTGACCGAAACAGTAACTCATTTAGATGAGGAAATACAGCAGTTAAGTGATGAAATTAGAGAATTATCGATAGAAAAGGATACCCAAAAGAAACAAGAAGAACTTCTCCGTTCTCATAAGGTTTGGAATTTAGAAAAAGAACGAAGAGAAGTCGAAGAAAAACGGACACAGGAAGCAGATAGCCTTCAAAAGAAAAATGGTCAATTACAGGATAAAAAAATAAAGGAAACGAATGTGATTCGTGATAAAAATCTGATCGATGAAAAAATTGGTGCTCGTGAAGAAGCCATGAAGGATATGTCGATTGATTTAGAAAATGATGCAGAGGAGGTTTCCTTCCAAGAGACTCACAAAATAAATTATCAGGATTTTGTTCGACATCAAAAAGAACTGTTTGATTTTAGTGTATGGCAGAAGGAAGCAACCGACCATTTAGCTGGCTTGGAAACCATTGAAGCAGAGTTAAGAAACTTTGAAGCCTTGAAAACAAGATTTCAAGAAAAAGATAAACAATTAGGAAACGAACAAAAGCTACTTGATGATGTCACTTATCAAGAACAGGAATGGTCTCGTTTATTTGAAGAGGATAAGCAAAAGAAATTAAATGAAATTCATACATGGGTTGGTGGGTTGTCGTGGTTGAACAAGCAAGAAGATAGATTACAGGAAACGGCCCGGGCAATTTTTTCCTTGTATGAACAGACTACATTTGAATCGGTAAAAGAACCTTTTCGTCAAGCTACATTTCAATATGAACAAGAACAGAGAAAAGCACTATCTGAATTAGAATTCCAACGTGAACAATTAGAGAAAAAGATTCGAGAGACAGAAGATGAATTACAGAAGTGGAAGGAGAAAAAAGACCCTGAACCAGAACTTGCTTCTTTAACGAAAGAGGCAAGGAAACAATTGGATAGGAAGGGGATAGCTTCTGTCCCAATTTATGCTGCCGTTGAATTTCAAGACCATGTAGAGCAAGATGTTCGAAAACGTATTGAAGCAGCAATGATGGATAGTGGGCTGTTAGATGCGCTAATTACTGATAGGGACATCACCATTGAACATGACCGAATCTTAAAGCCTAACCCAAACATGATGGCCTTCACATTAGCCGATTATTTAAAGCCAGACCTTGAAGTAGATAATAAGGTACCAGCTAGTCTAGTGGATGATGTGTTACGTAGTATTATTGTTGGGGAGGAGGATGATTCAATTCTTTCCATCAGTGAACAAGGGCATTATCAACTAGGGTTACTGAAAGGCCATGCATTACCAGTGGATGATGTTCGATATATTGGGCGTAATGCTAGAAAGCGATTCAGAGAAGAACAGATCGAACGGATTCAACAGGAGTTAGAGATTTTACACGAAGAAAAGCAATTGAAGGAAAGAGAAATAACACGTATTGAAACTGCCATTAATCAGGCAAAAAAACAATTCGAACAGTTTCCGAATGATTCGGATTTACAGGAAAGCTTTCATCAAATTAAAGAAGCGAGAATGGCAATCGACTACCACCAAAAACAAGTCCAACGCCTATCTAACGAGTTAAAAGAGATTCATAAGGCTTATACACAAGTGAAGCATCGAATTGATGAACGAACTCGTAATTATAATTTAGAAGTTAGTCTTGAGTCATATAAAGAAGCAATTTCTGTGACGAAACGATATGAAAAAGATTTATCGAATTTGGAGAAGGAACATATTCAGTATATAAATGAGCGTAACAGACTGAATGATTTAGCTGGCAGATTGGATGAATTAGCAGAAGAAATTATTGAAATCCAAGGGGAAATCAATCTTTCTCAGGATCTCGTTGATCGCTTAGAACACCAATTGACCATGATTGAACAACAATTGGAGCAACAAGGTGTTGGTGACATTCGTAAGCAAATTTCAGATGTTCAAATAGCATTAGAAGAAATTGGACGTATGTTAAAAGAAAAGGAAACGACTAAGCCAACCAAAGTAGCAGAGCGAAATCATCTGAATCAAAATATAGAATTAAAAAGAAAAGAAATCAATTTTTGGACAAACATGCACAATGTATGGAAAGCTTCTTTCGAACAGGAAGTCCTGCGTGGTTTTGTTGTACAAGGTGAGGATAAAGAGTTGGATGTCATCGTTAAAAAAGTCCTTCGTGATTATGCTAGTTTGTTGAAAGAAAAAGATCGCGGAAAGCTATCCACTCAATTAATGCAGGAATTTTATAAACAACAAAGTGATCTAATGGAATATCGTGCCAATACCTTCAATGCACCATTAACAATACCAGCTTGGATGAATGAGACAACAGAAGCAGATCACATACCTCATATCGAACAATGGAAGCAAAAGATGACACGGCAACTCATTGAGTTAAATTACCAAGGAAAACAGGTAAATCCATATACAGTTCAACAGCAAATTGAATTCGAACAGGCTCGTCAGGAAAGCTTTTTAGATGACCAAGATCAAGCATTATATGAGGAGATATTATTTAATTCGGTTGGTCAAAAACTACGAGCTAGAATTCGTCGTGCAGAGCAGTGGGTTGAAAAAATGAAAAAATTAATGGAGACGAGGGACACCTCATCTGGATTATCCTTTTCGATAAAATGGAAGCCACGAACTGCTGATTCGGAAACGGAAATGGATACAGTTGATTTGGTTCATTTACTTCGCCAAGATCCAAAACTATTAAAGGAAGAAGATTTAGAGAAAATCACAATTCACTTCCGGACAAAAATTGCCAAGGCTAAAGAGTTAATGGGGAATAGCAATGAATTACAAACACTACTTCAAGTATTAAAAGAAGTTCTAGATTATCGTAAATGGTTCTCCTTCGTTTTATATTTCCAAAGAGAAGGCGAAAAGAAACGCGAACTTAACAATAATCAGTTTTACAAATTTAGTGGTGGGGAAAAGGCAATGGCCATGTATATCCCATTGTTCACTGCATGTTATTCTCGATATTTAGAAGCCGATAGTGAAGCACCTTATATTATTTCTCTAGATGAAGCATTTGCTGGTGTTGATGAAAATAATATTCGCGAGATGTTTGAAATTGTGGAACAACTAGGATTCAACTACATCATGAATTCTCAGGTGTTATGGGGTGACTATGACACGATTCTTGAATTATCCATTTGTGAGCTAGTTCGGCCAAAGAATGCAGACTTTGTCAGTGTTCTTCGTTACCACTGGGATGGGAACAAAATGGAAGTAGAGGTTCCAACTGAGGCACTGGTAGAGGTGAGATGATGATTGACGAAGCGTTGGAATATTTTAATAGAGAGTTTCATCAACTCTTTAACTTGTTTAAGAAGAAATACGAGTCACTAGGCCGTGTTGGTGGAACAGTGAAATTGGATGGCTTTAAAATGGAAGAATTGGAGGCAGTTGCTCGCTTTATGGGAGTAACTGCTGGCGATTTAAAACTTAAAGGAAAGCTTTCTCTGGAATCATTCGAAAAACAACTACAAACGACAAAATTTGCTAGTCTAACCTTAAAGGAAATATTAGAAGCCTATTTCAATGAACCATTAATCTCAAAAAAGCAACGAAAACAAATGAAAGATTCACAACAAGAACAATACTTTAATGATTTAGTACTTCAGTTTCCAGATATTGCCTTTTGGATTGATTATATTCGGTTAAAGAATACTGACTCGTATTGGATTTATCGGTTGCTGGAGGAATCACCCAAATCCTTTATTGGTATGGTACGAGTGGTGAATCAGGCGTATGTTAACCTGCCAAACAAATTTGAACGACTCCCAATGTTTAGCCATCGAATTACACGAAATCCACATGCATTTGATTTAAATACGAATATAGGTAGACTTTTTATTCATCTATTAGCAGTAGATCATACTCATACTGGTGAAGTAATCGTCCCTTCAAATACAGAGGGAATTAATAATCTGCTATTAGACTATCAAATTTTGAGAGATGATATTACAAATTATGTTACGAATGTTAATTTACTAGCAGAGACGGAGAACGGCATACATCCAATGTGGCGGGCAGCATCAGATGGTCACAGTGTTATGAATACTCCCATTAGAGAGTTGGTAAAGGTGAATAGAGCGTATCCAAATAATGGGGGAAAATCTATATGGATCGTAGAAAACTCAGGAGTGTTTTCTAGTATATTAGATACACAACCTAAATTGCCATTACTCTGTACCCATGGGTAATTTAAACTGGCAGCACTATATTTAATGGATATGTTAGTTAAAGAAGGATGTACTCTTTACTATTCGGGCGACCTTGACCCAGAAGGAATTAGCATGGCAGAACGACTACTACATCGATATCCTGGCCAGGCAAAATTATGGAAAATGGATATAGAATCCTATTATAAATCAATATCAGATGTAGAACTGACCGATGAAAGACTTTCAAAACTAGAATCCATCACCACACCAGAATTGCAGCCAGTAGTAGAAGAGATGAAGAAAAAGAAAAGAGCAGGATACCAAGAAGCCTTAGTGTGATAAGGTGTGGGTCCTGCCCTTTCTTTTGCTATAAAAGGGTCTTTTAGGAAAGTGTGCTCCACATTAATGGGAATTCGCTCGTCCCCCGGTAGAATTCGCTCCCCATAGGGTAAAACTCACTCCACGGAGTAGTAAAGTCGCTCACCAAGAGTTAAAACTCGCTCGCCCCGGGTAAAATTCGCTCCCCAAGGGGTGAAACTCGCTCGCCCCAGGTGAAAGTTGCTCCCCAAGCAGTAAAACTCGCTCGCCCCCAAGCAAAATTCGCTCCCCAAGGGTGAAACTCGCTCGCCACAGTGTAGAAAACGCCCCCAAGCAGTGAAACTCACTCGCCCCAAGTAAAATTCGCTCCCCAAGAGGTAAAACTCGCTCACCCTCGGGTGAAAGTTGCTCCCCAAGCAGTAAAACTCGCTCCCCCTCGGGTGGAAATCGCTCCCCAAGCAGTAAAACTCGCTCCACCTCGGGTGGAAATCGCTCCCCAAGCAGTAGAACTCGCTCCACCCCGGGTGAAAGTCGCTCCCCAAGGATTGAAACTCGCTCGCCCCGGGTAGAAATCGCTCCCCAAGGGGTGAAACTCGCTCGCCCCAGGTGGAATTCGCTCCCCAAGGATTGGAACTCGCTCGCCCCAGGTGAAAGTTGCTCCCCAAGGATTGAAACTCGCTCACCCCCGGTAAGATTCGCCCCTTAAGCAAAATTCACTCCCTATATAAACAACCCCCACTCCACCAACAATCTAACTCCCACACATCATCCTAATCAATTTATTAGAAACGTTCATTAAGGTAATCTGATCCATGTTACTAAGTAGAATAATCCCTAATTTATGTTCAGGTACCATTGAAATAAAGCAACTAACACCAGGATATCCACCTGCATGTTCTACAATTTTTAGGCCCTGAAACTCCTTTAGCTTCCAACCTAGGCCATAACTCAACCCTTCTTCTCGTTTGGCTAATGGTTCGAACAATTTATGATATTGCTGTTTTGATAGAATTTGGCCATTTTCATCCATAATATCTATGACGTAGTTAGACAAATCATTTGCAGTTGAGTAGATAAAGCCCATTGGTGCACCGATTATGTTTTCAGGCTGAGCAACTTCGATGGGAGTATTTATCGTATTCATATAATAGGATGATACATTCTTTTCATCAGTAGAAAAGGTAGGATTAACAAAAGTACGGTTCATTCCCAATACATTAAAAATATGTTTATTCACATAGTTTTCAAACGTCAAGCCACTAACCTTTTCTAATACATCAGTCGCAATAACATAGGCATCCGTACAATATTTCCAGTTCTTGCCAGGTGTACTCTCTAACTCAATTTGTGAGAAAAAGCGGGTAACATCTTCTCGGGATTTTATAGTACGAAGGATATCCTCCAAGTTAGGATACATATCAAAAATAAACTTGTATTCTGGTAAGTTTTTTCCCAACTCATACAACTCTTCATCTAGCAATGTTGCAATCCACACATTCTCCGGGAATCCGGCAGTATGACTGAGAATATGTCTAGTTGTAATCTCATCAAAGTTACCACTCTTAGTACGAAAATATGGCAGATACCTAATAATAGGATCGTCCAGTGAAAAATTCGTATTTTCCTCTGAATGCAAAAGTGCCATCGCAGTGAAACTTTTAGTTATACTTTGAATGGAAAAAATCGTATCTGCATTCACTCGATTTTGAGGGCTTTCAATGGAAGTGGAGCCAAAGCTTTGACTGTATAAAATTTGATTATCCTTCACAATATTCACAGCAAATCCTGGTATTTGGTGATGGTATTGGTAAAGATTTAAGTATTCATCTATTTTTTCTATATTTACGTTCATCGGTCTCCTCCTCTAGGAAACATTATCTAAGAAGAAATTTCCTTCATATTATAAATCTACTGAAAGTATAGTGGAAACTAATCACTCATTCAACTAATCATTTATACAGATCCACGCATTTCAACCATTATATAAATCTGTTATCAAAATCTATTTTCATGTATACTATTATTATGTGAAAATTATCAGTAGTTTACTAGTTCAGAAATAACAGATAGGAGTGGTAAGATGACTACGACGGAATCGTGGAAGACGTTAAAGGATCAAGTGACATTGCCGGTTATCGTTGCGCCGATGTTTTTAATTTCAAATCCCAAAATGGTTGTAAAGTCTTGTGAACTAGGGATGATAGGATCATTCCCAACTTTAAATGCACGGACGGCAGATATTTTGGATGAGTGGTTTGGGACGATCAAACAAGAGTTGCAAGCATTAAAAGATGCACATCCCGATAAAAAAATAGCTCCATGGGCAGTTAACTTCATTGCTCATCGTGCCCATAATAAAAGGTATGAAGAGGATTTAGAATTAATCAGGAAGCATCAGCCTCCAATTGTTATTACATCATTAGGGGATCCGAGTCCTGTAGCGAAAATTGTACATGAGTACGGTGGCTTTGTTTTCTCCGATGTCATTGATGTGAAATTTGCTAAAAAGGCCATTGAGAAAGGATCTGATGGTTTAATCTTAGTAGCTGGTGGTGCAGGAGGACATGGAGGGACATACCATCCATTTGCTTTTGTTCATGAAGTAAAAGAATTTTGGGATGGACCGATTATTTTAAGTGGAAGTATATCACGTGGGGAAGACATTTTAGCTGCAAATGCTGTTGGAGCCGACTTTGCTTATATGGGAACCCGTTTCCTAGCAGCTGAGGAAAGCATGGCACAGAATGAATATAAGGAAATGGTTGCTTCGTCCACTGTTAAGGATATTTTCTATACTCCAGCATTTAGTGGTGTTCATGCCAATTATTTAATTCCTAGTATACAAAATGCAGGGCTTGACTTGAAACAATTGCCGCAGAACGGGAAATTATCAGACCCGGATATTAAAGCATGGCGTGATATTTGGAGTGCGGGGCATGGAGTAGGTTCTGTAAAGAAAATACAGTCGCTCACTGAAATTTACGAAGAATTAAAAGGGCAATATGAAGCCGCTAAAGCTAAAATTAAATAATTTAACTAAAAAGGTACGGGGATTTCCGTACCTTTTCTTAATGATATTTCCACATTTCCTGGGAAATATCGACACGAAATGATGGTAATGTACAAGAAGATTAGTAAACCAACTAATATCCCTTCTTATAATCCACCACATTAAGATTTAATTTCCCATTTTCCACATATTGTTTAAGGTTAGGGATGAAAATATCTCGAATGACGCGCTCTGTATAATACTCTGTTGCACCGGCAGTATGTGGTGTCACGATGACATTTTCCATTTCCCATAATGGGCTATCTTCTGGTAAAGGTTCTGTAGCAAAAACGTCCAGTCCAGCACCGGCAATCTCACCAGTTTGTAAGGCAGCAATCAAATCATCCTCAACTACGATTGGTCCACGCCCAATATTAATGAGAACGGAACTATTTTTCATTTGTTTAAATTCATTCATGCTGAACATCGCATTGGTCTCATCCGTTAACGGTAGCGTGATGACGACAAAATCACATTGTGGAAGTACTTCATCTAATTGACTAGGGGTATACATTTCGTCTACATTTTCTGCCTCTTGACCAGAATGCCTCACTCCAAGTACTTTCATCCCAAAGGCTTTAGCAATTTTTGCTGTTTCTTTACCGATGGCACCTACACCGATGACTCCAATCGTTTTGTTATGAATTTCTAATTTAAGGCCAGCATTATGCCATGTTTTAGTCATTTGCTGACGGACATATGTATGAATTTTTCGTGTGAGTCCTAACATTAGTGCAAAAATGGTCTCAGAAATTGGGTTTGCATGAACCCCATTTGCGCTCGTAATAGAAACATTTCGTTTTTGTAGTTTATCTAATGGAAAACTATTAATTCCAGCACTCCAAGATTGTATCCATTTCAGGTTTGTATTGTGCTCTAGAATAATAGGTTCAATTGCTTTATTCCAACGAACAACTATTTCGGCATCCTTCAAATCATCCTCAATATCTTCAGTTTTTCCGGCTACAACTTCCCAATTAGGTGCTGTTTCTTTGATTTCATTTAAAAATATGTCATTAATATCAAGATTAATAACGATTTTTCGTCTGCTCATTTACTTCTCCTCACTTTCCCTGGGTACCAAAACTTAAAATCCCCACATGTGTACTGAATGAAAATTACGAACTAGTAAATCCTATAACCATTATAAACTAATGAAAATGGAGTGCTCAACTATGGATAATTTAAGTCATGAACAAGCAATTATTTTATTAAACGAGTTGTTAAATGAAGATGTAAAGGAAATATTTGAGGAAGAGTTAAAAAATGCTGGTGAGCATGGGGATCCTGTTTTTCAAGTTACCAACAGTGAAGGAATGAAAGTGAATGTAGAAGTGGAGTGGAATCAAGAAGGGGATTATTTAGTGTATGCCATTCGTGAGTAAGTAATTTGTTAACTAACTTCTCCCCAATTAGTTTCCTGTAAATACTATTATCTGTAAGGTTGAGGGCATGGGATTACATGTCCTTCTTCGATTCTCAATTAATAACACAAAAAATATATCTGCCTAATCCACATTATGCACCTATAAAATTTGACGTAATTATTCACTATTTGTTCACAATCCCCTTCGTTTTATTTCTGAACATGTGACAAACATCACACTTTTAATCTACCTACAGATCTATACTAAATATGTGATTCGAATTACTAAGAGATGAGATATGCAGAAGATTGTAAAAACGGTCACAAATATGCCTTATTTTGTTCATATTTCGTCTATTGTTCTTCAAAAAGCCTATTGATATAGTTGATATGGTCAAAAACTTTATTCAATGCTATGTCGCACTGGTAGAAGAATTTTTTTTAAAACTTAATTTAGACTATTTATACATCGATAGGAGGGGAAAAGGTGAAACATCGATTTTCATTTCCCATCACTCTAGTTGCCATGTTTCTAGCAATCTTTGTGATTGTACAACCTGTATCTGCGCAAATTGCCGATGGAACATACGAGTTAGATTATGAAATGAAAGAGGCACATAGTGAAAATACATCTATTGCTGACGGATATTTTACAAAGCCAGCAACATTAACCGTTCAAAATGGTGTTCAATACATTCAAATGACAGTGACGGGAAGCAATTACATTGAGTCACTTTCAGCACCAACTGGCCCAGTTGAAACTCTAAGCGAGGATACAGAAAAACATATCCGAGTTGTGAAGTTCAAAGTGGAGGCTGATTTATCAAAACCACTTGATATGGAAATGCGTATCATTGTACCAGATTTATACGATATGACACATACTGCACGAGCTGTTTTTGATCTGAGTGGCGTACAGAATAAGTCTGAATCAATTGAGGAAAAAAATGTGAACAAAGACACAAGTAAAACAGAATCTTCTAAATCTGAAGAGCAAAAAAATGACGTAGTTGAAAGTAATAAAAAAGAAGAAGAATCCAAACAGGATGAACAAGCTAACGAAGATACAAAATCCGAAACTGCTGCATCAGAATCAGAGGACGTAGCAGCTGAAGAAAATGCTGATTCAGAAGAAGAAGTGGAAGAAGAAAATGCCGAATCCACTGAAGATGAAATAGAAGAAGATATTCAAGTCGAGGAAGAAACAGAAGAAACTACAAATGCTGCTAATGAAACTACAGACGATGCGGAAGAAAAATCTAGTTCTCTATGGATCGTATTCGTAGTTATTGCAGTAGTTGTCATTGGAATTGTGCTGTGGATACTTCGCAAAAAAGCGAAATAATAGATAAATAAAAGGGAGAGAAAGAGAATGAATAAACGATTTAAATTAGTAGTCGCTCTATTACTAGCAATCTTTACCCTACCAGTTTTCGGTAATGCTGTATTTGCTGAAAGCACGGACTTTGAAGATGGGGAACATGAGATTAATTACATCATTTTAAAAAGTGATAGTAATGATATATCAAGTGCTGCAAAATCATTCGTGAAACCTGCAAAACTAATTGTTGAACAAGGTACAAAAATAGTGCAAATTGGTTTTAAAGGTAGCAGTATGATTACAGAACTTGAAATGCAAGAAGTTGACTTTGAAGTAACAAGAAATACAGAAGAAAATATTGGAGTTCTCGAAATCGAATTATTAGATGGTGAACTAACAGATACTCTTTTCATGGACATGGTGATTGATACAAGTTTATTTGGTGGTCCTGGAATTATGCCTCATAAAGATGTACGTTTATTTTTAAATGTTGACTCTATAGAGGATATTCCTGAAGAACAACTAGAAGCATCTATTAAAAATGAAGAACAATCAGAAGATGAAAATAACGAAGAAATCACAACAGACACAGAATACTACACAATTGATTTCGCAGCATTACATGCAGAAGAAGAGAAGCCATCTACAATGGCAGGATTTATGGCAAAAACTGCATTTGTGTCAGAACAAGATGGAAAAGTAGCAGTAACAATTGGAGTTGCTGATCAAACAGTTACTAAACTACAATTAAATGGCCAAGATTCCGTTGCATCTGAAGTGAAAAACGCTACTAGATTTGAAACGTTTGAATTTGAAAGTTTGCCAGCTTCTGCTGAGGGATATGTTGAATATCAAGCTCCATTTGGAGGGGATATCCATTATGGAAAAGCTGATTTCAGAATGGTATTTGATGAGTCTACAGTAGAAGAGGCTGACCTAGAAGACCAATATGCAAATGAATATGTACCAGCACCTAGACCAACTCCAGGTCAAGGAGAAGAAAGTAAAGAAGAAACAACTGAAGAATCAAAAGAAAACACTGAAACAACCGAAGATGATAAAAATGTAGAAAAAGAAACAGAAGAAGTAGTGAAAGAGGAAGAAACAAAAGTAGACCCATTTGCTCCAGATAAAGTGTACGAAATCAATTATTCTGTAAAACACGCAACTGAAGATGAAACATCTGCAGCAGATCAATTTTTCGTAAAACCTGCTAAACTATTAGTGAAAGATGGCGTAAACTACATTCAACTTACGGTAACTAATAGTGATATGATCGATTCATTAACGACAGAGAATGGCGATGTAGTAGTCGTACAGAAAAACGCTGATGGTTCTATGGTTGTTCAATTTAAAGTAGATGGCAATTTAGCTGATGCGATTACAATGGACATGCATATCACCGTTCCAAACATGTACAGCATGGAGCATAGTGCACGTTTATTCCTAGATTTAGATAGCCAAAAAGAAATCGCAACAAACGATGTAAAGGTTGCTGAATCTGCTAATAACAACGGAATTACTGTGAACCCTAAAACAGGTGAAGACACAAACCTATTACTTTATGTCTTCCTATTAATCGGTTCTGCTGTTCCATTATTCATGATTGCTAGAAAACGTCTAGCTCAATAATTAAATAATAGGCTTAAGTCTTACTGTTGAATCTAGCAGTAAGACTTGAGTATTTTTGATAGATTAAATGCTTCAGTATTCAACAATAAAAGAGGTGTTCGCTACAATGAAAAAATTATATCCATTATTCCTCACCTTGTTCATCCTTCTCATAGCTGCTGGTTGTAGCACAAGTGATGCTTCTGATACAACGAACACAAATAACGACTCCCAAACTAGCACAGAAGAAGCAACTAGCGAAGAGAGTGAAGATCGTATTATTTCAACGACAGTAGCAATAACAGAGATTATGGACCAACTTGAATTAGATTTAGTGGGCATTCCAACTACGTATAAAGATTTACCTGAACGATATGAAGGTTTACCAGAGGTGGGGCTTGCAATGAGTCCAGATATGGAAATCATTCGTTCCCTAAAACCGACAGATATTTTAACAGTGACAACATTAACTCCATATGTGGAAGAAACGTATCAACAGAAAGATACACCGGAAACCTATGTTGACTTGGAAAGTGTAGAAGGAATGTACGACGCTATTTTGGGTCTTGGGGAGAAGTATGACCGTACGGAACAAGCAGAAGCGATCGTGAAGAATTTTGAAGAAAAAATGACTGAAATCGAAGCAGAAATTGAAGGAAAAGAATCTCCAACCGTTCTTATTTTATTAGGTGTTCCGGGAAGTTATCTCGTGGCAACGGAAGACTCCTATGTAGGTGACCTTGTGCGACGTGCTGGTGGAATTAATGCTGTGTCTGATAAAGGGGTCGAATACATTTCCTCCAATACAGAAAATCTACAGCAATCCAATCCAGATGTAATTTTGCGAATGGCACATGGAATGCCAGATGAAGTAGTGGAGATGTTTGACCTGGAATTTAAAGAAAATGACATATGGAAGCATTTCAAAGCAGTTCAAGATGGTCGTGTGTATGACTTGGAAGAAACGCGTTTTGGTACTACAGCAAACTTAGCTGCACCAGAAGCATTAGAAGAATTAGTCGATATGCTCTACTAAGTGGAGCGCCCAGAACTAGCCCCGATGAAAGAGGTTTTGATGATGTACAAAAAGATAATTAGTTTCATAGTCGTGACAATTTTACTTTTTGTTGTAACGATTTATTCCATGGTAACAGGAAGTATTGAAATTACAGTAGGAGAACTATTGAAAGGTCTTTTTACTGGGACTAATGACAATGTGGAAATTATCAAAGATTTACGCTTGCCACGGATTATTATCGCTATTTTTGCTGGGGCAGCATTGTCGGTTTCAGGTGTGCTTTTACAATCGGTAATGCGAAATCCACTAGCAGAACCAGGAATTATCGGGGTATCTTCTGGTGCCGGATTCGTATCCATAATCATGATTACCTTCTTTCCGACGTTATTTTTCTATACACCATTATTCTCTTTTATTGGTGGAGCGTTGGCATTTCTACTTGTGTATATGTTTTCTTGGAAGTCCGGGCTCAATCCGTTACGCATGATTTTAATCGGTGTTGCCATTAATGCAGTATTCACGGGGTTAAGTGAATTATTAAGTGCACAAAATGCCAGTAGTATGATGTCCGGAATTTCTGTCACTTCATCCACATTAACGATGAAAACGTGGAATGATGTACATGTGATGGTCCTTTACGGATCAATCGGCTTGATTCTAGCATTTTTAGTTTTTGCATGGTGTAATCACCTAGGTTTAAAAGATAAAACATTGAAAAACCTTGGATTCCGCGTAAACCGTGCCCGATTTATTATTTCAATTATTGCTGTTTTACTAGCATCTGTAGCAACGGCGATTGCTGGGATGTTTACGTTTGTTGGATTACTTATCCCACATATTGGTCGTACATTAGTTGGAACCGATCATAAAGTGCTAATCCCATTTTCAGCTATAGCTGGTGCTTTATTAATTTTAACTGCTGATACTCTAGGAAGAACAGTAGCTGCACCAATTGAAATTCCAGCATCAATCATCATGGCAGTTATTGGTGGACCATTCCTCATATTCCTGCTTAGAAAGAGTGATCGTATCTATGGAAATTAATGATATAACTTTTGCCTATCAAGACAAAATCACACGTCTACACAAGGTGAATGCACAGTTAAAAAAAGGGGAAATTACTACGATTATTGGTCCGAATGGTTGTGGGAAATCGACTTTACTTAGTGTATTAACGAATAATAATCAGCCCCAAGCAGGCCAAGTTATTTTAGATGGAAAAGTTTTGAATAAGTACAAGCCAAAGGAACTTGCCAAAAAACTAGGGGTTGTCCACCAACAAAATACAGCACCTGCTGATATGACTGTGGAAAAATTAGTTCATTATGGCCGTCTACCTCATAAAAATACATTTTCTCCACAGTCGGAAAAAGATGAGCAGATGGTAGAGTGGGCGCTGAAATGTACGGGCTTGTATGAACGAAGACATGATGCAATCGATACCTTATCCGGTGGGCAGCAACAACGTGTTTGGATCGCAATGGCACTGGCCCAAGATACACCATTTCTTTTTCTCGATGAACCAACTTCCAATCTGGATATGTATTATCAATATGAAATATTAGAATTGGTTAAGCAATTATGTGAGGAGCATGGCCTGACGATTGTTATGGTATTGCACGATATTAACCAAGCCATTCAATACAGCCATACTATTATTGCAATGAAACAAGGGAAAGTAATTGAAACAGGGAACCCGAAAGAGATTGTTACAAGGGAATTGATCCAAGAGGTCTATGGTGTGAACGTGGTCGTTAAAGATGATGAGGACGTTGGAATGTATATCGTTCCTTTAGGAATATAGTTTGTTTTTGGTAGAAGGAGACTCACTTTAAAAGGGTAGGATGATAGGTATGAAGAAAACAATGTATCGAATAGTGTTTATCATATGTTTAGGTGTTTTTCTTTATGCTGGATATGGCATTGCTACAACGGTAATCGATTATTATAAAAATAGTCGCGAGGTTGCAGAAATTCAAGAAACATTTTACGAACCAACATCTGCAGAAGAAATCGTAGACGATGTTCCTGTAGCGGAAGAAGAGGATGGTCTGTCCATTCGTCCAGAATTTCAAGAGTTGCATCAGCAAAATGAGGACATTGTTGGTTGGATTAAAATAGAAGACACTAAAATCGATTATCCTATCCTTCATTCCAAAAATAATGAAGAATATTTAACACAAAATTTTAATAAAGAATACTCCATTCTTGGTAGTATCTTCATGGATTACCGAAATGACATCGAGAATCCAAGCAAAAATACGATTATCTATGGACATCGTACAAAAAATGGAACGATGTTTGAGCATTTAACAAAGTTTAAGGATCAAGACTTCCTAAAAAATCATCCAACCATTGAATTGGATACATTATATGAATCAATTGAAGCAGAAGTATTCGCTGTCTATATTACAACTACAGATTTTAATTATATCCAAACCGATTTTATAAGTGACAAATCCTATGAACAATTTCTTACCCAAATAAAAGAAGCCTCCATGTTTGATACAGACGTCGAAGTAACCGCTGATGACCGAATCATTACACTATCCACCTGTGACTATGAATTGGATAACCACAGTGGACGAATGGTCGTGCAAGCAAAAATTGTTGAGTAAATGGGGGAGAGGTGGAGCGAATTTCGTATGTTTTGGAGCGATTTTTTAGGAGTGGCGAGCGACTTTGCTATGGTGAGGAGCGAATCCTCCAGTCTCACGAGCAACTTCACCCTGATGAGGAGCGACTATCCAAGTTCGGCGAGCGACTTCACCCTTGTGAGGAGCGACTCTCTAAGTACATGGAGCGACTTCTCCCTGTTGAGGAGCGAACTCCCTAGTCCGGCGAGCGACTTCCTCCTGTTGAGGAGCGACTTCCCCTAGTTGAGGAGCGACAATCCAAGTTCGGCGAGCGACTTCCCCTTGTTGAGGAGCGAACTCCCCAGCCCCACGAGCGACTTCCCCCCAATGAGGAGCAACTTCCCCAGCTCCGCGATCAACTCCACCCCGATGAGGAGCGATTCCAACAGTCCGAGGAGCGAATTCCACTCCATGACGATCACCCACCCAACAAACCCGAGCACTCCACCCAGCCCCAAATCCACCAACAAAAAAGAGCACTCCCACCCGAGTGCTCTTTTTCTATTCTACTAAGCCCACCACATATCTCCAACAGACTCTTTCACCATCACTGGTTGAAGGGTATTGACGGCTTTTGTAAATCCTTCATCAATCGACATGAGGCCATCTTCATGTTCGATGCTTACCACATAATCATATCCATATAGTCGCAACATGCTAATCATATCGGCCCAAACTTTGGCGTCATGACCAAATCCAACCGTACGGAAATACCAAGCGCGGTTTTGCATGTCATCGTAGGAAGTCATATCCGTTATTCCATTTCGATTCACATTTGGTTGATCAATCACCGTATCTTTGGCATGGAAATGATGAATGGCATTTTCACGTCCTAATATTTTGATCGATTCCACTGGGTCAATGCCTTGCCACCACATATGGCTTGGATCAAGATTTGCCCCGATTGCTGGGCCACATGCTTCTCTTAAACGTAACAATGTAGCAGGAGTATGTACGGAAAAACCACCATGTAGCTCTAAGCCAATTTTCACTTGGTGTTTTTCAGCACATGCTGCTTTTTCTTTCCAATAAGGAATGATTTTTTCTTCCCATTGCCATTTTAAAATTTCCTGGAATTCTGTAGGCCACGGTGCTACCGGCCAGTTCGGATATTTGGCATCTTCATGATCCCCTGGACAGCCTGAAAATGTATTGACTACCGGAATCCCAAGTTTTCCAGCAAGTTCGACTGTTTTATCAAATAACGTATCTGCCTTTTCGGCAATACGCTTTTGTGGATGCAGAGGATTACCATGGCAACTTAAAGCGCTTACAATTAATCCGCGACTTTCAATTTTCTCCATAAATTCCTTCTGTTTCTGTTCATCTGCTAGTAATTCATCGACTTTGCAATGTGCATCACCTGGAAAACCACCTGTCCCTAATTCGACAGCTTCAATTCCTTTTGAAGCAACGTGATCCAGCATTTCATCTAGATTTTTATCAGAAAATAAAACTGTAAAAACCCCTAATTTCATTCAAAAACCTCCCCAATCTTCTTTGTAATCCGTTACATCCATTATACATAATTCTCAAAAAAATCAATAGGAAAAATCATTATTTTTAAAATTAACACGCAATTCCATGTTGACATATTATTAAAACAACTATAAAATCATATTTGTAATCGATTACATTTTACAACTAAATATTGAAGGTAGGAATCATCATGGCTAATATACAACAAATTGCACAACATGCAGGTGTATCCGTAGCAACGGTTTCTCGAGTTTTAAATAATGCCACTTCGGTAACACCAGAAACTAGGAGAAAAGTTGAAGTTGCGATTAAAGCTCTCAACTATCAACCTAGTATGTTGGGGAGAAACCTACGAAACTCGGAAAGCCGCCTGATGCTTGTATTACTACCTAGTATTTCCAACCCATTTTACACAGAAATCATCAATGGCATCCAAAACACAGCAATTGCGAACAACTACAATATCCTTCTATGTGAGACAGACTCCAAGCCCGAACGCGAAAATATATATTTCAACATGGTAAAAAACAAACTTGCCGATGGGATTATTTCGATGGATCCTACCGTCAACATGCAAAAACTAAATGAACTCAGCAAAGATCATCCCGTCATTCTCTGTAGTGAGTATGAGCAAGGTGGTAGCATCCCGTATGTCACTGTGGATAGTGAAGTTGCTGCGTATCAGGCGGTAAAGCATTTAATTAAATTGGGGAATGAAAAGATTGCTCTGATTAATTCCGATGAAAAATTCCTCTATGCGAGGCTTCGTCGGGCTGGATATGAACGTGCATTGAAGGAATTTAAGTTACCAATTCGTGATGAATGGATTTACAACACGAAGGAACTAGAATTTGAACATGGTGTCCAAGCGATGAGGATGTTGCTGCAACTCGAAGAACAGCCTAATGCCGTATTTGCTGTTTCGGATACGTTAGCAATTGGCGCATTAAAGGCGTTAAATAATGGAATCAAAGTTGACCATCCGATTGCTATTATGGGGTTTGATAATATTAGTTTTTCTAGTATGACAAATCCAACGCTGACGACTGTCGCACAACCGATGTACAAAATGGGATGCCTTGCAGCTGAAATGCTCATGAGTAGCATGAAAGGGGAAAAGGTGGAAAGCATTGTCATGGACCATGAATTAATTATTCGTGAGTCGACCATGTTGTAATTTTGAGTAAGGAGGTTTTGTTGTTGGGATTTAATGTAGGTATTATCGGGTGTGGATCCATTACAAGATTCCGACATGCACCAGAATACATGGCGAATCCTCATGTAGACGAAATCGTATTTTATGACAGAAACATAGAAAGATCGCAACGTCTAGCTGAAGAATTTGGTGGACGCGTGGCAGAAAAATTAGAGGATTTACTCAGTGATCCAACAATAGTCGCGATTAGTGATTGCTCCTCTAATGAAGCACACCATATCAATACGACAAAGGCATTGCTTAGTGGGAAACATGTATTATGTGAAAAACCACTAGCAACGACTGTGGAACAAGCAGAGAAAATTATAGAAGCAGAACAACAATCAGGGAAAAAACTGATGCTTGATCATAATCAACGATTTACAAATGCACATCAAAAAGCAAAAGAAATTATCGATAACAAAGAGCTAGGCGAAGTGCTTACTTTTAAAACGACTTTCGGCCATGAAGGACCGGAAAGTTGGGGAGTAACAAAGTCAAATGCAACATGGTTCTTTAAAAAAGATCGCTCACATTCCGGTGTTGCTGGGGACCTTGGGATTCACAAAATCGATTTGATCCATTATTTATTAAATGATGAAATCACAGAAGTTCATGCATTCCACGGAGCATTGGATAAAGTGAATGAAAAAGGGGAACCGATTGAGGTTTGTGACAATGTTGTCAGTGCCTTGAAAACGAAAAAAGGTCGACTAGGAACCGCATCTTTTTCTTGGACCTATTATGGCAAGGAAGATAACTCAACGACGATTTACTGCCAAGAAGGAGTTATGAAAATTTATCATGATCCAGATGCACAACTTATCATTGAAAAAAGGGATGGCTCTGTAATCAAATATGAATTGGAGCAAATCCAAACGAATGATAACCAAACGTCAACAGGTGTAATAGACGCTTTTATTGACTGCATTGTGCACGACAAGAAGCCACCTGTTACTGGTCAGGAAGCAATTGCATCGTTACGAGTAATAGAGGAAATATTGGCTAACTGATTTAATGTAATAAAAATATTCAAAATAGTTTGACCTGAAGTTATTTTTCTTTTAAGATGTTTGTAACGGATTACATTTGAGTATTTGGTATCGCAGTAAAAATCGAGTGGGGGATGATTCAATGATTCGTGTAGGACTTGTAGGATTAGGATTTATTGGAAAAACCCATTTGGAGGCATATCGTCACATACCAAATGCGAAAGTAGTTGCACTCTGTTCACGAAGTCAACCACAAATAGAGTTTGATGGAGATATTGTGTCAGAATATGAGGAGCTATTAAAACGTGAAGATATCGATGTTGTTGATCTTTGTGTGCCAACATTTTTACACGAAGAAATGATAACAAAAGCTGCCGAAGCAGGAAAACACATCATCTGTGAAAAGCCATTGACCCTGACTGAAGAGTCGGCGAAACGAATTTTCCAAGTAGTGGAGGATTTTCAGGTTCGATTGTTTGTCGGGCATGTGCTCCGTTTTTGGCCAGAGTATAAAGCAATTAAATCCTATTGCGAGAAAATGGATACTCCTGAATTCATTCATGCTAGTCGATTAGGGCAATTACCGAATTGGAGCAATTGGTTCCAACATCCAGAAAAAAGTGGTGGTGCCTTGTTTGACCTCCATATTCATGATATCGATTTTGCCTATTATTTACTAGGTGAGGTAGAGCGTGTCTATGCAGTTGGTCAAAGAAATCAACACGGGGCATGGAATCATGTGGTGACAACACTGACATTTAAAAAACAAGCAAAAGCAGTAATCGAAGGATCACAGCGCATGCCAAAAAGCTATCCATTTACGATGACATTCCGGGCACAAGCAGGAGAAAATGCATTGGATTTTCAATTGAAAGCAGGAGAGAATATTGAAACAATTAATGCGAGTCAATTTCAATTGTATGAAGGAGAAACTATCAAATCAATTGATGTTGAGGAGACCGATGCCTTTCAAAATGAATTAACTTATTTCATTGACTGCTTGGAAAAGAATCAAGAAAACAAAATCATTCCATTAGAAGATGTCTTATACATAATTAAACTACTACAAAAGATTAACCAATCGTTAGAAACGAATACTGAGATTAAAGTAGATTGAAAGGTTTGAAAGCGCTTTTTTAAAATGAGATTTATCAAAAACAATTGGTTTTACATTTTATTTTATATAAATTTAAGGGGGTTTTTTCATTGAAAAAACAAGTAAAATTGTTAGCTGTACTAGGAATGGTTTTATTTTTAGCAGTATTAGCAGCATGTGGTGGCGGAGACAATAATTCTGGTAACGGAAACAACAATGACAATGATAATGCAGACTCTGGTGACAAGCATAAAGTAGGTATTTTAGCACCACAAGTTACCCATGGTTGGGTTGCAGCAGTAGCATATCATGCAGAAAGTCGCGCTGAAGAATTAAAAGAAGAAGGAAAGATTGAGTATCAAATCCACACTAGTGGTGATGCTTCAGAAATGACTTCCCAGTTAGATGACTTAAAAACTTGGGGTGCAGAAGTAATCGTTGCTTTCCCACAATGGGAAGGGATGGAAGTACCAATACAACAAGCAATGGATGAAGGTATTGAAATTGTAAACTTTGATATCGTCATTGATGTTGATGGAGTGTATCGTGTTGCAGGTGACAACTATGATATGGGTGTCCAAGGTGCCAACTATATCAAAGATAAAATTGGAACAGAGGGTGAAGTTGTTGTCCTTGAAGTGCCATCAGCTGGATCTGTTTCTGAGCTAAGAACAGCTGGATTTATGGATACTATTGAAGAAATTGCACCAGATTTAAACATTCATACGTATGCGACACAGTTTACTAGAGAAGATGGTCTTTCTGATTTCGCTGATATTTTAACAAGCTTAGATAAAATTGACGCTGTTTATTCATTGGATGATGAAACTTCCATTGGGGTTCTTCAAGCAATTAATGAAGCTGGTAGAGATGATATCCAAGTAGTAACTGGTGGAGGCGGAATGCAAGAATACTTCAAGATGATGCCAGAAAACGAAGATATTTGGATTCAATCTGCCCTATACAGCCCTGCAATGGTTAAAGATGCAGTAGACTTAGCTGTTGATTTACTTGATGGAAAAGACGTTGACGAGGAAAAAATTATTCCTACAACTGTAGTAGACCGTGACAACCACGAAGATTTCTTAGACGATGGATCTCCTTACTAAGAGAGTCCCATAATACAAGAGGGGTTATGGCTTAGCTATAGCCCTTCTTTTCTCAATTAAAGTTAAGTTAATTAGGATGTGATTACATGAAAATTGAGATGAATAACATACGAAAATCCTTTGGGAGTAATGATGTCATCAAGGATGTGTCTTTTTCAGTTGAGGGTGGGGAAATCACCGCACTACTCGGTGAAAATGGAGCTGGGAAATCTACTTTAATGAATATTCTTGGTGGTGTTCTCCAAGCGGATACTGGGTCGATTGTAATCGATGGAAAAGAAGTCCATTTCAAAACGCCTGCCGAATCGTTAGAAGCTGGAATTGCCTTTATACACCAAGAATTAAACCTTATTAATGATTTGCCAATCTATGAAAATATGTTTCTAGGTCGAGAAATAAAAACTAAGTATGGAAGCTTGGACCTCAAGAAAATGTATGATCAAACTGCAGAAATGTTTGAGCGGATGAATGTTGATTTGGATCCGAATAAAATGGTGGGCGATTTAGATGCGTCCTATAAACAAATCGTTGAAATCTGCCGTGCGATGATGACAAATGCCTCCATTATTATTATGGATGAGCCAACTACCTCATTAACGGACTCCGAAATTGAACGAGTTTTTAAGATGATGAAAACGATGCAGGAGCATAATGTTGGGATTATTTTTATCTCTCATAAACTAAATGAAGTAATGCAAATCTGCAACCGCTATTTAGTTCTTCGCGATGGAAATCTTGTCTCCAGAGGAAACGTGAGTGATGTTACGACAAAAGATCTAGCTAGTTATATGGTTGGGTATGATGTGCGTACTGAATCATTACGTCGTCATAAGGAAACTGATGAAATAGGGGAAGAAGTGTTGCGTGTGGAAGGGTTGACTAATGATCATCATTTTCGAGATATCAGTTTTTCCATTAAAGCAGGAGAAATTGTCGGTGTAACAGGACTTCTTGGAGATGGTCGTAGTGAACTTTTTCAGGCGATTTTTGGTGCGAATAAGTACATATCCGGAAAGGTATTCTTTAATGGAAAAGAAGTCAAGGTAAAAAGTACGTGGCAGGCTATAAAAGAAGGAATCGCCTATCTTCCTCGTAATAGAAAAGAAAATGGAATTGTAAAGGATATGGATATTTTTGAAAATGCGTCGATTGTCACTTGGCCAATGTTCTCTAAGCATGGTGTTATCAATACAGAAAAACACAGGCAAAAGTTTGACGAACAGAGGAATGCATTGCGTTTGAAGATGGGGGCAATGACAGATAACATTACGAGTCTTTCTGGAGGAAATCAACAGAAAGTAGTGCTATCAAAGTGGTTAGCAGCTAACCCTAGATTGCTAATTTTAGATAATCCAACACAGGGCGTGGACGTTGGGGCAAAAGAGGATATTTACGACATTATTATAAAACTCGCTGAAGAAAATATTGCTGTCGTCGTACTGTCTAGTGAGGCGCAGGAAATTATCCGAGTATGTGACCGATCACTTGTCATGTACCATGGCGCCATTCAAGGCGAAGTTAAAGATGAAGAAATGAATGAACATACAATTATGAATCTAGCCACTGGTGGGGAGAAAGACGTAGAGAGGAGCGAACATCAAATATGAAACCAGAATTAGAACAGGGGAGTAATAGTACACCCCCAGTAAAGAAAAGAACATTTGTGGAATGGTTTAAAAATCGCTGGTCAAATGACCCGCTGTTTAGTATTTTAATTGCCCTTATTATTATGGTTATTTTGCAAACATTAACACTTGGGTTCGACTATGATTCCTTTGGTGAATGGTTCCAGGCATGGTCGAATAACTGGCTAAATATTTTACGTAATAATGCAGGAATTGGTATTGTCGCACTAGGGATGACGTTTGTTATTATGACTGGTGGGATTGACTTAGCTGTTGGTTCAACATTGGTTATTACAGGGGCCTTTTCCATGTATTTATTGGATACAGGGGCTCAAGGAATCCTCGGAGCTGTAGGAATTACTGGTGTACCAGCAATTATCCTAACTGTAATTCTGGTTATGGCATTCGGATATTTATTAGGATCTCTTATTGGAGTGACAGTAACGAAAGGGATGGTTCCACCATTCATAGCCACTCTAGGCGCAATGATGATTTTCCGTAGTGTTACCCAGCATTTTGCTCAAGGCTACAACACAACTGTGCCTACAGAGTTTTTACAGATTTCTAGTTTTAAAATCGGCAACTATATGATAATGCCAATCATCTATTGGATTATCATTGCAGCCATTCTGTATTACGTATCAAAGCGTACCACATTTGGTAGACAAATCATCGCTGTTGGTTCTAATGAAAAAGCCGCAAAATTATCTGGCGTAAATGTGGACAAAGTAAAACTTCGCGTCTATGCCTTAATGGGACTACTAGTATCAATTGCAGCTATCATTCAAGTATCGCGAATTGGTTCCATGGATTTCTCGAACGCAGGAAGAGGAATGGAAATGGATGCCATCGCAGCAGCCGTTGTCGGTGGAACAAACATGCTTGGTGGACGAGGGTTTATTCTTGGAACGGTTTACGGAATGTTAATCATAGCCGTTATGAACAATCTATTAAACTTATTTGGCGTACCTCCATTTTTACGAGAAGCCTTCAAAGGAATCATCGTAATTGTGGCCGTACTGCTGCAGAGAAAAGAGAAAAATGCATAATAATTTAAATGATGCTCCAACTTTAGGGTTGGAGTATTTTTTTGTGGTTAGGGATGGAGCGAGTTGATTGGGGTGGCGAGCGAATTAGCTGGGGGTGCGAGCACAAAAGGGAGTGTGGCGAGCGAATTTAATAGGAGGTGGAGCGAGTTACCTCGAGGAGCGAGCGAATACCAGTTGGAGAGGAGCAAGTAACCCCGAGGCGCGAGCGAATATCAGAGGTTGAAAATCAACTTTGTTATAGGAAGGAGCGGATTTAATAGTTAGTGGATCAAATTACCCCGAGGTGTGAGCGCTAGATTCCGATACTGTACAATTAACAAACAGTGGGGATGAAAGAATCCCCACTGTTTGAGTTGCCCTTTATTTAGTATAGCGATTGGCGTAACTACTTGCCACAAATGCATCAGGTTTAATTTTGGGTTCAATGCCTAATGATTCCATCCTTGAAACCATCTCGTTGACAAAGATTCTAGTCTTATTTTTCCTTCCAGAGCCAATATCGATATGTCCCTCGATACTAAAAGAAGCACCTTTATAAATGTTTGGCAGCACTAGATCAATTAGTTTTTCCTTCTTTTCATCGGTAAACAAAGAGACGACTTCCTCTGTTAGTGAGGTTTCATAGGAAATACGTTCATGAAGATTAATCATTTTCCTCGGGATCACTACTTTTCGTATGCATGCCCAAGCTCCTTTTGTTTCCCTTTGAATGACAATTCCTGTTATAAACAAAGTGTGGTCTGTATGAATTTGTGAATCTGTTCCAAAGATGAGGCGGTAACTGCCATTAGGCTCTTTATTTATAAATTTAATTATGTGCTCAAATACTTCTTCAAATGACATATCTTTTTGACTGAGGTTTTGAAATTTATAATCAGAAGTCATATCGTCAAAATTCCTCCTAAGTTTATGAGCATCCTTCCATTTTGGTGACAGCCAGTTTATCGTAAAGCAAAGGACTATGCTTTTCTTATTACTAGTATTAGATTGGAGCGAGTATTCGATTCATAATAAAGTGTAAAAAATTAGTGTCGTAATACTATACTATGCATGATTTGAGAAAACTTTAGAAATAATCGTAGAAATAACATAAAAAAGTTGATGGTAACAGTTATTAAAAGGTAATAGAAATGGAGGTACAATTCGATTTGAATTAGTACCTCCATGCATATTTATTTGAAGAGTTATATTTCAAATGAGGGTATTTTTTAAGAAGTTATTTAGAGGTCATTTCAAGGCGCTTAATTTACTTTTTCCATTAAATTCTAATGTAATATCTACCAATAGTAACTCGTATTTATGCTTGATTTTCATGATACTCGAATCTCCTTAGGCCCACATCTTGACGGACTTCAAGCACAATGCTTTCATTGACAGTATGGTAAACTAACTCATCACCTTTTGAATTTAACAATTCTCTTGTTGCATTTTTCTCGGATATAGGCTTAATAACAGCAATATCCTCAATAAATTCTTGACTATTTTCAATGTGAGACGCAAGTACTTTTAATTTTAAGAATTGATTAGGGTACAACTTCCTAACCTCTGACCACTTCATCCTATTCACCACCATTCGTATTTTTACCTCTATTATATCATTGTCCTAAGTTAAATAAATCAGATGTTTTAAGGGCAAAGGTAATAGTTTGATAAATAGTCATAGATTAAGTGTAAATTCCTATGAGAAAAGGGATGCAAAATGCACCCCTTATTACTCAAAATCAATAAGATATTGTTCTAATTAAAAGAATGATCCAAATAAACTTCTTTCGATTTGATCGACTAGGCTTCCTATAATGCTGTCACCAATAATTAGTAGGATGATAACAACTACTACATTAACAATAATAATTCCATACATTGGGTCAATGCCTAGTTTAGGATCTTTTGCGAATGATTTAATCGAAAAGATGGCAGCAATATTTCCTAATGACATCAATCCTAGGCCAGCAGCTAGTAATAGGGAGCTAAATAGATTAATAGATAATAATAAGAACAAATATGAAACTAAAATTAAAGCTGTAGGTAACACCATTAAAGCCCCGTAAATAGCTAGTACGTGTAAGTAAGACAATTCAACACTCATTAACTTGGCTACCCCAAAGTGAATACCAATAATTACTGCAAAGAATAGTAGGAAAATAAATAATGGCTTGAAGACAGTATCAAAAAATGGAATTTCGATATAGCCAGCACTTAATTTATTGGCTAGTGTATATGTATATAAAGGCACTAATAGTGAAAAGAGTACTAGAGTTATAATTCCATTAACTTTGTCGCCTTCTGTTACATTTTGACTAGCAGTAAAAGGTCGTTTCAGTACACCTAAGAAAAAGTTAAGATAGTTTTTACTAATCTCTTTACCCTTTTCTACATATTCATTTGAGTTTCCTGCTCCTGTTTCTGTTGTTGCTGCTTGGTTCGGTGTAGTAGCACCTGCTTGAGTTGCTGCCCCACAGTTCACACAGAACTTTGAACCCTCTTCTAATTTTGTTCCACATTGAGGACAATGCATAACATATCTCTCCTAACCCATATAGTTTACTGTTAAAATATGGCGAATTTTTGCGTCTTTCCATAAATTATAACAGTAATAAATACCATTATAGTACAAAAGTATTGGAATTTCACCAAGTTTTGTCAAAAAAGTGAACAAGGTGTGAATATAATTTTTCAGTTCCTTAAATTTAATAAAAGTTTATACCAATCGTAAAGAAAGTTATATCAAATTATGCAATAATGAAGAAAAGAACTAGGGTAAAAATACCTAGTAGAGACATCTAAGGGGGAACTTGATTGCTAGCTTATACGATCGAAAAACATGAAACATCAAGAGAGTGGGTTGTTTTATTACATGGACTTGGAGGAAATCATACGATATTTTACAAACAAAAGAAGGATCTTGCGAAAAGCTATAATCTACTAATGATAGATTTTCCAGGTCATGGGGCATCGAAATCCATTCCAAATAATACAGCAGAATTGGTTGCCAAAGAAGTGATTCATGTTTTGGATGAATTAAAGCTTCAGCAAGTGCATATTGTCGCATTCTCTCTTGGAACGATTATTGCCAACGAATTATTGTATCTAATACCAAGTAGAATAAAGTCCCTTGTTAAAGCAGGTGCTATCATTCAGTGGAGTAGTTGGTCAGGTTTCTTGTTAAAACTAGCTTACAAGTTACGATTTTTAGCTCCATATATGACGTTTTACAAGCTATTTGCGTTTCTTATGATGCCAAAATCAAACCACCAACGTTCGCGAGATATTTTTATACGAGAAGCGGCAAAGATGGGGAGGAAAGAGTTCATTAAATGGGCTAAGTTAGTAACGACTCCGATTAAATCGTATGAGAAGTCTATTAAAAATAACAATACAATTAGGAAATTATATATATTAGGGAAAGAAGACCATATGTTCATTCAGTCGGCAACAAACGCTGCAGAACGTGATCAGTTTTCAGAGTTAGAGTTAATTGAAAATAGTGGACATGTTTGTATTATTGAAAAACCGGAGCAAGTTAACAAATTAATTCTCTCATTTTTGGGAGAAGCTCCCGAATTAGAAAAAGAACGAGTATCCTAGAATGAGGCTGACACCATGTTCAGCCTCATTTTTCTTAATTGATAAGAAAGGAAATTTCAGCGATGTCTAGCTCCGAGCACCTGCGACTAGCGAAGGAACTACAAAGAGATACTTCTATGCCCTTTGTGCCGAGTAACCACAGGCACAAGACTTCCTTCGCCTCCGTACGATAAAGAAGACTTGCCGATTGGTG
>NZ_FQVW01000056.1 GCF_900129485.1 Ornithinibacillus halophilus
TTAAGACGAGAGCTACCGTAACCGATACGACTTCTCGATGACGGTAAACTCGACACGAAGGCGAATGCAGTTTCTCTTATCAACAGGGATAAAAAAACGCCTGGAAACCTTTAGTTTCCAAGCGTCTACTCTCTTACCAATCTATTTATTTGGTACTTCTACTAATAATTGTTTGTTAAAGAAATATAAATATGTCTCTTTCACCGGCTGCTTCCAAATACGTTCAATCGCATATTTGTAAAGTTTCATTTGCGTTTCGTAACGCTGTACTAGTTTATTTTTAACTGCATCGGTTACATCGTCTTCCCAAATGATGTCTGTTTTATAATCAAGAATAATCCAGCCATCATCTTTAGGTATTAAACAGTCCAACACCCCTTGAATAAGGATATGTTCATTTTTACTTTCCCAATTTGCATACACTTCTTTTGCAGGAAGTGTAATACTAAATGGTACTTCCCGGTGGATTTTTGGCATTTCCATCATGTACATAGCAATATCAGTATCAAAGAAGCGAACCACTGCCTCAACATCGATGGCATCTGCTTCTTGTCTTCGAATAACTTCTTTTGCCACTAAGCTCTCAATAAATTCTTGAATTTCAACAGCCGTCATACGTTTTGTGAATGGAATATGCTGCATAACCGTATGCATAGCTGTTCCCTTTTCAGCTGGGGATAATTTCTTTTCCTTTTGCATAAATACTGGTTTTTTCACAATTGGAGCCTTAAATGGTTGAACAATTTGATCAGCACTATATTCATCTTTTATTTCACGTTGACGCTTAATTTCGGTTACAGTTTGCTTTGCGCGTGAACGGGCTGCTTCCTCATATGGGTAAACAAACGATAATCTGTCACTAACGAATGAATCCAAGTCTTTATCTTCTAATTCTAACGGTTTCCAAGCATCAATTTGTTCTCGAAGCTCTTTTTCATCGTCCATATTTGACTCATCTAAATTCGTTAAGTCACTGCCATGTAAGATCGTAACATCCCATTCAGATGGATCCACTCGTATTTCATCTAACACTGCATCCTCTAACTCCTCTGTTCGAAGGATTTCGGATTGCTGGTGACGAATTAACGCTGGTCCAACCCAATCTAAATATGATTTGGATGTAATACGTAGGTGGGCCGGTAGTATCCATTCCGTATGATGTAACATCGATTGCCATTTATCAATCTTTTTATCAATCGAGGCGACATTTCCAATCATCACAAGTTTTTCCTTTGCTCTTGTCAGTGCTACATATAACACTCGCATTTCTTCTGCAAGTAGTTCCCGACGTTTTTGTTCTTTAATTGCATCATAATAAATGGTCGGATAAGTTACTCGTTTTATCGGATCAATATACTGACTACCAAAGCCAAGGTCTTTATGCAATAAATATCGCTTTTTCAAATCCATCATATTAAACTGTTTATCCATCGCACCAAGAATTACAATTGGAAACTCAAGTCCTTTACTACTATGGATAGTCATAATACGAACTACATCTTCCTGTTCACTTAATGCTCTTGCAGCACCTAAATCCTTCTTTCTCTCTTCCATTCGCTCAATAAAACGTAAGAAACGGAAAAGTCCACGGAAGGAAGTGGTCTCATAGCTTCGTGCCCGGTCATACAATGCTCGTAGATTAGCCTGACGCTGACGTCCACCTGGCATTCCACCAACAAAATCATAATAACCCGTTTCACGATAAATATCCCAAATTAATTCTGATAAAGCCCCTTGTCTGGAGGCCAAACGAAATTGCTCTAACATATCAATAAACCGATGCACTTTATCAGCTAAAGGATTCTGGTTTTCTTGATAATATTTTTTCAATGCATCATAATACGTATTTTTCCGATCAGCTAGCCGAATACTTGCAAGTTCATTTTCATTTAAACCGACTATTGGTGATTTAAGAACCGATGCTAATGGAATATCCTGACGTGGATTATCAATTACTTTTAATAGGCTAAGCATAATTTTTACTTCTATTGCATCAAAGTAACCAGTCGATAATTCAGCATACACTGGAATTCCTTGCTTCTTCAGTTCATCGACAATTGTAGGTGCCCATGTCATGGAACGCAGCAATATAACAATATCCCGATATTGCACATCACGTTGTTTTTCTAATTCCTTATCAAATACTTGTAATGTGTCTTTATCTTTTTGTCCAATCCATCCTTTAATTTTCTCAGCATAAGCACGAGCTTCTAACTGAGCCTTTTCAAGGTCAAGATAATTTTCCTCTTCTTCTGAGGAATCATTCTCATCCTCATTTTTCTTCTCATTTTCCTCTTCAGGCTTTTCTCGATCGATAATGATAAGTTCAGGATTTGGTTCTGTATATGGTAATTCATCATACATTTTATTCCCGTAAATCAGTTCAGCATCCTCATCATAATCAATTTCTCCTAAGTCCTCATCAAGGATTTGTCTAAAAATATAATTTGCCCCAATAAGGACCAATTCTCTACTTCTAAAGTTACGTGCCAAGTCAATACGTTTTGCTACATTATCATCCATAGCAAATCGTTTATATTTTTTTATAAATAAGGATGGTTCTGCATGTCGAAAGCGATAAATACTTTGTTTAACATCCCCTACCATGAACATATTCCCTGGCCCAACTTGGTCACTCATCATCGTTAAGAGTGTTTCCTGGACTAAGTTTGTGTCTTGGTATTCGTCAACTAAAAGCTCACTAAATTGACTTTGTAAACCTTTTGCTACACTAGATGGAACTGACTTTTCCATCGTTGAAGAATCATCCATTAATAATTGCAGGCAGTAGTGTTCTAAATCTGAAAAATCAACTACTGCTTTTTCTTTTTTCAGCTTTGTAAATCGCTGTTTAAACTCTTTAACAAGTTCTGTTAAGGATTGAATGACTGGAGCAAGCTCTCGCATGTCTTCAATATGATTTGTTAAATTACGACTAAACCAATTGCTTTGCATCGATTGCCAACGTTTTTTATAGCCATCTCGTAGATTTTTCACTTTTGTCTTCTTTTCTTCACTACACTCAGATCGCTTGCCAGATAATTTTACAAAACTGGCAGAGTTCATAAATGCTTGTAAGCTATCCCATGAATCAAGTAATGAATAAGCTTCTTCTACCATTGCTAGATCACTTTCTAAGGCTTCAACATATTGCTCTGGCCCATCAATGCTTTTGGACAAGGTAAGCGCTAAATTAATTTCTTGCTGTATTCCTTCTAATTTATTACGAACTTCCCTTTTAATAATCGATAACCAAGTTAAATCGTCTTCCTTCCAATTCTCAGGAACCCGATATACATCAGCTAAACTGTCGAGCCAGTAATCTGGCCATGGATTTTGAATCGCAAATGTATACAGTTCTAATACAAGCTCTTCCACATCTGCATCACTTCTGTCACTTGAAAAACGGTCAACAACAGCAAAGAACTTCTCTTGTTCTTCTCCTTCTTGGGCATACCATTCTTCAAATAAATCATCGATTACTTCTTGTTGCATTAGGTCGGCTTCCATATCAATTGCAATACGAAAACTTGGATCAATATCTAATAAATATGCATATTGTTTTACAAGATCTAAGCAGAATGAATGAAGCGTTGAAATCGATGCTCTTTGCAATAAAGACAACTGCTTCTTCAAGTGATTCGATGTTGGATCCTTCTCTAGTGCTTTTTCTAATGCGATTCCAACTCTTGTTCGCATTTCTTGAGCAGCTTTATTAGTAAAAGTAACGACCAGAAGGGAATCGATATCTACTGGATTATCTTTTTTTAATAGCTTTTGAATAATACGTTCTACAAGAACAGCCGTTTTTCCGGAGCCTGCAGCTGCAGCAACAAGGATATCACTACCCTCTGTATAAATGGCCTCTTCTTGCTCTTTTGTCCATTGAACCAAAGTAATTCCCTCCCGCTTACACTTTTTCTTCACGAAGTTTCTCTAATATTTCATCTTCAGGTATATCTTTTAACTTACGAAAATCATTTGTTTCTAAAGTTGTATCAAATTGACAAACGGATAAGAACGGACAATACGTACACGCAATATTTTGCTTGTGTTGATATGGGTTTAAGTGAACTCCCCCTGCCGTAATGTCGATTCCAGCCTGCATCATCAATTGGTGAATATGTTGTTGCAAGCTATCGAATGTATCTTGACTAGCGACTTTGGAATTTTTATAAAATCCACCTTTTTTATTTACGGCCACTGGAAGCATATCACTCCACCCCGTATCTAGAGTGGTATCCATCAATCGCACTACCTGCTCTTCAGCAAGCAGCATCCCCTTCATTTTGTACTTTTTAAATAGTTCCTGTTCTAGTTCATCTTCCGTTATGTTTGGTCGGTTCGTAATCATTGGATTATGAACATGAAAATATAGTACTCCAGCTGGGGTTGCTTTTTTATTTAGCCAGTGTTCTGACTGAGATAGTACCACATCAAGATATGTTAACATTTGTAATGCTAGTCCATAATACACTTCTAGTAAATTCAAGCCTCGTTCACTGGATTTGTAATCGATAATGCGCAAGTACAATTGTTCATCTTGAATCGCTTTATCTACCCGGTCGATACGGCCTCGTAGCATAATTTCAAATCCGTTCGGTAAATTCAACGTAACTGGTTTTAATTTATCGTTATTCGAGCCAAATCCTAATTCCAATCCAATCGGTGAAAAATCACTCTGCCTCGCTTGTTCACTTAAAATAAACGTTGCTCGTGCTATTACTTCTTGTAATTTTCGTTGAATGTATTGATAACGACTGGAACTATGAAGAATTTGATGCTGCAGTATTGGTGCTAAATTCGTAACTGCTTTTTCTGCATAGGAATTCGTATCTTCCACCCTTAAGTCTGAGAAATCTCTTCCTTCTTCTTGGATCCATTCTGTAATAATACGTAGGGCTTCGTGGAATAGATTTCCTATATCAGGCGCATCTAACTTATACGTTTTTCTTTCATCTAGACCAAGACTGTATTTAGCATAATGTTGATAAGAACAACGATAATAGGATTCTAGTCGTGATACACTTGCTTTTAGTTGTTTAGGGTATAATTCCTCCACTGTTTCTTGTGAAATATTAGATGGTGTATTTTCATAAAACAAACTTTGAAGTACGGTGTATGTTGTATCGTATTTCAAATGATGTTGCATATACCAGTTAAGTACATGCCACCAAACGGTTTTGACTGGATACCCTTTTCTACTTCTAGCTAACTGCGCTGTTAAAGCAGCTCGCGTTTTGACTGGAGTCGTTATGAAGCGATCTGCCTCGAACAAATCATCTGGATCTTGAAGCAATAGATGCTCACTATTCTGTGGAAATAAATCTTCCACACGCTTAATTAATTGGGAAGGCATCTTTGCTTTTCCTTCTTCATCACTTAAAGGATAACTTACCCATAAATAATCTTTAGCAGCTGTAAAGGCAAGATACATGTAAAACCAATCATCAAGTAACTGCCTCTTACTTGTATCTGCTAATTGTAATCCATGGTCAGCCAATAACTCTCGCTCAGACTCATCAATCATTCCATCTGCAGGTGGTTTTAACGGCCACACACCTTCATTTACTCCAAGTAAAAATGAACATTTAATATCACTGATACGTGAACGGTCAATTGTTCCAACGATTACGTGGTCAACACTTGGTGGAACATGGGCAAATTTTAAGGACTCAAATCCTGCATCAAGTGTTGCTCGATACGTTGATAATGACATTTCTTCTTCCCCTGCCATTTCAACAATTTCATCAAACAACTGGATAATTGCATTCCAAACTTGCTCTTGCTCACGTCCCTTGGATAGTTGTCCATTTTCATCAAATAATTCACGTGTTTTTTCTAAACGTGTTGGTGCATCTAAGTCTTCCAATAACGTATAGGTCACTTCGCAAAATTCTTGGACCGTCTTCGCTTGTCTAATTTTTTGATCAAATTCTTTTAATCCATGTACTACTTGTTTTTTATAACGATTAATCCGCTGTTGAATTTTTCTTTCTTCATCCGTTTGTGCTGCTTGGTCAAAACCACGGAAACGCTGAAAAACCCATTCTTTATCTTCTAACCATCGATTTCTAGAGCGAATGCCATACTCCAATACATAATTTTCTAATTCATCAATGGCATCGTTAGTCAGTGGAAATTCTTCATCTGTTGCTGGAATGAAACCAGTTTTTAGCACTCTGAAAACAGCATCATAACGCCAGTTTCCTTCCACCACATCAAGACAGGAACGAATAAATTCGATGAGAGAGTGATTCAGCATTGTTCGCTTCTCATCAACGAAAACTGGTATATTATAATCCTCAAAGATTGTACCTATTAAATCTTGATACGTTTCTGTTTGGCGAATTAAGATGGCAATATCTTGGTAACGGTAATTCTCCTCACGAACCAAACGCAGTATCTCTTGCGCTACCCCTTCTACTTCAGCCCTCGGATGAACAGCTTCTGCTATTTGAATAGGTGCTTTTCCTTCATATTTAGGAGCTGGTCTTACATCAAAATTTTTCTCCATATGAGCAAAATACGGCCTGTCCATAAACCTACCTGTTTCAGGGTCTAATGTAATGGTGTCCTCAATTTGTATGTGATTTTCCGTCGCCAATGCTTTTAACGTATGATACGTTTCCTTCGTTTGATAAAATAAATCCAGGTCGGATATTTGATCTGATTCTGGATCATCTACTGTCAAAGTTACCGTTACTCGGTTACATTTTTTTAATAACGTCTCAACGACAACTAATTCTTTAGGTGTAAATCGGTGAAATCCGTCAAAGTATATTTCTGCACCTTCAAGAAAAGTTGCTTCATTGATTTTTTCAGCTAATAATTGTAACTGGTCCTCACCATCAATGTATTGACTTTGTAAAGCTTGAACTAAACGATCATAAATATATACTAGATCCTTCAGTTTATTAGCTAAAACCTCTTCTCCTCGTTCCTTGTGCGTATACTGATCAATTTCAGCAATTTGCATTTTCAATACTTCTGGTGTTACCTCATAACGTTTAAATTCAGTGATCATCTTTTCAAGTTGATTTAAAAATCCTTGCTTTTCCATGGCTTTTTGAAATACTAGCCAATCACCTTTTTTTTCTTCAATTATTTTACGAAGCATCATCTGAATTCCAACTGAGCTAATAAACTGTCTTGTTCCTCCACCAGTTTCCTGTAGCACTCGCCAAGCAAGCCTTGAAAAGCTAGCCACTTGTGTGCGAATACTTCCTTGAAATCCTTCATCTCTAAAAAGATCATATTCCATTTCAAATGTCATTTGGTCTGGAACGATATAGAATATTGGTGGTCCTTGTGGATCTCTCGTTGATTCTTCTCTAATTTCCTCAAAGGTCTGCTTGCTTTTTTCTGTACCTGATCTCCCTAAAATAAAACGGAGTCCCATGCTATCACTCCTTCATTACAGTCATTTCCTATTGCATTATTTTTTACAATCAATCGAACTATACTAACTAAGGAAAAAACTCCTATCTATGTAGAGACAGAAGTTTTCCTATGTTATTCTTTTTCTAAATTCACTTTCGCTTTTTCTGCATCAATGGCTTTTTTGTGTAATCGTTTCTCGATATATTTACCAATCATCCAAAACAGTACAATACATACTCCAACTACAATAGTTCGAATTGGGTTTTGTGCAAAGGAAACAATGCTTGATCCTATAAACGTAATCGAAAAGATCATGACTGATTTTCCGAGAAGCACTGCTAAAATAAATTGCTGTATACTTATTTTTGATAAACCAGAAACAACATTAATTACAGATGAAGGCGAAAACGGAAAACACATTAATAAAAACAGCGGACCAAATCCGTGCCGTTCCAACCAAGCCGTTACCTTCTTTACCTGCTTATTTCTTCGAATCACTACGAATATTTTTCGATCCCCTAAGTTACGAATAATTAGAAATACTAAAATCGCACCCAGACTTGATCCAGCCCACGATAATAAAAATCCTTCTAATAATCCGTAAGCAGCCCCATTTGCCATGACAAAAACGACTAAAGGCAAAAATGGCAAAAATGCTTCAATAAATGGTAGCAATATACCAGGTAATGGTCCTAAACTCTCGTATTCACTTAATAATTGCATGATGTATTCATCTAGTTTGTCATTATCAAGAGCAATTCTCCAGTCTGTGATGATACTCAACAAATACATGTAGTCAATATCTCCTCATCTTATGTACAAACGTTTATTCTTTCTCTTCTATACTTATATTTTAATCTAAAGTAAATAATATGCCTAGTAATAAGTAGAAAGTTTTGTTTGCCCCATTTCTTTTCACTTTTATTTTTTAATTTAGTGTATTTTTTATTGTTTTTGTAGTATAATAGAACAAACGTTCTTATTGTGAGGTGTGTATTATGCGGTATCTAACTGATGAGGAAATTAACTTAGCATCTCGCTTCCTCTTTCTATCCATGGCGTTAATTGTCATCAAACAAGATATGGAACAAATTAAAAATGGTGCTTTTAAAATAAAAGAACCTTATATAAAACTATTAGAAAACATGAACTCTGAAGCATTACTTGAGCGAAGACGATTAAGAAAGGAAATGGAAGATAAAGCGATTCAGGTTGTCTTATTAAATAAAAATGATTCGTTTTCCTCATACCTTTTTACTTGCAAGGGTCGTGAAGAACAAAGAAATTACTTCAACCCAGCCATCCGAAAAAAAGTAGAAGCAATTGTACGGGAACTTATGCATAAGGTTTCGACTTCTGAGCCACCTTCTGCCGTTGCAAATACCTAATTCGATTGTCTAATAAATAACGGAACTGTGCCGTTCGTTGAATTTGATTCATCATGGAGCCAAATGAGGTTGGAATAATAATGTGTTTCCCATTTTTGAAAACAATCTCTGTTCCTTGGTTCATTGCCCGTTTCACTTCATCAATATGGGAATGGGCAATCCATGAACAGTCTGGATTAGTTGGTGAACTGGTAGGAAAAAAGTACATTCCGCTCACTGGATCAATAGAGATGGGGGCTTTATGAGTGATTCCACAAATATCTCTGGTCCCATCTTGCCTTCCTCTAAGACTTGACCCAAAGAACTTGCAGGCATGGTCAACCATTCGACTAGGTGTAACATCAACAACATATTCCGTTTCTTCTTCTAATACACATGTAATGATATTGCCGGATTTATCTTGGTGAGCTAAGACAGCTAAAGTATAGGGAGTAATTTCGTTAACTGGGGTTATATAATCATTCATCATAATGAAACATCCTTTCACTTTCAGGTGAAAAGAATGGGGCTTACTTATTAATTTATCAAATTTTCAGTTAAAAAGAAACATAATTTTGCATTTTTTTCAATTATTCCTATTTTTAGCTGTCTATTTTTGTTAAATCCTGCTCTCCAGGTAACGATGAAGATTTTTCTTCTTTAGAACGATCATTTTCACCAGTATTAAATTCAGGATTTAATAATGTAAATGTTTCTAATTCTGGTGTCTTTTTTTCATTATTACTCATACGCAATCATCCCTTTCCTTCATAGTATTGTTAAAAAATACCTATTTTATGCGATGAAAATAGAAAAACCTGGTATTATTAACCAGATTTTTCTAATATCTTATTGTGTTACTTGATCACGAAGTTGACGACGTAAGATTTTACCTGTTGTATTTTTTGGTAACTCATCTAAAAACTCAATTTTGCTTGGTACTTTATATTTTGCTAGATGTGCTTTACAGAATTCAACTAAGTCCTCTTCTGTTACTGACTTATCTTTTAAAACAACAAAGCTTAATACAGCTTCCCCTGTGTTTGAATCTGGTACCCCTACAACGGCTACTTCTGCCACTTCTGGATGACTATAAAGAACTTCTTCCACTTCTCTCGGATAGACATTGTAACCACCAACAATAATCATATCTTTTTTCCGGTCAACAATGTAAAAATATCCTTCATCATCCATACGTGCCATATCACCAGTGTATAACCAACCTTCTCTTAAGGCTATTTGGGTTTCCTCTGGCATTTTATAATAGCCTTTCATTACGTTAGGTCCACGAACGACTAATTCGCCAACTTCTCCTACAGGTACTTCTTCTCCAAATTCATCCACTACTTTATTTTCTACATTCACAATGGATGCTCCAATAGAGCCAGCTTTTCTTGGACGATCTAATGGATTAAAACAAGTAACAGGAGATGCTTCAGACAGCCCATACCCTTCAGAAACCATAACATCAAATGTTTTTTCAAATTGGGTTAATAGAGCTACTGGCATCGCGGCTCCACCTGATATACATAATCGAAGACTAGAGAAATGCTGTGTATTCCCCTCAGCAGTTTGCAACAGGTAATTATACATTGTTGGTACACCGGCAAATACAGTAGCTTGGTGTTCACTAGCCATACGAAATACTTCTTGTGGCGAGAATTTTGGTAATACTAAAATCGTTCCACCATTCATTAGAGGTGCATTTAACGCAACAGTTAAGCAAAAAACATGGAACATAGGTAGCGCAGCAATTACGCGATCTTCCCCATTAATCTTTAAGTAATCTGCTACATCTTTTGCATTAGAAAATAGGTTCTTATGTGTTAACATAGCCCCTTTAGGTTTACCAGTCGTACCTGATGTGTACAAGATAATTGCCGTATCCTCTTCATCTATGACTGGTTTTGTTGTTAATTCTGTATTCCCTGTTTGAATTAATTTTGTAAAAGATAATAATTTCGGTGATAAAGGATGGCTGTCTAAATCGACATCTTCACCGCTTTCACATGATATGTAATGCTCAACTTTTGGCAATTGGTCTGCAATGGCTGTGAATTTCGGTAATAGCACATCCATTGTAATAATCCCTTTCACATCTCCATTATCTAGGATATAAGCCATTTCATGTGGAGTATACAATGGGTTAATTGGAATAACCACTGCTCCAATTCGCAATGCTCCATATAAACTAATTATAAAATACGGGCTGTTACCTACGACAAGAGCAATATGGTCTCCTTTCTTATAACCTAGTTTTTCTAATTGTGATGCGAATCTCTGTACAGAAACTTCTAATTCATAATAGCTCGTTTCCTTGTCTTGGAAAACATAGGCTGCTTTTTTCGGTTGATTCTTTGCTGTCAGGGTCAATTGGTCTGTTATGTTCACGTTCTCCCTCCTTAAGTAATGAATGAATAATCATTCATAATACAGCAAAAAAATAGCCGTCTCCTGTTTGTTAGAAAACGTACTAATTTTTCTACAATTTCAATTATAATGTAGAGTCAGTATGTTTTCAAGTGGAAGCGTTAACATTACTATTGATGTGTAAATAGTTAATTTTCAATATGATATAATAATATAAAATTATCTTAATTAAAAAGGAATTAATGAAGGTGTGTATGTTATGGGGCTAGAATCTATTATTTTTCCACCAACCTACCTTAATAGAAAGAAGTTACGAAGCCATGTTAACCGGAAAACCATTTTAATTACTGGAGCTAGTTCTGGAATAGGTGAAGCATTAACCTATCAACTAGCTAATTATAGTTGCCATTTAATAATCGTAGCTAGAAGGGAAGAAAAATTAAAGAAAATAAAAGAGAATCTAAATAAATTTCCTGCTACTGTTAACATCTATAAGGCTGATTTAAGAAATGAGCATGAAATGGAAGGCTTATTATCTCTCTTACATGCCCTACCTAATGGACTAGATATTATCGTTAGCAATGCTGGAAAATCTATTAATAGATCAATCTATGATTCATTAGATCGGTACCATGATTTCACACGTACAATGAACATTAATTATTTTGCACCTGTGAACATCTTGCTTTCTACGATTCCACTATTAAAAAAGAATAACGGACAAATTATCAATATTTCAACCATCAATGCTTTATTGGCACCAGTTCCATACTTTGCCGCTTATCAGGCCTCCAAATCTGCATTCGATGTTTGGTTACGATCGGTGAGTTCAGAATTAACTACTGAAGGTATAGCTACAACTTCTATCTACCTCCCACTAGTTAGAACACCAATGATTCAACCTACTATAGCATATCGATCAATGCCAGCAATGTCACCAGAAAATGTTGCTACAATCATCTGTAAATCTATGTATACTCGTAGAAAAAAATATCAACCATGGTGGTTAATATTTGGACAAATTCTTTCTGTATTTGCAAGAAGACTAACGATCCTTCCCAAGAAGGAGAAAAAAGAATGAGACTGATTAGACTTTTTTATGTACTTTATAAAATTAAATTATTATCACCTTTGAGTATATATAGATTAATTACTTCGATTTTAAAAAACGGTCTTAACCTCATGACTCTCTTGGATTTTGCGGAAAAGAAATATTCTAATAAAATTGCACTAGTCGATGATCAGGAATCCATTAGTTACCACCAACTTCGTTCAGATGCTATGAAACTTGCTATTGGATTCAGTGAAAACTATCAAATTCAAAAAGGGCAAAAGGTTGGTTTTTTATGTAGAAATCACGCATCACTAATAAGAGCACTTTTTGCTGTTTCCAGAATTGGTGCCGATATTTATTTATTAAATATTGAAATGGGAAAGCAACAGTTCATCAATCTCGTTGAAAGCCATAATTTCGACTGCTTAATATACGATGAAGAAGCCAGTTTATTAATTAAGGAATCTAATTACTCGAATAGAAAAATTCTTAGCAATCACCCATCTTTACCTTCTATACATAGTTTAATAAATTCACCTGTCATTGAGAAAAAGGCTATGCCCAGAACTTCTGGTAACAGAATTGTTTTACTAACTAGTGGCACAACTGGATCGCCAAAAGCTGCAATCCACCGTACATCCTTATTTAATTATCTAAATCCGTTTGTTGCATTTATTAAGCGATTAAAGATATTGGACTATCACACTTCCTATGTTGCTACACCTATCTTTCACGGTTATGGGTTTGCGGTGTTTCTATTATTTATTCCATTAGGGAAAAAGTCAGTAATTACTAGTAAATTTGAAGCCAAAAAAGCAACCCAACTAATTCATGACCACAATGTAGAGGTCATCAGTGTTGTTCCTACTATGGTACAAAAGTTGCTGCGGCAAAATATAGAAGCTTTACATTCTATTAAAGTAATTGCTTCAGGTGGTGCCAAATTAAGTCCAAAATTAATTGCACAAACATCAAGCAAATTGGGAAATGTGCTATTTAATTTGTATGGTTCTTCAGAGGCTGGATTGAATTTCATTGCCACTCCAGATGATTTGGCCCTCTCCCCCAATACAATTGGAAAGAAGATTAACGGATTAAAAATACGCATACTTGATAATGACTTGCAAGAAGTAGATACTGGATTGATTGGCCAATTGTGTATAAAAAACAAATGGTCAATGAGCACAAAGAATAATACTTGGATTGAAACGGGTGATTTAGGATATTGTAATCAGATTGGATACTATTTTATAAGTGGCAGAGCAGACGACATGATAATTTCTGGTGGAGAAAATGTTTACCCAATAGAAGTGGAAAAACAAATCATGAAACATCCTCTCATTGAAGATGCCGCAGTAATTGGTATTTCCGATGAAGAATTTGGTCAACGTTTAGAGGCCTATGTGCAGCCAATGAGTGGTACAGCACTTTCGGAAGTTGAACTTCTGGAGTGGCTACGCTCCTCCAGTATTGCCAGATATGAAATGCCAAAGAGTATCGTTTTTGTGGAGGAATTGCCTTATACATCGTTAGGAAAACTGGATAGAAAAAGGTTGAGATAGGGTTGGTTGCTGCTTATAGATCCTCTGGCTGAGCGGACATTTATTCCGCTATTTTTGATTATTTGCTGGATTTCTAAGTTTTTCGGACATATATTCCTTTATTGGTCTTATTTTGCTGTTATTTCAGCAATTTTCTCAGGTTTAACGGAACAAATGTTCGATGCCCCCTGCAATTCTAGTGTTTCGGAAAAATAACGGAACGGATGTCCGACGCTGGTGGAACCTCGATCCATGCGGACATTAAAAAAATCCGAACTACGTCAAATCCCCTTGAAATAGTTCGGATTTATGATTAGTAAAGCAAGCTAATGAATTCTTCTTTAGTAACTCGTCCAAGATAATGAGCTACATTAAAGTCTTCCAACGCTTCTTCGATTGCTTCTTTAGAATGGCGAACACCGATTAATTGTTTTTCTAAATCTACAATTTCTCCTAGACCAAAGAAGTCACCATAGATTTTACAATTTTCGATTAATCCTTTATTCACATCTAAGCGTACATCCACAAGTCCACCAGGGAATTTCTTCGTTTCTTGGAAGTTAAATGCAGGGGATTTCCCATAGTTCCACTCCCATTTTTGATAACGTTCTTCAGAAATTTTATGGATATTTTTCCAATCTTCTTCCGTTAGTTCATAACGAGGTACATCTTTCACATCATCAACTTTAAATACATGCTTTAGAATACGCTCTTTAAACTCTTCCATCGGAATCTTTTCATCTAAGAATTCAGAGATGTTTGCAACACGACTTCTAATTGATTTGATACCTTTTGATTCGATTTTTTCTTTCTTCACTTTAAGTGCTTTAACAACATTCTCTATTTCTGAATCCAGCATTAATGTTCCATGGCTAAACATTCTTCCTTTAGTTGAGAACATTGCATTACCAGAAATTTTACGTCCTTCAACAGCAAGGTCATTTCTCCCTTGAAGCTCAGCTGGAACACCTAACTCATTTAGGACATCAACAAGTGGTTTCGTGAATTTTTCAAAGTTATGGAAGCTTTCTCCATCATCTTTTGTGATGAAACTGAAATTAAGATTTTGCTCATCATGGTAAACAGCGCCACCACCTGAAAGACGACGAACAACTTTAATCCCATTTTCTTCTACATAATCTGTATTAATTTCTTCAATTGTATTTTGGTTTCTACCAATGATGATAGAAGGTTTGTTAATATAAAACAAAAGGTATGTATCTTTCTCACCAAAGTTCTGTAAAATATATTCCTCAATTGCTAGATTAATCATTGGATCTGTGATACCTTGATTATCGATAAATTTCATGAGACACCCTCCTATTTTTCATTCCATTTACTAGTTTAATGGAAAAAATAATGGTATTCAAAGAAAACCTCTTTTCAGCGCTATTTTTCCCAGGTTAATCCCTCCTTCGCTAATTGAATAGGTCCATCATAAATTTCACTTGCTTCCTCAATTAACAATTCCCTCTGACCATATTGTGGCAAGTGACTCAATATTAATTGGCCAACATTTGCTTCCTTTGCAATTGTTGCTCCTTCTCTGCTAGTCATATGGCCTGCTTTCGATCCATCTTGGTCTCCATAAAAATTACAATCGGTGATGAGTAGGTCAGCATCCTTGCTAAAATCAATCCATTCCCGCTTAAATGTTGTATCCGCTGTATACACTATTGTACTTTCACCATCCGTAATCCTCATCCCATAACAAGGAACAGGATGATTCGTCTTCAAAAATGTAATTGAAAACGGTCCAATTTCTAATTTACCTTCTGGGTCATATGCCAAGCCCTTTGTACACTCATGAGTCAGTGATTCAAATTTATTTTCATTTTCCGTATGACCATAGATTGGTAATATTTCTTTTTCACCTGTTACATAAGACTGTACCAACCAAGCATATTGAAGAACACCAATATCAGCAATATGATCCTGATGATAATGAGAAATAATAACAGCATCTAAATCCATAAAATGCTTGTAGTTTTGTAACCTAGACAGGGACCCACTTCCAGCATCAATTAGTAACGTGTAACCATCTTTTTCTAACAAATAAGAGGATGTCGCACTATTTGCCATTGGAAATCCGCCCCAATAGCCAATTACAGTTAATTTCAAATTTTTCACCTCATTTTTGATTTTTGTTGTAACACAGTGTTGACTTTTTTCATACTGTTATAATACAATATAATTATCAACTCAAAGGGGGAGCCACATGTTAAATCCACTTGAATTTTTCAGAAACCTACCTAAGAAAAAGTGCCACCAATGCGGTCATGACATGGATGAGAAAGCAGATTGCTACGGCAACGTATGTGATGAATGCGATCATCCAGCACGATAACACCATACTAACTGTATTATAACACCTAACCTTCTTTTCTATATCCAACTATCACTACGGTAGTTGGACTTTTTTATGGATTTGTTTTTGTATACTTTTCAAGTTTATTGTTCGTGGTTAATTTGTTTAAGGTTATCGAGATGCCATCGATTACCGTAGGACTTGTGGTTCCTTTCCTACCGGCATCGAGAACGCTCTTCGGTTACCGTAGCTCTTACTTTTCTTTTCCTACCGGCATCGAGAACG
>NZ_FQVW01000014.1 GCF_900129485.1 Ornithinibacillus halophilus
ATAATGACTTTAGAACTATTTTAACATTTATTGTCGAATCTTTGTATGGGGGCTCTTAATTGAGTGGGATTTTGGACTGAGCTTTAAATGGGGGTGAGCGAGTTTCACTGCTTGGGGAGCAACTTCTACCAGGGGGCGAGCGAGTTTTACTGCTTGGGGAGCGACTTTCACCCGGGGGCGAGCGAGTTTTACTGCTTGGGGAGCAACTTTCACCTGGGGCGAGCGAGTTTTACTACTTGGGGAGCGAATCTTACCCGGGGCGAGCGAGTTTTACTGCAAGGGGAGCGAATTCTACCTGGGGCGAGCGAGTTTTACTACTTGGGGAGCGACTTTCACCCGGGGGCGAGCGAGTTTTACTGCTTGGGGAGCAACTTTCACCTGGGGCGAGCGAGTTTCACTGCTTGGGGAGCGAATTTACCGGTGGCGAGCGAGTTTTACTACTTGGGGAGCGATTTTTACTTGGGGCGAGCGAGTTCTACTGCTTGGGGAGCGAATTCCACTCCAGGGCGAGCACGACACTCCAACTCCAAAGAGCGTAATCTCCTTAATCATACCTTGTACCTTTATTGAATATACATATATAGAATAAGGGGAGGTATTTAAATTGGAATTACATACCGTTGATGAAAATGCTCTGGAAAAAGGGTTGGAGGTTTATGCTAAAGAAGAACATATCATTTATAAAGATATAAATGCAGAATTAATAGCAACTAAAGAAGCTCGTTTGGTGAAAGCACGAATTGAATATTGGCAAAGTGAATTTGTGAATCCATACAATACCAAAAAGGCTCTATATGTCGTTTATCGTCGGTTTGGGACAAATGATTTGAATCAGTTACCTTTAGAACATATTTTTACAATCAATCAGAAACCTCATTGTTGGAAATGCAATCGTTCGTTAGATCAACTGACAATGGAGATTTGCTCTACATGCGAAATGATTAAATGTCCTCATGATGGAGCGTGTAGCCAAGGTTGTTCAACTAAAAATTAAGGCTAGGAAGTCGTATCCCCTCCTAGCCTTGTTCCCATTTATTTTTTATTCATATCAATAACCATGCGTCCTTGGATTTTTCCTTGTTCCATTTCTTCAAAGATGTCATTAACTTCATGTAAACATCTTGTCTCAACGATTGGAACAACTTTTCCTTCTGCACCAAATTGGAAAGCTTCTTCTAGATCTTTTCTTGTACCAACTAAAGATCCTACAATTTCAATTCCATCTAATACTGTTTTTACAATCTCCAGGTCCATTGTTTCTGGTGGAAGTCCAACAGCAACAACTTTAGAAGTCGCACGAACAGAGTTCACTGCTTGATTGAATGCTACTTTGGATACAGCTGTTACAACGGCAGCGTGTGCTCCTCCAACTTTTTCCTGGATCCATTCACCAGCATCATCAACATTAAGTGGGTTAACTACAAGGTCTGCACCAATTTCTTTTGCTAAATCTAATTTATCATCATTTATATCAATCGCAATTACTTTTGCATTAAATACGTTTTTCGCATATTGAATAGCTAGGTTTCCTAATCCACCACAGCCATAGATCGCAATCCATTGTCCTGGTTTAATATTAGAAACTTTTATTGCTTTATAACAAGTAACACCTGCACATGTGATACTACTTGCTTGGGCTGGATCTAATCCTTCAGGTACTTTCACAGCATAGTCTGCTTCTACAATGCACTGTTCAGCCATTGCACCATCTACAGTAAAGCCGGCATTTTTCACGTCACGGCAAAATGTTTCTCGTCCAGTTAAACAATATTCACATGTTCCACACCCTTGGTAGAACCACGCAATACTCACACGATCACCAACTTTTAAGCTTGAAACGTCAGGAGCAATCTCTTTAACAATTCCGATCCCTTCATGGCCTGGGATACGCCCTGGCACTTCACCAAAGTCCCCTTTTGCCACATGTAAATCAGTGTGGCAAACACCGCAATATTCAACATCAACAAGAGCTTGACCGGAAGCTAATTTTGGTAATTCTACTTCTTTAATATCCACTTTACCTTTATTTTCTGCACTAACCACTGCTGCTTTCATTAAAAATTCCCCCTAAAAGGCATAAGATGTTTGTGAATATATTCACAAATAAATTATATATCAAACAATAATTACAGTCAATAATAACAAATTTTATGTGAAACACTTCACGTTATATGATTATTATGAAAAAGCTAAGTAATAATTAAAGTTCACTGCATAGTCCTTTAGTTCAACTAAGAAACTTCCTAAAAATTTAATTGTTGTTTTTATTTTCTGACATTTTACTTTAATTAAGTTACCTATTATAATATTAATATTTGAAGTTCAGAGGTGAAGAATGGGTTACACTGGAAGAATTACTATACTGATATTAATTACAACAACTACAGTTACCAATTTCATCATTGCTGATAACATAGAGCCTCTTGCAATTGTTTTTAGCCTTATTTTCGTCGCTTTATCATGGTTTATCGGTGGTTTCTACGATAAGTACCATTTTCTTTCTTATCATGACTCGTTAACAAAAGTATTTAATCGCAGGTATGGATACATTTTCATTCCAAAAATGCTCTCACAAGCAAAGCGAAAAAATACCTCCATTGCTTTATTAACCATAGATATTGATCAATTTAAAACAATTAATGATACGTATGGTCATCAAGCTGGAGATGCTATTCTTTATAAAGTTTCCCAACTATTACAAACGAAGATTAGAAAAACAGACCGTATCATTAGATGGGGTGGCGATGAATTTCTATTAATCTGTCAAAACATGAATCGTGCAGATGCTATTGGTATGAAAAATAGACTACAAGATAGTTTAAATGGAACAATTCTAGAGAAGAACATAACCATTCAACTCTCAATTGGAATAGCTATATATCCTGAAGATGGTGAATCATTGGATACATTAATTACTTTTTCAGATGAAAAAATGTATGAATCCAAAGCTAAAAACAAACAACATAACAATGAACTACTACAACAAGAAGATATTTTAGACAAAGGGGATTATAGATGAAAAGGAAAATATTATCTGATTCACTGCTTTCCGAAGAAAAACTTGCAACCAAATGGTTTTTATGGTTATTTTATATACTTTATCTTACCTATGATATTACTTATTATTACATTATCCCTATGGGTCCTTGGCAATTAGAAATTAATCAACCTAGAGCTGGATTAAATATTTTTATCTATATCATTATGCTTGGTCTTCTGCCTTTAGCGATTCGGTTAATGAAAAAACAAAGGCCGGAACCGATAAAATATATTTACTTTATCGTATTCACCAGTTTGAATTTAATCAATGACATTTGGGTCTATTGGGGAAGTGATGTCAGCTATGCCAATGGAAATATCATTGAACTTGTAATTCTTTTATTTTCCCCATTATTTATTAATAAAAGATTCTTTTTCTTAGTATTCTTAGGAACTACTATAAAGTTCGTGCTGGTAGGATTAGCACTTCAAGATTCAATCGTAATATTACCTATATTACTTGTGTTCGTAATATCCCTACTATCTTCTATACTTTTATATCGTTTCCTCAGTTACGTAAAATCCGTGAAAGAATCATACAATAGACAGTTAGAGGGAATCGTTAAGGGAATTATTGCTACATTAGAACTGAAAGACCCATATACACGTGGGCATAGTGAACGTGTCGCTGATTATGCAATGAGTTTAGCTATTGAAACAGGTAAGTTTAAAAGTAATGAACTGACGAATTTTTATTACACTTGCCTTTTACATGATATTGGGAAAATCAATATTCCGGATGCGATTTTAGCAAAACCAGGAAAATTAACAGATGAAGAATTTGATTTAATTAAACAACATCCAACCGTTGGAGCAAAAGCAGTTCAGGATGTGGAAGGAATTTCAGAGCACATTGATATCATCTCCCATCACCATGAACGCTGGGATGGAAAGGGCTATCCAGACGGACTTAAAGGAGAAGAGATTCCATATTTGGCACGTGTTACTGCTGTTGCAGATGCCTTTGATGCCATGACTTCATCCAGATCCTATCGTTCTGCTTTATCATTGGACGAAGCGTATAAACGGATCGTAGATGGAAAAGGTACACAATTTGACCCTGATTTGGTAGAAACATTTAAAAAGGTGTTCCCAGTTTGGAAGGACTATCACCAGAAGAATAACTAGATAGCTTTGAAGGGGGGTGTCATACGTTATGAAAATCCGTAAACTAAAAAAGATTACTGTAACTTGCTGGTGGTGCTTATGGCATCGTTAATTTAAAAAGCATGGTGGGATGCTAGGAGTAAATTCTAGCATCCTATTATTTTTAGAGAGGAATGATACTAGATGAAGTTAACATCTCAGTCAACACTTTCTTTAACCCCCTTACAAATCCGTCAAGATAAGAAAAACTATATAGTGGAAGATACTCAATCAGGAGAATTTTTTGAAATGCCTAAGGTTTGTATTGATGCGATTGAAAGAATGAAGACAGGCGAAACATTAGGGGAAATTGAACATGTTCTAAAAGAAGCTTACCCTAACGAAGACGTTGAATTAATCCCATTTGCTAAGCAACTCATCGATTTCGGCCTAGTACAAACCGTAGACGGCGAAGAAATCACACATAAAAAGTCAAACCAAATGCCAGCAGGAATGCAATGGATCCCTGAAAAGTGGGGACGGTTCTTCTTTAACAAAATCACCAGTCGTATTTATTTTCTACTATTCTTTGGAAATATCCTTTTCATTCTATGGAACCCTTCTCTCCTCCCGAGTTATAAGGATATATTTGTGTTTGATTCCATGATGGTTAATATAATTGTATTTATGGTCATTTCGCTACTGTTAATTTTGATTCATGAATTTGGACATGTTTTGGCGATTCGAGCACATGGTCTACCTGCCAAATTAGATATTGGACGTCGTTTATTTTTTATCGTGTTTGAAACGGATTTAACACCAGCATGGAAGCTTGATTCCAAACAACGCAATCAGCTTTATTTTGCAGGATTAGCTTTTGAACAAGTCATTCTTTTTATAGCCTTTTCACTAATTCTTATTTATGGGAATGTGCACCCATTAGTTGGTGGATTGCTAGGCATTATCGTATTTGACCTTGTCATTAAATTCATTTATCAATGTTGTTTCTACATGAAAACCGATTTATATTACGTCGTGGAAAATGTTACCAGCTGTTATAACCTCATGGAGCGTGGGAAAGAAGTATTAAAAAGTTGGAATCCAATTAGGAAAATAACTGCACATTCGGCTTTGGAGGAAAATGAGGATGATGAGAAAGTAATTCGCTATTATAGCGTGTTTTATGTATGTGGGGTTGTATTAACTTTTGGATTGTTTGTCATTTACTTCCTGCCTCAGACAGTGTATGCATTCACGAGAAGTATCAACCACGTAATCGAACATCCAATGACAAACCCATACTTTTGGGATGGCATCGCCTTCCTCTTCCAAACTGTATTGATGGTAGGATTGTTCATTTGGGTTGGGCGTAGGAATCGGGGAAAGTAGTGGTATGGTTGGATTATGGGTGTGAGTTTTACCTGTGGGGTGAGCACATTTTCAACTTTGGGGAGCGAGTTGACCTGGAGGGCGAGCACATTTTCAACTTTGGGGAGCGAGTTGACCTAGAGGGCGAGCACATTTTCAACTTTGGGGAGCGAGTTGAACCTGGGGACGAGCGTAGTCATCGTTACATGGAGCGTGTTCTTCCCTGGGGTGATCACATTTTCACCGTTTGGGAGCGAGTTGACCTGGAGGGTGAGCACATTTTCAACTTTTGGGAGCGAATTCCCCTTGTGGACGAGCGTGCTCTACCCAAGGCCGAGCGTACACTCCCTCTACGGTGCACGCTCCCCAAAAAGACGAGCATAGAACCAAATCGCCCCCCTACACCATCCCTCTAAAACAAGCTCAACTGGCTACTATCATCATCAATTTCATTTGTAATCCCGATAGAATCTACCACTTTATATAACCGATCATTAACGTCGTCTTTCTGTATAAATTCAATGGCACCTTGTTGCTCCACTTCTTTTAACACAATGCAAACATCACCAAAGATTTGATATGCCCCACTTGAATATTTGGCAGACGTCATTCCGTGGTTGATGATTAAATGTTCACATACTTCACTTGCCCAAAACTCAGACTCCCCTCTCTCTTTTATATATTGAAACACAGCGTTTTTTTCCTTATTCGTTATGGATAGATTCCCATTTTCACTACCCTGTAAATCAAATTTTCTTTTGTTAACTTGAAACCTTTCACTCTGTCCTACCTTCTTCTTCTCTGCCTCACGTTTTTCAGCTAATTCTTCTTTATATCTCTTCTCTCGCCATTCAGCAAGAAGGTCTCTCAATCGCCTCACTTGCCTATCCAATAGAGGCAATTCTAAATCTAATTGTTGCTGAATATCATTTGGAACATCAATTTCTGAAGGTAGATCAGCTATCCCTACTGTTGCCAACGTCCATTCTTCATCAACTTTTATTAGTATTTCATCCATTTCGTAGTCAATTTTTTCTAATCCCTTTTTAATTTCCAAGGCTAGATGTGGTGGCAGACCAACATGCTCCTCGAAATGAACAATTCCAAACTTCTTTACATCCCCAGTACTTCGGTTTTGCACGATATATTGATACCTCAAAGGTCTTCCACACTCGCATAATAGCTTTGGTTCCGCTCTACGCCATTCAGGACCTGCGTCAATATAATCGACAAACTCCCACTCAAAGGCAGCGTGATCATCTGCAGTAGTAGTGGCAGCTTTTTCCTTTGCCATGACATTTGCAAATTCGGTACGCTTTCCCCTTTTCATCAATTCCTCTAAAAAAGTGCGTTGCTTTAAAGACAAACTTTTTAAAATAACATCTCTTTCCGCTTGTTTTAAATATTCCATTCCTTTCCCTCCTCCTTTTAAAATAAAAAAACCAATGCCCATGTGTGCATTAGTCTAGTTGAATGAATTGAATTTTTGTATAATCTATCTTTCTGCTTTTTCGGGAAGCTCACTCATTGGAGTCTTTGGTTTAATCGGCCCTCTTCCTCTTGGAATCTCTAAAACTTCGTTAGTTTTAGCATCGAGAGATTTAGCAATGTGGTCAACAGCAATTAATGGGTCTACCTTATTGCCACAAGTGTACACATCAATGCTAGCGTACCCATGTTCAGGAAAACTGTGGATCGTTAAATGGGATTCAGCGATAATGACGACACCACTTATTCCCTGAGGTGCAAATTGGTGAAAAACTACTTCTCGAATTTCGGCACCCGCTTTCAGTGCTGCTTCTACAAAGATTTTTTCTATTAAGTTAATATCATTTAAAATTGCTTCATTACAGTCCCAGAGTTCTGCAATAATTTGTCTCCCCATTACTTCCATGTTCATAAGTCCCCTTTAATACTCAGTAAATAGCTAAGCCTTTAGTACAGGTTGCAAAGATGTTTAGCACCGGACGCCTGTACTTTTTAGTAAATATTCTCTTCTATAAAACATATATATAGTGGAGTATAAACTGTCCATATATTTTTTGCAATGCACGAATTTTTTTGAAACCTTTTAGATAATTAATCGTATTACATCGTGTAACCATTTAAAACCGAATAAAGAGGTGAAGCTGTGGGGCTATTTTCTAATATTTTTTCCAAAAATAAGAATAGGGAACCGGCACCGAAGGAAAGAACTGTACTATCGATTAAAGTCGGGGACATTGTTACCTATGACCTCGTAGACTATGAAGTAGTTGGAAAAATTACGTATCGGGATGGGAATTATGAATGGTATGGATACCAATTGTTGGAAGGCCATGATACCATTTGGTTATCGGCTGAAATGGATGACGAGTTAGAACTTGGCGTCTATCGAAAAATTCAACTCCCTGTCACGAAACCCTATCCAAAAGAACTCACCTACGAAAATAAAACCTACTACTTACAGGAGCAGGGAACTGCAAGAGTTATTGGAGAAGGAAGAAGCTCCAAGTTAACCGGCTCTGAAACGAATTATGCAGACTATACAGATACAAATGAAACGACATCAATTAGTCTGGAATCATGGGGTTCTGAAATAGAAGCAAGCATTGGCCACCCCGTCGAAGCTTATGAATTCAAAATTACTGCAGGATCTAGGTAGAAAGAAAAGCGCAGAGAGCCACTCTGTTTTTTCAAAAAGAACCTTGCAGAATGTAAAATATAAGGAGGAAAATACATGTTTAAATTTTTCAAAAGAGTAAAAACCGTTGTCAGTTCTGAATTAAATTCAATGCTGGATAAAGCAGAAGATCCGGTGAAAATGCTGGATCAATTTATGCGCGATATGGCTGAGGATATTCGTGAGGTTGAAAGTGCTGTTGCTAAACAAATCGCCAACGAAAAAATGCTAAAGCGTAAAGCTGATGATGCAAATGCTATGGTAGCCAAACGACAAAGCCAAGCAGAACAAGCGATTCAAGCTGGCAATGATGAATTAGCTCGCCGTGCTTTACAGGATAAAAAGGAACATGAAGCAACTGCTGAATCGTTAAATGAGTCTTGGGAAAGAGCGAAAAACGATGCAGACATTTTACGTACAAAACTAGATGAAATGAAAAAAGAATACCAAGAAATGAAACTGAAAAAAGATTCTTTAAAAGCGCGTGCTGAATCAGCAAAAACTCGTACAAAAATCAATCGCACTATGTCCTCTATTGGTAACGATGATTCCAAACGTGGATTTGAACGCATGGAAGAAAAAGTCATGCAATTTGAGGCAGAGGCTGAAACTAGTGAGGACCTGTCCCAAGCAAGCCGTACATTAGATGATGAATTTGAAGACTTAGAAAAGAATAGTGTGGATGATGAACTAGCCGCATTAAAAGAAAAAATGGGTAAAGAGTAAGAGACTTCGGAGCAGCACTTTAATCTTTTGCTGCTCCTTCTCTTTCAAAAGGAGGGATTAATTTGTGAGGAATCGAATAAGTATAATAGGGCTGTTTTCCCTTCTAATTCTACTATCTGCTTGTTCGTCAGGAGGAGAGTCCATCACAGCAGAAGATATTCCAACCGAACCTTCAAAAGATGCAATTACTAACGCTATTAAACAGGCAGGGAATTATGAAATGGACGATATTATTGAGGCAAACTTTCCTGAAGTACTGAAGATTGAAGGAGATAGCAGTAATGCAGAGGTTTATGGAACGACACGTTTTGGACTTACTGAACTCAGTTCTCTCCTGTCAGATACCGTCCAACCGGAAGAAATCAGTGACGTAAAAGATAACCAGCAAATTTTAATTTATCCAGATGATTTTATAACATTAAGAGAAAGTGAAGCAGATCCTAATGTTCTACTTATCGAAGTGGCAAGTGATGAATTTGTCAGACGCAATTATTCACCTAACTTTTTAAGCACATACTTTGCCTTTCGAATTTTAGACGATATGTTAGATACGAGGGATTGGAGCAAGCGCCAAGGTGGAAGTTACTCAGGAATGGGAAGTTTAAATAAACCTAGCCGTGGATTTGGATCATTTCGCGGTGGTGGCCCTGGAACAGGTAAATAAAGGAGTGATAAAATGGAACCATATATCTCGACGTTAGTTTATTTTTTTATTTCCATCGTTATTGTATTAATCGGTTTATTCATCTTTGAAAATGTAACACGTTCTTATAAGGATATGGAAGAAGTCAAAAAAGGCAACCAAGCTGTAGCGTTATCCATTATTGGAAAAATAATTGGAATTTGTATCATTCTATCCTTTGCCGTATATAACAGTAATGTCATATATGAAACGATCATTTGGGGAGTATTCGGTGTCGTCTTGCAAATGATTACTTACTGGTTCTTTGACCTGTTTACACGTTCGTTTTCAGTTGAAGAGCAATTAGCGAAAAATAATATTGCTGTTGGTATTATGAGCATGGGAGTTTCAATTGGATTGGCATTTGTCATTGGGGCCTCGATTACATAAGAAAAAGCTCCGAACGCTAGTTAGTCGCAGATGCTGGAGAGTCAACGTATCGCGAACGAATTGTAATTTTAACTTTAACGGCCAGGCACTCGCTTGGCCGTTCGTTATTGGCATAGAAGAGAGTGAAGAACAGTGAATGAAGCAGCAGTGAGAAAAAGTAATATTATTTATTGGTCATCCGGGATTGTATCGATTTGTGGGATAATTTTTGAGGTCTTGTTCGGTGCATTAGGTTCTTACATATTAGGTGACGGTGTCAAACAGTACACATTGACGATTTCGCTCTTCTTAACAGGGATGGGCATCGGTGCCAGTTTAAGTGAAAAAGTTATGAAAAACCTCATCATCACGTTTGTCTGGATTGAGTTTGGTGTTGCCGTGATTGGTGGCTTTTCTAGTTTCACGATGTTTGGAATCACCGCATTTGCCCCTGCTGGTACAGATGCCTTTTACTTATATTTTATTACCTTACTTGTTGGGGCCTTAACCGGTGTGGAACTACCGATTTTAATTCGGAAAGCAAATGATATTGGTGTTGCATTAAATAAAAGCACGGCACGCGTTTTATTTTCCGATTATGCTGGAGGATTAATTGGTGGGTTGCTGTTTGTGTTCTTGCTGCGCCCTTATTTCGGTATGGTAAAAACAGCATTTTTAGTTGGTTGCATTAATTTAACTGTTGCGTTAATCGTTCTATGGCTGTTTCGCAGAGAAATTCGAAATTTTATGGTACATGCTATGATTGGACTAGGAATCGGAGTGGTGCTATTGATCGGATTATTTTTTGGTGAAGCAATGGCATTCAGTTTTGAACAAAAGCTCTACCAGGATCCCATTATTCACATGGAGGAAAGCAGTTACCAGCGAATTACCATCACGAAGGACCAAGAGGATGTCCGTCTTTTCTTAGATGGACAATTGCAGTTCAGCACCATTGATGAGCACCGCTATCACGAAGTCCTCATCCACCCAACGATGAGCGTTGCAGAAAGCCGACTGAATGTCCTCATCCTTGGTGGAGGTGATGGAATCGCAGCAAAAGAAGTGTTGAAATATGATGACGTTGAGTCTGTCACTCTAGTAGATTTGGATCCAGCTGTTGTGGAATTAGCGAACACCGAGCCACTGTTGCTTGAGGTAAATGATGGAGCATTAATGGATGAAAAAGTGGAGGTTGTGCATGAAGACGCCTTTCAGTTTTTAGAGGACACGGATGAATGGTTTGATGTAATCATCATTGACCTCCCCGATCCAAACAATGAAAGTTTAAATAAATTGTATACACGAGAGTTTTATTCATTGGTTAGGAATCACCTTAATCCTGGGGGTGCCGCTATGATTCAGGCAACAAGCCCTGTCTTTGCTAGAGAAGTCTATTGGACGATATCCGAGACAGTAGCATCTACAGGGTTACATGTAGAAAATTTGCATGTCGATGTTCCTAGCTTTGGCAACTGGGGATTTGTTATGGCAAGCCGTGAAACAATTGAATTAGAGAATATTGAAATTCCTGTTACTACTAGGTTTCTTTCATCTGACATACTCCCTGCCCTGACTGTATTTGGGAAAGATGAGAATGAGGATATCTATCGGGCAAACGGAGATTTGATAGAATTAAAGCCTAATACATTAATTGACCCGCATTTGATACAGATTTATGAGAGGTCTTGGGAGAATTATTAGATGGTGGATGTGGTTGGGTGGAGCGAGTTTTCCTTGGTGGGGAGCGAATTCTGACCGGGGGCGAGCGAGTTCACCTTACTGTGGAGCAACTTCTGTCCCAGGGCGTGCGAGTTTTACTTGGTGGGGAGCAAATTCTGGACGGGGGCGAGCGAGTTCTGCTTGGTGAGGAGCAAATTCTGGACGGGGGCGAGCGAGTTTTCCATTGTGGGGAGCGACTTTTGGCTCAGGTCGAGCGAGTTCTGCTTGGTGGAGAGCGAATTCTGGACCAGGGCGAGCGAATTTCCTTTTGTGGGGAGCGAATTCTGGCTCGGGGCGAGCGAGATTACTTTTTGTGGGGAGCAAATTCTGGACGGGGGCGAGCGAGTTCACCTTGGTGGGGAGCAACTTCTGGACCGGAGCGAGCGAGTTCAACTTGGTGGGGAGCGAATTCTGGCCGGGAGCGAGCGAATTTTCCATTGTGGGGAGCAACTTCTGGACCGGAGCGAGTTCACCTCAACGGGGAGCAACTTCTGTCCCAGGGCGAGCGAGTTCAGCTCAACGGGGAGCGACTTCTCACCTGGGACGAGCGAATCGACCTCTGTGTGGAGCCTGAACGAGCACATTCACCTTAATGGGGAGTACATATGGCAATATATAAAGAGAGGTGAAAGGATGACACAAGATTATTATGTAGAAAAATTCGGTCAAGGTGATCCCATTCTATTTTTACCTGCTGCTGGTTTTTCTGGCAATGAAGGATTTAAAATAGCAGAGCATCTTAGCGACAGATTTGAAACACATATGATTGATTTGCCGGGGTTTGGTAAAAGCAAAGGGATAGAAACAAAGGTTTCATCTATAAAACTAGCGAACTGGGTAAAAGATTACTTGGATGAGCAACATATTGAAAAAGCGAATTTAATTGGCCATTCCCTTGGCGGAGCAATACTGTTGAATTTTGCTGTCCATTATCCTGATAAAGTGAATAAACTTGTATTACTAGATCAAGGCCACAAACCTTTTCCTAGAGTTCCAAAATCAGAATTTGGCGCATTTGCTTATTTTTTCCCACTTCTCAACATGCTAGTTAATCTTTTTGGGAAGTCATTTTTAAATAAGTTGGCGCCACTCTTTACACAAGACGGCGAACAAAAAGTCGACAATGACGAGATCCGCAAGCAATTTTGTAAGCAGGCTTCTATTGAGGAAGATGATTATGTTCGATTGGCGTTTGAGAACCGAGCTGATTTTTCCGTGGAGGCACTTAATTTGCTGTTCGGCTACTATAAGCTGAACCTCCCCAACCTATTGAAGAAAGTGACCGTTCCGACTTATTTAGTTTACGGCACATTTGAAGGATTGAATGAAAAAGAATACATAAATACGAAACGTCAAGTAGAGAAATTACACAAACATAACCTCCCCATTACCTTCCAACCGCTTAAAGGTGGACATTACGTACATTGGAATCAGAATTTTGCGTGGGATGAGTTAGAGAGGTTTTTATTAAAAAACTCTGAAGTGAGTTTTGTGGTCTAGTTTGTATAAAAAAAGTGCTATTGCCCTTAAAGGAGTGATAGCACTTTTTTCAGATGTAAAAGTAAATGTTTATCTAGAATATTCCATTTCAAATACCAATCCTAATTCTGCTGCTTAATTTTATTTAAATCAAGTTCTCAACTTTAAACATAATTCATAGAATTTATTAATTTGCAATGGTATAAAAGGAGGATAAACATGCCTTTCATTAAGTTCTATGGTTTTAATCAAGAAACACTCCAAAATAAGTCTAATCAAATAATTAGCATTATAACAGATAGAGCGAATATAAAAGCAACAAAAGTAAAAATCTACAATGCTCCAGACATATCGATTACAATTAATCCTCCGATAATAGAAATTGCGATGTTTCAACGTCCAATAGAAACTTATGATAGTATTGCGAGTGATTTAAATAATCTTTTCCATGACACTGAATTTCATAATCCCCATATATATTTTGTGGTAATAGAAGAGAAACTTTATTATAAACAAGGTTTACCTATAGTGAATTAGTAATCTTCATGTATTTTCATTTATTTACTTCCATTATCGATTCCTTTTGACGTAATACTCACTCATAATAAAGGGTTAATATTGCCCCAGTCCAAATGAAGTTGCCTTTCCAACATGAAATTTCCCCAAAAATATAGTAATAGCTACCCCATTCATAAATACTTCGTTTCTATACCTTTATAACTGCTTTGTTACTCACCTCTTAGTCACTCTTATTGGTGAATCGAAAATGTAATTACTTTAATTACTAAATCTCATCCACAAGGTAGAAAATAAATCCATACCCTTATAACCCCAAACAAGCCCAACCTCCTCAAGGGCTTGTTTAGGTTTCACAATCTTACTTATCGTTCATAAAAATCAAATGGCGTTGCACCGTGAGAGTAGCCTTCTAATTGCTGCAATACTTTTCGATACCCTTCCCCATAGACATCATCTCTATGAAGTAATTCATGATTTAATATCTCCGCTTCTTTATAAGCTCCAATTGATTCCATAAAATATACTTCAACCCATGAAGCATGGCCTTCTAAATCTGCCAACGTCAAAACATCAAGATTCAGTTGGTCAAATTGCCAAATATGTGTTAGTTCATGCGCTAAAGTCGCTAATGTTTGTAAACGAGGTGCTCCATTCTCAATGTAAATTTCTGCTCGTTCTCCAGATCTAATGGCTGTACCAACAATACGGGCATCATATTCCTCTGTAGGGACAAACTTCTGTCCACTTAATGCTTGAATCTCCTTCGCATTTATCATCTTGATATGAATATTCTGTCTCACTTCAACCTGTAAAGTATTCGTAAAGAAAGTACGAACTTCTTCGTAAAGTGGTGTAAGATCTTCTACGCGATCGATCGCTGTCTGGTGACATACCGAACATCTTTCGCGCTCATCATCCAGTTGAATAAATTCGGTGGCTGCAAAATAATTTTTACAGAAATCACATTGTCTTTTTTCACCTTGCTCTGTTTCCTGTTGGTTTTCTGTTGCTAATTGCCGTTGTGTATGCAGGCGGTTCTCTGGCAACAAGCTACGAATCGCTTCCATGGTCTCTTCAAACTGGAACACTTCCGGCATGGAATCTCCACCCATATAAGCGAAGCACTGTTTTGGTTCCTGCTCTGATTCATAGGACAACCAGTACATATAATCTTCCATAATTTCAAATAGGTGGAGCCACTTATCTTTTATCCGTTCTAACATTCCCATCTGAAGTGGGGTATCTTCAAAAATATAAATCGTAATCATATTCTCTTCATCTTCTGGAACATCTTTGACTTTTGGTAAATATCTTTTCAAGTTTCTATAAAATGCCTGTTCTTCGGGAAAATAGTTCTCTGGAACCGAAGTCGTAGCTGCAAGGTACTGATATCCATGTGGGAATAATGAAACAAAGATTTCGTTTAGCAAATAAACTAAAGTTACCGACACTTGCTCTACATTTATAGCCGAATCATTCTTGATCTTCCATTTGAATTCCAAAACATTTCCGTTCGGATAGTTTCGATCATAAATTTCTTTATCCTGATAGGACAACTTGGTATATCTTAACTTTTCATCTGCCAAATCGATTCCATGGTCAAATTGGAAGTATCCATTGGTCGAGGCCTCCACTTCACATTGATACAACTGAATCATAACTTCATTTTGATCAATCATGAGTTGCTCTGTGGCATACTTTGCTTCCTCATCTAATGGACCTTTCACGGCAAACGAACGATTTTGATGATACTGATATTTCTCAGTTTGTGCTTCATAAACTAAATCGATTGTTTTAGTGTAACGGTTGATGTCTTCAATTCGATATAGATTGCCGTTAAATGCATGTAACTGTCCAGGTAAGTAATTTTGATAAATATTGCCAGCAATGATTTCGTCGATTACTTCATTCGTACTCGTTTTTAATTCAAAAAACTCAAACCAATTTGGTATCAACTCTTGGTAAAAGTCGCGTGACAATTTATAGTAGATCGTCTTGTTGAAATCAAATTTCTTTACGGTGAATGACTCTTCTTCCACAATTTCTATAAAAGGCTTAAAATCCTGCTCTGTTTTCAGTACTTGTCTTAAGAATTGATTTAACTGCTCAATAATTGGTTCTTTTGACAATGGTTTGTTGCGTACCTTTTGCAAATTAGAAATAAGCTCTTCCTGTTTCATTACACCGTTACATAATCGTTCAATTAATAAGTAAGTCATACTCCATGTCGTTCTTGACAACTCTGGAACAAATGGAGAAATTTTTTCTACATTTTCTAAGAAAAACTCTCGGTGATGCGCCATATAATCGCGTAGTAGGTATGGCGGCGATACGATGTGAACAAAGGTGTTCTTTACTCCATTAGACCACCATTCTGCCAACGAATTAATAAAATTGTGCTCTTCATCAAAGATGATGGTGTAACTATGTTCATCTCTTTTTAACAACAGTGAAGATACATTAAACTGAACGTTATTTCGAATCGAATCAATAGCTACAGGGGTTAATCCATACTCTAGTAAGTTTTTCCTACTGTCGATGAGATCCTTAAGGCTATCAAGTGTTGCACGAGTATGCTGTTCTCCTAAGTGGATTTTGCCAATACCGTGTTTAATTGCAGGTAATGCGATTACTGCTTCTTCATTTAACCGTCGATGCGACATTTTTGGTAGAATCGTGGATTGAAGCCACTCTTCTCCTTACTTTTTCCATACCATATAAAAGAGATTAGGAGATTTATCCAGGCTTATCGAAATATTCTTCGGTTTAATGCGAAGGACATCACGTACTTCTTCCCCAAGTGCTTCATACCATTTTGATAGTATGATTTGTTGTGGCATCTTATTTAGATGATCTTGCAATTTCCAAATAAAAGCATGTAGAATCGTATCGTATTTCGATAAAATTTTAGAAGCCTCTGGAATTAAAACAACCTCGTATTCCGTCAAATCAACATTGTTCTTGAAATACTGAAAAAAGGATGGAAGTAATAACTGTGCGGGTGTTACAACTAAAATATCTGCATTGATATTTCGTTCCATCGCATTTTCTAGCGTTTCAATTTGCCAAATATATTGAAAGCCTTCTGCCTCTTCTTTAAAACCTGTTTTAAACCACTGTTGAATGGCAGCTAATTCTGTATCATCATTAGCGATCACCATCATTTTCTTACCCTTTATTAATAATTGGTGAATCCCCGTAAATAAAAAGGGAGAAAGGTCATCGTAATTTGGATTTTCAATTAATAGATGTTCCTCATCTAGTAGATTCGAAACGATTTGAATATATTCATCACGAACTATTTTCTCTCGTTTATTCAGCCGCTCACATAAATAGCTTACTAATTCACTATTTTCATCAAGTTCCCTACCTAGTTGTCGATAAGGGAGAACCGAAAATTCTTTGTAGTCTCCGTGAATATCAGTGACGATGGCGTCTGAAGTTAAAATACGTTTGTCGAATTGACGTTTATACTCTTCATATAGATTTTCGTATTGGGCAACTTTTTTCGTATGAGCATCTTCCCCTGAGATAGAACCCTCTTTCACTTCTGGCCAGCGCCCTCCAAAGAACCAAGCAATTTCAATTAATAGAATAAATGATAAGATTGGGTACTCTGGCAAGCCCCAGTTAACTGGTGATATCCAGTGATAAACTGCATTCAACACATAAAAAAGGAAAAAACCAAATGGTACTAGACTCGTAAATAACGTTAAATAATACGCAAAAGACCATTCCGGTTTCAGAACGATCCCAGATGCCGTTCTTTGATAGACGAACGCCACTGATTTGGGATCTCTTTTAGCTAATTTTTGTTGTAGTTTCATAGGTAATAAGCGAAAGATGGGTTTAACTAATTTCATCCATATCCCATTACTTTTGAAACCAAAAATTCTTAACAAAAAGTTTCTTATACGACCGAACCACTTTCCAAGCATTTTGAGCGTTAAGAAAACTACCAATATCGCATAATTAAAGAATACGAGTAAGTAATCAATCAATTGTGGAAAATATACTGCCAACCATTCATAGAAGTACGTAATCAAGTATTGGTCCAATAACAATACTCCTGCTGTAATGGCCACAGCCAAATACAGGACCCAAGATTGTTTGTAGCGTTCCTGCTTTTTATAGTTTGCTAGTTTCAAAAGTCCTACGATCGTAAGAATTAAAAGAATTTGGATGAGGGCAAAATAAAATGAGTTCATACGTTATACACCTTATCTAATTGAAGTTTTATTGAGGTAATTAGTGGAAAGATATCTAGAGTTGTAGATACTTTAGCACCTCTTATCTCAACTATTAAATTTCTCTTCTCTACATCAAACAAACTACTTAACGGAGAATAAATCTCATTTTGAGCTACTGTACGGTTGGAATAAAAGGATTTGTCAACAAACCGTACACACTTGTCATAATCAGCAGTATAGCTTGAATACCTTAATTTCTTTTGCAATTGGTCAACATTCATTACATATTTTTCTAGCTGGGCTTGATGATATCTGGCAAGAACATTTTTTTGTTGTCTTTGTCGTGATTCTTCTAATATAAGGTTATATTGCTTTCTAATTTGAAATAAGCGATATAGTTGTTTTAAGTAATGCTCATACTTTCCTGGCATCTCTTTCAAGATATTTGCATAGTCTTTTGCTTTTCGATCAACTTCTGCTAGCACATCTGTGATAGGAGTTCTTAACTTTCTCCGGACGTAAGCGCCAACTACTAGACTTAATATAACAAGAATCAATGGCACCATTAAGTAAGACATCCAGAAACGCGTCGATAGAATTTCAATCGTTCCATGTGGAATGGATTTAAAATACGGAAACAGTAAGCTGGCCCATATAAATACATACATGATAATCACCATTTGGTTCGTTGGAAAGAACTTAAATTGGTGAAATAATTTTTTTGTTTTCTTGTCCGCAAACTCACGCCAATCTGCCTGTACATGGTTGTGATTTGGGGAGATATGCGAAATTTCCTGTTGGGTATGATTAATTTTAGATTCTAAATCTTTCATATACGTATGTAATGGTACTTTCTCTTCTCCATACTCCTTCTCCTCGAGATCTTGTCGCTTAGAGATAGAAAGTTTAGCAACTTCATCATACACACTAGTAAATAATGTTCTTTCTCTTGCCTTTATCTCTGATTCAATATGCTCGGTATATAAATTCCAATTCTGTTTATAGTTCGTTACATTTTGATAATTCCAATCCGGAACCTGTGCATTAAATTCTTCATTCGATTTAATATCGATCGAATCTACTTGAATTTCACTAAAAGGATGAACATTAGAAACCATTGTATCTAATAAGTGACTTTCAATTTTTTGACTAGCAATTTTCAGGCTTTGATGATGATTCTGCAATACTTTTTGTAACTGTTCCAGATCAATATCCATCTCTAATTTGAATGCTTTCCCTATAGGTGCTTGTCTGATTAAGTTAGGATCAACAGAAGCCACATGAATAAAAAGTGCTAGACGAATCATATCTTCCTGTCGGTCATGAACCGAAGAGACCCGAAATGGAACCCGAATCAAACGAAAATCAGTAAGTAACGCAGGGATGGCTATTTTATTTTTCAAAATATCCTTCAGTAACTGAGACGGCAAAAAGCTTGCAAGTTCATTGTCAAGTGGAGGTGATATCCATCGTTCTAACTCTGTACCAAAGCTGTTTTCGATGGTTTTTAGCACATTTTTTGGAATCACATGATTAATTGCTTCAGCAGTTGTATTGGTAAACTCTTTTCCTTGTTGGTACTTTTTGGCCATCAGTTGCTCAAAACGCATCTTTACTGCAGCATGCTTCTTATGTAAGCTGGATAGAAATTCTTCTTTTGGGTTATCTAAAATACCTGCTTGTGATAAATTAACCGCTTCACCCCAGGCTCTATAAACATATTGTGATGTGGAAATCCTCCTCCACTATTTAAAAATCCTTGTGTATCCAACTGATGATAATAGTCTTCTACTTGTTCATGCTCCTTGTTTTGTAATGAATCCAAATAGAGTAATGAGGTTTGATCAGGGTATAGGCGTTTCTGTTTTAGCGGTTTTAATATATCTTTTTGGATATAGTACAGATAACTATTTAAACGAAATTTATGTACGTGTTGTTTTTGTGTACTTAAAATAAATACAAGTTGCCAATCGTCAATTCCATTCCGATATAAATAGTCATTAAGAGTTTCTTGTAATTTTTGATAATTAGGTACACCTACCTGACTAAGTGGCATCTCTAAAAATGACAATACACCAATCGACTGGCCCTTATAGAAGAAAGGCTCTATAAGGTACCAGTCATGTAGTTTTTTCTCTAAATGTACAACAATGGTATGCACGGAAAAATTCACCCTTTATAAATGGACTTTTAAGTTTTTCAACTCATCTCTTATTGTGTTTTCCCATCGACGATATTGTGGCGAATCCGGGTCTAAATTATCTTTCGCGGTTGATTCTTCCCATAATTTTTGTAGTAATTGGGCGGCTTCTTTTTTAGCACTTACCTTTTGAGTCCCATACATGATGTTAAAATAGTCTTTGATTTCCGCAATCAGTTGTACTCTCAACTCTTGAGCTTGCTTTTCTAATTGAGCATCCCCAGTTCTCTCATATTCAAAGTGGATAATCGCATCCATTATATTTTTAACTGATTCCATCTTTAAATCTGGAAGTTGGACTGCACCTTTGATAAATCCATGTTTTTCAATTTCTGTAAAGTGCTTTCTTCCTCTTTCAAGTTCTTTATCTGCTAACTGAATAATTCCATCATAAATGGCAGGATTATACTGTAATGCTGTCCGTAAAAGATTTAGTTGATGTCCAACAGGGCTACCACCTTTTAGAATAATTCGGTCATGCCCATCTTCTCTATATAAAAACACATATCGTCCTTCATCTTTTACGACTTGGAACCAGTCATAGATTAACCCGAGTAGAAAAGCCCGATTCACTTTTTGATTATCCAATTCCTTATGACTTGGGTTAATATCTGGCATATATATTGGTAAATGCCAATTTTTATCTAAATGCGGTGTCACTGCTGGTTCATTTCGATTAAGCTTTTTAATTGTTTTATAGTAAGCTTCGTAATACGCGCCTGGAAACTTCGTATGTCTTGAAGATTTCTCTCCATTTGAAAACTTATTAAAATGATGAGCTTCTAGACCATAATGGGCACGATAACAAGTGACCTCATACTTCGAGAATGCTTGATCAACAATGGCATCTTCTTCAAATAATTCGGTTGCTTCTACCTCTGACAACTGTCTACTACTATCATCATGAATACCCCAGAACTTCAATTCGCGGCGGTCATTCATATTAGGAATAAATGGAAGTGCTAAGTTATCCATTGCCTTAATTCTCTCTTGGATATGTGCGTCTGGATCAACGTTAAGCAATTCTGCTTCTTTTCTTAAGGCAGAAATCACATCATAATCTAAATTAACGACAGGATCATATTTTAGTTTATTGAAACAGTGGTCAAGGACATGGTTGCGATAAAATTCCTCCACATCCATTGCTTGTTGTTCGGTTTCAAATCGGCTTTTTTCCTTTTTATAAAATTCATCATATAAATTAACATAGATTTGCTGCGATACATCATCAGGAAGAAGATCATCTGTCTCTGCATTACGAACACGTTCCCATAACTTATCTTGTAACTCTTTCGTTGCTAGAACGTATTCTTTCGTTGGATCGGCCGTATGCTCGAACTGCTTCGCTTTTTGATTGATCGAATTTGCTAAGCTTACTTTTGTGTCTTTTAAGTTTTCAAAGAACTTTTCGTAAATATCGATTAGACTTTGTAAATCTTCTAGAATAGATTGGTATACAAGTTCTAAAAGCAAATTCTTCTTATAGCGATTTAAACTTTGTAGCTGTTGATTGGAATTAATCTTATAGTCTTTAACGAATGATTTAAATTGATTATTTAATAAACTCCCAATAAATCCTTGCTCCAAGGCTTTATTCATTCGCATTTCTGCTGTTTCAAATTCTTCTGTTTCACTGTCATCGTACTTATTAACATAACTATCGATTTTCTTCTTCAACTCACTATTATCGGTACGTAGCTTTCCTAGCCTATTGGTAATTTGTTCAAAAACATCGTATAAAAAGAACCTAGTACTTACCGGATGAAGAGGGCCATCTTCTTTTAAGATCCATGTATTTAAACTAAAGCTATTTCCTTTTGCTTTGTTTGTCGCATCATGGTCTTGGAAGATTACTTGGTGCGTAATCATCGTTCGATATTCATATACCTTCTTCTCAATTAGTTCTTTGTAATAACGTAATCGACTTTCTGTATCGGATATCTCTCCAATTGCTGACTCTTTGGATGAAATTAGTTCATCGTCAACCATAGAAAGACTACTATTCAACCGAAGTTCTTCATCGTTATTTAACGTATGTTCAATATGTTCTTCGATTGCTTCGATAAACTTAATTGACTTTAACTTTCCGTGTTTATTATCTTCCAATCGTTCATAAACTTGATTAATCATTTCCCGGAAGAACGGATCAGCATCTTTAAATCGTTCACTTCCGAGCTGTTTCATATGGTTAATATAGCTCTTCCCTTTATTAATCTTCTCACGTTGGATCCCATTACGAAGGTCTTCATCGTATTGTTGTTTTTCTTCATCAAATAATTCATCTAGTTTAAGCCAGTTTTGATCAAGTCCTAACACCGACCAATTTAAAGCCAAATATTCCAAAATCTCTTCGAATGGATAGGTTAAAGTCGTAACACCCGATCCACAATATATACCTTTTCCTTCCGAATCGATTAATTGTTTAATTTGATTATCTTCTTGAGAAAAATGTTTATCCGAAATTGGACTAAATAATTGTAAGTAAATACTTCTAGACATTTGATCAATGTAGTCAGAAACTCGGTCTAAGTGTTGTCCACGTGTATTCTCATAATCATATAAAAATCCAAAATCATACGGTTTTTCTGTAACAGCATGGTCGACACGATTGTTAATATCGACTTGATTTGGACGATACTCTAGATTAATCGTTACCCCATCATTCCCTTTGTTTTGAATGCTTTGGGTAATTGCTTCAAGTTCTTTCAAACATGCATATCCATTAGCACGTACAGAATCCCATTCGGTTGGATCTAACGCACTTGTACGTGTTAACACATCAGGCAGCATGAATGCCCCACGAACAAGAACCCTTTCTCCAAATCGTTCTTGTAATAATTTACGTAAATATAAAGCAACCTGAAGGAATATCCCTGAACCAGTCCCACCAGCAAGGGTAGTAATGATAATTACACGAACTCCCTGCTCATATTTCCCACTATTTACTGGAAAAATCCCTTCAATATCTTCCATCACTTGATTTAGTTTTCCTTCAGCAATTGCAGACATAAAAGCAAGCCTTGAAACAGCCCTAACCTGTCCTGCTCCTTGTGTCATTGTCTTTTTCAATAACTCTGGATGGTCCGGGAACCACTTTGATAAAGATGGATACTGATGTAAATACTGTCCAACGGAACGACGTGTACTCGTTTGGGTAACATGTTTGCCAATATGCTCCAATTTCTTAATACTGTTTACATCGGTGTCAAAAGCGTGAATGGCTACATTCCCTCTATTTTCTTCCGGGATTTCACCATATACTTTATTTGCTATTTGACTACCAATCCCTCCTAGACCAATTAATATCGTCGGCGCTTGTTCACTCATGCGTGATTCTCCCCTCTTCGTTTAATTTCGGTGATATTGTAATACCGTTACTTCATAAATAACTTCATTAACAATTTTAATTTCATTTTGATGCATTAGTTCTATATCTCTTTTTCCACTATCTTCTCCCAGTCTTTCTCCATTAACATACATCTCTGGCCTCTGTGATTCTTTTGCCAAATAAATATAACGGTCATTACGGCCAGCAATAAATAGCGTTTGATCGATTAATTTCTTCTCTGGAGACCGTGGGAATAAGGTTTTGAATTTATTTCCTTTTAACTTTCTCGTTAACGGTTTTGCTCTAAGTGAGATTTCTTATCCAGATTGAATCATTCTTTTATCAACCGATATATAAGAGCCCTTTTTAAATCGTGGGTTTTTGATTACCTCAATAATATAAATAAGTGCTAATAGGACAAGTAAAATAATTAAGAGAGGTGGTCCCCACTTTTTCCAAAATGGTAGATCATGAATCATCACTTGGAAATCTATCTCTGCAAACTCATTCGGGTATTTCCCTTCCATTTCCAGATGTAGTCCTATTTCTCCTGTAGAAGTAAACCACATAAAGTGGTGGTATTCTGGAAATAAAAGAATCGAATTCCCATCTTGTTCCATTCTAAAGTTTACGTTTTTGTCTACCTTCCATTGTATACTGTCATAAACTTCTGTAAGCTCTTCTTCACTTATTTCTTCTCCATTAATAATCGGTGTAATCCGAATGGCGTCCTCATTTTCTAATTGGTCAATGGTAGACTCCCAATCTGGATTTTCAAGCTCTAAGGATAATATTATCAAGAATCCCAAATAAATAACCCCATTGGAGAATGATACTCCCATGGGGTTATTAGTAATAGCCTGGATTTTAATAACTTCAGTTTTCTACACAATATATACTTTAAAGTGCATTCCTTCGTAGTTGGTTAGCAGGACTGCCACTTAAAATATTTAAACCTTCTTCTATTCTACGCTGCGAAGGGAGTATTTACTAAGTAGTATGAGATCATGCCATTGAAATCCCTACAGAATTAAAAGTATACTAATCCTTTATGCTTTAATATATATTTTCTTTCTATGTAACATATATGCTATGATTGTCCAACAGGTTAATAAGAATACGGCGTATAATAATTTAGGATAGGCAACTACTTCTGAGAATAATTGAACAATAAAATTACGTATAGAAATACTCCCATTTTCAGTAGGAACCATAATATTTCTTGATAATGATGTAACAACATCCTTACCAAAATAGATTAGTAAGCTATTTTTACCAAATGCCTCTATTACATATAGACCAGGGAACTTTGGTAATTCTTGCTGTGCCTTCCGATCAATGATTGCATAGAAGATTGCTAATAAAAAGATTGTAAACGCAGCACTAGTTGCTGCAAACGATGGTGTCCAAATCCTCTTTCCGATCGGTGCAAAATACAATAAAATAGGAACTAAACAAGAAATACCAACAGCTAGGAAAAAGAGTGATTTTGTTACTCCTTTGTCTCGTTTATCCAGAATCAAACGTCCAGCAGCAAACCCAAACATTACATTAGCAGTTGCACTAAGCATCGTAAAAATCCCCTCAGGGTCAAATCCCCTATCCCCTTGTCCATAGAGATGAGTCTCACCAAAAATCAAAGTATCTATTTTGAACAACGGAAAGCAATCTGGTGTTAATAATCCTCCAGTACAAGAAGAACTGGTTGTATAGAGTAATGCAGCATATGTAAACAAAATAGTAACACTAATAACGATTGCATATAACCAAGAACGGTTTATCCAAATCAAAAGTACTACGACTAATCCTACAACAGCATATAACTGAAGGACACCAGTTAACCGCCAGGTAGTGACATCTAAACTCCAGTTAACAATTCCATTATATAATAATCCAATTACAATTAAGATGATCGTTCTTCGTATAACTTTTTTCCATTTAATTCTATCACGATACGCTAATGCTATTCCTACTCCAAATAACGTTAGAAAACCAGGGAAAATTAAATCTATTACTGTCAGACCGTACCACTGAGCATGTCTAGCCCATTCATACCCTCCAGAAGGGATATTACTTAAAAACACTGCTGAGGCAACTAATAAACCTCGAGTAATATCTACCGAAAGAATTCGTTTGTTTTTCTTTTTGGTATTATTATTAACCATTAATATATCCTTTCTAACTCCATATAGTGAATTTTCACTTTTGAGAGTTGTTACCCTCACATACAAGATATTTTCAATTATTCATTAGAATCATGAAATCTATTTCTAGTATCCTGTAACATCTGATTAAACGCATCAGGCACTGAGTAAAACCCTACCGAATAGTATCCATTTTCAGTATCCCATCGACCGTATGCATGTAATGCTTCTTGAACGACTTTAGTGTACTCTGGATTCACAGAAGTTAATTGTCCGATATGTTCTAAATCAACATATCGTGGAACAAAATACTTTGCATGGGTTACCTGTCCATTTTCTTCTAAATCCAGCAATGCCTCTCCAGTTGTTCGATGGTCTGGATGAGGGTCATGATAACTAAATGCATGGTGGTATGCATCTTTATACATTTCCTCGAATTCCTTCATTAATTCTTTTATATTTTGCAATTCAAGTCCACCGTCGGGATAATCAAATATATGTATATTTTCTTCTGGAACTCCTAGTTTAGATACTGCTAATTGGAATTCTGCTAATCGAGCATCTACGAAATCCTCAACAGATAATAAATCCTTTCCGTTCGCTTCTAAATCTTTATTAATTTTATTAATAGCACTGGAAGCAGCACCTTGAGTAAGGAGAACTATCTGAACATCATGTCCATTATCCAATTCCTCAACTATACTAGCTCCCATTGATAATGTCTCATCATCTGGATGTGGCGAATAATAAATATGTACAGCAGTCGAATTCGTGTCAAGTAACGAAAAAATGATTACTGTACAGCAAATTACAATTACTGTTGAAATTAAAAAAATAAACTTTCTCATAGAAACCCCTTATTTTCATCCCATTTTTTCTACAATATTATACCGTAGATAGTTGAATATTTCATTAAGGACAATAGGCCTATACTTAAGCAAATTAACTGGAAATAATTGCTTTGTATCTTAAAATGCCCAATTCAAATGATAAAAAAGATTATAGTTTCAAAATGATGGGATGGATGCCTTGTGCCTAATTTTATTAAAGCTATTATTTCTCTTACCTTGATCTTTATGGTTATTTCTGCCTGTACGAAAGGTGAGCAAGATGAAAATACTCAACCAAGTAACCGTAATCCCTATTTAAACCTTTCAACTGAAGTACAGGACGAAGGAAATAACGAACAACAATTACCAATTAAAGAAAACCAAACAGAGGATTCTCCATTATTAACAGAAGAATCACCTTTGGAAAACAGTGGACAAGTTGATACACAAGTACCAAATGATCATAATTCTTTACAACAGACAATACCAGAAGCAAAAGCACTTGAAGAAGAACATGTTCCTAATGAAACAGAACAAGAACAAATAACAACACCTTCCTCACAAGAACAGGAAGATACTACTATTTCAACTGAACTTCCCTTTCAAAATTTCAAAGAAAGATGGAATGCAATAACCGAGGAACAATTTTCGGAACTTTATATTGAAAAGTTAGCAAAAGTTTCGGATAAAGAGGGAACCTATGAAGCTCGATTGACAAACAAAATCAATTTGAATGTATATGTTAACGATAAGTACATCCAGAAACTCGAAATCATTAGTTTCATCGACAATAAAAATGATGTTTTTCAGATGTTGTCAGGTTGGCAACAGGTCATAAATATTTTACATCCTACTATAGAAATACATGATGTAGATACATTTTTCAGTCAGATTGGGATTGGCCCTGATGCTGATTTAAGTAACGTAGAGGCCGTTTCATTTACATATTACGAATTGTATTATGAAGTTTCCCCAATAGAAAATGGTTACCTATTTAGTGCAAAATTTAATAATTTATAGAATAGGAGGCTAGCGAATGAGATGGAATAGGATAATACTTCTATGTATGTTAGCATTGCCATTGGCATTGCAACATAGTACCCCAACAAATTCTCAGTCTAGTTTTTATAACATGTCCTATTTATATTTTGGGGCTTTAAATACTTATGTTGACCAAGTAGAGAAGACCAAAGGAAGTCTAAACATGGTTTCTCCAAATTACTTTGATATTTCCAAAGAAGGGGAATTAGATATAACTTGGCGACTACAGACGTCATTTATCTTAGAGATGCAAAAGCGTGGTATTAAAGTAGTTCCTTTTTTGGCAAATCATTGGGATAAAAATGCAGGTATTAATGGTTTAGAGAACCGTGATAAGTTAGCGAGAGATATTGCTAATGCCATAGATAAATATAATTTAGATGGGGTTAATGTCGATATTGAAGGTATTGATCATGCATATAGGGATGAGCACACTGATCTTATTCGACTATTAAGAAAGTATATCCCAAGTGATAAAGAGGTTTCTGTAGCAGTTGCTGCTAATCCGAATGGTTGGAAATTGGGATGGCATGGCTTTTATGACTATAATGCATTGGCAAAATATGCTGATCACCTAATCATTATGGCGTATGATGAGAGTTGGGAATCACCAGAAAGTCCAATTGGACCAGTATCAAGCCTATCCTTTTTTGAAAGATCTGTACAATACGCAATTAATCAAGGTGTTCCAAAGGATCGAATAATAGCAGGATTACCGTTTTATGGCCGGATGTGGAAATTAGATGGGCCAAATTTAGAGGGACAGAATATAACTGGTAAGGGACTTTCTAGCACAAGAGTGGAACCTTTAGTTAATCAATTTAATGGAAGTATACATTTTGACAAAAACACCCAATCTTCTTATGCAACATTCAACATACCAAAAGGACAGAATGCATTTGTAGGAAGTACAAATTTAACAGAAGGAGATTATGTCATTTGGTTTGAAAACGAACCATCCATCAGTGCTAAATTAAGTATCCCAAGTAAATATGGAATAAAAGGAACGGGATCATGGGCTTTATATCATGAAACACCTGATACTTGGGATTATTATTTATCTGCATTAAATGGCACCACTAATAATAAAGAACAAATGAAACGAATTGGTTCTGGTACGTTAGGAATAATAAAAGGTTCTGACGTACGTTTGAGGTCAAACGCTTCGTTATCGGCAGAAATTGTACAAACACTAGCATCTAACACCATTACAAAAGTATCTGGGCAATCGGTATCAGTAGATAATCATAGCTGGTATCCTGTCGAGCTACAAGATGGTACAAGTGGTTATGTCTCAGGAAGCTATATAAGTAAGTTTGAACTAAAAGAGTTGTATGGAAAAAACCGGTATGAAACAAGTTCACTAATTTCGAATTCTGGATGGGAAGGAGAAGCACAATCTGTAGTTATAGGTCGGGGTGATGTACCAATTGATGCCTTGACAGGTAGTGTCTTGGCACGAAAACTAAATTCCCCATTGTTATTAACAGAATCATCAAAGCTTCCGGAAAATGTAAAATCAGAAATTGATCGATTAGCACCAGAAATTATTTATCTTCTCGGTGGTGAGAGCGCGATATCAGATGCTGTAAAAAAACAACTCCAAGATAAAGGTTATGAAATTGAACGTATTTCAGGCAATAGTAGGTATGATACTGCTGTACGTATAGCAGATGAAGTTGGAATTAATAATGAATTGATTTTAACAACTGGAATAGAAAGTCCAGACGCCTTATCTATTGCACCATATGCTGGGTTAAGTCAAACACCAATTATCCTAACACGACCAACCTCCATTCCCGACGAGGTTAGGAATATTATTGAACAACATAATATTACGCAAGTCACCATAATCGGAGGAGAAGGGGCCGTATCTGGAAACGTGGAAGCAGAACTAGAAAAAATGGGAGTTCAGGTTGTACGTGTAAAAGGGAGCAATCGTTATGAAACAAGTGTTGCGATAGCAAGACATTATAGTGATGAGCTAAACTTTTCAGACTTATATTTTGCAAGTGGCGCCAGTTATATTGATGCATTGCCAGGTTCCCCACTTGCAGCCAAGAGTGGAGCTCCCATTATTTTAATAAACAATGGTACCCTTCCTTCAGCAGTTAAAAACTTTTTACAAAACGACCTCACAGCAACACCAAACGTAGTTATTCTTGGTGGCTATGGAGTAATTTCTGACAGTACTAGAATGAATTTATTTAAAATGATTAAGTAGTAATGGTGTGGTGTGGAACTTACAATCATATTTATGAGTTTCACACCTATTTTTACTATTGAGGAAACATTATTGTTTTTATTACATTAAGGTGGATTTGGTGGTCTAGTTTGTATAAAAAAAGTGCTATTGCCCGGGAGCGATAGCACTTTTTCTGTTTCATTATCTATTCTTCAATGGAATCCAATTGTTCTACAACAACTTCAGTGGATTCATTGCTTAAAATCTCATTGTTATTAGTAGAATTAAATGCAAAAAGTAATACAAAAGCCAATAAAATAGTTGTTTTAGAGAATAAGGCAATCAATACTTTTTTGTTCATGGTGTTCTTTCCTCTCTCAGATGTAAAGTATAAAACTTTAGGTAAAATTACCTAGATAATTATAGTATATATTTTTCTAAATAACAATCCCCTTTCGACAAAATTCGGAAGGTGACAGGCACCCGTCGAAAGTTCGACATAAACCGGGAAGTGACAGGCACCCGCACTCAGGCACCCACAGTCCTACTCCCATTTGATCAAGAGGCCACTCGTTATTTGGTTGCTTACTCGGAAGATGAATTCTTTTGGCTCCAATTCTTCCTCCACAACAAATTCGAGTACTGCTTTTATTCTTCCTCCTCTTGCCAAGTTCCGATTTCGTTCTAGATTTGCTTCTTCTAGAATCGTCATTTTTTCATATATATGGATTCCTTCCTCAGTATATAATTCAAAATTGGCTCGTGAACGAATATCGACTAACACATCACTAAGATTTTCATACAGAATTTCCAACGCCACAACCTTCATGCCTTCATCAATTTCTGTCATGATGCTTTCTGTTTCATTTACTTGAAGGGTAAATGTGTCCTTGACGAAATATTCTTCACCAAGATAGGTAACATTTCCACCGTATTTATTGTACTCTTTCTGTAGTCTCTCCTCTTCGGTCTCTTCATCCTCAGGAGCTTCCTCTATTACTCGGTCATCTCCCCCATCATCGACAATATCTCCATCGGTAGGGCTAAACGCCCCTTCTGCTGCCTCTTTCAATTGTTCGGCTTCCTTAATCGTAGGTGCGATTTGAACCATTGAATACGTGAACACGCCAGTCAACAGAACAGCACCAGCAACAACTGCCCACTTCAGACGTTTTTCTGATAATTTCCGATTGGAATAGCTCCCACCCATTCCTTCAATTGGCTGGATACGAACTGCTTTTTCAGCTGGGAAAATGGCTCCGATTGTTCCTATAATAATAGGGATTAACCCCGTTGCTAACACAAATAAAATATCTTCAGTTGGCAATTGCCCATAAAGCACCACCATCATGACAAATGCTAATGCCACACCGATGACAGCTGCAAAAATTCCACTGAACACTCCTTCTAACAAGATAAGCCATCGAACCACATGATTTTTCCAACCGATTGATTTTAATAAGGCAATTTCTTCCTGGCGTTCAGTTATGTTTTGCCACATAATTTCAGCAGTCGTTAATATTGCAATCACTAAGGCAACTATAATCGCTGCATATTGAACCGGCCCAACTTCCAGTGCGACATACTGACCAAGCCACGTTGTATACATAATTCCTTTTAGTCGTAATGAAATGTAAAGGAAAATTCCAAGCAACCCGGTCGGCAGTGCAATGGATACAACAGAAAGAATGCTCCGCCTCCACTTCCCAATAAAATGGTTAAATGCCATCGAGACTAATCCTTTAGTTTTCAAGATTCTTTTACTAGATTTTGAAATTTCTCCGGTTCTCATTGCTTCATATGGTTCAATTTTTTGAATCAAGCCTGCAGGGATAATGGCTCCTAACACATAAATCGCAAATCCAAAAAATCCAGTTAAAAAGAATCGTGCTAAATCAATGGTTCCTCCAGTAGATACATAGACAAAACTGAGCATAGTCCATGATAATAAGGCAACGAACGCTCCTAAAATCATCGCTTCATAAAGCAACATTTTACTTAATTGACCTGGCCTCCAACCAATCGAAAGTAAAACGGCAAACTCTTTTCTTCTAGCTAACATGGAAACAAGGCCTGTTGCCCAAACGTACACAATGGCAACAGCAATCACACTAAAAACTACACCCGTAAATCCAATTTTAGCTTCACGAAAAATGGAAATCGCCGATCCAATATTTACCCATGGTTGTTGAAACCAACCTAATGCCTCCTCATCATTAATCGAAGGTACATACGATAATGTCAGTTGTGGTGAGGAGCCTAACGTAATATCGGTAATTAAGCCCGTCTCCTTTTCGATTTCATTTGCCACCCACTCTAACGTTTCTTGGCTTTCCTCACTTAAATCCATGACCCCTTTAACCTTCACACGAATCGAGGAAATCGGTTCATCCCCGAGAATCTGCTCTGCTGCTTCAATGGTCGTTAACATTCCAGGTGGATTCGTTAAAAAATCATAAGGATTGTCTGTTGGCTTTAATGTTTTCGCTGGATTAACTGGCTCACCATCAGCATCAATCACAAATTCTGCTGTAGCCGGGCGATACGTTTCCATTGGTAATTCAGTCGTCGGGTCTTTCGAAATATCTAGTTTACTAGGGTCATAAAATCCAATCCATTTTGGGATAATCCGAGGCCAATCATCTGAGTTTTTTCCAAACGAAATTGGTTCACGAAAAGACTCATTTCCGACAAATGCTGGCTTTGTTTGTGGGTCATTTTGAAATGTTTCCACTTGATAGGCAAATGGCCAACGTTCTGAAAAAGGACTTTTCACAGCTTTATATTGTAACGGACTCGGCCGATCCACAATCCATGGTGCTGCGTCTCGGTCAAGATGGTCTTCCTCAAACATTTCCCCTGTTTCCATATCAGCACCAGCTACACTATTTACAAATAGCCGGAACGCCTCTTCACTGGAAAAAGTATAATGCTGTTTTTCTCCGACACCATCCATCGTATCTAAATAAGCTTCTTTTCCATTTTCTTTTATCGTCACCAACGTGTCATTGGCATTTTCACGATTAAAGTCGATGTCCAATCGTTCAATCGAAAACTGATAACTTTTATCAACGTACGCATGATTACTAACAAGCACAGGGAAATCCGTTGAATATATTTCATTCATAATATCACCAACACGATTCACTGTGTCACGATCGCTAAAATAACGGCTTTCCCCTAAGTCAACAACCGCTCCATCCAAGCCCACTAATTTCGCTTCTTGTTCAGGGTCAATCCCAGCTAACAATGCATAAGAAAAAATAGATAATTTTTCTTGTGGTGGACCAACCCCTGACCCATAACCTTCTTCGGACAGATTTTCTTTAATAAGATCCCAATCACCCACAGCAAAATAGGTTGTATTGTTGGAAGTTTTTTTATCAATTCCAAGATCGAGCGTTTCTTCATATGTTTGCCGGTAGATGCCTTCTTCATCAAACTCTAGATTTTCAAAATCAATCTCATACCCTGCATACCCAATCATCGCAATTGGTGCAGCGACCTCTACTCCGGGAATATCTTTAATTTTTTCGTATTGATCAACACTAATTCCACCTTGAAGCCCACTCAAGTAATTCGGCTCCAGTAATTTTTTCTCCTCGGTAACACTCCGGGAACCTTCTGGCCTCACCACGATGTCATAAGAAGCAGACCACCGCTGTTGTAAATGGTCCACAACCGTTCCCTTATTTGTATCCGAGACTCCGATTAAATAAGTCAATCCAAGACTTACAATTAATGCACCGACTAAAAGTAAAATAAACCGCTCTTTTCTCCTCCACCAATTTTGCCAAATAAATCGAATCACACTCGTTCACCACCAGTTTCTGAAAGAATAACTCCATCCTTCATGGAAACGATTCGATTTGCTTTTTGGGCAAGCTTCGGGTCATGCGTCACAAATAAAATTCCACAACCTTCTTGGGTATTTAATTGTTGAAGTAAATCAAAAATAAGTTCCCCCGTTTCCGTATCTAGATTTCCAGTTGGCTCATCGGCTAATAACCAACTCGGTTTATGTACAATAGCACGCGCGATTGCAACACGCTGTTGTTGCCCACCAGATAATTGGGACGGGAGAGAATTCAATTTATCGGCAAGTCCCACCTGCTCTAACACTTCTTTTGCACGCTCTTGTTTGTTGTAGGAAACGTTACGTGCAAATAATGGGGTGAGAACATTTTCTAAAGCTGTCAATGTAGGCAACAAATGAAACTGCTGAAAAATAAACCCAATCTCTTCAAAGCGAAAATCAGCAACCTTCTTTTTACTTTTCGTCATGATGTCTTCTCCATCATATAAAATGCTACCCGATGTCGGTTGATCCAGTGTCCCTATTAAACTTAATAAAGTAGACTTCCCAGAACCAGAAGGCCCAATTATCGCCGAAAACTCACCCTTGGTAAAGTTAATATTTATATTTTGAACTGCATGCGTAACGACGCCGTTACCTTTATAAGACTTTCCTAACTCTTTGCAATGTATATTAGTAACCATTTAACCCCACCTCTTAATTTGTATAGGTCTATTGTATAAAAAAAATAATTTTGTAAATATACTGAAATTATAACAGAAGATGAGAGGGTGTGTTAGGGGGCGTTGGGTGGAGATAAGTGATTGTTGTTGGAGCGAATCGTGTAGTGAGGGGGAGCGATTTATCTTGGTGGGGAGCGTATTTTGTAGCGGGGCGAGCGAGTTTATCTTGGTGGGGAGCGTATTTTGATGTGGGGCGAGCGAGTTTTCCTTGGTGGGGAGCGTATTCTGCAGCGAGGCGAGCGAGTTTTCCTTGGTGGGGAGCGTATTCTTTCCTATAATGAGCGACTACACAGACTTGAGGAGCAAATACTACTACAAAACGAGCACATTCGAGATCTCGTGGAGCGTGGAACAACCGACTTATATAGAAAGGTGGAATATTGTTAATTAAGTTAACTATTCATCCAGGGAGTTATCTACAAATCCGAATTGTATTAATTCTATGATATACAAGTCTATGCGATTCTATAAATATACGCATCTTCAATATAGTAATTTTCAATTGCATTCCTTGAAAATCTTATTCCTGCCACCTTATCTGGTCCCGTATGAATCGTTGTGCTTAGTATTTCAATTAATCGATCATTTGTACGTACAAATACAATGTTACTTAAATCAATGTTATAATCCTGATTATTTTGCCTTAACTCCATCAGTACATCATTTATACTTCGATATGCTTTAGCAGGACCAGTGTGATCATAAGATTTTGAGGCAATGATCAGCCGCCAACACTCTCGGTCTAGATCGTATAACCATAGTGCTGCATGTACAGGGAAGTTTGCATTATCTAATTCTTTTACTAGCAATGCTCCTTCTCTAAAATCTTTCTCTACCAATGTTCTTTTATCCATCTCAATACCCCCTCATTTGGATCATTGATCGCCTTAAGCATATCTTTTGCTTCCTCCATTGTATGCTCTTCATAACGATCCTTTTCAGACCAATCTCGAATAACTGTCCAGTTAATTTCAAATTCTTTTGGAACCCTCGCACCAATTACCCCAATTAGTTTCTCTACATTATGTGTGTAGATTTGATTAACAATTGTTTTATCTGGAAAATCATATTTCTTCGTATTTTTAGCAATCCATGCTTTTAGTGCGCATTCAATCACATAACCAGCCAAGTAATAAGCTCCTGCATAACATTTTGCCTCAAATAGAATCGTAGCTTCCTTTAATCGAATTTCAGCAAGTTTTTGTAAGTCCCTTCTATTCATATTATTCTCCTTTCTATTGTATTTATCAAGTTGTTAATCATATGTGAAAATTAATTTGAAGTAATAATGAGGTTTCCATAAAGATGATGTCAAGAGGGATTAGGTATAAGATAATAAAAAGGAAATTATATGTCAAAAAACGCTATCAGTGGAATTAATCAATTTTGAAACCATTAACAATTACAAAATAATAATATTATTACATTTGTAATTATGAAAATTCAATTTTACTTTTAAAAAGCCCATTCAAAATAAAAATATAGGAAAGTTAAATAATCATCAAGAAACAAGTTTTCTGCTCCATGGAGCGATTTCTACACCAGTGCGAGCGAGTTTCAACCTGGTGGAGCGATTCCATACCGGGGCGAGCGACTTTCAACCTGGGGGAGCGATTTCTACACCGGGGCGAGCGACTTTCAACCTGGGGGAGCGAATTCTACACCGGGGCGAGCGAGTTTCAACCTGGGGAGCGAATTCTACACCCACGGCGAGCGACTTTCAACCTGGTGGAGCGAATTCTACACCGGGGCGAGCGAGTTTCAACCTGGGGGAGCGATTCCACACCCACGGCGAGCGAGTTTCACCCCTGGGGAGCGATTCCACACCCGTGGCGAGCAAGTTTACACCCTGGTGGAGCGAATTCTACTCCGCCGCGAGCAAGAATACAACCTTGTGGAGCGAATTCTACTCCGCCGCGAGCAAGTTTACACCCTGGTGGAGCGAATTCTACTCCGCCGCGAGCGAGTTTACAACCTTGTGGAGCGATTCCACACCCGCGGTGAGCGAGTTTACACCCCCTTGGAGCGAGTCCTCCTCCACAAAAAAACCAACCTCCACTACACAGCAGAGGTTGGCTTTATTATTAATTATTTTCTACTTTATCAACTTGATGATAACCTAGCACAATTCGTACGTCGATTACGAGTTTCTTAATCGCTACCAGCAAGACACAAAATGCTGCAAAAGGTATGATCGCCTTCAGATGGTACAGTGGGATTGGCACTGCTGTTGGCGTTTCCTGTTTTAGCATGAATGATGCCTGTGCTGCTTCAATTCCCTTCGTAATCAATACATATAAATATAGAAATGTTAATGAAAATGTGAGGATATCAACGATTGCCTTCACTTTTGGTGGAAATTTTTCATAGAAAATATCCAGTTTAACAAAGGAACCACTATTTAACGCATACGCTCCAGATACACAGGCTAAAAGAACCATAGCATACTGAATCGTTGTGGAAATCCACAGTGAAGGTGAGTCGAAAAAGTACCTCATAATAACGTCAAATAGACCAAAGGCCATCACATAAAAGATAATTACCCAACCGATTTTCCCTAACCATTCACTAAGAGAATCGATAAAGTTTTCTACCTTGTTCCAAGCCTTCATCATAGTACGATGCCTCACTTTCTAACTATCTACTCAATCTTCCCTTTATCTTGTAGGAATTGCTTCCAGATTTCCACACCTTCAGCATTCAATTCACTTTGCTCGCCAATTTTTGGCCAGACATCTTCAATTGCTTTTTCACGCATTCTCGCAACTTCTTCATCACTTAGCGTTATAATTTCTCCACCAGCTGCTTCGAATATTTCCAATGCTTCTTCCACATTATCGGTGTGCATATCACTTGTTTTGAAATAGTTCGATTCAAAAATACCTTCAATTTGGTCTTGTTGCCATTCGTTTAGTGCATTCCATGAATCCAAGTTCACGAAAATTTCCTGATGTTGTGCTGGTGTCCAACCTGGTAGAATTGCATAATCCACGACTTCTTGGAATTTCATATCATCAATACCACCAGTATCCCAGAACGTTCCTTCAATTGTACCTAGATCAATAGACATGTAGATTTCTCCACCTGGAAGAGAAACTGGAACACCGCCCATTGCTTCTAAGAAAATTGCTTGTGGTCCACCGGCTCTCATTTTACGTCCTTCATAGTCTTCCAGCTGGTTGATTTCAAAATTCGTAAATGCGGCATTTGGCCCTTGATTCGTCCAACCTGCCCAATGAATTCCAAGTTCATGAGCTGCTTCCTGAACAAGATCACCGATACGATAATCATCGCCCCACATCGCTTCCCAAGCTTCTTCCGAGGTATCAGCTCCCATAGACATTCCAAAGGCTAACATTCCCTCAGGCATATTTCCTCCATAAACGGACGCCCATCCAGCATAAACATCTGTCATTCCTGCTACAGCTGCTCCAAATGCTTCATCTCCACTTGTCACAGAACCAGCAGGTAATAATTCAATTTCAACGGTTCCTTCTGTTGCTTCTTCTACATCTTCAATCCAAGGAACAACACCATTATCCCAACCAGCATCCGATGAATCGAAAGCAGGTTGCATCACCCATTTTGTAACTTCTCCAGGTGGACCATAATTATCATCCCCTGAACTAGAACTAGAATCATTGTTTTCACTTGACTGACAACCAACTAAGGCAATCGACAAGATAAGTAATCCCATTAATGAAAGTATCGAATACTTCTTCATGTATTATTTTCCTCCTTAAAATCCTTTAAAAATATGTTTCTCAAAACGATCATTCTAATCGTCTTCCACCTATTTCATCGTACTTGGCAGCCAGGTTGCTAATTCTGGGAAGAGTATGATTAGAATTAAAGCTAAAATTTGTATCAATATGAATGGTGTAACTGATTTATACACATCCCCCATCGAAACATTCTTTGGCAGTATACTTTTGATCCAAAAGAGCACAAAGCCAAATGGAGGTGTTAAGTAAGCAATTTGGATATTTACAATAAATAGAACACCAAACCAAAGTGTACTAATATCCATAATGTTTAAGATTGGAACAAATAGTGGGGTAACGAGCATAATGATTGCCCAGTCATCCATCACCATTCCTAGTACCATAATGATTAACATCATCATAAACAAGACGCCCCATTTACCACCTGGCATAGAAGTGACTAAGGACGTAATAACATCTTGCGCACCAACAGCACTAAAAACGTTTACAAATAGGTTTGCACCGATTAAAATCCATAGTCCCATCCCAGTGAGCTTAACTGTGAAAACTAACGAATCTTTTAATATATCCCAGGTAAGCTTACGATAGATTAGATTAATCAGTAATGCACCACCGGCACCAAATGCAGCAGCTTCTGTTGGTGTTGCGACTCCAAGCCAAATCACACCTAAGACTAAGAAAACTAGTACCATAAATGGCCAAACTTTAACAATAGCCGTTATTTTTTCACCAACGGAAAATCGCTCATCCTTTGGTAACGCTGGTCCCATCTCTGGCTGAACTTTACAACGAATGATTATGTATATGGAATACATAATAGCAAGCATTAATCCTGGGATGATTCCACCCAAAAATAAAGCCCCTATTGATTCATTTGCTAATAATCCGTAGAAAATAAATGGAACACTTGGAGGAATGAGGGCTCCTAACGCTCCGCCTGCCCCGATTGATCCAATCGCAATTCCACGATGATAGTTATACTTCATCATAGAAGGGTAGGCTATTTGCCCCATCGTAATTGTAGCTGGAGGAGTAATTCCTGTGATAGCAGCAAAGATGGTACAAACTTGGACAGTAGCAACAGCTAAACCACCTGGTAAATGCCCTGCCAATTTATATGCCGCATCATAGGCGGCTTCTGCTATCCCTGAAAAACGAATGAGGTTCCCCATAAATAGGAATAACGGAACAGTAACTAAAATATGTTGCCATGGTGTCGAGAAAAAGGCGCTTGGTGCAGCCAATAATGTATTGGGAGTAAATATGTATGCAAACAGGACAGCAGTCCCACCCAAACCTAGAGCAACAGGTAATCCTAAAAATAATGCTAGAAAGAGACATCCGAACATTAGTAAGGCGATTAGTTCAACACTCAATCTCTATCCTCTCCATTCTAATTCTGTTTGTACAAAGCTGTTAAGTGACCAAGTACCCTAACAATTCTACATTAGTTAAAATAATTACTCAATTTAGATTTTAGGCGATATTACGACAAAAAAACGGATAAAACTTTAAAATTACATAATAAATTCACTCTCTGGTTAAAAAACATCTGATTATAACGATTTACTAGAGGGGATTAGGGGGAATTAGGTCATTTACAAAAATTGTCAGAATGTTTATTTTTCGTATAATGACATAACTTTTCAGTGTCAGTATGTTGTTAATTCAGCATAAAAAAAGGAATTCCCCTTTAAACAGAGAGGGTAATTCCTTTTTCTTTTTCATCTATTCACTTAATTAAATAATACCTTGAATTCGTAATACAACTTCTGCAATTAATGCGGATCCGATGAATGTACCTAACAGTACGAGACATGCGACAACGATTGTTTTCCAACCTAACTTTGTAAAATCTGTCCAAGAACGCCCTATCGCGATACCAGCATAGGCAAGAATTGGAGTTGCAAGTGCTAATAGTTCCACTTTAGAAGTCCATTCCACTACATATTCTGAACCTGGTGTCCAAGGCATGGAGACGATAACCCCAATAATAGCTATATAAGCTATACTCGGGAAATTAATCGGAATAAGCTGATTTAAAATAAAACCAGCTAAACAAACTAGTATCAATACAATCATTCCTGGTATAGCATCAAGGGGGAGAATATCATATCCCGCCCAGTTTCCAATGATTGCAGTAAATCCGAAAATTACCAATATGAATGTCCATTCTTGAATATTTTTTAGCATGGTTCTCCTCCTCCCTTATGCTGCTTTCTTTCCATTATTATTTTTTCTACGTGTTAATACTCCATAGAACTTCTCTGTCAGTGGCAAGGCTATGAAAATACTGACATATAGACCTGTTGATAATGACAGTAAATTACTAGCACCAGCAAAGGCTACAATCTGATTTTCTAGAGCAGGGAATGCAGCAACTAGTGATCCACTTGCTGCGGCCATCATACTTCCACTACCAACCCCAGATGCCATGGCAAATGACAATGGACTGAGAGGAGTTATTGTTGCTAAAAATCCTGATATTAGTCCCATAAACACTGCACCAAATACGGTACCAAAAATATATACTGCCATTACTCCGCGACCTTCAGGTGAACTAATCCCGTATTTATCCATGATCAGTCCAACATTCGGCTCACGTGCAACTGAGTGCGTCATCCCAATGGATTCACGCTTTAATCCAAGCATTACAGCAATAGGTAAAGCAATCAAAATAGTTCCTAAGTTACCTAATTCCTGTAATAATAATGCTGGTCCAGCCTCAATAATATCTGGTAAGGATGGCCCAATAATAACCCCAATTTTCGCTAATAATAAGGATACTCCTAAAACAATGATTGGCTCTGCATTTTTTGATTGTTTTTCCTTAACAACTGGAGTGAAAAATAAAATAAGACCTATGATTAATGCGTATAACATCGGTAACAACATAATTACACCTGGTCCAACCGTAAACTGGAATGTACCGATAGCCTCTGTTAAGACAACAATTAATAATACAACGACATGCAGACGCCAGTCTTTCCATAACCCATAAACCATTTCTGTACTCATCGTTATCCCTCCATTATTCTATATATTTAAAAATAAAATTTTGTAACGCCAGCTAAGCACCAACCCCCTTTCCAGAAATTTCAGTAAATAATTCGTATACTGCAGTTGAATCAGCAGAACCCTTTCCCTGATTAAGTGCAATTTGAAAAAGCTGATAAAAAGACTGGCTAGCCAATGTTGGTGTTTGGTTTCCTTCTGCTAAACTGCGGTATAAGAGCATATCTTTCGTCAAATTTGATAATGAGAATTTCACATCATCAAATTGATTATTAATTATATTCGACCCGAACACGTCCATTACCTTTGTTTGGGCAGAACCTTTTTGGAAAATCTTTTCCATCGTCTGTTTATCGACTCCGGACTTCTCTCCTGCTAATAGTGCTTCACTTAATAAACCAATCACACCACCGACAACCATGTTATGGCATAACTTCACTGTCTGGCCAGCACCGCTTTGTCCTACATATTCAATCGTTTCTCCGACAGCTTCTAATATAGGAAGAATGGATGGGAATGCTTCTTCATTTCCACCCACCATCACAGTCAAAGTACCCGCTTCTGCCCCTGCTGGACCACCACTTAACGGGCAATCGAAAAATTCAATTCCTTTTGAGCTTGCTTGTTTCTGTAAGTCCCTAGTCATCTCTACATCATTCGTACTCATATCAAGAATAGTGCCACCAGTTTTCATCACTGGTAGTACCTTCTCGATTACAAGGTCCCTAATTAATGGAGGTGATGGCAACGAGAGAATTAACGTATCGATACTTAAAACCATCTCTTCTATTGTTTCGCTTTTTTTAGCCCCAATAGCAACCAATTCATTGACTGCCGTTTCATTAATATCATTTACATACACTTCATAGTTGTGAAGTAATAGATTTTTTACGATCCCTTTCCCCATTAATCCACAACCAATAACACCTACTGTCTCCACGTCTAACACCTCCACTTACGGATTGATATACACCGTTTTATAATCCGTCCAAAAATCTAATGCGGTTGAACCTTGTTCTCGTGGTCCAATGCTCGATGCTTTCTTCCCACCAAAAGGATACTGATTTTCAAAATAAGTAGAAGGCATATTTACGTGAGTGACCCCTGACTCAATTTTTCTTACAAAATCAAATGCTTTCTTCAAGTCATTCGTATAAATTGTAGAAGATAATCCAAATTCATTGTCATTCGCTATTTCCAGCGCCTCTTCATAAGTGTCCACTTCTATTACAGCTATGACTGGGCCAAATATTTCATCTCGGAAAATAGCCATGTCCTTCGTGATTCCACTAAACACCGTTGGTAATACAAAATACCCTTTGTCGAGCCCATTATCCATCAATCGTTTTCCACCGTATTCTAATTTCCCACCTTCATTTAAAGTAACATCGACATAATGAAGATACTTATTCAGTTGGTGCTCATCAATAACTGCACCATTATCCACATTCTCTCCGAATCCATCTCCAATCACTAATTCCTTCGCTCGCTTCACAAGCTTTTCTTTCACCTCATCAGCAACACTTCTTAAAACAATTAGTCGACTCGTGCCCGTGCAACGTTGTCCATTATCTAAAAATCCACTCGTGACTATACTATCAACTGCCATATCAATATCGGCATCTTCTAAGATAATGGCAGGATTCTTTCCACCCATCTCTGCTTGCATTTTGCCACCACGTTGTGTAACTGCTTGGCCAAGAACAACACCAACATCTGTTGAGCCAGTAAATGAAACAGCTTTAATCTTTGGATGGTTACCTATCGCTCCACCAACGACACCACCAGGACCCGTTACCATATTTAGGACACCTGCTGGTACTCCAGCCTTTTCAAATAATTCAATGATTTTCACGCTAATTAATGATGTATTACTTGCAGGTTTAAAAACTACCGTGTTTCCTGCCATTAAAGCAGGAGCAATCTTCCAAATACCAATTCCTAGTGGAAAATTATATGGCGCAACAACTCCAACAACCCCCAATGGTTCCCTTACCGTATAACCGACGATATTAGAATTATATGATGGAATAGTTTCTCCATTTAATCGCGTTGCTTCTCCACTAAATTGCTTCATCGCATCAATTGTTTTCTGAACCTCACCATTTGCCTCACGAAAAGATTTACCTACTTCTTTTGTAATGGTTTTAGCCAGATCTTCTCGATTTTCTTCTAATAAGTTAATCAGACGAAAAAGAACATCCCCTCTTTTTGGTGCAGCAGTATTTGCCCAATTACTGAAAACGCTTTCAGAAACAGATACAGCTAAATCGACATCATCCTCATTGGACTTTTGAAAATATCCAAGTACTTCATTTGTATTGGCAGGATTAATGCTAGGGTACGTTTCGCCTGATTTTGAAGGCACCCATTCCCCATTAATATAATTAAAATATGTTTGTGTCATGTTTGCTCCTCCTTTTGTAATAGATTCTATGATTAATAGTTATTATAATAGTTGAAATTTATTAATAAAATGTGGCAAGCCACAAAAAGTTACCTTAGTTTTTGTAGCTTGCCACATATAATTGAATAGCGATAACTAAATCAAGCCAATCCTTTTCATTATTTAAATCAATCATTAGTACTTCTTCTACTTTTCTTAGACGGTAGTATAATGTATTTGGATGAATATGCAATGCCTGAGCTGTTTCTTTATGACTCTTGTTGAGTTCAATGTATTGTTTTAACGTATCGACCATATTTGTATCTAAAACGAGAAGTTTATTTAATTTGTCTTCAATATACCGATTAGCTATGGATGGATCGACTTCATATAAGATTCGTTCTAAACCAAGTTTCTGATACTCCACTACAGAGCGATTTGGATTTGATTTTGCATAATCAATGGAACGTTTAGCTTCCTGGTAAGAAAGCGATAAATTGTAGGGTGATGTATCTCTTCCGATTCCCACTACTAAACCTTTGACATGGGCAAGACTTGTTTGAATTCTATCAATTAAATATTGAAATTCTTCTTCAGTGCCGTTCGGGATAATTACAATCAATTGTCGCATACGAGTTAGAACAAAGGCTGGCGAACCAGTTATCCCGTTAATAATTTCCTCTACCTTACGAACAAACCTTTCCTTGTCCGTCAGACGATTGGTTCCCCATAAGAAACCAGCCCTTCTTTCCATGATGACACACTTTATCTTCCGGTTGTGTTCCCAGTTATAGTACCGCATCATTCTTTCTAATTCTTCTTCTGTGATTCCCTCTATTATTTGATTAAATACTTCTTCTCGAAAATGGAGTTCTTTCTCATACAAAGCGCTCTCCTTCATTAATTCAAGGGCCACTGTCATACTAGCATGTTCGATTGCAATCTTATCCAACGGTTTATACTCATCAAACGGCTTTTCCAAAATAAAATAACCTAATGTTTCTCTCCCTCGTTGAATTGGATAGACATTTGTTTCTGAATGGACATAATCTGTAAATTGGATGGTTGAATTCGTCATTCGGTTTAGTAATAAAAGGATCTTTTCAATTCCATCTCCTTCCATAATTAGGTGATAGAATTGATTGTGAATCATGAACGATTGAGATAACTGATCATTCCTTAGTTTCAATCGTTGGTAGACACTTGCATTATCAATAGCAATAGCACTTAGGTCAGCGACCCAATCAATCAATTGAAGATCATTCGTATTAAATACACCATCTTCTTTAAAATTATCGACAACAAGCACACCGTAACATTGGTCTTTATTAAGGATAGGAACACAAAAAACACTCTTTATTTTTCTCTGGTAGACACCATCAAAGTAGTTTTGAAAATTTTCTTCTTCCATATTTTCCATAAAAGCATCTATCTCATCTTCTGTTTGAAATAACTTAGACGTTCGATCTTTAAACACCTTTCCAGCAATGGATTCCCCAGGTGAAAAGGAAATATTTTTCATTATCTCTTTATCTACTCCTTCACCTTCTGCAAAATACAAGGTATTCGTAGAGTCATCATGCAAGTATATGATTAAAGTGTCGGCCACTTCAATTAGATCCTTGGCAGCAACTATCATGTTACGCAATACCTGTTCTAAATCTAATGACTGAGTTAGCATTTTATTAATCTCTATTATCTTTTGCATCATTATTATCACCTCTTATAAGGACAAGAAATTCTGAAAAGCAGCTGCTTTAAGGCTGGCAACGAATGAAGTCTTCCTGTACATGAGATTACTAGATACAAAGACAAAGTAGTTTCAAATTTTTGTTCGTTTATCACAGTTGCTCGGAACTAACACCTCTAGAAATTTCTTATCTATCAAAAAAGCTACGGTAAATAATCCCGTAGCTAGCAATTTTATTATGGTTCCTAAAACTTAGACCCATGGTAGTACATTCGTTTTTGTAGGCTTACCCTATACTGTTCATCAATACAGTCTTGCTGTATTGTACGATAATAAGAGAATAATAATTTATGTAGCCATTTCAAAGCAAAAAACCTCCATTTTTAAATCGTACGGAGGATGTATTCGGTAACTGGCTGGCATCGTTTTTCAACATTAGCCCCTAAAGTTTTGCGTCTTCACCTTTCAGTGAATTTGCCCTTTCGTACGATTTTTTTATTTATTCTATATTACCATTTTCTATCATAATTCAATAATGTCAATGAGTCTCTATACCTAAAAACACGAATTAGTTCTACCATTCGACAAAATCCGGGAAGTGACAGGCACCAATTATTTCATTCCTGTTAATGTTATTCCTTTAATAATATGACGCTGCAAGAAGATAAACACGATGATCAATGGGATTACTGATATCGTTGCTCCTGTCATAATTAGGTGCCATTGGGATTCGGCTTCCCCTGAGGAGAAGAAGGATAACCCGACTGGTAATGTTCGTAGTTCAGGTGATTCAATAACAATCAATGGCCATAAGAACGCATTCCAGTTACTTAAGAAAGTGAATATTCCTAGGGCAGACATAGCAGGCCAGACTTGTGGTACAGCTATCTTGAAAAAGATTGAAAACTCGTTCATTCCATCGATTCTAGCTGCATTTAATAAGTCGTCCGGGATTTGTTCCATGTACTGTTTCATTAAGAAAACACCAAATCCAGTCATCAATCCTGGGAATAAGATGCCCCAATAGCTATCCGTCCATCCAAGGTCAGAACTCATCATGTACCAAGGGATAATTAACATCTCTGTTGGTACCATCAGCGTACTTAAAATTAAAATAAATAGGATAGACCGACCAACAAAGGAAAACTTAGCGATGATGTACCCAACTAATGTGTCAAAAAACAGGACACTAATCGTAGTAATTAGAGCAACTAAAATACTATTTAAAAACCATTTTAAAAAGAGACTTTCCTCAAACACCCTTATAAAGTTATCAAAGGTCAAATTTTCAGGAATGATATTCAATGTGAATATATCCATCGGTGGTTTTAAAGAGGTGGATACCATCCAAATGAACGGAAACAACATGATGACGGAACCAAGTATTAATAATAGGTAAGTTACTATTTTTCCACTTTTCATTTCCCAACCTCCTTAATAATCGAACTTTCTTGTCAATACTTTCATTTGGAAAAGCGTAAGTGCCAAGATAAATAAGAACAGCAATACCGTAGCAGCCGAAGCTAATCCAAGGTCAAATTGACGGAAAGCAAGTTGATAGATATAGACAACCACCGTTATGGTTGAATTAAGTGGTCCCCCACTCCCATCGACACTCATATTCATAACCTGAGTAAAGGAAACCTGAATAAAGTTAATGGTTCCAATAACTGCTGAGAAAACGATCGTTGGGTTTAATAACGGCACCGTTACATGCCAAAATTTTTGCCAAGGAGTTGCACCATCAATATCTGCTGCTTCATATAGCATTTGTGGTATGTTCTCTAATCCAGCTAAGAATAAGACCATTTGAAAACCAATTGCTTGCCAAATCATAGCACCAATAATCACGTAAATGGCTTGATCTGGTGAATTTAAGAAAGGTTGTGGTGGCAAACCAAGATTTATCAGTAAGTCATTGATTACCCCATTCCCCATTAGAATCCATTGGAATACCCAACTGATTGCTACGATACTTGTTACATATGGAATAAAATATATAACTCTAAAAAAGCCAACAAATCGATTAATTTTATGTAATAATAGGGCAACAATTATCCCGAACAGCAGTTGGCCAAATACACCGAATACGATGTAAACAATTGTATTTACGACTGATTTAATAAAAACCTCATCTTTTATAAGGGCAACGTAATTCTCGAGACCAACAAATGGATGTGGTCCTGACGATAAAAGGTTCCAGTCTCTAAAACCTACATTAAATGTAAACAATGTAGGTAAAATCCGTATTCCTAGAAAAAATATTATCGGAAGCAAGAGACAGATATACACAAAAAGATACTGTTGATGCTTATGATTTCCTCTAATCTTTTGAAACAAAGATACCTTTTGTTCTTTTGTTTGCTTGTTGGATGTCGAAGTCTTATTAGTCATGATGCACCTCCTTTAATTGATGGGGACCAAAGGTTTATATCCTTTGATCCCCATGAAAAACAACTTACTTATCGCTCCAATAATCATCATAAAGCGCTTGTGTTTTTTCTACTAATTCATTAAATGCTTCCTCTTTATCCATGCCTTCTAGTAATACTTTATTTGCTGCATCGATAACAAGGTCACGTTCTTTTGTTTCATCCACAAAGAAGTGTGCATTTGCAAACGGTAAGGAATTGATAAACGCTCCGTAAATTTCATCAGCAACATATTTATCTTGCATTGCAACTGCTTCTTTTGCAGGTAGTTCTCCAGTTGCATCTAACCATCTTTCCATTACGTCTTCACTAGTTAAGAAATTCAAAAATTTAACAGAAGCTTCTAGTTTTTCACCTTCTACATCTTTCGTAATACCATTTGTCCAGAAAGATGCGTTTGTTGATTTTTGGTCTTTACCAGGCATTGGTGCTACCGCATAGTTCAAGTCAGGTGCATCATTTTGAAGTGTACCAATACGGAAAGAACCATCGATGTTCATGGCAGCTTTTTCTGTAACAAATGCTGTTACATCATCTGTATAGAAACCTTGTTCAGAAGTTCCTAAATCCGTTGGGAAGCTTAACCAATATTCAAATGCTTCAAGTCCAGCATCAGAATCTCCCCACAAGACGTTTTTACGGTCATCACTTAATACTTGACCACCAGCTTGTAATGTTAACCCATCTCTTAACCAATGGTGACCTTGCTGTGCAGGCTCCCATGCTAAACCAGATTGCTCAATACGATCGCCATTTTTCTTCGTTAATTGAACCGCATAGTCAGCTAATTCATCCCAAGTTTCAGGAGGACTGTTTGGATCTAATCCAGCTTCTTCAAAAAGATCTTTATTGTAGAATAATGCCGCTGTTCTTACTGCTGTTGGAATTGTCCAATACTCCCCATCCATTTTAGTTGCTTCAACTAATGGGAAGAACTCATCCTCAATTTGATCATGAGGGAAATCTTCTTGTGGTAAAGGTTGTAAATATCCTGCATCCACATAAGAAGGAACCCATCCATAGAATAAGTTAATTACATCTGGGCCTTTCCCAGCTGGTACTTGTGCTGCAACTTGCTCATTGTAGTTATCATATGGGAAAGTTGTTTGTTCTACTTTAATTCCAGGGTTCGCTTCTTCAAATTCTTCTATTAACTCATCCATTAAGTTAACCTTTGAAGCAAACTCATATTGCCAATACTTAATCGTGATGTCACCATCAGAATCAGAGTTATTATCACTTGATTCATCATCACCACATGCTGCAAGTAAAGCAATTAATAAAACACTGAATAAAGCTAAATGCCACTTCTTTAACATGTAAAAACCCCCTAGATTTTTTAATTTTTTATAGAAAAATTGCCTATTAGACAATTATTCTTTCAAAATAGAATCATATTCTTTCAGTAATAGATATCCCGCGCCAATTAGCGAAACATTCTCTAAGGATGTTAAGACAATGTCGGAATGAATGGGAATATGTCTTTTAATAATAGAACGAAGATTAGGTAAGAAATAGTGAATCGATTTAGAGATTCCTCCACCTAAAATGATTTTTTCAGGATTAATAATAGAGATTACATTTATAAGTGCAAATGCAAGATGGGATAAGGATTCATTGACCGTTTCAATGGCTGTTTCATCCCCAGAAATTGCTTCTTGAAACACCTTTTTTGCTGTCCAACTCGTGTCTTTACCTGATGCATCCAGTTTAGTTTGCATTTCCCTTGAGATTGCAGGACCCCCAACATGGCTATCTAGAAAACCATATCCATCAAAACTATGTACATAATTCGCTTCGGCACTCTTTTTATCGGTCACCATATACCCAATCTCTCCAGCTGCAAAAGAAGAACCTCGGTAAAGGGATCCATTTAAAATAATCCCACATCCAATACCAGTTCCAAGAGTAATCATAAGAATATTTTTACTGGTTGTTCCATGACCTTTCCATTGTTCTCCCAGTACGGCAACATTTACGTCATTATCGATATAAACTGGAAATGGAAGATGTTCTTCTAGCTGTGCTTTTAACGATACGTTTTTCCAGCGAATGCTTGGGGCATCAATCACTATCCCTTTTTCAACGTCTGTGATTCCTGGGACGCCAACTCCCATCCCAAATATTTCATCACTACTTAATTTGCTGTTTTCTATTAAACGCTTCGTTTCATTTACAATTGCTTCGATAAGATGATCAACATTCGTTTGTGTGGAAAAACTAGCTTTTTGTTTGATGTCACCAGCAAGATTCATAATAGCGAGTTCTACGCTTGTTCCACCAATATCCACACCAATGAGGTAGTAGGCATTTTGATTAAAATAAATATGAAATGGTTTTCTGCCCCCGACAGAGCTGGCATTCTCGCTTTCCTTTTCTCGTATCCATTTTTCCTCAAGCAACTCATCGACGATTGTTGAAATTGTAGGTTTGCTAATTTGTAATGCTTTTGATATATCCGAACGAGATTGCCCCTGATTGTTTTGTATGTAGTGTAAAACCTTCTTTTTATTTACATACCTTAATGAACGGGAATCCACTTGGATGTTGCGGATAGTAATGTTTGCCCACTCCCTTCTGTAAGGATTTAAGACGAGTTAGTAAAGTTAACTTATCAACTCGAAAACATAATACTACGAAAATTCCAAACTGTCAACGCTTTCAATAACATAATATAATTATATTTTGTATAACATATTAAACTTATATTCTATAAATAATATGACATATTTAACTTTACAACACAAGTCCCTTCATTTAAAATGTATGTAATATTTAGAATTAGTAAGTTAACTTTACAAACTACTAAACTATAAGTAAAGAGGTGCTATTTATGATAAATAGTAAAGATCAATTTCAATCCATTGATGGTTTATCCTTTCCTGGAAAAACCTATGTAAATGAATTATTAAAGCCAGTTTTTGATGACCAAAAAGAGCATTTATTCGATGCGATGTTTAAAGTACATAAAGCACACACGACCATGCTTACCGAACAAGGTATTTTAACAAATGATGAGGGGAAAAAAATCCTCGAAGGTGTGGAACAAGTAGAGAGTCTAGATCGTCATGATTTTAATTATTCAACAGAATATGAGGATTTATTTTTTCTTGTGGAATCAGAAATTGGAAAGCGAATTGGTGATGAGCTAGCTGGAAAAATGCATATTGCGAAAAGTAGAAATGATATGGGAGAAGCGATGTATCGGATTGTGTTGCGAGATTACTTAAAGCAAATGATTGAAGACGCAAAAGCATTAGCAGATTCGATCCTTGTTCAAGCAGAGTTACATGTTGAGACTGTGATGCCTGCTCATACCCATACACAACCTGCACAACCAACAACCTTTGGTCATTATTTGGTTGCGATACACGATAATTTAAAGAGAGATATTGCGAGATTAGAACAGGCCTATCTGACGGTCAATCAATCTCCAATGGGAGCTGCGGCGATCACAACTTCTGGATTTCCTATCAACCGCGAACGTGTCGCCGAACTTCTTGAGTTTGATAGTTTAGTAGAAAATTCCTATGACGCAATCGGCACTGGGGACTACCTAATTGAAGCTGCTCAAGCGCTTGTCAGTGTAATGACGAATATGGGGAGATGGATTCAGGAATTTTTACGAATGGCATCCAAAGAAGTTGGACTTATTAAAGTATCAGATGCATACGTACAGATTAGTAGCATCATGCCACAAAAGCGAAATCCTGTTTCTATTGAACATTCCCGTGCACTGGCTAGTAGTGCGGCAGCTGAGGGATTAGCTGTCATCCATATTATTCACAACACACCATTTGGAGATATTAACGACACTGAGGATGACTTACAACCTCATTTATATGCAGGCTTTAAAAAGGCACTTCGCGTATTACGTTTAATCAGAGCCGTTATTATAACGATGGACTTTAATAAGGAACGTGCTTACGAGCAAGCCCGTCTGAATATGATAACTATTACCGAATTAGCCGATGTGCTTGCACGAGATTATGGAGTGTCCTTTAGAAAAGCACATCATCAAGCTAGTATTATTGCTAAAAAGGCAACGCAATTAGAAAAAGAGTTGTATGAATTACCTGTTGCTACGATTAATGAATGGTTAGAAGAAGTCGAATTGAAAGAGGAAGACTGGGAAGCCATTGTTGATCCACGACAGTTTGTGGAAAGACGGAAAGTTACTGGTGGTACCAATCCAGAGGTTGTAAGAGGAATGATTGAACGCAGGAAGTCATGATTGTTTTTAGCAATTAAGTAGCATGAAATTAGGGTTAGTTAATTATCCTAGTTGGATACATTTATAAGTCCAACATCTTCAGTTGAAGATGTTGGACTTTTTTATTGTGGGAGTCATTCGACAAAATCCGGGAAGTGACAGGCACCAATTCTACCCTACTAACTCCGCTAATTCCCTCTGGTACGCTTGTATAAATGCTGGTACGTCTTCTTCTTTTGTTACTGTTTTCTGGTAGTTTGCGATTAATTTTTTGAAGGCAGGATTTTTCGTTTCCGCATAACATACAAGCCCTGGATAAATATGATTTGCTGAGAATCGTACGTATGGTTTGGACTCTCCTCCCACATCGTAGTAAGAGAGCGATTTAAACCATTGCAAATCCATGTCATCTTTTTCAAACATATGAGGCTCAATCAATAACCGTACCTCACTTCCACTAACCTTATACTTCACTTGATTCGGATCGATTCCCCAATCATTTTGTAGCATTGACTCTACTTTTATTGGAAAATCATACTTCTTCTCTCGGAAAAATGCTAGTTGTTTCATAATATCGTTCTTTATTTGAACAAACGGTGAAAAACGTTCATCGGAAGCAACCACCATGTCATGTTCTCCCAACCCTAAAAATCGTTCGGTTTCTTTCGTGATGGCCATTGGTTTCCAGTAAAAAGCATCCTGTACTCGTTCGGTTCGCTCTTCTTTTTTCCCACGCAGTACGACAATCGGCTCATCTAAAAATTCAAATTGCAGTAAAAATCCGTAAGCATACTTCATTTTTTTAGAAATAACTTCTTCGATTTGGATCACATTAACATGGAAAACCTTCTTCTTACCTTTTCGATAAGGCGTGATATCTTTACGTAAATTATCTAGTAACTGCTGTTCCACATAAGGGTCTGGCTGAATCAATGGAACACTTCCACGCGTATCATTAGAACTAGAAAGCATCCCCTTGGGTTGGACAAGCTCTTTCGTTAGTAATGCACCAAATAAAGGATCTGCTTGAACCTTTTGACGGGTTGAATACCTCGTATATTTTACCCCTTCAAGAACAGATTTTTCTCCTAGGTCGGTTAGCTGCATGTCCAATAAATGGCCATAGCTTTCAAGTACATCAATGATTTTCTTAACATACTTCTCAGGTAATCCCATCATTTTACTTATCTGCCCTTGAGTCTTAATTCCACCATATATTAGTTCTAAAATCGCGTGCTCGATAGTTTCAAATTCTTCGCTACTTGATTCCAATAACTCCAGTTCCAAATCTGCAATCGGATAATAGACACACGAACAAAATTCCAAACGACCAGCCCGATAAAATTCAGGATACATCTTATAAAAATCATCAATCATGAATTGATTATAGTGAAAAGGGGATCGTTTCCCCTGTTTTTTATCTGCCATACTTTCGGCCTCCTCACTCATTAATGTCTACGGATAGGTAGGTGGAAAAATACTGTACTACTAGGCATTCGACAAAACCCGGGAAGTGACAGGCACCATGTCAGCTTTTCCTCTCTCCACGTACTCAACCATTAGCTTGATAAAGTCGGAGAATTCTTTTTCGCTCGTTCCCTGCATCGGGTTTCCTTCCTCATCTACAAGAGTTTCTCCATATTCGTCTGTCATCACATACTCACATGTGGACAGAAACGGAATATCGCCCACAAATACTAACTGCTCCTGACAGCGGGATAGGGCCACATTTAGGCGACGCAATTCTTTTAAAAATCCGATTCGCTCTTGATGTGGTTTTTTACGATTACTTCTAGTGCAGCTATAGATGATTACCTTTCTCTCTTGACCTTGAAAACTATCAAGGGATGCAACAAGGGCAGTTACCTGTTCCTTCGTTAAATGAGGATAAGCGGCTAATAGCTCTTCACGAATCTGTTTCACCTGTAGCTTATATGGTGTAATGACTCCAACATCCTGTATCGATACTTTATTTTCTTGCTGTAGATCTGCTGGATTAGCCTCTCTAACTATTTTTCCAATTAGATCAACGACAACCTTTGCCTCAAGTCGATTAAAATATCCCTCACCAGGCTGCTTCGTTTCCCCGCGTGCTCGTTCTTTCCCCGTATCCATAATGGCAAATGGTTTATTAAACAAGTTCGGAAATGGCGTTTCCATCCCTTTTTTACCTTTAAACGATTGATATTCCCCATCATAAAACCATTCCGATAACAGTTCAGCAATTTCAGCTGGCATTCGATATTGGGTATCCAATAAGATTTTATTTTTTTCCGGGAATCTATTATATAAATACTCAAAGAAACTCTTCTTCAATAACTCTGTTTCAACTGCCCCTTCTTCACAACGTGCCATCACGTCTTGGTCAGCAATTGGAGGAATTTGCAGGTGATCTCCTAGCATGATGACCTTTTTCGAACGACTAATTGGAACAATTGCATTTTGAATCTGAATTTGTCCAGCTTCATCAATAATCGTGACATCAAAATCCAAGTCTTGAAAACGTTGTTGACTATTAATCCCGATGCATGTTGCCCCGACTAAATCAACTGACTCCAGCAATACTTTTGATAGTGCATAATTTTTCTTTTCTTCCAAAAATCCACGCCAACGACTCAGCGCCCCATCAATTACATCTAATTGTTGATAAAAAGCCTCACACGCTTGCTTCACTTGTAGGATGTCATTTTGAGCTGATTCCTGTTTTACCTCATGCAAGGAAAAATAAACAGGTTCTCCTTGTAAGTCAACAGTTGCTAACTCTCCCATAGAAGCTAATGCTTCTTTCCATTTATTGCTCATGACAATCCATTTTTGCTTATGTGGTGCAATCATTTCTTCTCGGAAATCTTCTGAAATTGCTTGAAGTTGATTATATTCCTGCACCGTATGTTTGTTTCGATTGATTAACTCTCCATGCTTCGATTGGAACGTTTTAATCACCCGTTTAGCATTCAACCACAACGGGAATGTGTAGGATTTTTTCCACCACGGTGAATCATTAAAAGCTACTACTTGTTTTTTAGCCTCTTTATACTTCTCGATAAGGGTTGTAATCTTCTGTTTTTCTAGCTTATCTTTTTCCATTAAACCAGCTAATGGTTTTACATACGTCTGGTAGAGGTTTTCATATTGTTTCGTCAAATGGTGGTGTGTTTGCTGTAGTGACTCTGCTACTGGTTCAAGGGACGTTAGATGATCTAAAAATCCTTTGACCTTTTGCTTCACACTCTCCGTTTCTGACGCATAATGATCATTGGCTTCATTAATGGTTTGTTGTAATTCATAGGCTCGCTGTTCATACATCAAATGTTGGACATTGGATTGAATTTTCTCCTCACTACCAACACGAATGGTGTCAATGTCCTTTTCCTCAGCCAATCTTTCCAGGACATTATCCACTGCCCTGTTATTTTGACTAGAAATCAATACTCGTTTTCCTTCTTCTAATACAAAATGTTTCACCCACTCCAGGATAACCGTGGTTTTCCCAGTGCCAGGTGGACCCAAGACTAACAAGGCATCTTCTGTCTCAATCCCACGTTTTATTGCATCCAATTGACTGTCATTAGGTGGGCGATTAGAGTTTAATAACCGTTCCGTAAGTGGGGCTAAATCTTTTTTCTCAAAACCTGCAAAATCTTCTTCACCAATGACATCATCTAAATATTTAGCTGGACTACTTCCGTTTCTCAAGTCCTCAATCACATTCGTTCGAACTTCTAACTGAACGGAATTGTATTCAAGTGAAATAACTCCAGCTGGCAGCATCTGATTCACTTGGAATAGCTCATCAAATAATACCGTGATCTGGAGAGGCTCTTTCTCAAGCTGTAATTCAGTAATGACCCCAGTTATTTCTTGGCCCTCATCTAACTGAATGACGACACGGGACCCTTTCTTATACATATTTTGATCAATATCAGCTACGAAAAAGTCATAAGCAACTTTTTCTACACGCTCATAACCATCTGCTGCCTGAAAATCATAATAGCTAATTTGTGGTCCTGTTTGTGCTTGAGCCTTTTGTACCTCATCTTCAGCTACTGCATAGGCTTCAGCCATAGCTAGCAATTCCTCAAACTCATCACTTATTGGGGTGAATTCTTCTTCCTCGTCAATACGAATGCCATTTTGTTCCTGTACGATATCTAACTTTTGCAAGAATGCTCTTTTTACCGTTTTAAAATGACTGGATGCCTCATTTGGTGACACTTGATCCTTCCACACACGACTGGAACCAGACCATAGCACACTACCTTGCTCGGCACGGATTTTTAAACCTGCTTTAATAAAATAATTTTGTTTCCCAACTGTCTTTTCTTGTAGACCTGTTATGGTAAAATTATTATCCTCCGAAATGACACAGACTAGAATCGCTTGCTCTGTTAGGATATGAAAATAATTCCGATTGTTCGGTGCATATGTAATCAAAAATACTCTCTGCTTCACAAGTTGATTTAAAAACTGCTCGGATTCGATCCCTAAATCGGTACACTTGGAGAAGAAAGAGTTTGTGCAAATAAACGGAATGGCACTGTTAAATTGAAAAGACTCTTCTTCATCATAAACATAAATTGGGTTTTCCTTTTTGATTAAACTCAATCTTCTGCCTCCCCTTCACTAAAAGGAGTAGGTTCAGATAGCTTCGTCACAAGTTCTTTATGCGTCCCTTGTTCATCCACTTTCTTTAACCATTCACTATCGAACTCATCCCATTTAATTTTTTGCTTGTCCATCCTACCTAACTCTCCTTTTCAGCTGAATTAATAACCGCTTTAGTTCATTGGCGTTAACAGGTCTATCATTTGGATTGATTTGCATGCATTTTTCGATTAAGTCACTAATTTCTTGTGGCACTCGTTTATTTTTTTCAATAGGCTTCGTAAAGAATCGCCATTTTTTCCCACTTCGATCAGGTACATATTCTTGTCCTCGTACTGGAAGGTGTCCGGTTACCATCTGATAAAAAATGACACCTATCGAAAAGATGTCGGTTTTATCCTGACCAACCCCTTTTGAATTGATATCCTGTTCTGGGGAACGATAAAATGTTGTTCCCTCACCTTTAAATGGCTTGCTACTTGTTAAATTAAAGTCAATCAAGTACACATTACGATTTTGGACCATGATATTTGCTGGTTTTAAATCACGGTGTTGATATTTTTTCTGATGCAACGGAATTAGAGCATCACATAAATCGATTAAAATTTGTAACGATTGATGTATTGGAATTGTCCCCTGTAGCATATGTTCTAACGTACGCCCTTGTTCAATTAACTGCATGATTAAATAAAAGCGTTCCTGTTTTTGATCATAATACGTATGGTACAGAGCTGGGATACTCGTGGACATCGTTGCAAAGCGATGTAAAGTTAGTGCCTCACTCTTTGCCTTTTGTAAATCTTTTGGTGCTACGGCAACAGCTTTAATCCCTACTTTTCTTTTTTCGATGTCATCAAATGCTTCATAAAATGCAGAAGTTCCATCATCCGTTTCATAGATTGTTTTCATAATTCGATAGGAATGCTTTGCTTCATAGGATAGATTACGCATGAGTCATCACCTCATTGCCAATAAGATGCTTAATTTCTTTCATATCTGGACGTGCGTTTGAATACTCGTCTACCATTCGGTCTACTAGATCAACAAAGTCATTGGATAGTTGGAATTTTTTTAGTTTCTTAACATGGTGAAAGGCATTTTCACCTTTAATATTAAAGATAAATAGAATAATCATCCCAAATGAATAGACATCTACTTTTGCCCAATCATTAATCTCAATTCCATATTCCAGTTCAGGTGCACGGAATGGATCATGGTGACGGCGAAATACTTTGGATACCATCGTTACTCCATTGACGTCTTCTAATTTGGCATATTCAAAATTGCCAATTCTTATGGTGCGTTTTCCACTTCTTAATTTTTTAATATAGATGCTAGAAGGAGTCAGCGCTCTGTGGTAGACAGGTTCATAATTTGTATGAATCCCGTACAAACCTCTAGCTATTTGATAAACAATATCTAGCCTTTCTTCGATTGTTAAATCTTTTAGCGTAATATCCACTAGATTAGTATCTGAATCACTCAATTCATAACATGTGAAAAACAGTTCATTATCGTCTTGTTTCGTAATGTTGTGATTTTTTACGATATAATTTAAGTCATCTTCTGAAAGTCTTTGGAGTGTTAGCAAATCCCGTTTCCAAAAACCAACTTCTTTCGGGGCTTTTTCATTACTTTTTCGAAATTGCCTAATGACATAGTATGTATTCGATTCGCTTCCATCTTTTTCGAGAACGCATAAATACTTCTTCTCACAGCCTTCTTCATAACTGTTGATATCTAACCTTTGTATTGGTCGATAGCTATCAATCATAAGCTTGTCCTCATCAAAGGTGAAATCTTCTTGAAGTAGATTTTTAGATTGATAGATACTGACTAACGCTTCATAAAACTTCTCGATTTCAGTAACTAAGTCGCTAACAGTCGCTTTAAACGCATTTGGGTGTGCTACTTTATTACCAAATATGCGGATCATATTAAGATTTTCTAGCTGGGATTGGGGAAGGAGTTTTTTCTCTTCTATTTCACTTAAATAGGCGAAGAAGGTCTTCTTTTTCTTCCTTGGCGGCAGCCCTTTTTCTTCATCGGTTTTATTTAGAAACCACTCTAAAAAATGTTCGACAGCCTTACGAAGTTCGACTAAAGAGCTAGTTGGACGCGTCTTCGCCATCCCTTCCATCTCAATACAATAATCATACAACTCTTCATCAATAGGCTTTACAAACTCAAACAAATTCGACATCAGTCAAACCTCCCATACAAAAATAGACAAAAAGTACTAAATTATTTTACATTATATCATGAAGAGAGGAGGGATGGTGATTTTTTCATAACCAAAAAAGCACAGGTCATGAACACCACAACCTGCACTAAAACAATCAAATATTCACTTTTAAAAACCTCAATCCATATGCTTCATTAATTGTAAAATGAACAAAATAGAAATTTACGGGCAGTTTGATTCCACACTTATACTCCTATTCCTTGTAATATAGATCTTACTGCACTTTAGAAAAACCTACATAATCATTCAAAAAATCCACCAAATGCACAGCTTCCATCTTATCCGATAGGCCTGCTCGCTCAATTCCTAATTTCATTTGCAAGAGACATCCCGGATTTGTTGTAATAATAATTTGTGATGCTGTTTTTTTCACATTTTCCATGCGATTATCTAGTATTCTCATCGACATTTCGGAATGAATTAAATTATAAATTCCAGCAGATCCACAGCACTGATCCGCACCTTCTAGTTCTACATATGAGGTATTTTCGATGGACTGTAATATCTCTCTTGGCTCTTGGATGACATGATTTACATTTCGTAAATGACAAGAATCCTGATACGTAACAGTTAACTTCTCACTCGTTTTTAATGGCAAATTAGTGATCCCTAATTTATGGATAAGAGAGGTTATGTCAATTGTCTTTTTCGAAAACTCCCTAGCTTTTTCTAAGTATGCTTCATCATCTTTTAACAAGTGTTCATACTCCGACAAAAAGGCGCCACACCCACCTGCGTTGTTCACAATATAATCCACATCTTCAGCTAGAAAGCTATCTAAATTTTCCCTTGCATTTTCCTTTGCCTTATCCAGTTCCCCACTATGGCCATGTAATGCTCCACAGCAAACTTGATTATTAGGTACCCATACATCACAGCCGAGTTTCTGTAGCAATTGAACTGTAGAATCATTGGTCTTGGCAAAAATCGTCTCCATCATACACCCTGCGAAAAAGGCAACTTTTGTTGATTTACGTTCGGATTTGAACACCTTTCCTCGCATCGATTCTTTCTTTTCGATTTTTGGTAAAACTCCCTCCATCCCTTCCATAATTTCAGGGAAAAAGGAGAGTATTTTCGTCTTCCTTGTAAGAAACTGCAAACCGGATTTTTGATAAAAACCAACTAAACCAACAGTCTTTTCCATCTTTTTCGGATCCTTAAATAGATGGTCAAAAGCCATTTTTCTTGATGCTTTTTCTTTAATTGATTGCTTTTTCTCTCTTTGAATGACATCTCTAGCATTTTCTAATAGATGTCCATATTCCACTCCTGCGGGACAGGCAGGCTCACATGCTCGGCAGCCCAAGCACAAATCTAGTGATTCTTGCACAGAACCATCAAAAGGAATATCCCCATCTCGCACAGCTTTCATTAGTGCCAATCTACCTCTTGGTGAATGCTGTTCATCATTCCCAGAATGGATATAGGTTGGACATGCTGGTAAACAAAAGCCACAACGCATACAATCTAGCAATTTCGTTTCACTTAATTGTTGCTGGAATCCTTGCTGTACTCTTTCTGCTAATGATAGATTAGACATTGGACATCACCAAACGTTCTTTTGTAGATTTTGCAAACATTTTGCCAGGATTCATAATGTTATCAGGGTCAATACTTTGTTTAATTGACTTCATCAAACCAATACCAGCTTTCCCTAGCTTCCATTCTAAATATGGTGCTTTCATTTCACCAACGCCATGTTCTCCAGTTATAGTTCCACCTAATTGAATCGCAGCATCAAAAATTTCTGCAAGTGCCTGTTCCACCCGCTCCATTTCTTCTTTATCCCGAAGATCGGTCAAACAAGTCGGGTGTAAATTCCCATCGCCAGCATGACCAAAGGTGCGAATTGTGACATCGTATTTTTCAGCTATGCGAGTAATTTCGCGGACCATTGGGGCGATGGCAGAACGTGGAACAGTAGCATCCTCGAGTATCGTTGTCGGTCTTAGTCGTGCCAGTGCTGATAATGCATCTCTTCTACCGGATCTTAAATCTTCTGCTTCTTCTTCCGTTTCAGCTTTTTGTACATTGATGGCAGAAAAGTCTTGGCAAACTTGATAAATCACATCCATATCGCGTTTCACCGCTTCTTCTACTCCATCCTGTTCAATTAATAAAACCGCTTCACAATCCGTTGGTAATCCAATTTGTTTATAATCCTCAATCACTTGAAGTGTCCCTTGGTCCATAAATTCTAGCGTTGTCGGGATAATTTTCGCTGCAAGTATAGCAGACACCGTTTGAGCTGCTTGCTCTAGTGTTTTAAACATGGCTAAAATGGTTTCTTTATATGGTGGTTTTGGAATTAACTTGAGAGTAGCCTCTGTCACTATAGCAAGCGTTCCTTCTGAGCCGACTAAAAGACTCGTTAAATCATAGCCTGCAACATCTTTCGCTAACTTTCCACCCGTTCGAATGATTTCACCGTTTGGGAGGACTGCTTCTAAACCAAGTACATAGTCCTTCGTCACCCCATATTTTAGACCTCGTAGACCACCAGAGTTTTCACTAATATTCCCTCCAATTGTAGAGATTTTCAATGAACTAGGGTCTGGAGGATAAAATAAATGATTCTCTTCTACATAATCAATGATCGTTTTTGTTATGACACCAGGTTGCACGGTAATCGTTAGGTTTTCTTCATCTAACTCTATAATTTTGTTCATATGCTTAAATAATACAACGACCCCACCGCTAGTAGGCGTCGTGCCTGCAGCAAGATTCGTACCAGAACCTCTTGGAATAATCGGGGTTTTATATTTTGCACAGACCTTCACAACTTCTGCAACTTCCTCCGTATTTCTAGGTGATACAATGACATCTGGAAGGTGTTGAAAATTGGCTGTAGCATCATAGGAATATGCTAGTTTTGCTGCATTAGAATACTGAACATTTTCCTTCCCACATATTGCTTCCATTTCCTTTATTAATGCATCCATATAATTATTCTCCTCCGCAATGGATTAAGGTGCTTTTAAAATAATTATAGTATTCTAGATTAACTAATACTATGTACTAAAGTACAAAATAACATGGTAAAAGTGGGATGATTTTTATGATGAAGTACAATTTTTCTGGGCACGGGAAATATTGGGGCAGAGTTTTTATCCAATACAAAAAACCCACGAATCATCGCAGGTTTTTATTTTACTAAAAATCGGTATGCTAGATATAAAATAACGAGGTGATGAAGCTTTTTTAAGTTTAATTGGGTCAGTTCTTCAATTCGTCGCAAACGATAATGAAGCGTATTTTTATGAATATGTAGTTCTTTTGCAGCTAACTGATTGGACATGTCATTCTGAAACCAGACTTCTAACGTTTTTAGAAGTTCTTCCTGTTGTAATAACGGCCTAATCGTCCGGTCGATAAAGTCATTTTTCGTATGTTCATCAAGAGCCTGGTGCAAAATATCAAATTGCAATTCTTCTTCAAATATGATCTTTTTTGTTGGTGTGGCAACCTTACACGCTCTTTCAGCCTGCTCGAACGATTGATGGAGATGCTTATAATCAGTCGCTTGCCCAACGCCACAGGTCACGGTAATATTTAGGGTCATTTCCATTTCTCGGGTGAGCTGAATTAATTTTTCTTCAATAATGGGTTTATGGTTAAAACGATTTCCAAGAATTATTAGGATCTTATCCTGTCCCCAGCGGATAAATAAAGTGTCTCCTTTTTGATCCCACGCCGTTCTAAGTCGGTTAATATCTTTATAGGAAAGCTGTAAGGAAGAGCCCCTAGTTTGTAACACTACTACTCTTTCGTAATTTTCTAGGTGAATATTAAAAAATTGACTTCTTTCCTTGATGGATTGGTCCTTTTCCTTATTATTCAGCCAATCGAACACGAAAAATTCTAGCTCTCTTGCTTGTCTTTCCAGATTCGTATGGATGATAGAGTCTTGAACAAATAATTCTGCTACCTTTTGCACCAGCATGGCGACTGGCTCAACCACCTCTGGTTCACCTGTGATTCCTACCACCCCGATTGGTTGTTCATCGATCATAATTGGTAGGCATACCCCTTTTCTGACTCCTTGAAGCTTTTCAGACAATTCTTCCGTCATGATTAAATTCTCTTTCTTTTGCATAGAAATGACGGAGCCTTCGTGGAACTTATTCATTCTTGAAGGGTCACTACTGGCTACAATAATCCCATCCTCATTGGTGATAATGACATCTTCATTAATCAGCTTCCGTACTTCATTTACGACCGACGAATAAAACTTCCCCGAATGGAACAATTCGTTCATTGCTTGAATCACCTCACAATACTAAATGACCTATATATATTTATTCTACTTCTATTAGGGGTGCCTGTCACTTCCCGACTTTTGTCGATTTTTTGAAGGTGCCTGTCACACCCCGATTTTTGTCGATTTGTCTTCCGTAAATTGTTGGTATTTTTCTCGTTTTTCTAGTTCGTTACCTGTGAAATGTTTTAAGATGTGGTTAAAATCAATAAGCTTGTGGTGGGTTGTGTGGAGATAATAGCGGTAACTACTCCATCTGTAGCTTTCTGGTTTTTCAACAATTCCTGCTTTAACCGGGTTTAGGTGGATATATCGACTCACATCGAGTAAACCAAAATTTGAATCGATTGCTTTATCAAAATACCTCTTTTCAAATACATGTCCTGATAGATTATTTTTGGTGTTGTAATAGTCGGCGTATCGTTTGTTTAGGAGAGACATTACTTTTGAGATATGCTGTTCTTGAGAGCGTAATTGTAGATGGAAGTGATTACTCATGAGGCAATATGAGGCGAGTTCGAATGGAGTTTTTTTATTAACTTCGCTTAACATGTGGAGAAAAATCTTATAATCACTTGTGTCCTTAAAAAGGGCATCGCGCCGATTGCCCCTGCAGACAATGTGATAAAAAGAATCTGGAAACCAAATCCGAGGCTTTCTTCCCATTTTTTAGATCCCCTTTCTTATTGGTGGTGCCTGTCACTTGTCGAATAATGACAGTAGTATTATTTTACCATAAATTGGTGTACTTTCACTTGTTTCCGTTCGACAATATTCGGGGAGTGACTGTCACTCCCCGAATCCTAACCACTGTACAACTCCACCACATTAAGTTAAACTTTTTATATACAATTCAAAAAACTATTATTGGAGGTACAGGATGAGAGGTAAATTAAAATTTCTAGTAGTGTTTCTTCTATCTATCATTGTCTTAGCTGCTTGTGGCTCTGATTCAGAAAAAGGAGATCCAACGGTTACCATTACAATGGAAAATGGCGGAGAAATTGTGGTTGAGTTATACCCAGATGTCGCACCGAATACCGTCAATAACTTTGTATCGTTGGCTGAGGACGGTTATTATGATGGGCTAATTTTCCACCGTGTAATTCCTGGGTTCATGGTACAAGGTGGCGATCCGGATGGCAACGGAACTGGTGGACCTGGTTATTCAATAGCAGGAGAATTTACTTCCAATGGATTTGAGAACAATTTATTGCATGAACGTGGCGTTATTTCCATGGCACGCTCTGGTCACCCTGATTCTGCTGGCTCACAGTTTTTCATCATGGTTGAAGAGTCTCCACATTTAGATGGAGAATATGCAGCATTTGGAAAAGTAATTGAGGGAATGGATGTTGTTGATGAAATCGTTTCGAGTGAACGTGACGGTGCAGACAAACCGTTAGAAGACCAAGTGATGAAAAGTGTAAAAGTGGATAAAAATGGACATGACTTCCCTGAGCCTGAGAAGCAAGGGGAATAACGGGACTGTCAAGATAAAGGAAAGTCCAACTTCCCATAGTGGAGGTTGGACTTTTTCTATTGATGTGATTCGACAAAATCCGGGAGGTGACAGGCACCTCTGGGTAGGCACCCCTAGATACCCCATCCAACCTATACAAATAGAAACCAAACCGGTAAGGTTATCAAGCTGAGTACGGTTGTAATTAGGGTAGTTGAAGATACTAACTCCGGTTCTACTCTATATTTCACAGAGAACATCGTTGTATTTGCTGCTGTTGGCATTGCTGCAATAATAATCAGTACAGATGCCAAGACTGTATCGTTGAGACCAAATAAATAAACAAATAATATTGCAAGAATGGGTGACACAATTAACCGTATCACAACTAAAAGTACAACTGGCTTTACAGCTATTTTACGAATAGCTATCGTTGATAACTGAATTCCCAATACAATCATAATTAGAGGGATGGCTGCATCGGAAAGAAATGAAACTGTATCTTCGATTGAACCTGGCAGCTTAACATTAAATAATTGGAATAAGATTCCGACAAAAATCGCTGGGATAATTGGCATTTTAATCGTTTTCTTCAATGCTTCCCGTTTAGGTACATCCTCGTCAGTTCCACTTGCTGCGATATATAAGCCTATGGTATTCATATAAATAGACATGATGACCATAATCATCATTGCATAAACGAAGCTTTCTTCCCCCAAAGCAAACAGAACAACAGGTAAGCCGTAATTTCCCCCATTCATAAAAACTCCCGCTAACAACATAGCATGCTTTCTCTTCTTATTGTACTTAAAGATTTTTGCAAGAATTAGAATCAGGAAATATGTACTAAATACTATAAAAGTAATGGCTATAAACACATAAAGAAACTCTACTGTAATGTCATTTGTATAAAAAGTATTAAAAGCTAAAAATGGATAAAATACATTCAATGCTACATAGGATAAAGAATCAATACTCAATTTTTTTAATTTACCTATGATGAAACCAATAATAAAAATCGAAAATATGGGCACTAAAATTGTAATAAATTCTATGTCATCATCTCCCTAAGAAAAGCGCAGAGCGCCCGCTTTGCGACGTACGGACTGGGACTGCGATTACTCGCCCCACCGAAAACATTGCGCCTGGCCATGCCAGGTGGTTCAACATTGCACAAAAAGCTGCGATCTTAATTGAACATACCTTCGCAGGACAAGGAATGCTACGACAGC
>NZ_FQVW01000078.1 GCF_900129485.1 Ornithinibacillus halophilus
AGGGTCTCTCGATGCCGGAAGCGGAATTAAAAGTGAAGCTACAGTAATCGATGGGAGCTCTCGATGCCGGAAGCGGAAGTAAAAGTGAAGCTACGGTAATCGAGAGAGGTTCTCGATGCCGGAAGCCCAAGCAAGAAGGAAGCTATGGTAATCGACAGGGTCTCTCGATGCCGGAAGCGGGAGCAAAAGTGAAGCTACGGTAATCGACAGGGTCTCTCGATGCCGGAAGCGGAAGTAAAAGTGAAGCTACGGTAATCGACAGGGTCTCTCGATGCCGGAAGCCCAAGCAAGAAGGTATCTATGGTAACCGAGAACCTGAACAATGCCCAATTGAGCCTCCCAAAAGCGCAAAAAGTAATCGATCACCACACCACCATCATATTCACATATACTTCCGTGCCTTCTGTGTATTCGCAAAGTGAACTTTTGCCACTTCATTCAACTTGCCTTCCCCGTGTTCCGAGATGATTTTTGCAATTTGTTGATCGACGTGTCGGGAGGCTCCTTTTTTTATGGAAACCCCTAATTGCTCCGAGATCTTATCCATTTCTTTTACAAAGCTTGCTCTGGCAATAATGGAACCTGTCGCAACTGCTATGGAATAGCTTTCAGCTTTCGTCATGAAGTATGTTTTATCGTTAAGGGTATGCCGTTCTGTTGCTAGATGTTTTTTATAAACGGCTGGTTCACAAAATTGGTCAACAAGAATGCCTTCATAAGCGTTATCTTCTATTTTTTGAAGTAGTTTATTAATGGCACTGTGGTGTAGCATCGTTTTCATTTTGCCTTGGGACCAACCTTTTTTCTGCAAGGCATTATATTTTTTATTGTGAAGGATCAATAGGGAATATGGGATTTTCAGTTTTACTATTTCCTTCGATAAACGTACGATTGTGTCATCTGTTAAGTTTTTTGAGTCTTTCACTCCTAACTCTTTTAAAATAGGAATATCATGTTCCTTTACATAGGCACATGCTACCGTAATTGGTCCAAAATAATCTCCAGTTCCAGCCTCGTCAGAACCAATGTGAGAGGAAGAGAATAAGGATGGAGATGGTGCATAAATAGACTGTGGCTTTGACTTCTTCTCTACAGTGTTTGAAGAACCTTCATTGCCCCATCGTTCTGCTTCGATTTCAGGTGCTTTTCCTTGAAACAGGACTTTTCCCGAGTTATAAGCAGTGATCACTGCATTTGGCGTTTTTGCACGAAAAATAGCTCCTTGTGGTGTAGTGGTTAATGATTTATGATAATATTGTTTCATAGTCTGAATTGTTTGTTTGCTTAATTGATAGACGGTTTGTGGCATTCCAATCGCTCCATTCTAAATATATAGTAAAGCATAGCAAACTATGGAGAAGAATCAAATGATAAAATTTGTAATCAATCGTTTCCTTAATAGAGTACTTCATGTTAAGATTAAGTGAAGAATTTTTCTGAGTTATCAAGTTCGGTATGCTAGTGAAAAGTAATTAGAAATTGGGAGGAATCCGTGTGTCCCAGGAAAAGAAAACACGTTTAACTGTTGAAATACATAATAGATCGTATACTATCGTTGGTGAAGAATCGGCTAGTCATGTACGATTGGTTGCCAGTTTAGTGGATCAGAAGATGAAAGAAATCCAAGAAGCGAATCCCCAGCTTGATACTGCTAGTTTAGCAGTACTTACGGCTGTTAATTCTATGAATGATTATTTAAAATTAAAAGAAGACTATGCAGCATTGCTAGGTTCACAAAAAAAGAAAGAGGAAAAGTAAAATGATAGATTTTATTTTATTGGTGCTATTTGTCCTAGGCTTATTAATTGGGTTAAGGCGAGGATTAATTTTACAAGCACTTCATTTAATTGGCTTTATTATTTCATTTATTATTGCATCCATTTATTTTGATGAATTAGCAGAGAAGTTATATATGTGGATCCCATATCCGGCGATGACAGATGAAAGTTTATGGGCCGAATTCTTACAATCATTACCGATCGAGTCGGCGTTCTATCATGGAATTTCATTTGCTATAATCTTTTTCATATCAAAAATTATTTTACAAATAATTGCATCCATGCTAGATCTCGTTGCTTCATTACCAATCTTGAATTCTGTGAATAAAATATTAGGTGCCGTGTTAGGGTTTTTAGAAGTGTATTTACTTTTATTTGTTTTCCTTTACATAGCTGTTTTATTACCTGTAGGAATGGTTCAGGAATGGATCAATGATTCTTCCATAGCGTTATTTATGTTAGAAAAAACACCATATTTCTCTGGTAAAATTATTGATTCATGGTTTGTCGATTTAAATAGTATTTTTTCATTTTAATCTAATAGACTAATTCATTGTTATGGACTTGAACAGGAAAATGCATTCCTGTTGGCATATAGAATCTTGGCTGTCATCTAGCTTTATGATGATAGCTAAGTTTGCTACTATGTTAATAAGTCACCATGACGTGAATTAGTCTTTCTTTGAGTAAGAGAGTATTTTTGCAAAGATGTCTAGCTCCGAGCGCCTACGACTAGCGAGACTTCCTTCGCCTTCGTACGATAAGTCAACATCGACTCCCGTAGTAAGGGAAGGCCGACTAAAATCGGGCTTTGCGCCCAACGTCGACATAGCCCTATGAAGGGGCATGTTTCCTTTATCTCCTTGAAAATGCATTTACATTTGCATTTTCTGCGTGCGATGATTTGCTGTCGTAGCATTCCTTGTCCTACGGGGTATGTTCAATTAAGTTCGCCACTTTGCGTGGCAACATTGAACCACCTGGCGTGGCCAGGCGCAGTCCGTACGTCGCATATCAGGCGCTCTACGCTTTTCTTTGTGCTATTATGTTAAAAGATAATGAAAAAAATAAAAGCAGGAGAGTTGTGCTGTGAGTATTAATAAAAAAGATGTTATCAAATTATTAGAAAAAATTGCGTTATATTTCGAACTTAAAGGAGAAAATCCATTTAAAATATCTGCCTTTCGAAGGGCAGCCCAAGCATTAGAGAGGGATGGAAGGTCATTAGATGAAATTGATGATTTCACAAAAATTCAAGGGATAGGAAAAGGCACCAATACCGTGATTATGGAGTATATTCAAACTGGAACTTCTGAAACGTTAAAACAGTTAGAAGAGGAAGTACCTGCTGGATTAGTTCCATTGTTAAACATTCCTGGATTAGGTGGTAAAAAACTTGCTAAATTGTATCAGGAACTAGATGTCGTTGATGCAGATACGTTAAAAGAGGCTATTGAATCGAAAAAGGTGGAGGGACTAGCTGGATTTGGTAAGAAATCTGCTGAAAAAATTCTAGTAGCACTAGAAGAAGCAGAATCACGTCCAGAACGGTTACCGATTGCTCTTATGCTACCTATCGCAGAAAAAATAGAAGCCTATTTAAATGAGGTACCAGAGATTGAGCGTTTCTCACAAGCAGGTAGTATACGAAGAATGAGAGAAACGATCAAAGACATTGATTTTATTATCGCAACAAATAACCCTGAAGCTGTTCGGGAATCCTTATTAAAAATAGAAAATATTAAAGATGTTATTGCTAAAGGTGATACGAAGGTAAGTGTTACTTTAGATGAAGTGTATGATGTTAATGTGGACTTTCGTCTAGTTAAACTGGAGGAGTTTGCCACAACCCTTCATCATTTTACAGGGTCAAAAGATCATAATGTATCGATGAGACAACTTGCCAAAAAACGTGGAGAAAAAATAAGTGAATACGGTGTTGAAGTTGAGGAAACCAATGAAGTGCTAACCTTTGAAACAGAAGAAGCATTTTTCGAGCATTTTGGTCTAAATTACATTCCACCTGAAGTACGAGAGAACACTGGTGAGGTAGCAGCTTTTGAAAAAGAAACCCCACTCATTGAATTAGCAGATATTCAAGGTGATTTGCACATGCACACGACGTGGAGTGATGGGGCACAATCATTGGAAGAAATGGTCAATCGCGTACGTGATAAAGGCTATTCCTACATGGCAATTACCGACCACTCAAAGAATTTACGTGTTGCCAATGGATTAGATGAAAAACGATTGCTAGAGCAACGTGAAGAAATAGAAAAGTTGAATGCTAAATATACAGATATTCATATTTTTTCAGGTGTCGAGATGGATATATTACCAGATGGTAGTTTGGACTTCTCGGACGACTTCTTAAGAGATATGGATTATGTAATAGCAGCAATTCACTCTAGCTTCAGTCAAAGTGAAGAGCAAATTATGAAACGTTTATACACGGCACTAGAAAATCCATATGTCTCGTTAATTGCTCATCCAACGGGTAGATTAATCGGAAGAAGACAAGGATATCAGGTGAATATGGAAAAACTGATTGAAAAGGCAAAAGAAACAAATACAGCCTTAGAGATTAATGCCAATCCTAATCGTTTTGATATCTCTGCTGAATGGGCAAAAGTAGCGCAAGAACATGGAGTTACGATTGCAATTAATACCGATGCACACAGCTATCCGATGCTAGAACATATGGAATATGGGGTCCGTGTTGCTAAAAAAGGTTGGCTTAAAAAAGAAACGGTAATGAATACTTGGTCAAAAGAGAAACTTATTGAGTACTTTAACCGTAATAAATAGAACAGATAGATTAAAGGAGTAAGAGCATGAATCAACGAATTCTCCGTGTACTAGAGTTTGATAAAATTAGAAATCAACTGCAAGAGCAAGCAGCAACGTCACTTGGTAAGGATTTTGCTGTAAAACTTGTTCCATTAACGGAATTAGAAGAAGTACAAAAGCTGCAACAAGAAACAGATGAAGCAGCACAAATTTTACGATTAAATAAAGTCATCCCACTAGGTGGTATTTTTGATATACGGCCAAGTTTAAAACGCAGTGTCATAGGTGGTGTGCTGAATACGAAGGAATGCCTCGATGTTGCGAATACGATTTATGGTGGAAGACAAGTAAAGGACTTTATTGAGGATCTAGAAGAAGACTTGCCAATTTTAAAAGATCTTGTTGAAGGAATTACTCCATTAAGAGAATTAGAACGTTCCATTAAAAGTTGTATCGATGATCACGGTCAGATGATGGACAGTGCCTCTGAGAAACTTCGTGGCATTCGTTCATCGATAAGAACCTATGAGAGTCGAGTTAGAGAGCGATTAGAAAATTACACGAGAACAAAAAGTAATATGCTTTCTGATGCGATTGTAACGATTCGTAATGACAGGTATGTTCTACCAGTTAAGCAAGAATATAGAGGAGCAATAGGTGGGATTGTTCACGACCAGTCGGCTTCTGGACAAACGTTATTTATGGAACCAAAAGCAGTGGTAGACTTAAATAACCAACTTCAAGAAGCGATTGTAAAAGAAGGACAAGAGGTAGAAAGAATCCTAAGAGAATTAACAGGAAATATTGCTGAAGAAGAGCCATTTTTAAGTGAAAATGTTAGAATTCTAGGTTCTGTTGACTTCATTTCTTCTCGTGCTAAGCTAGGGCAAACAATGAAAGCTTCGATGCCAAAAATGAATGATCAAGGATTTATTCGAATGAAGCAAGCAAGACACCCTTTAATCGCACCAGATGAAGTTGTTCCAAATGATGTGGAAATTGGAAAAGAATACACTTCGATTGTAATTACTGGGCCGAATACAGGTGGTAAAACCGTTACATTAAAAATGATTGGACTATGTACGTTAATGGCACAATCAGGCCTACAAGTCCCAGCGCTGGATGGTTGCGAATTAGCAGTATTTGAACATGTGTTTGCTGATATTGGGGATGAGCAGTCCATTGAACAAAATTTAAGTACTTTCTCCTCGCATATGACAAATATTGTGGACATATTGAAACATGTTGATCATAAAACGTTAGTATTATTCGATGAGCTAGGAGCAGGAACAGACCCACAAGAAGGTGCAGCACTAGCCATGTCGATTTTGGATGAAGTTGTATCAAGAGGAGCTAGAGTTATTGCAACCACACATTATCCAGAACTGAAGGCATATGGATATAATCGGGAACAGGTAATCAATGCGTCTGTTGAATTTGACGTCGATTCCTTGCAACCTACTTATCGATTACTAATCGGAATTCCTGGTAGAAGTAATGCTTTCGATATTTCATCACGATTAGGCTTGGAGAAATCCGTGATTGATCAAGCGAAAAGCTTAATTGGGGTGGATTCGAAAAATGTTGAAAATATGATTGCTTCCCTTGAAAAGTCTCAAATACAAGCACAAAAAGAATATGAAGAGGCACATCAAGTTCTGCTTGAAAGTGAACAAATACACAGAGAAATCAAGCAAGAATGGGAAAAACTAGAACAAAAGCGTGAAACATTGTATAAAAAAGCAGAAGAAAAGGCAGAAAAAGCATTACAAAATGCCCGTGAAGAAGCTGAACTAATCGTCTCTGAAATTCGAAAAATGAAGACGAACACCGAATTAAAGGAACACGAGTGGATTGAAGCTAAAAAAATGCTTGAAGAAGCTAAACCAAATTTGGTATCAAAAAATAAATCAAACCAAAAAGCAGAGCCAAAAACGCAAAAAGAGTTACACCCTGGCGATGAAATTAAATTATTGACGGTGAATCAACAAGGTTCTGTTATCGAAAAAATAAATGACAACGAGTACCTTGTACAAGTTGGAATTATGAAAGTAAAAGCAAAGCGTAATGATTTGCAATTAGTTGGAAAGCCAAAGAAAACGATGGAAAAACCATTAGCTACTGTAAAAGGTTCCAATTATCATGTGAAAACAGAACTTGATTTACGTGGGGAAAGATTTGAGGATGCATTATTACAACTGGAAAAATATGTAGATGATGCATTGCTAGCGAATTATCCAAAAGTGTATATCATACATGGAAAAGGGACAGGTGCTCTAAGAAAAGGCGTACAAGAATTTTGTAAAAGACATCCTAGTATAAAATCCACTCGACCTGGAGCTGCTGGTGAAGGTGGAAGTGGAGTAACCGTTATTGAATTTAAGTAATAGGGGAAGGGATGTAGTTCATTATGGAAGGTATATGGGAAAATGTTTTTATTGAAACTGCTGCACGTTATAGTGTTGTCGTTTTATGTACGATTGTCTTTTTAGCTATTTTTGAATTGGTTACATCTTATAAAAATTGGGATGAGATAAAAAATGGCAATCTTTCTGTAGCATTGGCTACAGGAGGGAAATTATTTGGGATTATGAATATTTTCCGTTTCTCTATTGAACACAATGATACCATTTTAGTTAGTGTTGGATGGGGAGCAGCAGGTTTTGTGTTATTAATCATTGGTTATTTTATTTTTGAGTTTTTAACACCAACAATTAAAATTGACGAAGAGATCGGTAAAGGCAATATCGCAGTAGGGTTGATTTCTATGGTCATCTCTGTTGGATTGTCGTATATTATTGGGGCTAATATAATTTAAGGGAGAGTCTTCAGTGGAAACATTAGCAAAAGTATTAATGGTAGTTGCTGTTATTTTTGTAATAGTTGGGGTATTTTATTTACTATAGAATCTTATTTTCAAAAAGAAAGCTCAGGTTATAAATCCAAACTAATTCAATTATTGAATTTGAATTAGTTTGGATTTTTTAAAAGGAAGTGTTGTTTTTATACAATTTTATATGAAAGATGTTGTTACTAAGCAGCCGAATACACGTAGACTCCTCGGAAATAAAGATCAATTTCCTTCGTGCGATGCTTTTGCTGTCGAAGCATTTCTTGTCCTGTGGGAAGTAGGAGACCGATGAGACTTTGTAGTGCGTAGCAGAGGCTGCTGAAAAAGTCCGATTAATATAAAAATCATACCAAAGAGGGCTGGGATATAACTTAATCTCTATAATCCGAAGACGAACAATTACCATGAAGGTAGTTAGAATGTTAGTCTTTAGGTCAAATCTAATTTTTAATGAATTATTCAATTCCGATGTAACTGCTTTGTTGATTTGCACTGCGGACAGTCGCTTTCCGCGGGCACGGCCTCAGCCAGGCAACAACATGAATATGCTCCAGTGCTGCCTTGCACCGAGGAATGATGCTTCCATGTGAAACTGGAAGACGCAGGTGCATCAAGTGGGGTCTTCGGTCACGTGCTGTTCCCGCAGGACAAGGAAGGCTACGTCAGAGGATCATCGCACGCAGAAAATGCAAATGGAAATGCATTTTCAAGGAGTCGACTGCCCTCCGCTCCAATCAACTAGTGATATTGCAGTAGGTCCATAATTCTTATTGTCTAAGAATACACACTAGCGTAAGAAATACACGAAGACTCCTTCGGGAAAAAAGGCATAGGTAAGACCCCACAGGGCGAATGCCCGAGGAGGCTTACCAGCCGCCCGAGGAAAGCGAAGTGTATTTCTGAAGCG
>NZ_FQVW01000080.1 GCF_900129485.1 Ornithinibacillus halophilus
CACCTGGCATGGCCAGGCGCAAATGTTTTCGGTGGGGCGAGTAATCGCAGTCCCAGTCCGTACGTCGCAAAGCGGGCGCTCTCTAGCTTTTCTTAAGTGCCCCTTTAAATAGATGCCTATCATTGCTAAAAAAGCTAATGATAGGTGTCTCTTTTTTTGTAAAACCATAAAATGACAAAAATAGAGCTTCCTCTGCCTAGATTTTGTAATAATTTGTAATAAAATAGGGATTCTCTTTTTCTAGTATTCTGGTATAATGATACATAGTTTATTAAAAATCGTAATCGTGACTATTAAATATACAAAACCAGTTATGAAACAATGAGGGAGCGTTGTTTGCAAGTGAAAGATAAAAAAGAGAACACGAAGCAAGTGGAAAATCTTTTGCGAAGCGCATACGAGAAAGGCTATCAGGGTGCGACTTTAGAAGAAGTCTTAGAGGTAATGAAAAAAGGTTTAAAGAATTTAAACACAGCAAAATAGATTTGATCATTAAACTAGATGGGAAGTGCCTGATCTAGTTTTTTTGTGGTATAAAATTTCACCATATTTCTCCAAAATTTTATAAAAAACGATTACTTTTAGACTAGTCATCGTTTAAAATGATAGATAATTACAAAAACTCCGTAATAACTCACTAAAAAATCCTTCAATTCAAGTTATCCTATACCCTTACCAAGAGTTGCACCTAATATTCACTTCCACTTCCATTTCATTCATTCCAATGAAAAATAATCCATACTTAAAGTACTACAATTTGTTCCCAGAATAATTAAAGGAGATGTTTCCATGTTTAATGAACGTCGATTTAGTTTTGAAGAACCTCGTGAAAGTCAGAAAGGGGGACCGAAAATAGAAATTCGATCGTTTGTAAAGATATTTTCACGTCCAGATGAGCATAAAGAAGTTCTTGAAATGATTCAAATTGGTGCTGAATTCAATATGCCGAACCGAGCCATTATGGAATTTTATGGGCGTGATTTAATTGCCTATAAACGCCGGTACAAATCAAATGAACAGGTTAACCATTTTCTCCACATCCTCTCACACTACATGAAAGAATACTACGATAAGGATTGTCCTAAGTCCTGGAAAGAATGCCAGCCCTCCTTTTGGGAAGAACTACTCATCACTTACCTTCCAACTATCATCAAAATCTCTGTTAATCAAATTGAAACCAGACAATTCCTATTTCAATTAAAAAAGTTTGTTCGTTGGTTAGATAAAACGACTGGCAGTTCCTGGTATGAAAAAGTCTCTGCTGATATTGAAGAATACAAGATGGAATTAATTGCTTGTGAAGCAACATTAAATGATGTGTTTCAATCTATGTACCCTAAAATACATGATTCAGATTGGGACCCAAGAAAAGATATCCATACTATTATAAATAGGATGGAGGAATGTACGGATACATTTCATAGTTTATTTGAAGTGTTAGAAATAAATGGTGAGGTCATCACTGTTTGTGATAATGAGCTAAAACTCCCGTTTCATATCCTCGGTTTTCCGACAGCACATCTCCAAATCGGTATGATGCTATGTGGCATGATTGGAAAAGAGAGTGGAGATAACTATTGGACTTGGTACATTACGGATGGTATTTATCCTCATAAAGCAGGTGAATTTATCCAAATGGTCAATACTTATTAATGGTTTATGAATCAGTAGTGCATGCATAAAATTTCCTTTTTAGGTAATAAGAAGGGGGAGAGACATTTTATAGAATGAGGGGATGAGATGGTTAGATCTTCTCTTTTTAAGCGATTGAAGAGAATAGACCTTTTCAAGCAAAACAGTCAAAATCAACAACAGGATGACCAACAGAAATCATCAGCCAAATTTACTAAAGAGATTACTACAAATCTTGACCAAAACCTAGCTAGCATAAAACAAATGCTAGGAGATCCAGGAGACTTAGTCGTTCGTGAATTTTTGGTAGGTAGTCTCGATTCAAGAGCTGCAATTGTATATATTAGTGGTTTGGTTGACGAAGATTTAATAAGCAACAATATTTTGAAAACCATTCAATCCAACCTAAAAGACTTTGATGAAAATGTATTAGATAAAATCTATAAAGAAGTTATTTCAATCACAGATATAAGAAAAGTACAGTCGTTAGATGATGTTTCTTTAGCTATATTAAACGGAAGCACTGCATTCTATCTAGAGAATTTCGATACGGTTTTAGTAATGGGGACCAATGGAGGAGAAACTCGTTCGATTCAGCAACCTGAGTCTGAGACGTTAATTCGTGGACCGAGAGATGGATTTGTTGAAAGTATTGAAACGAATGCAGCTTTGATAAGGCGAGACATAAAGGATCCAAATCTAAGGCTTAAATCGCATGTTGTAGGAAAACGATCCAAACAAAAGCTTGTTTTATGTTACATAGACGGAATTGTTAACCCAGAATTAGTAAAGGAAGTCAATCGTAGATTAGAAACGATTGACATTGATTACGTGTCGGATTCTTCTTATGTGGAGCAATGGATAGAAGATAGTTTTTTGTCCCCTTTTCCTCAGTTAATGGAGACTGAGCGACCAGATAAGGTCTCGCTAAATTTGGTTCGGGGAAAAGTTGCAATTCTAGTGGATGGAACCCCGTTTGCTATTATTGCACCCATCACACTTGGGGATGCCTTGCATTCGCCAGAAGATTATAATCAACGTTGGATAACGGCGAGTTTATTACGTTTACTTCGTTATTTATCAGCTTTTTTTGCCCTATTTTTGCCATCACTCTACATTGCACTTGTTGCTTACCACCCTGGGATGTTACCAAGTACACTCACTTACTCAATTGCTGCAACAAGAGAAGGAGTACCTTTCCCTGCAGCAATCGAGGCATTGATAATGGCAATTACTTTTGAAATATTACATGAGGCTGGTATTCGTTTGCCTAAAGTCATTGGACAAACGATTGGGATAGTTGGTGGGTTAGTAATTGGTGAAGCAGCAGTTAGTGCAGGAATTGTCAGTCCAATCATGGTAATTGTTACAGCATTAACTGCGATTGCATCTTTCAGTGTTCCATCCTACAGTTTTGCCCTTACACTAAGAACACTGCGATTTGCTTTCATGATCGCAGCATCTTTTCTTGGTTTGTTTGGAATAATTTTAGTTTATATTATGATCAATATCCATATTGTAAATCTAAAAAGTTTAGGGATTCCTTATTCCACACCATTTTCACCTACCTTCTCACAAGATTGGAAGGATTTAGTCATTCGTGCTCCATTTTCGTTCGTAACCAGAAGACCGAAGTTCATGAAAACGAAAGATGAAAAGGCGAAAGATATTAAGCCAGAATGAAAAGGAAGGAATTGCTAGATGAGTAACTTAAATTATGGAGATGAAAAAATTAGTCAACGTGAAATCTTTCTTGCAGTTCCTTCCATGTTGATTGCAATTGGCATATTAGTATTTCCTAGAAACCTAGCAGAAAATACAATTGCTGCAGACGGCTGGATATCTATTTTAATGTCCGGTTTTATTGCCATCATGTTTACTTGGCTCGTTGCCAAAATTGCATCCAATTTTCCCAATCAACCATTTCTTAAATATGCATCTTTCTTAGTAACTAAGCCGGTTGCCATGCTTTTTACATTTTTATTTGTAGTCCAAGGAACTTTATTAACAGCATTTGAAGTACGAGCGATTGCAGATGTATCTCATACTTATTTATTTGAAAGAACTCCAGTTCAGGTAATTAATTTTAGCTATTTACTTGTAGTTATCTATGCCGTATCTGGTTCAAGAGCTGCCATATTTCGCTTGAATGCCCTGTTTTTACCGATTGTATTGGTGACGACCACAATATTACTTCTATTTTCCATTCGATTTATGGAATTTAATAATGTGATGCCAATGTTTAAAACTGATATTAAAGACTTGGGTAAGGGTGTTTTTGAAGGAACATTATCATTTACAGGGATTAGTATTCTTTTCTTCTATATTTCTTTGGTGAAGAATCCAATAAAGGTACCTAAAAAGGCTGTATTAGGGATGGCAACGGTTGTTTTGTTCTATCTCATTATCTTCTTAACTTGTATTGCTGTTTTTGGAAATGTGCAAACTGCAAATATAAGGTTTCCTTTTATTGAGTTAGCTAAATCGGTTGAGATTCCTGGAGGATTTTTTGAGCGATTAGAGTCGATATTTTTTGTAATATGGACCATGGCTATTTTTACAACGACAGTTATGGCATTTGATATAGCATTATTTGCATTGACCTCAATCTTTTCAAAGGTGAAAAAGCAGACATTCGTTTTTATATTAGCTCCTGTTGTTTATTTTTTAACGACGATTCCAAACAACTCTTATGAAATTGGAGTAATGGATAAAATTGTGACTTATTTCAGTTTGGGACTATCTAGTACAGTATTAATCGTATTATGGATGATGTATATTTTCAAAGGAGGAAAGCAAGGTGGTAAATAAGGCGTTCAAGATAGTAACCTTCTTTGTTCCTTTAGTTTTATTAGTTGGTTGTTGGGATGATATTGAAATAGAAGATCGTGGATTTCTTTCTGGCGTTGCCGTTGATTTGGCAGGAGAACAAGAAGAGAAATTATATTTTGAACTAACACATCAGATTGTTGTCCCGAGTGGTCTTGGCTCAACAACACAACCTGGTGGAGGACGGGCATTTCGTAATTTATCACAAACCGGTGAAAGTATATTTAAAATAAATAGAGATATTTCTAGACAAGCCAATCGAAAAATTAATGTAGAACATTTAAATATTGCTTTGTTTTCGACTGACATTATAGAAAAAGAGGGAGTATTTCCAAAAATATTAGATATATTTGTTCGGCAACAGAGCATGCGACGGGGACTTAAGTTAGCTGTAGCAGAAGGAAAAGCTAAGGAATTATTTTACGTTCAAACTGAGCATGTGAAAATTCCTGCACAATATTTAAGTGAATTATTAGAGAATAGAGAAGTACCTATTACGGTTGAACCAACTAGAGTTGGGGATATTCAAGAAGCATTATTACAAAATAGAAGTTTTGCTCTCCCGCAACTTACACTTTTTAGTGATAATAGTGTTAATTATAGTGGAATTGCTGCTATTAGAGGGAAGACTGGGCAATGGGTAGGAACCATTTATGAAGAAGAAGCAAAAGGTAGAAATTTTATCTTTGGTAGGAATCTTCAAGGGAATCTAACTACTACAATGGATGGAGAGCTACTGACAGTTAACATAACAAAAGGTGGAAGAAAGGTAACATTAAAAAATAAGGATAAACATAATTTGAAATTTGATGTTGATATTGAAGTCGAAGCATCTATTGCTGAGTACTATGGAACGATTGATGTCATGACAAAAGAAACGAATGATAAATTCTCTAAAGCGTTAGAAGATGAGATAAAAGAACAATCAGAATTGGCAATTGCTAAATTGAAAGATGAACTAAAGGTCGATATTTTTGATTTTGATGACTATTTAACCATGTATCATTATGAATTATGGAAAGAAGTTGAAGATGATTGGGATTATGGGGAGAACTACTTTAGTAAGAGTGATATCAACATTAATGTAAATGCGATTATTCTTGATCCAGGTAGTTCCTTTAAAGTAAAACAAGATGGAGGCGAGCAATAAAATGTGGCAAATGATTTTGGAACGATTGCCCAGTACGTTAGGATGGTTTTATATTATTTTGTCTTTCTTACTACCTTTTCTGGTTTATAAAGTAAATCAAAACCTTCATAAAAATGGCGACCCACCATGGAAGAAAGAGGGATGAAAGGCATTATCCCTCTTTACCGGTATGTTTCTTATGTAAAGCTGCTCTTGCTAATCGATCAGCATGGTGATTTTGTTTTTCTGGTATCCATTTAATAAAGAAATATGGAAAAGCACTGGTCACTTCTCTAATTTTCTCAAGAAAAGGGAGGAATTTAGAATTTTTTGTATAATCATTTTCTAACACACTCGTTACAATTTGTGAGTCGGAGCGAAAGGAAAGTATCTCATCTGGAAACTGCTCTAGACATATTTCTAATGCTTTAAGAACTGCTTGAAACTCTGCTTCATGATTCGATAATTCACCTAGAGGTATGCTGTATTCATATATTTTTCCATGTGCTTTTATGTAAACTCCAGCACCACTCTTTCCTGGATTACCGCTGGATGCTCCATCTGTATATACTTCAATCAATCAATACCCTCCTTAAGTCCTAAAATTTTATATTTTCTTTTCTATCTTACGTTACTAATTATACCAAATTCAACTTTAACTATTAGTTAAAGCGTTTTCATAAGTTATTTTCAATGTGTTATACTATTCATTGGTGGATTTTATGAAAAAGTTACTCTATTAACCTATTTATTTCTGTTATTATGATGTATAATGGTTGAGGTCAAAGCAAGTACGTAATAAAAAAACTATATATAGTCATCATAGTTAATTCTTGGAGGTTATTATGCATCATTTATTAAAGGATTTCTTGAAGGTAACAGAAGAAGCGGCAGTAAAAACAATTCCATGGGTAGGAAGTGGCGATAAAAATAGTGCTGACGATGCAGCTACTACTTCCATGCGTGAGAATTTAAACCAAATCGAGATGAATAGTATTATTGCAATTGGTGAAGGAGAACTTGATGAAGCACCAATGCTTTATATTAATGAAGAAGTCGGTACAGGTCTTGGAGTAGAACTAGATATTGCGGTTGATCCAATCGATGGAACAACTCCAACAGCAGCAGGTGAAGATAATGGAATTACTGTAATTGCTGCAGCCCCAAAAGGCACATTACTTCATGCACCAGACATGTATATGGAAAAATTAGTCGTTGGTCCTGAAGCAGTAGGGAAGATAAATATTGATGCACCACTTATGGAAAATGTACGAGCTGTTGCATTGGCCAAAGGGAAACAGGTGGATGAATTACAAGTGGTTGTACAAGAGCGACCTAGACATGAGGAAGCAATCGCTAAGATGAGAGAAGCTGGGGTAACTGTCCATTTATTTAAGGATGGAGATGTTTTACAATCATTAAGACCATGCATCCACGGAAATGACATCGATATGTTCTATAATATAGGGGGAGCACCTGAGGGTGTGTTATCTTCAGTTGCCATTAAAAGTTTAGGTGGGGAAATGCAAGGGCGACTTGTTGTACGAAACCAGGAAGAAAAGAAGCGTTGTGTAGCTATGGGAGTGAAAAATCCAACAGCTGCATTACGTCATCATGACCTGATAGCATCAGAACAAGGTATGTTTATCGCAACGGCTATTACGAATACACTTTATTTAAAAGGAATTCAAGAAGATTCTACTCATTATCAAACGGAATCATTAGTGGTAAGTAGTTTAACGAATGACTATCAAATTGTGAAATCAAATCATAGAGTTTTAGAGTATGTGTAAGAAGTATAGGTAAGGCAAGAGAAAAATACATAAAAAACCCAAACGTATTTGTTTGGGTTTTTTGATGTAATTATCTTCGAGAAAGTTGCTTTACCTTCGCTCCAGAAATACACTTCGCTTTCCGCGGGCGGCTGGTGAGCCAGGGAACTACTTGGTTAGGCTTCCTAGCACCCTTGCGCTGAGGAAGCCCACTGCGTAGCATTACTTGTAGACGCAAGCGCATCATGGGGTCTCACCTATGCCTCTGCTCCCGCCGGAGTCTACGTGTATTTCCTACGCTGGCTTTGTTCAACATGGAGACTCTTACTGTCATCTCCGTATAATTTTAATTTCTTAATCCACGGTTACGGATAGACTTTTGACTTTTATGGATGGTGAGCCGATAAAGCCAACTCCTCCACCAGGTGAGAAT
>NZ_FQVW01000095.1 GCF_900129485.1 Ornithinibacillus halophilus
GGGTTTCACTTTAACTAAAACAATTTTGCCTCAGCCTCCGAAACCATGCATACTACCTTGCATATAGAATTATCGGACTCATTTTTTATTATTACATAGTTTTTCAGTGTCCTCGCAATGATCCTTAGGGGCACATGTTAACCTCTAATTTGTTTTAGTTGTTCTTCAAATTGATGGGAAGGTAAGGGGTGGCTAAAAAAGAAACCTTGTCCTACTACATTATATGTTTTTAAGAAATCAACTTGCTCTTGTGTCTCAATACCTTCTACAATAACTTCTTTGTACCCTTTTGTTGTTTCTAATACCGCTTTTAAAATAGCTATATTGCGATTACCTTTCTCTATGTCCATAAGTGATTTGTCAATTTTGAGGATATCGTAATTTAAATCTGTAATAATCTGTAAAGATGAATATCCTTTACCAAAGTCATCGATAGCAATCTTAATCCCAAGTTCTTTTAAATCTTGAATGATGTGTTCTGATTCAACAATATCAAGCATGGCACTTTCCGTAATTTCTATTATTAATTGGGAAGGATCAATTTTCTCTTCCTTTACAATTTGTTGTACTACCTTTGCGAAATCAGCTTCCCTAAATTGTCTTGCCGATACATTAACGGAAATAGGTACTACTGGTAATCCTCGTTTTCTCCATTCTTTTATATGCAGACATGCTTCTTTGAAAACCCATTTACCGATCGATACAATTAAACCAGTATCCTCAGCAATGGGGATAAATTCATTCGGTGATATCCTTCCAAATGAACTATTCCATCGAAGCAAAGCTTCTGCACTGACAATATCTCTAGATTTTATATCGAACTGTGGTTGGTAATAGAGTTCCAACTCTTCTTTATCAATCGCTTTTCGTAAGGCACTTTCCAGCTTAAGTCGTTGGTTAACCTTCTTTTTTAGTTCATCTGTGAAAAGTTGATAATTGTTTTTCCCTTTTTCTTTTGCATAATACATTGCAAAATCAGCTTCTTTAATAAAGGTTTCGACATCTGGCATTATTTTAGAGTACATACTAATCCCAATGCTAAGGGTTAAAATGAATTCATGGCCGAATAGTGGGATTTTATTATTCATCTCATTGATTATTTTTTGAGCTATTTGGGATACTTCCTCTTTGGTGATATTATCTAAAAAGACAATAAATTCATCCCCACCAAGTCGTGCAATGATATCCTGTGGACGGAGAATATCTTTCATTCGATTTGCTACTTGCTGCAGGAACATATCCCCAGCATGGTGACCTATAGTGTCATTTACACTTTTAAAGTCATCAAAATCAATTGCTAATATAGCAATTGGATGATTAAGTTGTTTCTGTTCCTTCAATTTATGAGTGAAATATTTGAAGAACCATGTACGATTGGGAAGACCTGTAAGTTGATCGGTATAGGCTAACTCTTTTATTTTCTGAACAGCCTCTTTTTCTTTGGTAATATCCTTTGCTATACAGAATACACCAGTAACTTGTTCTTCAATGATGATAGGTACAAGTGTAATATTGACAGGAATCTCATCGCCGTTATTTTTGATAGCACTGATTTCATAATTTTGTGGTTCGCCTTTCAAAGCTTTTTTAAATTGTGCCACTGCAAAGTCGATTTGACTAGGTACGAGTACTTGATGGAAACTCATTTTTTTGACTTCATCTTTTGGGATGCCAAGAGTTTTCCAAACTGCTGAATTAATTTCCTTAAAATATCCATGACAATCAAGTAAGAAAACGGGATCAGGATTATATTCAAAAAGAGACATGTATCGTTGTTGTCTATCTTGTAGAGCTAATTCGGTTTGCTTTTGTTCCGTTATATCTCGTATTACAGATTGAATGGCTGGTTTATTATCAAACTGAATCAAATAGCTAGAAGTTTCCGTAGTAATAACAGTTCCATCAAGTGTAACCATTCGTTGTTCCATTGATTTAACGTGACCTTTTTCTTTTATTATTTGCATTCGTTTTTTTACAGTTTCTCTAAAATCAGGGTGGATAAAATTAATAAAAGATTTTCCTACTATTTCATGTTTTTCTGATGCTTTTACCATACTTAAAACAATTTCATTTACGAAAACAATAGTATTGCCATCATGAATGATCACAGGTACAGGGGATTTTTCGACTAACTGACGATACCGTTTTTCACTCTCTTTGAGTTGCTTTATTAGCTGCTTTTCAGAATGTGTTGATCGATAATCAAGATAAGCAGTAAATAATGTGGCAAACATTAAAAAGAGTGTACTGAAAGAGACGATATTTCCAATAAATTTATCCGCTCCATTAGAAGTTACGTCGCTCCCTTTGTTTATGTAAATAGCTTCCATCCCAACATAATGCATCGTAGTAATGGCTCCTCCTAAAACCAATGCACTAACAATATTTTTTTTCGTTGTTCTATTTGAGATTGAGTCTCCCTTTTTATTTACAAAAATACGAATGGCAATTGAAGAAATAATAATTGCTAAAACTATAGAAAGTGTAAAATAAATCGAAGTAAAATGAATTTCTACTGATTCATAAATCCCATAGGTTGCTGTGTAATGTAGAAAAACAATGCCAAGTCCAATGATCACACCACTAATAAATATCTTCCCCTTCGTTAAAGGGTGGGTATAAAGGAGATAGAAGGCAGTAAAAGATGTGATAAGAGAAAACAAAAATGACAAGACTAGAAGGGAACCATTGAATGTCATTGGATAATTCAAGTGATAAGCTAGCATACCTATGAAGTGGGTTGAGAATATACCAACTCCCATAATAAATACACCTATGAAGATCCAAGTAATTTTTCTTGAACGATGATTGCTTTCTGAAACACGTTCAACTAATACTAATGTTGTATAAGAAGAAATGAATGCAATGATAATGGAAAGTATAATTAGAAAGGGACTATACGTAGCGTGATGTAAATGATGCATATTATCCCACTCCTCTTGTCTGAAATATAATGGATACAATACGTTAGTATTTCTCAAAAAGTGTTATATTAATCAAAACGTTTTCCCTAGACTAAAAGGAATTCAAATAGTATATATGAATTTGGTGATACATTAAAGTGAATTGGAAAAAGTTGTATTTAAAAAGGTGTTTACATATCAGTTTCAGGATGGTATTATATTTTTTGTCGCCAAAAACACAGCTAATAACGGCTACAATAAGACGACAAGATTTTTAAAAAAAGTTATTGACTTTTAAAGATGAACGTTATAATATTAATACCTGTTGCGAAAACATTTTAAATAACTTTTAAAAAAGTATTGACTGTGATAACGCAATGTTGTATATTATAAAAGTTGCTTTTAAAAAGCAATGCGAATTATTTGCTCTTTGAAAACTGAACAAAACAACCAGTATGTTAAGAAAAGCAACCCTGTTTTTCTTTTATAAAAAACCTAGAAGCATTGCTTCTAGTAGCTAAGAACTTTCCTATAATTGATTGGTGTCAATTATAGACAAACTTT
>NZ_FQVW01000016.1 GCF_900129485.1 Ornithinibacillus halophilus
TAGCTACTAGAAGCAATGCTTCTAGGTTTTTTATAAAGAAAAACAGGGTTGCTTTTCTTCTTAACATACTGGTTGTTTTGTTCAGTTTTCAAAGATCAATTTTTGTCGTTTTTAGCGACAAGATATAATTTAACATGTTTTCAATTAGATGTCAATAACTTTTTTAAAAATCTATTTTGCCAATTGAATAACTTGTTTCATATCTGACAACAGAAATTAATATACCATACAGGAATTAGAAAATCAATGAAAAACATAAAAAACATTATTGGAATTATTTCCCTTTCTATTATAACCAAAGAATACTTCATATCATTGATTGGTTTTTCTTTTTGGTATATATTTTAAACACTCATGTTCATTACTAACACGCTTTAATAGTTGAAATAAGGTTTTATAACGATCTTTCATTGCACGCTTTACCATTTGGTCTATTCGGTGGTCATCCATATCTAAAAGTAATTCATCCAATTCTCGTTTAACTAAATACTCTAGTTCTTTTTGTTCTATATCATTAATCATTAGCCCTAACATCATAACCCACCTCAATTAGTATTACTAGACATTGTTTATGTAAAACATATTACTGATTTTTTTCCCATTAGAAATAGGTGTTTTTTAGCATATCCGTTATTCTTTTATCTATTCCCTTTCTATTATTTTTTTAACATTATTTTCATCAAAGCTAGTACATATTTTCCTTTATTAAACATAGGTATGTATTAGGACATGCAGTTCTATAGAAGGAGGGTAACGAGGTGGAGCATTTTTATGTCTTACGATTTAACAAATGGAAGCGATGGTTATTAATTGTGGTTTTTGCACTGTTTACAGCTTCATTTTTATGGTTTGAAAGGGATGGGGCATTTTCTATTTTTACTAATGAAGAATCAGTTGCACTTACAAAGGGGAATGCAAATGAACCGGATATTGCCCTGACATTTAATATCAGTTGGGGGGAAGAAAAAGTATTCGATATATTAAAGCAGTTAGAACAAAATCAAGTTCAAGCTACCTTTTTTGTGAGTGGTGAATGGGCAGAACGTCATCCAGATATTTTAAAAGAAATATCAGAAGCGAATCATGAAATTGGCATGTTGGGATATCGTTATAAAAGTTATCTAAATCAAGAAATTGACCAAGTAAGAAAAGATTTAACTTTAGCAAAAGAAACATTTAATAAACTTGGTTACAAAGATTTAGATCTTGTTCGTGCACCTAATGGTCATTTTAATGAAGAAATTATAAAGTTAGCTGAGGAACAAGGTAATACAGTCATTCATTGGAATGTGAATCCAAATGATTGGCAAAATCCTGGAACCCAATTAGTTATTGATCGTGTTATGAATGAAACTACGAATGGGGATATTATATTGTTACACGCTTCAGACTCTGCAAAACAGACAGCAGATGCTCTCAAAACAATATTACCTGGATTAAAAAACAAGGGGTATAATTATGTAACAATTTCAGAGCTCATTAACCAAGCCCATGCCGAGTCAAAAATAGTTGAATAGTTGCTATACTTGGATAGGTGCTGGGCACTGCTATACTTTCATGTATTTTATTCGAAGTAATTTCCTAATGACATAAAAAAGGTGGGAATCTCCCACCTTTTTTAAATGATAAGATACTATGCTTTTTGAAGTCTATGCAATGTTATTAACTGATACGCATTACAAATCAATAAAGGAACGATCATTAGCCAAGCATAGTCGCTCCCTTCTGCTCGTAAAGCAGGAACCCATTCTACAGTTGTTATTACAACCATAAAGAATAGTGCAGGGATAAATGCCGTTTTATTTGTTTCTTTAGCTTTAATTTTTGCTACAATCCAACTAATAATAAATAAACCAGCTGTCATTACTATAAACCAAATAATTGAAACTTCGCCTTCTGAAGCATTATATGGAAAATATACTAGATCAAATAAAATAAATGCGATTAATAAGACTTGTACAGTTGGCCAAAAGGAACGAAACAAACCTAAACCAAATCGATGGATAAATAAATAAGCAAAAAAGCCAGTCTGACTAACAACGCTCGCCAATAAACCAAAACCAAGATAAAACAATACTAATCCTATTAACTCCATTCCATTAAATGGGTTCATGTTTTCTGCATATATACCTGGGTTAACAAAAAAGCTTGTCAATAGTCCTGCTATCCCACCAAGTAATAATGTTCTCCAAAATAATCGTACCACTTTTTGAGTGTTCACTATATTTTCCTCCTAGATGTTCTCTATACCATAAGTTTGCATACTATTTCACGTATTCTTCTATCCATATGTATTTTAACATGTCTACATCCTTTTTTCCTTCATCAAGTGCATAGTTTTGATATTTTTCACTCATATTAACGATAAGTGGAAGGAGGTTGTCACAATGCTACGTATCTTATCGTTCATAACCTTTACCTTCTTAATTGGTATTCTAAGTGCATGTGGTGGTGAAGCTGCCAAAAGTGAAGGTGACTATGATACAACTAAGAAAATGGTTGTCGATATATTACAAACCGAAGACGGAAAAAAGGCACTTCAAGAAATATTAGCTGATGAGAAAATGCAAGAAAAACTCGTAATTGAATCTGAGGTTGTTCGCACATCCATAGAGGAAGCCTTAGCTTCAGACAAAGGGAAAGATATGTGGAAAAAGCTTTTCGAAGACCCCAAATTTGTTGAAAGCTATGTTAAATCCATGGAAGAAGATCAAAAGAAAATGATGAAGGACCTCTTAAAGGATTCAGAATACCAAAAACAAATGCTTGAATTAATGCAGAACCCTGAAATAAAAGACCAAATAGTACAAACATTAAAAGGACAAGAATTTCGCGCACACCTTGAAGAAACCATTCAACAGACATTTGAATCTCCTCTTTTCCAAGCCAAGATACAAGACATACTATTAAAAGCTGCCGAGGAACAAGGACAAGGAAGTGGTGGTTCAGGTGGCAGTGGTGGTAGTGAATCTGGTGGTGAATCCGGGGGCGATTCTGGTAAAGAAGGTGGTGGCGAATCTGGTGGTGGTGGCGGTGGTGGTTAAATACCCTACCAAAATCAGTTATCCTATAGGAAAAGCTAAGGCAACTTTAAAATCTATGCCTTAGCTTTTTTCATTCTTATTCTTCTACTTTAGCTATCACTTTAGCAGCCATCTTATGGTATTCTTTTCCAAGTGGATGATCTTCTTGGTATACAGATGGTGCGAAAACATCCTCGTCTTCATATGGCTGTTGCAAAGGTAGTTGGCCTAATACTTTCGTTTTCAAAACCTCTGCTAATTTTTGACCGCCGCCACGACCGAATACAAATTCTTTTTCTCCAGTAGTTTTACTTTCAAAATATGCCATATTTTCAACAACACCCAAAATTTCATGCTCGGTCTTTATTGCCATTTGTCCTGCACGAGCTGCTACGAAAGCGGCAGTTGGATGTGGCGTTGTTACAATTACTTCTTTACAAGTTGGTAGTAATTCATGAACATCCATAGCAATGTCACCTGTTCCAGGAGGTAAATCGAGCAATAGGTAGTCTAAGTCGCCCCATTCAACTTCCTTAAAGAAGCTATTTAACATTTTACCAAGCATAGGTCCACGCCATATAATTGGTGAATTATCTTCAACAAAGAAGCCCATAGAAATTACTTTTACACCAAAGCGCTCAACAGGGATAATTTTTTCACCACGTACTTGCGGGCGTTCCTCTACCCCCATCATATCAGGAATACTGAAACCATAAATATCAGCATCAATGATTCCTACTTTTTTGCCAAGACGCATTAATGCCATGGCTAAATTAACAGTAACGGTTGATTTCCCAACTCCACCCTTACCACTTGCAACAGCAATAAAGTGTGGATTTTTAGAGCCACCCATAAGTGACTGTTCTTTTGCTTGATCAACGGCTGGTTGGAATTTTTGAATGACTTCATCAGGCAGTTGTTCAAAACGAAGCCCAACAGTAGTCGCTCCATTTTTCTTAAGAACACCAACTAATTCTTGTTGTAACTGCATTTGCTCTGCAGTATTTGTCTTTCCGATGGCAACTTTAACACTAATATGCTTCTTTTCTTCTTTTATGGTTATTTCCTTTATGCCACCAGTTTCCTCAAGCGTTCTATGTAAAAACGGATCTTTTATAGGATTTAATAACTTTATAACATCTTCTTTAGTTAACATCTATGTCACCTTCCTTTTCCTAGCTATGAATTATACACATATACCTAAGTATTAACATGTCCATGGCTAGTATAACATAAATCACAGAAAATCTAAGTGATATGAATCATGGAAGGGGTTACTTTTCTTCTACTCGGAATCTTCTGGTTCCTCTGTAACATACCGAAGAATTCCTTCATAGATGCTAGCTGCCATCTTTAGCTGATATTCATCCTGCTTCAATAGATTTCTTTCCTCCACATTTGAAAGAAACCCTATTTCAACAAGAGCTCCTGGTATTTTTGCATTTTTCAGTAAGTATAAGTTATTCATTGCTAAAGGTGATCGCTTCGTGTTTTCCATATTTCGTATAATTTCTGCTTGGACCATTTTAGCTAAATGCTTACTTTCCTCCGATTTAGGATAGTAAAATGTTTGTGCTCCACGCCATTTTGTTGATGGTGTTGCGTTAAGGTGTAGCGTAATAAATAAGTCTGCATCTTTTTCATGAATAAATTCCATTCGCTTTCGAATATCCTCTACTTTTCGCTTTGAAAGACCTTTTGTTTCTTCAGCCGCTAAATCCTTATCTGTTTCTCTTGTTAAATATACTATTGCTCCAGTTTGCTGCAGATAATTTTGTAACTTTTTTCCCACTTCAAGAGCTATATCTTTTTCCAGTGTATCATCTTTTCCCACAGCTCCACCATCTGCTCCACCATGACCAGGGTCAATTACAATCGTTTTTCCCGATAATGGTAGTGACCATCCCGTTGTCTGTTCATTATCAGACTTCGGTATAGGATACTGAATCATATAAAGTAATAAAATTAGTCCCAATCCCCATAAAAATGCTTTCCCGTATCGCTGCATAATACTCGCCCCTTATTAAAATACTATCTTGCATTTATTTTATGGGACGAGCCTTTAAAGTATGACTGTTTCTCCCCTCTAAAAGAAATCTGGGAAATATGGCTTTTGATCTGATATAGTTGCATCCAACTTTTGAATTTCATCTAAAGAACCTTTTAATTGTCCAATTCGATATAAATCTACTGGCCTTACAAAATTAAGCATCATGGCAGTCAACTGCTGAATTGTGCAATATATCCCCTTACTATGGTCTTGATATGGAAGAACAGTAATATTAGTTGTGGTAAGTTGATACGTCTTTGTATTATCTGGAAAAAAGTCGTCCTTAACATGTAGTGTAATACCATTTGTCGAATTCAAAAATGGGTATTCCTTCAAAAACTGATGCACATCAGTGATTCGCGCCATAAAATATGGTTCTATTTTTTGTTCAAACCTAGGTTCATCAACTAATAATGGTAATAGGTCATTTTCAGGTACCGTCATTTTTACTTCCTTTGCCATTGAATCATGATTCGCTATAAACTCTAGCAAGATGTTCCAACCATTGTTTGAAGTGTAAGCAAAATCGTGAACATGAAATACATTCTCTTTTACTTCATATTGAATGTATCCGACTGGCCGTTTTTCAAGATTATAGGCAACACCTATATAGGATTTATCTTTTATTACTCGCTGATTCCACCAACGTTCATCACGTACGAGTGCCCCATTATATGTTTTAGCATATTCCTCATAAATAGAATTTATCGTTTGATAATCAAATGGTTTTGTACGCACGTAGCCACTTGCATCCCATTTCTTTCTTAATTTATCTACTGGAATGGTATACAACTTTTCATTAAAAGTAATCTCCCAGCCATATTTTCTATAAAATGAAACAGAAAATGGTTGCAAAAAGGATATAATTTGCCCATTGTTTTTCATGTGATGCAATGCATGAGACAAAAGTTCTTTAACCATTCCGCCTCTTCTATATTCCGGCCATGTAGCAACAGAACTTATCCCACCCATATTAATCTTCTTGTCACCTAGATAGATTGAAAGTGGAATAAGGTGCAGTTTAGATGCAATATGATCTCCATCCATGTTCCCCCAGATAATATGTCTCCATGCTTCTGCTTTCTTTTTATGTAACTCTTCATCTGATAAATGATATTGAAAAGCAAATTGAGATAAAGCAAATACTTCCTTATAATCTGTTTCAATATTTAACATTTTGATCATAGATTTCCTCCTAACTCCTTTCCATTTACATTTCATATAAAAATAGTATATACAAAAAGACTCCCAACCATAATGATTGAGAGCCTTTGTAAAGTTTTATAAGATTAACGTTTTGAGAACTGAGGTGCACGACGAGCGCCTTTAAGACCGTATTTCTTACGTTCCTTCATGCGTGCATCACGAGTTAAGAATCCTTCGCGTTTTAGAGAAGAACGATATTCTGGATCTGCTTCTAATAACGCACGAGCAACTCCGTGACGAATTGCACCAGCTTGACCAGTGAATCCTCCACCATGAACATTAACGATAACGTCATATGTTCCTTCAGTTTCTGTAGCCTTTAATGGCTGGTTAAGAATTAGAAGTTGAGTTTCATATGGGAAATAGTCTTTTGCATCGCGACCATTAATTGTAACATTGCCATTGCCTGGTACTAGACGTACACGAGCAGTTGAGCTTTTACGACGACCTGTACCGTAGTATTGTACTTGTGCCAATTGATTAACCTCCTTTTAATTATCCACGAAGTTCGTAAACTTCTGGTTTTTGTGCTTGTTGATTGTGTTCAGAACCTCTATATACGTGCAGTTTCTTACCCATTTTACGGCCTAGTGGACCTTTTGGAAGCATGCCTTTAATTGCAAGCTCTAACATTTGTTCAGGGTATTTTGTACGCATTTCGTCTGCAGTACGTTCTTTTAATCCACCTGGATGTCCTGAGTGACGGTAGTATTTCTTGTCACTTAATTTGTTTCCAGTTAGTTCGATTTTTTCAGCGTTAATAATAATTACATAATCACCAGTATCAGTATGTGGAGTGTAAGTTGGTTTGTGCTTTCCGCGAAGGATCGCAGCAACTTCACTTGCTAGACGACCAAGACGTTGGCCTTCAGCATCCACAACAAGCCATTTGCGTTCAATATTATTTTCATTTGCCATGAAAGTTGTGCGCATGATTGGTTTCCCTCCATTTTTTAAATAAATCAAGTTTCGTATTTCTATATTTCAAACACAATTAGTTCCGGGGCTAATCGCGGTTTTTAGAAATAAAATGCCATAGACCATAATATATCAATTAAGGGATAAAGTCAAGTAACTGAGGAATATTTTCTAGTGAAAATAAAACCTAATAGGCAACTATGAACTCCCCTAATCCATTCTAAAACATTTCAGTGAAAATGTCGATATTACCCGGGAAATGTCTATTCTTGTTTATACTTCACATTCCATAAATGTAAGCCTTGCGGGGGTGCAGTCACTCCCACGAAACGGCGATCTTTCTTCTCCAACAAGAATTTTATATCTTGTGGTGTTAATTTTCCCTGTCCTACATCTAACAAGGCACCAATGATGATTCGAACCATATTATATAAAAATCCGTTTCCTCGAAGAATAAATTCTAGTTCATTTTCTTTTTTACTAAATGAAACTTCATATAAATGGCGTACTTTACTTCCTTTTGCAGTTGATTTGGCAGAAGAAAATGACGTGAAGTCATGTGTACCTTGAAAGTACCGACATGCTTCTTCCATCGCTATTAAATCTAGTTTATAAGGAAAATAGTAAGAATAGTTTCTTTTAAATACGTCCTTCTCTGGTCCATTAATAATATAATAACGATATTCCTTCTCTATAACATCATATCTAGCATGAAAGTCACTTGGAACTTCTTTAATCGCATTAACATAAATATCATTCGGCAAAAGAGCATTTAAAGCCTTTTTCCAACTTTCCGTGGATAACTGGAATTCAGTCTCAAAGTGTAATGACTGAACTTTAGCATGGACTCCAGTATCTGTTCTACCAGATGCATGAACTCTTATAGATTGTCCTTTATGGACTTTTGTTAGTGCTTTTTCAATCTCATCCTGCACTGTACGCTTGCCGGGTTGGACCTGATACCCTGAGAAATTTGTACCGTCATAGCTAATAATGCAATTTATTCTCCTCATGGCCCATCCCCCCTATTTAATAAGTTCTCAATAAAAATAGCCCTATAATGACACAAGTAAATAATAGATATACCCATATATCGATCGATTGAATTTTTAACAGACGTAGTTTTGTACGACCTTCACCACCACGGTACCCTCTTGCTTCCATTGCCATCGCTAATTCCTCAGCACGTTTAAAGGCACTGACAAACAAAGGGACTAAAAGTGGAACTACAGCCTTTATACGCTCCTTAAGAGGCCCTGTACGAAAGTCTACTCCTCTAGAACTCTGCGCCTTGGATATTTTCTCTGTTTCTTGCATCAGTGTTGGTATAAACCTTAAAGAGATTGACATCATTAAGGCTAATTCATGCACAGGAAATTTTATTTTATTTAGTGGTGCCAACATATCCTCAATAGCATCCGTAATTTCAATAGGTGTTGTAGTTAATGTCAATAGAGATGTAAACAAAATCAATAGGAAAAATCGTAGTGAAATTGCAACTCCCTGGATAACACCACCAGAATATATTTCCCATCCAAAAAGATTAAAAAGTACTGTTCCATCTTTCGTTACGATTAAATGTAGCGAAAATGTAAAAATGATTAAAAACCATACTGGAGTTAATCCTTTAAGGATAAACTTTAAAGGAATTCTTGTAATAAAAGTAGTAATAAGAGCAAATGCTGTCAAGATTCCGTAACTGCCAACTGAGTTAGCGAAGAAGACAAATATAACGAAAAAGAAGATTATTGTAATCTTTGTTCTTGGGTCAATACGATGAACAAAAGAATTTCCTGGGACATATTGTCCAATTATCATATATTCGTTCACTAGGACTCAGCCCCCTTAAGCAGGTGCTGCATTTGAACTGCTAGTTTTTGAACACTTTGACGTTCATATGGTATCTTCATTCCGAAACGTTTTTCAAAGGCTAATAGAAACTGTATCATTTCTGGTACGTCCAGATTTACTTTATTTAATGCTTTTTGATCAGAAAGCACTTCCTCTGGTTTTCCTTCCATATACTTGTTCCCTTTATTTAAAATAATGACATGATCAGCATATTTCACAGCGTCTTCCATACTGTGTGTAACCAATACTGTTGTTAAGCCTTGTTTCTGATGTAAGTCATAAAACATATCCATTATTTCTTTTTGACCACGTGGGTCCAGTCCTGCTGTTGGTTCATCTAAGACTAAAACTTTTGGTTTCACCGCTAGTACTCCCGCAATTGCCACCCTTCGCATTTGTCCCCCACTTAAGTCGAAAGGAGAGCGTTCAAGCATCTCTTTTGGAAGTCCAACTGCTGGTAGTATTTCTTGAATTCGACTTTGAATTTCACTCTTTTCTACCCCAAAATTCTCTGGTCCAAATGCAATATCCTTTTCAACGGTTTCCTCAAATAACTGATGCTCCGGATACTGAAAAACAATACCCACTTTACTTCTTAGTTCCTTTATATTTCTTATCTTTTTATCATTTGATAAGTGATAATCGCCAATTGTCACTTCACCTTTAGTCGGCTTCACTAACCCATTAAGATGTTGTAACAAAGTAGATTTTCCTGATCCTGTATGTCCAATGATGGCCACAAATGAACCTGATGTTATATGGAAAGATATATTATCTAAAGCTTTATGAGCAAAGGGAGAGTTTTCTTGATAGATGTAGCTTACATCTTTGAATGTAATGTCCATAAGTCCTCCAATAATTCTTCGTGATTTAATGGTTCATCATGTATAGCTATTCCTGCTTGTACTAATTCATCTGCTAAAATAGCAACAAAAGGAACATCTAAACCAATCTTTCTAAGTTCATCCTTCTTTGTAAAGATCTCCCTAGGTGTAGCTTCATCCCATATAACTCCAGCATTCATAACAATAACTCGTTCTGCTTGAACAACTTCTCTTAAGTCGTGGGTAATTGTAATTAAGGAAAGTTTCTTATTCTCCTGTACCTTTGATACGGTATTCATGATTTCTGTTCTACCTTTAGGATCCAGCATAGCTGTTGCTTCATCTAAGATAAGTACTTTAGGTGCAATTGCTAAGACACTAGCAATTGCAACTCTCTGCTTCTGTCCCCCAGACAATCGGTGTGGTTCTGTTTGTCGATAGGCATGCATTCCAACTGCCTGTAATGAATCCTCAATTTGTTTAACCATTACTTCTCTTGGAAAACCACGGTTCTCCATACCAAAAGCCACATCATCTTGAACGGTAGTTCCGACAAATTGGTTATCAGGATTTTGAAAGACCATCCCTACCTCTTTACGAATATCCCAGATCGATTCTTGATTCACTTGTTCCCCATTAATATAAATTTCTCCTTCTTGAGGAAATAACAATCCATTCATTAATTTTGCAATAGTAGATTTTCCAGAACCATTATGGCCTATTATCGCAACCCATTCATTTTCATAGATTTCGAATGAACAGTTCTTCAAAACCCATGGCCCCTCATCTTCGTATCTAAACGACACTTCTCTAAACTCTATGATCTTTCTTCTCATGTGAACTACCTCCTATACTCACTCGTCTCTTAGCCAAGGTTTTGATTTCTTTCATGTAAATTATTGTACAACTAATTTGTGGGAATGTTAACTCAGTGGAATGATATAAGGGGAAAATTTCTCAAGAAAATGGTTCGAAGCATAGTCAGATTCTATTATCAAGAAACATTGACTATGCTTGTCGCCTTTTCGCGCTCTCCATGAATGGTATCGTACTATACTTGATCCACTCATCTCAAAAAGCACTTATATTTAATTTAGACAGAGATGAAACAAACGATATTACTAGATATAGCTTGAACAGCCACCTACGCATTTCGCCGCTGACCAAGTCCTCTACGCCTTTCTACTGTCTAGCTTCGGCTCCTAGAAGCTACCGTCATAAGCGATGGGCGCTCCAAGCGCGTAAAACCACGCGCTTTCCGACCCCTCACTTATGCGTCCGCTTCTAAGCAGTCGCCTACGCTTTTCGTTTTTATAAAAAAAGGGCAGAGATTCACCTCGGAAGAGATTCTGTCCTGCCCTTACGTATTAGAAGATTAAACTAGTTCTATGATTGCCATTTTGGCTCCGTCACCTTGGCGTTCACCTAGTTTAAGTACTCGTGTATATCCACCCTGACGATCTTCATAACGTTTTGCAACATCATCAAATAACTTTTGAAGAACGCTATCTTCTTCGCTAGCTTCTTTGTTATATAAGAATGCTGCTGCTTGACGGCGTGCGTGAAGGTCTCCACGTTTACCTAATGTAATCATTTTCTCAACAACAGATCTTAATTCTTTTGCTTTAGCTTCTGTTGTTTCGATGCGTTCATGAATGATTAAATCAGATGCTAGATTACGAAGTAAAGCCATACGTTGGTCTGTTGTACGTCCTAATTTTCTCATGGACTTATCCCTCCCTTTCTCGAGAATCTAAAGATGTCTGTACCTGTTAGTCGTCTTTACGTAGCCCTAAGCCTAAATCTTCTAGTTTTACTTTAACTTCTTCTAGTGATTTACGACCTAGATTACGAACTTTCATCATATCTTCTTCAGACTTATTTGAAAGCTCTTGAACTGTATTGATGCCAGCACGTTTTAAGCAATTATAGGAGCGAACAGAGAGATCAAGTTCTTCGATTGTCATTTCCATGACTTTCTCTTTTTGATCTTCCTCTTTTTCTACCATAATCTCTACATTTTGTGCCTCATCGGTTAATCCAACAAAGATATTTAAGTGTTCAGTATATACTTTTGCTCCTAAAGAAACAGCTTCTTCCGGACGTATACTACCGTCAGTCCAAACATCTAATGTCAGTTTATCGTAGTTAGCACTTTGCCCTACACGTGTGTTCTCAACTTGATAAGTTACACGTGTCACAGGTGTGAAGATGGAATCAATCGGAATAACACCAATAGGTTGGTCATCCTTCTTGTTCTCATCAGCTGGGCGATAACCACGACCGCGTTCAGCGGTTAATTTCATATGCAAGTTACCTTTGCTATTAAGAGTAGCTATAGGTAGATCTGGATTTAATACTTCTACGTCACTATCATATGTTAGATCTGCAGCCGTAACTTTTCCTTCTCCCTGCACATCAATTTCTAATGTTTTTGTTTCATCAGAATAGATTTTAAGCGCAAGTTTTTTCAGATTCATAATAATCGTTGTTACATCTTCAACGACACCATCAACTGTAGAAAATTCGTGTAGCGCTCCATCAATTTGTACTGATGTAACAGCAGCACCTGGAAGTGAGGATAGTAGGATACGACGCAAGGAGTTTCCTAGTGTAGTACCATAACCACGTTCTAGCGGCTCAACTACAAATTTCCCAAAAGTAGCGTCCTCGCTAATCTCTACCGTTTCAATTTTTGGCTTTTCAATTTCGATCATTCCACAATACCCTCCTTAAAAACGTCGAAACCCCGGTTAGATGGGGAAATCGGTATTACGTCATCACTAGACGCAAAGCACCAGTTACCCATTTTACAGGAAATGCAATTGCATTGTTCTGCAACAAAATAGTCTAACCGAAATTCCTCAAATAGGCAGTTGGCGTTTCTGCACTATTTCATTTTATCGTACTCTTTTGTCAATGCGATGCTGTATAGTAAGGCCAATACATCCTACACAACGATCTTCAAATATGAGATCCCTTGTTTCCATGTAAAATTGAACCTACGATTTTTACTTTATACGTGTAAAAACTCTCTACATATACTTTTAGCCATCATAACCCATTATAGACAGGGTGACAAATTATATACGCTAAAAATTAAACACGACGACGTTTTGGTGGGCGGCATCCATTATGTGGAACTGGAGTTACATCTTTAATTGCAGTAACTTCAAGGCCAGCTGCTTGTAGAGAACGAATTGCTGCTTCACGTCCAGCTCCAGGGCCTTTAACAGTTACTTCTAAAGTTTTCATACCATTATCTACTGCAGTTTTGGCAGCAGTTTCTGCAGCCATTTGTGCAGCAAATGGAGTTGATTTACGAGATCCTTTAAAACCTAATGCACCTGCTGAACTCCAACCAATAACGTTACCTTGTACGTCAGTGATTGTTACAATTGTATTGTTAAATGTAGAACGGATATGTGCTACACCAGTTTCCACATTCTTTTTCACGCGGCGCTTACGAGTGTTTGTTTTACGTGCCATTAATCAGCTTACCTCCTTCTTATTATTTTTTCTTGTTAGCCATTGTACGACGTGGACCTTTACGAGTACGTGAGTTGTTTTTAGTCTTTTGTCCGCGTACTGGTAAACCACGACGATGACGAAGACCTCTATAAGACCCAATCTCAATCAAACGTTTAATGTTAAGTGAAACTTCACGACGAAGATCACCTTCAGTTGTATATGCGTCAACTACTTGACGAATTTTACCCAATTCATCTTCAGTTAGATCGCGTACACGAGTATCCTCAGAAACTCCTGCTTCTTCAAGGATTTTCTTTGCAGAGCTGTTTCCAATTCCATAAATATATGTTAATGAAATAACTACACGCTTATCACGTGGAATATCTATACCTGCAATACGTGCCATAGAGTGTTGCACCTCCTTATTAATTAGCCTTGTTTTTGCTTGTGTTTAGGGTTTTCGCAAATCACCATTACTTTACCTTTACGCTTGATGACTTTGCATTTTTCACATATTGGTTTAACTGATGCTCTTACCTTCATCATTTTACCTCCTTTTATATTAGGAGCACTTATTTATAACGGTACGTGATTCGTCCTCTTGTTAAATCATACGGAGATAGTTCTACCGTTACCTTATCACCAGGTAAAATACGGATGAAATGCATACGGATTTTACCAGATACGTGTGCTAAGACCGTATGGCCATTTTCAAGCTCTACATTAAACATTGCATTTGGCAATGTTTCCGTTACGGTTCCTTCCACTTCAATTACATCGTCTTTCGCCATCGTGTTGATCTCCCTTCTTCAAATCAGTCACAATCTCACTTACAAATTTGGTTATGGCAAATCGTAATTTTCCATTTGTGACACGACCAGTTTCTAGAAGGCTGTTTTGGACTTCCGGAGACGTATAATCCATAACTTCAATATGATGTAAATTCTTTTTCTTTGGTCGATCATATTTACGTTTTTCCCCATCTGCCAGCAAGACATACCGATCGTCAATAATTTTTATGACAACCATATATTGACCAGCTTCACGCCCTTGCATTATACGAACAACTTGACCTATTCGTGGAATCGAATCATCTTCGCTCAACAACCATCACCTTCACTTAGGCTTATTATTCCTTAAAATATAAGGTTTATTGTTAAAAAACATGTGATGCCACGCGCTTCCGTTCATAAAGTTGCATCTACTCACTGAAGTATTCTATTTATAATCTCTATCTAACATGTCAGCTATACAGTTCACAGCTTATTTTTCGATAGTTAATTGAATATCTTCAAATACTTTATCAATCTCTTGATCGCCATTTACAGTAACAAGGTATCCCTTTTCATCGTAAAAGTCGAGTAACGGTTTAGATTGTTCGATGTTTACAGCTAAACGGTTTTTTACTGTTTCAGCAGTATCATCATCCCGTTGAATTAATTTAGAGCCATCTTTATCACAAATACCTTCTTCTTTAGGAGGATTGTAGATAAGGTGATAGGCCTTACCACATGCTGGACAAATACGACGACCCGTTAAGCGCTCCACTAAGATTTCTTCTGGTACACTAACATGGATTACATGATCAATGGATTGACCCATATCATTTAGAAGTGATTGTAAACTTTCTGCTTGCGCAATTGTTCTTGGGAATCCATCTAACAAGAAACCATTTTTACAATCATCTTTACTTAAACGCTCTTTGACAATTCCAATAGTAACTTCATCCGGAACTAGTTCACCTTGGTCCATAAAGCTTTTTGCCTTATTTCCCAAATCCGTTCCTTCTTTAATTGCTAAACGGAACATATCTCCTGTTGAAATATGAGGGATGTTATATTTCTCGTTTATTTTCTCAGCCTGAGTACCTTTACCAGCACCAGGCAGACCCATTAGAATTAAATTCAACAGTATACCCTCGCTTTCATTGGCAGCAGATTATTACTTAATAAATCCTTTGTAGTGACGTTTCACTAACTGACTTTCTAGTTGTTTCATTGTCTGTAGCGCAACACCTACAACGATTAGTAAACTTGTGCCACCGATTTGTACTGCTTGAGGTAGATTAGCAAGACCACCTAATATAATAGGCAGAACAGAAACTGCTGCTAAGAAAATAGAACCTACAAATGTTAAGCGATACATAACACGAGTTAGGTATGTTTCTGTATTTTTACCAGGTCGGATTCCTGGAATATATCCACCTTGTTTTTGTAGATTTTCAGCCATTTGTTCTGGATTAACTTGAACAAAAGTATAGAAATATGTGAACGCAATAATTAACGCTACATAAATCACCATACCAATAGGCTGCGTATAGTCAAAAATCATTTCAATAGTTGAGGCAACATTACCTTCGAAGAAACTAGCAACAGTTCTTGGTGCAATAATAAATGCAATAGCAAAGATTACTGGAATAACCCCTGCAGCATTAACTTTTAATGGTAAATGTGCAGAATGTCCACCAACCGGGGAACGGTTTACTAATTTTTTCGCATATTGAATTGGAATTTTACGTAATGCTTGTTGAATGAAAATAACACCGACAGTTACCGCAATTACAACTAGTGCAATTAATAGTACGATTACGATGTTAATAAACAGCTCATCACCGGGATCATTGAAGTATTGAACGAATAACTGTTGTACACCATTTGGTACAGCAGCAACAATACCCGCAAAGATTAAGATGGAAATACCATTTCCAACTCCATTCGCTGTAATTTGTTCACCTAACCACATTAAGAAAGTCGTTCCACTCGTTAACACAAGCGCAATAACTAAGAATTTAACGGGATCAGGATCAGCAATTAACATACCGCCTGCCATCGCATTGAATCCGATAGACATAGCAATTGCTTGAACGAATGCAAGAACAACGGTACTGTAACGAGTGACTTGAGCAAGTTTCTTACGACCCATTTCACCTTGTTTTTTCCATTCAGCAAATTTTGGTACAACATCCATTTGCAATAACTGCATGATAATGGATGCCGTAATGTAAGGCATAATTCCCATTGCAAATATGGAGAAGTTTTGCAATGCCCCACCACCAAATGTATTCAAGAATCCAAAAACATTTTGTTGATTCATAAAATCAATAGCATTTTTATCTGTGAAAGGCACTGGAATAAACGTGCCTAGACGGAATACAATTAACATAAGCAATGTAAATATGATCTTCCGTCTAATGTCACCTACGCGCATAAAATTGGAGATTGTACGGAACATTAAATCACCTCTACTTTACCGCCCGCTGCTTCAATAGCTTCCTTCGCTGAAGCAGAGAACTTATGAGCTTTAACTGTTACTTTCTTTTCGACAGAACCATTTCCAAGTACTTTTAGACCTGCTTTTAAGTTCGATACGATACCTTCTTCTAGTAATAGCTCAGGTGTAATTTCTGTGCCTTCTTCAAAACGATTTAGTGCATCTAGATTCACAATTGCATACTCTTTACGGTGGATATTAGTGAAACCACGTTTTGGTAAACGTTGGAATAATGGCATTTGTCCACCTTCAAACCCTGGACGTGTGCCACCACCAGAACGTGCTTTTTGACCTTTATGACCGCGTCCGGAAGTTTTACCGTTTCCAGATGACATACCACGACCGACACGATTACGATTTTTGCGAGTTCCTTCTGATGCCTTCAATTCATGAAGTTTCATGCAAGCACCTCCTCTTTACGCTTAGTATTTATTAAACTTCTTTAACCGTTACAAGATGAGCAACTTTTTCTACCATCCCGCGAATAGCAGGTGTATCCTCATGAACAACGGTTTGACGAATTTTTTTCAAACCTAATGCTTCAACAGTTTTTGTTTGTTTTTCTTTTGAACCAATAACACTGCGCGTGAGGGTGATTTCTAATTTTTTAGACATAGTGTTTCCCTCCTTATCCTAACAGTTCTTCTACAGACTTTCCACGTAGTTTTGCAACGTCTTCTGCGCGCTTAAGGTTTGTTAAGCCATTGATAGTTGCACGAATCATGTTAATTGGTGTGTTAGCACCTAATGATTTCGTCAAGATGTCACCAACACCAGCTAATTCTAGCACCGCACGAACCGGTCCACCAGAGATAACTCCAGTACCTTCTGTAGCTGGTTTCATTAATACGTTACCAGAACCAAAGCGTCCATGAATCTCATGCGGAATAGTAGTCCCTACGATTGGTACTGTAATTAAGTTTTTCTTAGCATCATCTACAGCTTTTTTAATAGCGTCTGGTACTTCTTGTGCTTTACCTGTACCGAAACCTACGTGACCATTTTTATCACCGATAACTACTAATGCAGCAAAGCGGAAACGACGTCCACCTTTTACAACTTTCGCTACACGGTTAACTGCTACTACACGTTCTTCAAGATCTAATTTGTTCGGATCAATTACGTTATTCATGTGTAAGGTTTCCCTCCTTTATCGATTAAAATTCAAGACCTGCCTCACGGGCAGCATCTGCTAAAGCTTTTACACGTCCATGATAAAGGTAGCCTCCGCGATCGAACACAACCGATTTAAAACCTTTATCTTGGGCACGTTTTGCGATTAGTTCTCCGACTTTAGTCGCAGCATCTACGCTTCCAGTAGATTCAACATTAAGTTCTTTATCTACTGTTGATGCACTTACTAATGTAACTCCTGCGTTATCATCAATTAATTGTGCATAAATGTGTTTATTTGAACGGTATACGTTTAAACGAGGACGTTCTTGTGTTCCTACTAAATTCTTACGAACACGCGCGTGTCTTCTTTTACGTGATACATTTTTGTCAGGTTTTGTGATCATTTAGGTCACTCCTTTCTCGCCTAACTAACCTTACTTAGCAGTTTTACCTTCTTTACGACGTACATATTCGTCAACATAACGAATACCTTTTCCTTTATAAGGCTCTGGTGGGCGAATCGCTCTAATGTTCGCTGCAATCGCACCAACTTTTTCTTTGTCAATTCCTTTAACAATTACACTAGTGTTTTTCGGAATATCAATTTCGATACCATCAATCGGATCAATTTCTACTGGATGAGAGTACCCAGCATTGATAACTACTTTGTTACCTTGCTTTTGCGCACGGTAACCAACACCTATAATCTCAAGTTGTTTTTCGTATCCTTTAGATACTCCCTCAACCATGTTAAAGATTAGGCTACGAGTAGTTCCGTGTAGTGAACGATGTTCTTTATTGTCAGATGGACGTTCTACTGTAACTACATTATCTTCTACAACGATTTTCATTTCGCTGTGAAGTTCTCTTGATAGTTCACCTTTAGGTCCTTTTACTGTAACAGTATTTCCGTTAAGTTTCACTTCAACACCACTTGGAATTTCAATTGGTTTTAATCCTATACGAGACATTCCATGCACCTCCTTGAGTTAAAATATTAATTACCAAACATATGCAAGGACTTCTCCACCAACAGCTTGTGCACGTGCTTCTTTATCAGATAGTACACCTTTAGATGTTGATACAATAGCAATACCTAAGCCATTTAGTACACGTGGTACTTCACCAGCTTTAGCATAGACACGTAGTCCTGGTTTACTGATACGTTTGATTCCTGTAATTACTCGTTCTTCGTTTACACCGTACTTAAGGAAAATACGCAGAACACCTTGTTTGTTATCTTCAACTAATTCATAATCACGCACAAAACCTTCACGCTTTAGAATATCAGCAATTTCTTTTTTCATTTTAGATGCTGGAAGTTCCAACTTTTCATGTTTAACCATGTTTGCGTTACGAATACGAGTAAGCATATCTGCGATTGGATCTGTCATAACCATTAAATATTACCTCCTTCCCGAATCGGGGTTTACCAGCTTGCTTTTTTGACACCAGGAATTTGACCTTTATAGGCAAGTTCGCGGAAACAAATACGGCAAAGTTTAAATTTACGAATTACAGAATGCGGACGGCCACAACGTTCACAACGAGTATATTCACGAACTTGATACTTTTGCGTACGTTTTTGCTTCGCAATCATAGATTTTTTAGCCACAATTTTCCCTCCTTGTACTAGCTCTTAGCTTATTTTTGGAAAGGCATGCCTAGCTGAGCTAAAAGTTCACGTGCTTCTTCGTCAGTATTAGAAGTAGTTACAATAACAACATCCATACCACGAACTTTATTTACTTTATCGTAATTAATTTCTGGGAAAATTAGTTGTTCTTTAACACCTAATGTGTAGTTACCACGGCCATCGAAAGCTTTTTTAGAGATTCCACGGAAGTCACGTACACGTGGTAGTGAAACCGCAATTAGCTTTTGAAGGAATTCATACATGCGCTCACCACGAAGGGTAACCTTTGCACCGATAGGCATTCCTTCACGAAGACGGAATCCAGCAATTGATTTTTTAGCGCGTGTAATCATTGGTTTCTGACCAGAAATCAAAGATAGTTCTTCTACTGCGTTATCAAGCGCTTTTGAGTTTTGTACTGCGTCACCAACACCCATGTTGATTACGATTTTCTCAATAGCAGGTACTTGCATAACAGAATCATAGTCAAATTTATTCATTAAAGATGGTACTATTTCATCTTGGTATTTTTGTTTTAATTGGTTCATCTTGTCGCCCTCCTTTCACAGCACAAATTATTTATCTAATGCTTCTCCGGATCTTTTAGCGATACGGACTTTCTTGCCGTCACGCTCTTCATATCCAACACGAGTTGGTTCACCGGATTTAGGGTCTAATGGCATTACATTAGAAACATGGATTGGCGCTTCTTGGTTAAGAATACCGCCTTGTGGATTTTCTTGAGATGGTTTTGCATGTTTTTTAACCATGTTAATACCTTCAACAAGAACACGATCTTTTTTAGGATATGCTTCTAATACAGTACCTTCTTTACCACGGTCTTTACCGGAAATCACTTTAACTTTGTCACCTTTTTTTACGTGCATACTTGGCGCACCTCCTTACAAGGCTTTTCATAAATGCTTATAATACTTCTGGAGCTAGAGATACGATTTTCATGAATTTTGCATCACGTAATTCACGTGCAACAGGACCGAAGATACGAGTACCTCTTGGACCTTTATCATCACGCACGATTACAGCTGCGTTTTCATCAAAACGAATGTATGATCCATCTTTGCGACGTACACCTGATTTTGTGCGTACGATGACAGCTTTAACAACTTCACCTTTTTTAACAACGCCTCCTGGTGTTGCTTGTTTCACAGAACAAACGACAACATCACCAATGTTAGCAGTTTTACGTCCAGAACCACCCAATACTTTGATCGTAAGTAATTCACGAGCACCAGAGTTGTCTGCAACTTTTAAACGAGTTTCTTGTTGAATCAACGTTTGCGACCTCCCTTCGGATACCTTTCCGAGCGAACTTTATTATATAATTACCGCTTCTTCAACGACTTCTACTAGACGGAAACGCTTAGTTGCTGATAGCGGACGAGTTTCCATGATGCGAACGATATCACCAGTTTTTGCTTGGTTATTTTCATCATGAGCTTTGAATTTCTTAGAGTATTTAACACGTTTACCATATAATTTATGGAATTTGTAAGTTTCAACTAAGACAGAAATAGTTTTATCCATTTTATCTGAAACTACACGACCTGTGTATACTTTACGATTATTACGTTCAGTCATTATGAGGCTAACCTCCTCTCATTATCAGTTATTTACGCTTAGTTCACGTTGACGTATAACAGTTTTCATACGAGCAATAGTTTTTCTTACTTCACGGATACGTGCAGTATTTTCTAATTGACCTGTTGCAAGTTGAAAGCGCAAATTAAATAGTTCTTCTTTTAATGATTTAACTTTTTGTTCAATTTCGGCAGTGGTTAGTTCTCTGATTTCATTAGCCTTCATTGATTTCACCACCAATTTCTTCACGTTTTACGAACTTAGTTTTAACCGGAAGTTTATGAGAAGCAAGACGTAATGCTTCACGTGCAACCTCTTCAGGTACACCTGCGATTTCAAACATAATTTTTCCTGGTTTTACAACTGCTACCCATCCTTCAGGAGCACCTTTACCAGATCCCATACGTACTTCTAATGGTTTTGCAGTATAAGGCTTATCAGGAAAGATTTTGATCCAAACTTTACCTCCACGTTTCATATAACGTGTCATAGCGATACGAGCAGCTTCGATTTGACGGCTTGTAATCCAAGAAGCTTCTGTTGCTTGTAAACCATATTCTCCAAATGCAACAGTAGTACCACCTTTTGCACGACCTCTCATTTTTCCACGATGTTGTCTGCGATATTTAACGCGTTTAGGCATTAACATATGAAATGTGCCCCCTTCCTTATTTGTTATCCGTTTTAGTTGGAAGGACTTCTCCACGATAAATCCACACTTTGATACCTAACTTACCATAAGTAGTATCAGCTTCTGCTGTTGCATAGTCAATATCAGCGCGAAGTGTGTGTAATGGAACTGTACCTTCACTATAGTGTTCCGCACGAGCGATATCTGCGCCACCTAGACGACCAGATACTTGAGTTTTAATCCCTTTAGCTCCTGCACGCATAGCACGTTGGATAGCTTGCTTTTGTGCACGACGGAATGAAATACGATTTTCTAATTGACGAGCAATGTTCTCTGCCACTAATGATGCGTCAAGATCAACTTTTTTGATTTCAACAATATTAATGTGAACACGTTTGCCAGTCAATGCGTTTAATGATTTACGTAGAGCTTCTACTTCTGAACCGCCTTTACCAATTACCATACCAGGTTTACCAGTATGAATTGTAATGTTTACACGGTTAGCTGCACGTTCGATTTCAATAGAAGAAACAGCAGCCGTTTTTAGACGGTTTTCAAGATATTCTCTGATTTTAATATCTTCGTGTAGTAAGTCTGCATAGTCTTTGCCTGCATACCATTTAGACTCCCAGTCTTTAATGATACCAACGCGAAGACCTGTTGGATTTACTTTTTGACCCACTGACTATCCCTCCTTCTTTTCTGTTACAACCACTGTAATGTGGCTAGTGCGCTTGTTAATCTTGCTTGCACGTCCTTGTGCGCGTGGACGGAAACGTTTTAAAGTAACACCTTCGTTTACGAATGCTTCAGAAATCACTAGATTGTCTGTGTCCATTTCGTAGTTGTGTTCTGCATTTGCAATAGCAGATTTCAAAACTTTTTCTACGACTGGAGAAGCACCGCGTTGAGTGTGACGTAAAATAGCAATGGCTTCACCAACATCTTTTCCTCGGATTAAATCGACGACTAAACGTACTTTACGAGGAGCAATGCGAACTGATTTCGCTACGGCTTTAGCTTGCATGTGGAGTGCCTCCTCTCATTAGCGTTTTGTTTTCTTGTCATCCGCTGCGTGCCCTTTATACGTACGGGTTGGCGCGAATTCACCTAATTTATGTCCGACCATATCCTCTGTAATATATACAGGTACATGTTTGCGTCCATCATATACAGCAATTGTATGACCTACAAATGTTGGGAAAATCGTTGAACGACGAGACCAAGTTTTAATAACTTGTTTCTTGTCTGATTCATTTAACTCATCAATCTTTTTCAATAGATGATCATCTGCAAAAGGTCCTTTTTTCAAGCTACGACCCATGGATAAACCTCCTTTCAGAGTTCAAAAAATCTAATTATCTAATTCATCCGTTTATCGCTTATTTTTTACGTTTACGAACGATATATTTATCTGAAGCTTTGTTACGTTTACGAGTCTTGTAACCAAGCGTTGGTTTACCCCATGGTGACATTGGTGACTTACGTCCGATTGGTGCGCGTCCTTCACCACCACCGTGTGGGTGATCGTTCGGGTTCATAACAGATCCACGTACAGTTGGGCGTTTACCTAACCAGCGAGAACGACCTGCTTTACCAACACGGATTAGTTCGTGTTCAATATTACCAACTTGACCTACAGTTGCGCGACAAGTAGATAAGATTAATCGAACCTCACCTGATGCTAAACGAACAAGTGTGTATTTTCCTTCACGTCCTAGAATTTGAGCTTCTGCACCAGCAGAACGAGCAAGTTGTGCACCGTTACCTGGTTTTAATTCTACGTTGTGAATAATAGTACCAACTGGAATATTAGCTAATGGAAGTGCATTCCCTAGTTTAATATCCGCATTTTCACCAGATTCAATTTGTTGTCCTACTTTTAATCCTTTAGGAGCAATAATATAACGCTTTTCACCGTCTACATAGTTGATTAATGCAATGTTAGCGGTACGGTTTGGATCATACTCGATTGTAGCAACGCGTCCTGGTATACCATCTTTATCGCGTTTAAAGTCAATAATACGATATTGACGCTTATGACCGCCACCTTGATGACGAACCGTCAATTTCCCTTGGTTGTTACGTCCACCACGTTTAGATAATGGAGCTAATAGGGATTTCTCCGGAGTATCTGTAGTGATTTCAGCAAAATCAGATACAGACATGTTACGTCTACCATTTGAGGTAGGTCTGAATTTTTTAATCGCCATCTTGTTTTCCCTCCTTCTCTTTACTTATTCTTAACCTTCAAAGAAATCTAGGTCTTTACTGTCCTCTGAGAGTTGAACAATTGCTTTTTTGCGATTTGGGCGAAAACCACCGTAACGTCCCATACGCTTAAATTTACCTTTTAGATTCATTGTGTTTACTTTCATTACTTTCACACCGAAGATTTCTTCAACAGCATCTTTGATTTCTGTTTTATTCGCTTTTGTACTTACTTCAAATGTGTACTTTTTCTCTGCCATCAAGTCAGCAGAATGTTCAGTAATGACAGGGCGCTTAATGATATCACGTGCATCTTTCATTATGAAAGCACCTCCCCTGCTTTTTCAGCTGCATCCTTAGTTAAGATCAGCTTGCCATGCGATAGCAAATCTAGTACGTTAACTTCTTCTACTGTAAGAACTTTAACGCCTTGTAAGTTATTTGCTGAACGGATAACATTTTCATCTTTGTCAGTTGTAACGATTAATGCTTTTTCATTAACGTTTAATGCAGCTAGCATTTTAACAACTTCTTTAGTTTTAGGACCATCGAATGATAAGCTCTCTAATACTACAATATTTTCTTCTTGTGTTTTAGAAGATAAAGCAGATTTAAGTGCCAAACGGCGAACTTTTTTAGGTAATTTATAGCTATAGGTACGTGGTGTTGGACCGAATACAGTTCCTCCACCTACCCATTGTGGTGAGCGAATAGACCCTTGACGCGCACGTCCAGTACCTTTTTGACGCCACGGTTTACGTCCTCCACCTCGTACTTCAGAACGGTTTTTAACAGCATGTGTTCCTTGACGTAAAGACGCACGTTGCATAACTACTGCTTCATGTAATACATGTGTATTTGGTTCAATGCCGAATACCGCATCGTTTAATACAACATCACCAGCTTGTGAACCATCTTGTTTAAATAGTGCTACTTTAGGCATGACATATCCTCCCTTCGTGTATATGATTATTTAGCCTTGATTGCACCCGTAATTTTTACGAATGATTTTTTCGCACCAGGTACATTACCTTTGATTAGTAGAAGATTGCGCTCAGTGTCAACACTTACTACTTCAAGGTTTTGAATTGTAACTTGCTCAGAACCCATGTGTCCTGGAAGTTTCTTACCTGGGAATACGCGCATTGGGTCAATAACACCCATAGAACCAGGACCTCTATGATAATGAGAACCATGAGACATTGGCCCGCGTTGTTGATTGTGACGTTTGATAGAACCCTGGAATCCTTTACCTTTTGAAGTTCCAGTTACATCAACCATTTCACCTGTTTCGAAAACATTAACGCTAACTTCTTGACCTACTTCGTAATCGTCAAGGTTAACGTCACGGATTTCACGAACGTAGCGCTTAGGGGCTGTGTTTGCTTTTTCAGCATGGCCTTTTTCCGCTTTGTTAGTACGTGATTGTTTTTCATCAGCAAATCCAATTTGGATCGCTTCATATCCATCATTTTCTAAAGTCTTTTTCTGTAACACAACATTTGGTTCTGCTTGAATTACTGTTACAGGAACTAATTCTCCATTTTCAGAGAAAAGCTGTGTCATGCCGATTTTACGACCTAAGATTCCTTTCGTCATCCGTTACACCTCCTATTAAAAACATTTATTATAGTTTAATTTCAATGTCAACACCTGATGGTAAGTCAAGACGCATTAACGAATCAACTGTTTGTGGTGTTGGATTAACAATGTCGATTAAGCGTTTATGAGTACGCATTTCAAATTGTTCACGTGAATCTTTGTACTTGTGTACTGCACGTAGAACTGTATAAACAGCTTTTTCTGTAGGTAGTGGAATCGGACCAGATACGTTTGCACCAGAACGTTTCGCAGTATCTACGATTTTTTCAGCTGATTGATCTAAAATACGGTGATCATAAGCTTTTAAACGAATTCTTATCTTCTCTTTTGCCATTATTTTCCCTCCTTTGCGCCCATATTATTATAGACATTCTCCGTGGAAATTCCTTAGCACCTCGCCATGGCAAAGGGGCCGGGTGTGCCAACAACCTTCCACATCATCGCCTTTAACGGCCAACATTATTATTATAATAAAAACTATTGGCCAATGCAACCTTTTTTTTATGGGGAATCTTGTTTGTTGCACATTTATGTATTATACGTGTTAAGAACAATGATTGCAAGGTTTCTTATAAATTTTTTCTTGGGAAAGTTTGGTTGACAAATTCTCTGTAGATTCAAAGGGAAAGATTCAATACTAGAATTAAATTTGAAGGAATAATAATGCATTTTATAACATTACTTTATATAGATATATAATTAACATCAAACAAATAGTGTTTTGTAACATGTAAAAAGACAGATAACGATTATTCGTTATCTGTCTTTGATTGAGATGAATTAGATTAAGCTTCGATTGTAGTAACAACGCCTGATCCAACAGTACGTCCACCCTCACGGATAGAGAAACGAGTACCATCTTCAATAGCGATTGGAGAAATAAGTTCAACGTTCATTTCAATATTATCTCCAGGCATAACCATTTCAACTCCGTCTGGAAGGTTGATTACTCCAGTTACGTCAGTTGTACGGAAGTAGAACTGTGGACGATAATTTTCGAAGAATGGAGTGTGACGTCCACCTTCTTCTTTTGATAGAACATAAACTTCTGCTTTAAACTTTGTATGTGGTGTAATAGTACCAGGCTTTGCCAATACTTGACCACGGTTAATTTCTTCACGAGAAACCCCACGAAGAAGTGCACCAATGTTGTCTCCAGCTTCAGCATAATCTAGAAGCTTACGGAACATTTCAACACCAGTTACAGTTGTTTTTGAAGACTCTTCTTGAAGACCAATGATTTCAACTTCGTCACCAACGCTAACTTGACCACGTTCAACACGGCCAGTTGCAACAGTACCACGACCAGTGATTGAGAATACATCCTCAACTGGCATCATGAATGGTTTATCAGTGTCACGTTCTGGAGTTGGAACGTACTCATCAACAGCAGCCATTAGATCAAAGATAGCTTGTTCGTATTTTTCTTCACCTTCAAGAGCTTTAAGTGCAGAACCACTGATTACTGGTACATCATCACCAGGGAAGTCATACTCAGATAGTAAGTCACGAACTTCCATTTCAACTAGTTCTAGTAATTCTTCATCATCAACCATGTCAACTTTGTTCAAGAAAACAACGATTGAAGGAACACCTACGTTACGAGAAAGTAGGATGTGCTCACGAGTTTGTGGCATTGGACCGTCAGCAGCAGATACTACTAAGATAGCTCCGTCCATTTGTGCAGCACCAGTGATCATGTTTTTAACATAGTCAGCGTGACCTGGGCAGTCAACGTGTGCATAGTGACGAGTATCAGTTTCATATTCTACGTGTGAAGTCGCAATAGTGATTCCACGTTCTTTTTCTTCTGGTGCACCGTCGATTTGGTCATAAGCCATTGCAGTACCTTTACCAGATTTTTTGTGCAATGTAGTAGTGATTGCAGCAGTTAATGTAGTTTTACCATGGTCAACGTGTCCAATTGTTCCAATGTTAACGTGACTTTTCGAGCGATCGAACTTTTCTTTAGCCATTTATAGTTCCTCCTTAAATAAATGAATGATTATTTTTAAGTATATTTACAGCCAAGAAATAACAACTTGTGTTATTTCTTAGCTTACAATAAAAGTTATACTTGAGAATCAAGAAAAAATCAATTATTCTCCAGCATTTTTCTTAATAATTTCTTCAGAAATACTTTTTGGTACTTCTTCATAATGGTCAAAGAACATTGTATATGTTCCGCGACCTTGTGTGTTAGAACGTAATGCAGTCGCATAACCGAACATTTCAGCAAGTGGTACAAATGCTTTAACTACTTGTGCAGGTCCACGTGTCTCCATACCCTCAACACGACCACGACGTGATGTTACATCACCCATGATATCTCCCATGTATTCTTCTGGGATTACAACCTCAACTTTCATCATAGGTTCTAAGATAGCAGGGTTACATTTATTTTTAGCAGCTTTTAATGCCATTGATGCAGCTACTTTAAATGCCATCTCGTTTGAGTCGACATCATGGTAACTACCATCATATAAAGTTGCTTTAAAGTCGATTAATGGGTAACCTGCTAGAACACCATTTTCTGCAGATTCTTTAATACCTGCTTCAACAGATGGAATGTATTCACGAGGTACTACACCACCAACGATGTTATTAACAAATTCAAAACCAGCGCCTTCTTCGTTTGGTTCAAATTTAACCCAAACGTGACCGTATTGTCCACGTCCACCAGACTGACGTACGAATTTACCTTCAACTTCAGCAGCGGCACGTAATGTCTCACGGTAAGCTACTTGTGGAGCACCAACATTTGCTTCAACCTTGAATTCACGTTTTAGACGATCAACGATGATATCTAAGTGTAATTCACCCATTCCAGAAATGATTGTTTGACCAGTTTCTGGATTAGTTTCAGTTTTGAAAGTTGGATCCTCTTCAGCAAGTTTTCCTAAAGCGATTGCCATTTTATCTTGGTCAGCTTTTGTTTTAGGTTCAATCGCAACCGAGATAACAGGTTCTGGGAATTCCATTGACTCTAGGATAACTAGATTTTTCTCGTCGCAAAGTGTGTCACCCGTTGAAGTATCTTTCAACCCAACAGCAGCGGCAATCTCACCAGAGTAAACTGTAGCGATTTCTTCACGAGAGTTTGCGTGCATTTGTAGGATACGACCTACACGCTCACGCTTATCCTTTACAGAGTTTTTAACATATGAACCAGAATCTAAAGTTCCAGAGTATACGCGGAAGAATGTTAACTTCCCAACGAATGGATCTGTCATTACTTTAAATGCTAGTGCAGAGAATGGTGCATCATCTGTTGATGGACGAGTAGTTTTTTCTTCTGTTCCAGGCACAATACCTTCAATTGCAGGTACATCTGTTGGAGCAGGAAGATAATCTAATACACCATCAAGCATTAATTGAACACCTTTGTTTTTGAACGCAGAACCACAGAACACTGGGTAAAATTCTACAGCTAGTGTAGCTGTACGAATCGCAGTTTTAAGTTCCTCATTGGAGATTTCTTCTCCTTCTAGGTACTTCATCATTAATTCTTCGTCTAATTCTGATACAGCTTCAATTAAACCTGCACGTAATTCTTCTGCTTTTTCCTTATACTCTTCAGGAATCTCACGAGCATCAGCACGTGTACCTAAATCATCTTCATAGAAGTAAGCAACCATGTCGATTAAATCGATGATTCCATCAAAGTTATCTTCAGCACCAATTGGTAACTGTACTGGGTGTGCGTTAGCACCTAAGCGATCTTTTAACGTGTTAGTTGAGTATAAGAAGTCTGCACCTATTTTATCCATTTTATTAATGAAAACAATACGTGGTACCCCATAAGTTGTCGCTTGACGCCACACTGTTTCTGTTTGTGGTTCTACACCTGATTGTGCATCAAGAACTGTAACCGCACCATCAAGTACACGTAATGAACGTTCAACTTCTACTGTGAAGTCTACGTGTCCAGGTGTATCGATGATGTTGATTCGATGGTTTTTCCATTGAGCAGTTGTTGCGGCAGACGTAATAGTAATACCACGTTCTTGCTCTTGTTCCATCCAGTCCATTTGTGAAGCACCTTCATGTGTTTCACCAATTTTGTGAATACGTCCTGTATAGAAAAGAATACGCTCGGTAGTAGTGGTTTTACCTGCATCGATATGAGCCATAATACCAATATTGCGCGTCTTTTCCAAGGAGAACTCTCTAGCCATGTATTCTTCTCCTTCCTGTTATAAACTTTAGTTTGTTTTTTTCTACCAGCGATAGTGAGCGAATGCTTTGTTCGCTTCTGCCATTTTGTGCATTTCTTCGCGTTTTTTAACGGATGCACCTGTGTTATTTGAAGCGTCTAGAATCTCGTTCGCTAGACGTTCTTCCATCGTTTTTTCTCCGCGTAAACGTGAGTAATTAACGATATAACGTAGTCCTAATGCTTGACGGCGTTCAGGGCGAACCTCAACTGGTACTTGGTAGTTTGAACCACCAACACGTCTTGCGCGAACTTCAAGTACAGGCATAACATTTTTCATTGCTTGTTCGAATACGTCCATTGGATTTTGTCCGCTTCTTTCACCAACAAGTTCAAATGCTTTATAAAGAATCTTTTGTGCCTTTCCACGTTTACCATCAATCATGATTTGGTTGATTAAACGTGTTACTAATTTTGAATTATAAAGTGGATCTGGTAAGACATCGCGTTTAGGTACTGGTCCTTTACGTGGCATATGTCCCCCTCCTTTCTATCATTGCTGTCTAAGAAGATTTCATTCTTACTAGTTGCTAAATACTCGTTCTATTATTAAACACTAGAAGTGTTATTTTTTAGGTCTCTTAGTACCGTATTTAGAACGACCTTGTGCGCGACCTTCAACTCCTGCAGTATCAAGTGCACCACGTACGATATGGTAACGTACACCCGGTAAGTCTTTAACACGACCACCACGGATTAATACTACACTGTGCTCTTGAAGGTTGTGACCGATACCTGGGATGTATGCAGTAACCTCCATGTTGTTAGACAAACGCACACGAGCGTATTTACGTAATGCTGAGTTAGGTTTTTTAGGTGTTAGTGTACCAACACGAGTACATACGCCACGTTTTTGTGGTGAATTCTCGTTTGTTAGTGATTTTTTGAAGCTATTGTACCCTCTGTTAAGTGCTGGTGAGTTTGATTTTTGAGCTTTGCTCACACGACCTTTACGGACTAGTTGGTTAATTGTTGGCATTGTTGTTTTCCTCCCTTCTCATTAGTACATTTAATTAAATTATTAAAAACTAGAGATCCTGTTGTGTAATTCCACACATCCAGGTGGTTCATCTTTAGGCAAAAACAAAGCTTTCGCGAACAAATTTCGCCAAAACCATTATTTTTTTATTGCAACTGTAGATGCGCTAACGTCTATTCCGCAAGCTTTTCCTAGTTTTTTCTTGGAGTCTACTCCTAGACAGGGTATGTCTAGTTGATTAGCTAGATCTAATACTTTTTGGGTTACATGCCTATCAGCATCTTCGGCAATGTAAACTTCACTTATTTCACCATTTTTCATGGCTTTAAGTGTTTGTTTTGTTCCGATAATCAATCTCGATTGATTTTGAGTCACTTTCTCATAAGACATTTCTCATATCCTCCAAAGTAACAAGAATAAATCGGAAGCACCTTGAATATATTATCAAAATCACATTTTAATGTCAACTGTATTTCGATATTTTTTTGGTGCTTCCAATACTTACTTGTTTGGATTGAAATATTTAGGTTTTAATCTTATTCCAAAGTCTATTGTACGGTTTGCTCAGAATGTTCTAGTTCTTCAGTAGTTTCTTCAGTTTCAACTGTTTCATCAACCGGAACTTCTATTTTTCTATATCGTTGCATACCAGTACCAGCTGGAACGAGTTTACCAATAATAACATTTTCCTTCAATCCTAATAACTCATCACGTTTTCCTTTTATTGCAGCATCTGTTAATACTCTTGTAGTTTCTTGGAACGATGCAGCAGATAAGAACGAATCTGTCTCTAGTGATGCTTTTGTAATACCTAGTATTACCGGCTTACCTACAGCTGGTTGGTTGCCTTCTTTTAATACTGGGTGGTTTGCATCTTTAAATTGGTGAATTTCTAATAGTGATCCAGGTAATACATCTGTATCTCCTGCATCAACAACACGTACTTTACGTAACATTTGACGTACCATAACTTCTACGTGCTTATCCCCAATTTCTACACCTTGCATACGGTATACGCGTTGTACTTCACGTAATAGATAATCTTGAACTCCCTGTACTCCTTGAACACGAAGCAATGCTTTAGGATCAACAGAACCTTCCGTGAGTTCTTGACCTGCAACAACTTCATCACCTACAGAGACTTTTAATCGTGCGTTGTAAGGTACTGCGTAAGATTTAGACTCGACATCTCCCTGTACAACGATTTCTTGTTTATCTTTTACTTCATGAATTTCATGTACTGTTCCGTGAATTTCACTAATTACAGCTTGCCCTTTAGGGTTTCGTGCTTCAAACAACTCTTGAATACGAGGAAGACCTTGTGTAATATCATCCCCTGCAACACCACCTGTGTGGAATGTACGCATAGTAAGCTGTGTACCAGGCTCTCCAATAGATTGTGCAGCGATAATACCTACTGCTTCACCTACTTCAACTTCAGAACCGGTAGCTAGGTTACGGCCATAACATTTTTTACATACGCCATGTTTGGTATTACATGTGAACACAGTTCGAATTTTGACTTCTTCAATTCCTGCATCTTCAATATGTTTTGCTTGGTCTTCTGAAATAACCTCATCAAACTCAACAATAACTTCATTGGTTTCAGGATGACGAACAGTTTCAAATGCAGTACGTCCGATTAAACGGTCGATTAATGGTTCTATCATTTCTGATCCATCAGTTAATGCTGCTACTGTTAGACCACGGTCTGTTCCACAATCTGTTTCACGTACGATAACATCTTGAGCAACATCAACAAGTCTACGCGTTAGATAACCAGAGTCAGCAGTTTTAAGTGCTGTATCTGCAAGTCCTTTACGAGCACCGTGAGTGGAGATAAAGTACTCTAATACTGTTAGACCTTCACGGAAACTTGATTTGATCGGTAATTCAATAATACGCCCAGCCGGGTTGGCCATTAGACCACGCATACCAGCTAACTGAGTGAAGTTTGATGCGTTACCCCTTGCACCAGAATCACTCATCATAAAGATAGGATTTCGGTTATCTAATGATTGCATTAGTTTATCTTGAATCGTATCTTTAGCTTGAGACCAGATTGCAATAACTCGATCATAACGCTCTTCTTCTGTTATCAAACCACGACGGAACTGTTTTAATACCTTATCAACCTTTTCCTGTGCTTCTTCAAGTATTTTCTCTTTCTCAGCTAAAACAACGATATCTGATACACCAACAGTCATACCTGCTTTAGTTGAATAACTAAAACCTAAATCTTTCATACGGTCAAGCATTTTGGAAGTTTCACTAATTTTAAAACGCTTGAATACTTCAGCGATAATATCGCCCAAGAACCCTTTTTTAAATGGCTTAATTATCTCACGAGTTGCTAATTCTTCTTTAACGTCTGTACCTCTAGGGACAAAGTATTCCTCAGGAGTTCTCACTTCAAGATTCGTCTTTGTCGGCTCATTTATATAAGGGAATGACTCCGGTAAGATTTCATTAAAGATTAATTTACCAACTGTAGTTAATAGTAATTGATTTTGTTGCTCTTCGGTAAATGTTCTATTATTCACACTAGATGCCTGAACAGCAATTCTTGTATGCAAATGGGTATACCCATTTTGATAAGATATTAACGCTTCGTTAATATCAGTGAAAATTTTACCTTCGCCAACAGCACCTTCGCGTTCCATTGTAAGGTAATAGTTACCTAAAACCATATCCTGTGAAGGTGTAACAACCGGTTTACCATCTTTTGGATTCAAAATATTTTGTGCTGCTAACATAAGAATACGAGCTTCTGCTTGCGCTTCAGCAGATAAAGGAACGTGGACAGCCATTTGGTCACCATCGAAGTCAGCGTTATACGCAGTACACACTAATGGGTGTAGACGAATTGCACGACCTTCAACTAATGTTGGTTCAAATGCCTGGATTCCCAATCTGTGTAATGTAGGTGCACGGTTAAGTAATACAGGGTGCTCTTTAATCACATCTTCTAATACTCCCCAAACATCTGGGTGCACTCGCTCAATTTTTCTTTTTGCTGATTTAATATTATGCGCAATACCTCGTTCAACTAATTCTTTCATAATAAACGGTTTAAATAATTCTAATGCCATCTCTTTCGGTAGTCCACATTGATACATTTTAAGGTTTGGACCTACCACGATAACAGAACGACCAGAATAATCTACACGTTTACCTAATAAGTTTTGACGGAAACGACCTTGTTTCCCTTTTAACATGTGAGAAAGTGATTTTAACGGACGGTTTCCTGGTCCAGTAACCGGACGGCCACGACGACCATTATCAATCAATGCATCCACAGCTTCTTGTAGCATACGTTTTTCATTTTGAACGATAATACTTGGTGCACCAAGGTCTAATAAACGTTTCAAACGATTGTTACGGTTAATTACACGACGATACAAGTCATTTAAATCTGAAGTCGCAAAACGGCCACCATCCAATTGCACCATCGGTCTGATTTCAGGTGGTATAACTGGTAAAACGTCTAAAATCATCCATGACGTTTCATTACCAGAATTACGGAATGATTCAAGAACTTCTAGACGTTTAATCGCTCTAGTTCTACGTTGTCCTTGCGCTGTTTTTAATTCTTCTTTTAAAGCATCAACTTCACCGTCTAAATCGACATCTTGTAAAAGTTTACGGATGGCTTCAGCACCCATTTGAGCTTTAAAAGTTGCACCGTATTTATCATAATAAGCACGATATTCTTTCTCAGATAATAATTGTTTTTTCTCTAAAGGAGTACTTCCTGGATCAGTCACAACATAAGCTGCAAAGTAAATTACTTCCTCTAACGCACGTGGTGACATATCCAAGACTAATCCCATACGACTTGGAATCCCTTTAAAATACCAAATATGAGATACAGGGGCTGCTAATTCAATATGACCCATACGTTCTCTACGTACTTTTGCTTTTGTAACTTCTACACCACAACGGTCACAAACAACACCTTTATATCGTACGCGTTTGTATTTACCACAGTGGCATTCCCAATCTTTTTGTGGGCCAAAAATCCGTTCACAAAATAACCCGTCTTTTTCAGGTTTTAGTGTACGGTAGTTAATTGTTTCTGGTTTTTTTACCTCGCCATATGACCAAGAACGAATCTTTTCTGGTGAAGCTAAGCCGATCTTCATAAACTCAAAATTATTAACATCTAGCAAGGGTATACCTCCCTTTAATGTACGTTATTGTTATACCTTAGCCGATTATGTGAACTTGTTTCTATATTAACTATGGTGACGGAATTAGCTAGTCTAGTTCACTAGCCAATTCCTCCATAGTTTATTGGTTATTGTTGTTTTTCTTCAACTTCAATGTTTAATTTACTTGCCGCTTGTGTTTCTTCTTCTTCTAAGTCACGCATTTCAATTTCAGACTCATCACTAGATAAGATCTTCACATCCATACCAAGACTTTGCAGCTCCTTGATAAGAACTTTAAATGACTCAGGCACACCCGCTTCTGGTACATTTTCACCTTTAACAATAGCTTCGTATGTTTTCACACGACCAACCACATCATCTGATTTAACGGTTAGTATTTCTTGTAAGGTGTATGCTGCACCATATGCTTCAAGTGCCCAAACCTCCATCTCACCAAAACGCTGTCCACCGAACTGCGCTTTACCACCAAGTGGTTGTTGAGTTACTAATGAGTATGGTCCAGTAGAACGAGCGTGAAGTTTGTCATCAACCATGTGCGCTAGTTTAATCATATACATAACACCAACAGAAACACGGTTATCAAACGGTTCTCCTGTTCTTCCATCGTAAAGAACCGTTTTAGCATCACGTGCCATTCCCGCTTCTTCCAATGTATCCCATACATCTTCTTCTCTTGCACCATCAAATACCGGTGTTGCGATATGAATACCTAACTGTCTAGCAGCCATACCTAGGTGCAACTCAAACACCTGTCCGATATTCATACGAGATGGTACCCCTAATGGGTTAAGCATGATATCGATTGGAGTGCCATCAGGAAGGAAAGGCATATCTTCTTCAGGTAAAATTCTTGAAATTACCCCTTTATTCCCGTGACGTCCTGCCATTTTATCCCCTTCGTGTATTTTACGTTTTTGAACGATATAAACACGAACAAGTTCATTAACACCAGGAGGTAATTCATCTCCGTCTTCTCTGTTAAATACTTTTACATCTAACACAATACCACCAGCACCATGTGGAACACGTAATGACGTATCCCTTACTTCACGTGCCTTTTCACCAAAAATAGCGTGTAAAAGTCTTTCTTCTGCAGATAGTTCTGTAACACCTTTTGGAGTAACTTTACCCACAAGGATATCCCCATCTGTTACTTCTGCACCGACGCGAATAATACCTTGCTCATTTAGATTTTTCAGTGCGTCTTCTCCAACATTCGGAATGTCACGAGTGATTTCTTCAGGTCCTAATTTAGTATCCCTTGCTTCCGACTCATATTCTTCAATGTGAATGGATGTATATACATCATCTTTAACAAGTCTTTCACTCATAATGATCGCATCCTCGTAGTTATAACCTTCCCAGGTCATGAAACCAACAAGAACATTACGACCAAGAGCAAGTTCACCTTTTTCCATTGAAGGACCATCAGCTAGAATTTCACCTTTTGTAACACGGTCACCCTCGCTAACAATCGGACGTTGGTTATAGCAAGTCCCTTGGTTCGAACGGATAAATTTCTGCAATTTATAACGGTCCAAGTCACCTTTTACTTCTTTTCCGTCAACTTCTGTAATGCGACGAACATGAACTTCTTTTGCTTCTACACGTTCCACAACACCAGGGTTGCGGCAAATAACAGCAGCACCTGAATCCTTACCAGAAACATACTCCATTCCAGTTCCAACAATTGGAGATTCTGGATTCATAAGAGGAACAGCCTGACGTTGCATATTCGCACCCATTAACGCACGGTTTGAGTCATCGTTTTCCAAGAACGGTATACATGCTGTTGCAGCAGAAACAACCTGTTTAGGTGAAACATCCATGTAGTCAATTCGATCACGTGATACAACAATGTTCTCCTCACGAAAACGTGCTACAACTTCTTCATTTGTAAAACTACCATCTTCGTTTAATTCAGAGTTTGCCTGAGCAACTACATAATTATCTTGTTCGTCTGCTGTTAAGTAATCAATCTGAGCGGTTACTTTTCCTGTTTCAGGATCAACACGACGGTATGGTGATTCGATAAAACCAAATTTATTCACTTTAGCATAACTAGATAACGAGTTAATCAGACCAATGTTTGGCCCCTCAGGTGTTTCAATAGGACACATACGACCATAGTGTGAATAGTGAACATCACGCACTTCGAAACCAGCACGTTCACGTGTTAACCCACCAGGACCTAATGCTGATAGACGTCGCTTATGAGTTAACTCTGCTAACGGATTGGTCTGATCCATAAACTGAGATAACTGTGAACTCCCAAAGAATTCTTTAATGGATGCAATTACCGGACGTATATTAATCAATTGTTGAGGTGTAACACTTGATGTGTCTTGAATAGACATGCGTTCACGTACCACACGTTCCATACGAGATAGACCAATACGGAATTGGTTCTGCAATAATTCACCAACAGAACGAAGTCTACGATTTCCTAAGTGATCGATATCATCTGTGTTTCCTACTTTATGAAGAAGGTTAAAGAAATAGCTAATTGAAGAAAGGATATCTGCAGGTGTAATGTTTTTAACACCTGTTTCAATATTTGCATTACCTATTACATTTAGTTCTCTTTCTCCACTTGGGTCAGTTGGATCTACGATCTTAATAGACTGCAGCGTAATTAAGTCCTCTAACACACCCTCGTGTGGTTCGATTGTTTTCTCTCCAACCATATCTTCTTTATTTTCTAGATACGGAATAATTTTGTCTAATAATTTCCGTTCTAACTTATCGCCTTTTTCTGCCAAAACTTCACCAGTTTCAGGGTCCACAATCGGTTCAGCTAACACTTGGTTAAATAGGCGGTTTTTTATGTGTAATTTTTTATTCATTTTGTAACGACCCACATGTGCTAGGTCATAACGTTTTGGATCAAAAAAGCGTGAAATCAACAGGCTTTTGGCATTTTCCACTGTTGGTGGTTCACCAGGACGCAAACGCTCGTATATTTCTAACAATGCTTTTTCTGTTGTTTCTGTATTATCTTTTTCTAATGTATTAATGAGGTATTCATTATCACCAATTAGGTCGATAATTTCTTGATCAGTTCCAAATCCTAGTGCACGTAAAAGAACCGTAATTGGTAACTTACGCGTTCGATCAATTCGAACATAGGCAACATCTTTTGCATCTGTCTCAAATTCTAACCAAGCACCTCGGTTGGGAATTACAGTCGCAGCTACTCCACGTTTACCATTTTTATCAATTTTTTCATTGAAGTAAACACTTGGAGAACGAACTAACTGGGAAACAATGACGCGTTCTGCACCATTGATGACAAATGTACCTGTATCTGTCATTAAAGGGAAGTCTCCCATAAACACTTCCTGTTCTTTTACTTCTCCGGTTTCGTTGTTAATTAAACGAACCTTTACACGAAGTGGAGCGTTATAAGTTACATCTCTTTCTTTAGACTCATCTACAGGGTACTTAGGTTCACCTAAACTGTAATCAACAAACTCGAGTGACAAGTTTCCTGTAAAGTCTTCAATCGGTGAAATGTCTTGGAACATTTCACGCAAACCTTCTTCTAAGAACCATTCATAAGAAGCGGTTTGGATTTCAATTAAGTTAGGTAATTCTAATACTTCACTGATGCGCGCATAACTTCTACGCTGCCGGTGCCGTCCATACTGAACTAGTTGACCTGTCAACTGCTTCACCTCTCAAATCCATGCATTTTTTGTTGTGAATAGTAGTTAATTTCACATGAAAAATTGCTATTATATTTTTAGAAAAACAACGGCATTACCAGATAGCAACACCTTTTTTTGTTTTTCTTATAATCTTCTTTTGGTAGACCAAAGAATAGAACCTCTGATCCAAGGACAAGATATAGTTTTAAGTTTTCTCTTGCCAACCCTAAAATTATGGGGTATCATTTTTACATAGAAATAGACAATTCAAATCTTTTCCATGTATTTTACCTAGTAAAACATGGTATAATGAAGTAACAATACTTAACGAATCGCGCAAAACTCGATTCTATAAGTATTCCCACATTCTAAACTTATATACATAATATATAAAAAATCTTCTTGACAGAGATTTCGTATATTGGCATTTTATTATGTTATCATAGTTACAGAGACTGAGTCAAACATTAATAGCGCGTAAAATAATATATCCTTTATCACGCGCGACTGTTTTAACCTCTTCAAACAACTCTTCTAATTTCGCTTTTGCTGAAGGAGCCCCTTGTTTCTTTTGAATTACAACCCATAGTTCGCCACCATTATGTAATGCAGCTCTACTATCTTGAAAAATCTCATGCACTACTTTCTTTCCAGCCCTTATCGGTGGATTGGTTACAATTGCAGCAAAAGTTCTATTTTCTAAGTTAGTAAATCGATCACTAATAATAAACTCTGTATTTTTAACATCGTTGTTTTTTGCGTTCTTTTCAGCTAGTTGTAAGGCACGTTCATTAACATCAGCCATAACAATATTTCTATCCGCAAAGTCACTTGCTAAAGCAATGCCAATCGGGCCATACCCACAACCCATATCCAGGATGTCTCCTGTGGTAGTTGGTAAACGAAATTCTTCAATTAGCAGTCTGGAGCCAAAGTCTACTTCATTTTTCGAAAACACACCAACATCACTTGTGAATATAAAGTTTTTGCCTCTTAATGTATAATTCCATGTCTTGGGTGAACTTTTTGATTGGGGTTTATGTGAAAAGTAATGCTCAGACATTTGGGCACCTACTTTGTATAGTATTGAGAAGAAAGGATATATATTGAGCTCGTCGAAATATACGACGAGCTCCTATTTAATGATTATTACTTAACTTCTACAGCTGCTCCAGCTTCTTCAAGTTTAGCTTTAACTTCTTCAGCTTCTTCTTTAGCAACGCCTTCTTTGATAGCTTTAGGTGCGTTATCTACTAATTCTTTAGCATCTTTCAAGCCAAGACCAGTGATTTCACGGACTGCTTTAACAACTTTAATTTTAGATGAACCTGCGTTTTCAAGTACAACGTCAAATTCAGTTTTCTCAGCAGCAGCTTCTCCACCAGCAGCTCCACCAGCAACAGCAACAGGTGCTGCAGCAGTTACTCCGAATTCTTCTTCAATTGCTTTTACTAAATCATTTAAATCTAATACAGACATTTCTTTAATAGCATCGATAATTTGCTCTTTAGTCATGTTTATTTCCTCCTAATTTTAATTGTAATTTATATTTTCGAAACGTTTTTGACTTATTAACTTATGCATCTTGTTCTTCTTTTTGTTCTGATACAGCTTTTGCTGCATAAGCAAAGTTGCGGATTGGTGCTTGAAGTACGCTTAGTAACATAGAAACCATACCTTCGTAATTTGGTAAATCTGCAAGTTCTTTAATCTGATCAAGAGTTGCAATTTTCCCTTCAATTACACCAGCTTTGATTTCTAAAGCTTCATGTTCTTTAGCAAAGTTATTAAGAATTTTAGCCGGAGCAACTACATCTTCATTACTGAAAGCAATAGCTGTTGGTCCTACTAACATTTCATTTAACTCCGATAAATTAGCATCGTCAGTTGCACGGCGAGCCATAGTGTTTTTGTACACTTTGAATTCAACGCCTGCATCACGTAGTTCTTTACGTAGTTGTGTTACTTCTGCAACATCTAGTCCACGGTAGTCAACTAATAGTGTTGATTGACTTTCACGTAATTTATCAGCAATTTCTTGAACAACTTGTTTTTTCTGTTCGATCACTTTAGACATCTTTCCACCTCCTGTGAGATTTTCCATCATACCGTTCATTCGAGTTTATATAAGAAAACCCTCCATGTAGACATGGAGGGTTAAATAAACAAACATTATCATTTGTTATTATTAAACACCTCGGCAGGATATTAAGCTTTAGTAAGCACCTACTGTCTACGGTACAACGTATTTAATTTGACAACAAAACTTAGTATAGCGAATCTAATCGATTAAGTCAACTACCAATTAACGGTAATTTGATGTGTCGATTTTGATTCCAGGTCCCATTGTTGAAGTAACAGATACATTACGTAGGTAAGTACCTTTCGCAGCTTGTGGTTTTGCTTTCACAAGTGTTTCAATAAGAGCCTCGAAGTTTTCAACTAGTTTTTGATTGTCGAATGAAATTTTACCGATTGGTACATGAACGTTAGAAGATTTATCAACACGGTATTCTACTTTACCAGCTTTGATTTCTTTAACTGCTTTTTCAACATCGAAAGTCACAGTACCGGTTTTAGGGTTAGGCATTAAGCCTTTCGGTCCTAGAACACGTCCAAGTTTACCAACTTCAGCCATCATGTCAGGAGTTGCAACGATCACATCAAAATCAAACCATCCTTGGTTAATTTTATTGATTAAATCTTGATCTCCAACATAATCTGCTCCAGCAGCTTCTGCTTCTTTAAGTTTTTCACCTTTAGCAAACACTAATACACGTTGTGTTTTACCAGTACCATGCGGCAATACCATCGCCCCACGAATTTGTTGGTCTGCTTTCTTAGGGTCAACACCTAAACGAAAAGCTACTTCTACTGTTTCATCAAATTTTGCTTTTGCTGTTTCTTGCAATAAGTTAACAGCTTCATTTATATCATAAGTCTTAGAACGATCAATTAGCTTCGCAGCTTCTTGATATCTTTTACCTCTTTTAGCCATTTTAAATTTCCTCCTCTATTGTGGTTATAACGGTAATACCTCCCACTTATAAAAGCTTAGCAAACAGCTAAATACTGTCGCAGTCAATAGCTTTTATAAAGCACGCGATTATCCATAGAATAGACTCTACGAAGAATCCTATTCATTAATAAAAGCGCAAGTCATTAAGTAATGACTTGTGCTATTCTTCTTTGAAAAAGGTTGCGCGAAATGTTTCCATTACCGCAACCTTCATTATTTTACCTTCATGAGTATTAGTCTTCGATTGTAATACCCATACTTCTTGCTGTACCTTCAACCATGCGCATCGCTGCTTCTACGTCAGCGGCGTTTAAGTCTTGCATTTTAGTTTCTGCAATTTCTTTTACTTTGTCACGCTTAACAGTCGCAACTTTATTACGGTTAGGCTCACCTGAAGCAGTTTCAATTCCTGCTGCTTTTTTAAGCAATACAGCTGCAGGTGGAGTTTTTGTAATAAACGTAAATGAACGGTCTTCAAATACAGTAATTTCAACCGGAATGATCATACCCGCTTGATCTTGAGTACGTGCATTGAATTCTTTACAGAACCCCATGATATTTACACCTGCTTGACCTAGTGCTGGTCCTACCGGTGGTGCTGGATTTGCTTTACCTGCTGGGATTTGTAATTTAACTAATTTAATAACTTTTTTAGCCACGAGACACACCTCCTTAAAGTCCGTGATGTGGTAATAGGGATCTTTCGCAGATTCCCTCCCACTCATATTTGTCAAACTCCCTGTTATTAGGGAGCATGAATAACAAAAGAATTTTAGCATGTATCAAAAAAAAATGCAAGTTGTTATTTATAAATGATTGATTAGATTAAAGTTTTTCTACTTGTGCAAAGTCTAGTTCAACTGGAGTATCTCGTCCAAACATATTCACATGAACTTTAATTTTTTGTTTATCTATATCAATGTGCTCTATTGTACCTGTAAAGTTTGCAAACGGACCATCTGTAACACGTACATTCTCTTTTAATTCAAAATCAATATGAACAATTGGTTCATCCATACCCATGCGTTTCAGAATGGTGTCTACTTCGTCTGGTAATAATGGAGTAGGTTTTGTTCCTCCACCACTAGAACCAATAAACCCAGTAACTCCTGGAGTATTACGAACAACATACCATGAATCATCTGTCATGATCATTTCTGCTAGAACATATCCAGGAAACACTTTCTTTTTTACTACTTTTTTCTTGCCATTTTTAATTTCTGTTTCTTCATCTTCTGGAACAATGACACGAAAGATCTTATCTTCCATCCCCATTGTCTCTACACGTTTCTCTAAGTTTGTTTTTACTTTGTTCTCATACCCTGAATACGTATGAACCACATACCAGTTTTTTTCCATTTAAACAGGACAAATAATATGCCCTTCCCTCCCTTTAGGTAGTACCTTAATATTATAATGTGCCGTTTCGATACTCTTAACAACAGCAAAACCATTCTAGTAACGTACTATAATACTTAGACTGCACAGCTTAGCACACAAAAAATCAATACTAAAAAAACCCGTAATCCGGGTTTTTTAGATGAATTTTATTTATTCATTTTTCATTATAGCATAATTGATGGTAATTTATTCAAAGAATACATTTAAAAATTGTGTAATACCTAGATCAATAACAAAGAAAAAGATAGCAACAAATGCAACAGTTGAGATAACTGTTATTGTATAACTTGTTAACTCTTTCCCTTTCGGCCAACTAACCTTTTTCATCTCTCTAGATACATTTTTTAAAAAACTAAACATGATTGTACCCTCCCCCAACTGTGCCCGAAGAATGCGTTTATTTCGTTTCGCGATGCACCGTATGTTTACCACAAGTTTTACAGTATTTCCGCACTTCCAAGCGTGTTTGTGTGGATACGTTTTTGTTGGTAGTATAATTACGACTGGAACATACTGCACACGCTAAAGTAACTTTTTTACTCATAAGTTCTCACCCCTACTTTAGGGTTTCCTCATATAAATGTAGCATGGTTGTCCTTTAGTGTCAATAAGTGAATGGACATGCTACTAGCTCTTACAGGCTAATTTCATTTGTCTCTATTAATTGTTCTAATTTACGTTTAACACGTTGTAAAGCATTATCTATAGACTTCACATGCCGCTTTAGTTCTTCCGACATTTCTTGGTAAGTACGTCCATCTAAATATAAATGCAATACTTTCCTTTCAAATTCACTTAATAATTCAGATAACTTAACTTCCATATCACCGAAATTCTCTTGATTCACTAACAATTCCTGAGGGTCAATAGCTTTCGAACCAGCAATAACATCTAATAATGTACGATCTGACTCTTCATCATAGATTGGCTTGTCCAATGAAACGTAAGAATTTAATGGAATATGTTTCTGTCTAGTTGCTGTTTTAATTGCAGTAATAATCTGTCTGGTTATACACAATTCAGCAAAGGCTTTAAAAGATGATAACTTATCACCATTATAATCTCGAATTGCTTTATATAATCCGATCATTCCTTCTTGTATAATATCTTCTTTATCTGCCCCAATCAGAAAGTATGTTCTCGCTTTCGCACGGACGAAGTTTTTATATTTATCTATCAAAAAATCCAACGCCTCGCCGTTACCTTGATGAACCAATTCTATGATTTCATCGTCATCAAGCGTTTTAATATCTAATTTTTCTTCCCCAACTTGCTTGATGTTCACCTTATTGCCTCCCTGACCCACTGTTGTGTATATAGATATAGTCAATATTATACATGAACTAAAATGATAACTCAATAACTTACAGAATATTCATATCAAAATAAACAACTATGTAGCAAATTGTAAATGTATAGCAATTTCTGAAGTACATATCACAATACGAGTCTTTATTATAAAAATAGCGAAGGGGGGCTCGTTTACATTTCCCCTCTTCGCCATTTTTCGAATTTCTCAAGTACATCTTTATCCAAAGGTATTTTAGCTGTTGGTTGGCTTTTCTTATGTAGTTCAACACTTTCTTTAATTTCTCTTTTTGCATTTTCTAATTCTATTAATAACTCACGCGCTGATTTTCTTAATGCACCTTGGCCAAAAATAGTACGTTGTTCAGCATAATCTGATGTTGCAACATATACTTGTGTTTTTATGTTTTTTACCTTTTTCACAAGACGTTCAATACATTCATCAGCCGTTTCCTTTTCTCTTGTATAAATAATTTCCACTTTATATTGCTTTAGCTTACTTTCAATACCACGAACATAGTAAGCATCAAACACAATAATAACTCGCTGTCCTGAGAATGACTGATATTCGGCCATCATTTCAATGAGACGATCTCTTGCCTGACCGATGTCTTTTTCCTTAAGGTACTTTAGTTCTTCCCAGTCACCAATAATGTTATAACCATCTACAATTAAGACTACCATCGTTACTCACCGAGCGGATACCTTTTACGATAAACCTCATATAACAAGAGGCTACAGGCAACCGATGCGTTTAAAGATGATACCTTTCCTTTCATTGGAAGACTAACCGTCCAATCACATTTTTCGCGTACTAATCGACTCATACCTTTTCCTTCATTACCTATTACTAATGCAATTGATATAGCTCCATCTAACTTTCGATAGTCTTCTGTTGCATCCGCTTCCGTTCCAACTACCCAAACATTTCGTTGTTTTAATTCATCAATCGTAGTCCCTATATTTGTCACTCTTGCAACTGGTATGTGTTCTAATGCCCCGACTGCTGTTTTAGCTACTGTTGCCGTTAAGCCAACTGATCGCCGTTTTGGAATAATCACACCGTGCGCACCTGTAGCATCTGCCGTTCGAAGAATAGACCCTAAATTATGCGGGTCTTCTAATTCATCTAAAATAATAAAAAATGGTTCCTCTTCATTCAAAGCAGCTTTAGCAAATAAGTCATCAATAGTTGCGTATTGATAAGATGCAACGTAAGCAACTACACCTTGATGATTTCCATCACTCAATCGATCAATTTTTGTCTTGGGTACTTTTTGCACAATTGTACCTGCGGATTTCCCTAGTTGTACAAGCTTTCGTTGAACATTCGGATTTAACTGTTCTGATAATAGTACCTTGTTAACCGATCTACCAGATTTCAATGCTTCAATTACTGGATTTTTCCCTATGATGATTTCTTGTTCCACTAGATTTCCCCTCCTTACTTAAACTTTTGTTGCCTTTTATGCCGTAAGAAATTCAATAGCCCAATTCATTAGGTCTGTCAGTCTTTCTTCATTTTTAGATAAATAATGAAAACCGATGAGCGCTTCAAACGCCGTACTATAACGATAGGTTTGTACACTTGTATTTTTAGGGACGGAGCCGGATTTTGCATTTCGCCCTCTAGCAACAATCCGCTCCTCCTCTTCAGAAAGCAACTCTTGTTCTAACCAATATAAAATCACTTTTGCTTGAGCTTTTGCAGACACAAATGTAATGGCATGACGATGTAATTGATTTGGTTTTACCTGTCCTGTTTTTAGTAAGTGCTCTCGTACAAACACCTCATAGACAGCATCGCCCATATAGGCAAGTGCTAAACTTTTCATCTGTTTAACGTCTGAATCCATCCGTCAACCTCTTTTCCAACGCACGCCTTGTGGAGTATCTTCTAAAATAATATTTTGATCTTTCAGCATATCTCGAATCTCATCTGCACGTGCAAAGTTGCGATTTTTCCTAGCTTCATTACGTTCTTCAATTAAAGCCTCGATATCATCGTCTAGTAATTCATTTTCATGTTCAATCGTTATACCTAGAATTCCTAGTAATTTAATAATTGCCTCTTGAAATTTATCTATTACCTCTGTTGATGTATGATTGGATTGTAAATACAGATTAGCTTCTTTAGCAAGGTCAAATAAAACCGAGATTGAATTTGCAGTATTAAAATCATCATCCATTTCTTCTTGAAATCGTTGTAGATAATATTCAATAGATTTCAACCATTCGTCATTATCATTTGATAAATTGGTACTAGCATTTTTTCGATGTTCCAAGTTAAAGTATGCCGTCTTTATACGCTCCAAGCTATTTTGAGTAGATTGCAATAGTTCTTCTGTAAAATTTATGGGATGACGATACTGAACACTGAGCATAAAGAAACGAATTACTTGAGGGTCATGTTTTTTTAATAGATCTCTTGTTAAAACAAAATTACCAAGGGATTTGGACATTTTTTCATTATCAATATTAATATACCCATTATGCATCCAATAGTTTGCAAAAGTCTTGCCATTATTTGCTTCTGATTGAGCAATTTCATTTTCATGATGTGGGAATGTTAAATCCTGTCCACCGGCATGAATATCTATTGTCTCTCCTAAATATTTTTTAGCCATTGCAGAGCATTCAATATGCCAACCTGGGCGTCCTTGTCCCCACGGTGCATCCCACGCAATTTCTCCCTCTTTTGCCGCTTTCCATAATGCAAAATCTAATGGGTCATCTTTCTTTTCTCCGATTTGGATGCGTGCACCTGAACGTAATTCATCGATTGATTGGTGTGATAACTTTCCATATCCGTCAAAGGCACGAGGTCTAAAGTAAACATCACCATCTGCTTCATAAGCAAATCCTTTTTCTATAAGTTCTTGAATAAATGCAATAATTTCATCCATCGTATTAGTTACACGAGGATTAAATGTTGCCTTTTTAACACCTAAAGCACTAACATCTTCTAAATACGCATCGATGAAACGGTTAGCTACTTCAGAAACGTCTTCTCCTAATTCATTAGCTGCCTTAATAATCTTATCATCCACATCTGTAAAATTAAGAACATAATCTACCGTATACCCTTTATATTCGAAGTATCTTCTTACTGTATCAAATACAATAGCAGGTCTAGCATTCCCAATATGAATAAAGTTATAAACAGTTGGGCCACACACATACATCCTTACCTTACCATCTTCTATTGGTTTAAACGTTTCTTTTTCACGAGTTAATGTATTATAAATGGTTATCGACATTTTGTTCCCCTTCCTTTAAACGTTGAATTTCTTTTCTTAGTTCATCAATTTCTTTTTGTAATTTAGAACATCTATCATCAATAGGATCAGGTATCTTATGATGATCAAGGTCCCTTCTTACCTTTTCTCCATTTTGCACAACTACTTTCCCCGGTATTCCAACAACTGTTGAATTATCAGGAACATCTTTTAATACTACAGAACCTGCACCAACCTTTGCATTTTTCCCTATAGTAATAGAGCCAAGAACCTTTGCTCCTGAGGCAATAAGTGCATTATCTTCAACCGTAGGATGTCGCTTTCCTTTTTCTTTTCCTGTACCACCTAAAGTTACTCCTTGAAAGATCGTAACATTATCACCAATCTCACAAGTTTCTCCTATTACGACCCCCATACCATGGTCTATAAATAGTCGATTTCCAATCTTGGCACCAGGATGAATCTCAATTCCTGTAAAAAAGCGACTAATTTGTGAAATGGAACGAGCTAAGAAAAATAACTTGCGCTTATAAAATGCGTGTGCCATTCGATGTGCCCAAACTGCGTGCAAACCCGAATATGTTAAAAACACTTCAAAATAAGTACGAGCAGCAGGATCCTGTTCAAAAACAACATCCATATCCTCTTTCATACGTTTAAAAACTCCCATATTATTACCTCCTTTTGCTGAAAAGCACGGTGTTTTTGGCAAAGAAATTTCACTAGAGACAAAAAAAGTCTCTGTGTAATATATACACAGAGACGCTAGTGCGCGGTTCCACTCTGTTTGAAGCCCATAATGATAATAGACTTCCAACTCTTGTTCTGATAACGGCAGAACTTAACCGCTGTTATGTACTAATTAAAATCAATCATGTTCCATAACAGACTCCAAGGGGCACTTCAAAATAGGGTCCTCAAAATCACTTTCAGCCGGTGGTGATTCTCTCTGTCTGAGCATAGCCTATTTTTACTTTCCCTTTTCAACGATCCCATATTGATACTATTACTATATTATATTTTTACCCCAATGTGAATTATTAGGCATCTAGTTCTTTTAAAACTTTATCTAAACGTTTTAAGATGATTTCCTTCCCTAACAACTCAATGGCAAAAGGAAGTTCTGGCCCATGCGTTTGTCCAGTTGTAGCTACACGTATTGGCATAAACAATTTCTTTCCACGATGACCTGTTTCCTTTTGTGTTGCTTTTATCTGGGCTTTGATGGTGTCTTTATTATAGTCATCTAAGTGAATTAGTCTATCGGTAAATACTTGTAATACTTCCGGAACTTGCTCACCTTCTAATACTTCTTTAGCTGCTTCATCATAATGAATGTCTTCATTGAAGAATAAATCTGTTAACTCAACAATTTCCTGACCATAACGCAATTGTTCATGGTAAAGAGCAATAACATTCTCAGCCCACTGTCTTGTTTCATCATCCATATTTTGAGATAGTCGACCAGCTTCAATTAAATGTGGTAATGCAAGGTCAATTACTTTTTCTAAATTAGAAGACTTGATATATGCATTGTTCATCCACTTTAGCTTTTGTGCATCAAAAATCGCTGGTGACGTAGAAAGACGTTCAGGATCAAAGATTTTAATCAATGTTTCTTGATCAAAAATCTCTTCTTCCCCAACCGGAGACCAACCGAGCAACGTAATAAAGTTAAATAACGCCTCTGGTAAATATCCTAAATTATGATACTGCTCAATAAATTGTAAAATATGTTGATCTCGTTTACTTAGCTTTTTACGTTCTTCATTTAAAATTAATGTCATATGACCGAATGTTGGTGGTGTCCAATCAAATGCATCATAAATCATCATCTGCTTTGGTGTATTAGATATATGTTCTTCTCCACGCAATACATGGGAAATTTTCATCAGATGGTCATCAATAGCTACCGCAAAATTATAAGTTGGAATCCCGTTTTGCTTAACAATTACCCAATCTCCAAAATCACTCGATTCAAATGTAATATCTCCACGAACAATATCATTAAAGACATAGGTAATATTATCAGGAACACGAAAACGAATACTTGGTTTACGTCCTTCTACCTCAAAAGCAGCTATTTGATCCTCTGTTAAATCACGATGTGCTCCAGAATATCGAGGAGTTTGTCCATTTGCCAATTGCTCTTCACGTTCTTTTTCCAATTCTTCCGATGTCATATAACATTTATAAGCTAAACCACGTTCAAGTAGCTCATCTATGTATTTTTGATAAATATCTAACCGTTCCATTTGACGATATGGACCAAAATCTCCTCCGACATCAGCACCTTCATCCCAATCGATTCCTAGCCATTTTAGAAATTTCAACTGGCTTTCTTCTCCACCTTCAACATTTCGCTTATCATCTGTATCCTCAATACGAATAATAAACTTTCCATCAAAGTGCTTTGCATATAAATAATTAAAAAGTGCCGTACGCGCATTACCAATATGTAAATGACCTGTTGGACTTGGTGCATAACGAACACGAACATCATTACTCATTTTAATCCTTCCTTTCAAGAAGATCTTCTAGTACTTTTCACGTAAAGTAAAAAGCGATAACATCATATGTTATCACTTTTATATCATCTTTAGTTATACCCTTTTTATAATGCTTTTTCAAGTAATTTTGGTTTTGCAAAAATCATACGTCCAGCAGAAGTTTGTAAGACACTAGTTATAAGTACTTCAATCGTTTTACCAATATAATTTCTGCCTTCTTCTACAACAATCATTGTACCGTCATCCAAATAAGCAATACCCTGATTCTGCTCTTTACCATCTTTAATGACTTGCACCATTAATTCTTCACCTGGCAACACAACAGGTTTTACAGCATTTGCTAAATCATTAATATTTAATACTGGTACCCCTTGTAAATCACAAACTTTATTTAAGTTAAAATCATTTGTGACAACAATCCCATCAATTACTTTCGCTAGTTTAATTAACTTACTATCAACTTCAGAGATTTCCTCAAAATCGCCTTCGTAAATTTCTACTTTAACTGGAAGTTCCTTTTGAATGCGATTCAAAACGTCTAAACCTCTTCGCCCTCTATTTCTTTTGAGCACGTCAGAGGAATCTGCAATATGCTGTAATTCCCCAAGCACAAACTGTGGAATAATGATTGTACCTTCTAAAAAATTAGTTTGACATATATCAGCAATTCTACCATCTATTATCACACTTGTATCTAAGATTTTTGCCTTTGGAGTTTCGCGATCAGCTACTGTATTTTCTTCTGCAGATACCCGTTTTTTCTCACTCTTTTTATTGATATTTAAGAGGCTAACGAATTCTTCACGGCGTCTAAAACCAACCTGAAATCCTAGATATCCTAATAAAATAGTAACGAATAAAGGAATTACCTGTGAAACTAGTTCAATATTAATGTATTGCAAAGGAATGTTAGCAAAATAAGCAATAACTAACCCAATAATTAGTCCTAAACTACCAAAAAACAAATCACCTACCGGAACTTTAACAAGTCCCTCTTCAATCCACCTTAGAAAATCAACTATATAATCTACTATCAAATACGAAATTAAAAATAATATAATTGCACCCAAAACCAACCCTAAATATGGTGATGCCACCCAATCTGCATCAGTAAAGTCTAAAAATCGTATTATACTTGGTATATATAAATACCCAATGGTACCTCCTGAAATGATAAAAAATAGATGTACAATCTTTTTTAGCACCACTGTCACCTCCTATCCATTATTATTACCTATTACCATGAATAATAACCATTATTTTCAAATTAAACTATAATACATTCTAAATGATAGCATAGCAAAAGAAAACATTCAAATAAGCAAAAGAAAAATTTTATCATAACGGATATCATAAGTCAAACTAAATCCCTTAGGTTTCGACAATTATTTTACCGAGCAAGTCCAACTTCTAATGCTTCTTGTACTGAATTTACTCCAATAACTTCTATGTTCTTTGGATAAGTCCATCCATCTAGATTTTTTTGTGGACAGATTACTCGTTTAAATCCTAATTTCGCAGCTTCTTGTACTCGTTGTTCAATTCTTGAAACCCTTCTTATTTCACCAGTTAGTCCAACCTCTCCAATAAATATATCTTCAGGTCTTGTTGGTTGGTCACGAAAGCTTGATGTAATACTTATAGCAATTGCTAGGTCAATTGCAGGTTCATCCAATTTGACACCACCAGCTACTTTAATATATGCATCTTGGTTTTGGAGCATTAGCCCAACCCTTTTTTCAAGAACAGCCATTAATAATGGAACACGGTTATGATCAATGCCTGTAGCCATTCTTCTCGGATTTCCAAATGCTGAAGGTGATATTAATGCTTGTATTTCTACTAATACAGGTCTTGTCCCTTCCATTGAAGCAACTATAGTTGACCCAGCGGCACCTTGTGAACGCTCTTCCAAAAATATCTCAGAAGGATTTAATACTTCTCTTAACCCCTCTTCTTTCATTTCGAATATTCCCATTTCATTCGTACTTCCAAAACGGTTTTTCACACTACGAAGTATTCGAAACGTATGATGCCTTTCCCCTTCAAAGTAGAGTACGGCATCTACCATATGTTCTAATAAACGCGGACCAGCAATCGCCCCTTCTTTTGTCACATGACCAACGATAAATATAGGAACACCACTTGTTTTCGCAATTCGCATTAATTCACTAGTAGATTCACGCACTTGAGATACACTTCCAGGTGCACTTGTTACTTCCTCACGATATATAGTTTGAATAGAGTCAATAACAACAAAAGCAGGTTTAATTTGATCAATTTGACTAGCTATATTTAATAGATTTGTTTCGGATAATACATATAATAAGTCAGCAGTAATTCCTAAACGATCCGCACGTAATTTGGTTTGCCTTGTTGATTCTTCTCCAGAAATATATAATACAGGCATTTCTTTATCAGCTAGTTGTGCCGAAACTTGTAGTAGTAAGGTAGACTTACCAATCCCAGGATCTCCACCAATTAAGACAAGGGACCCTGCAACAATTCCCCCTCCAAGTACACGATTAAATTCTTTCAAGTTTGTTGTCACGCGTGGTTCTTTTTGTGATTTTATTGATGATATTTTTTCTGGCTTTCCATTTGAGGAACTTACACCACTAAAGGTATGCCTGTTTTTAGTACTTGTAGCTTCTATTTCTTCTACTAATGTATTCCAATTATTGCAACCAGGACATTTTCCCATCCATTTAGCGGATTCATAGCCACAGTCCTGACAGACAAACTTTGTCTTTCTTTTTGCCAAAATTAATCGATCCCTTCTTATATTTATTATATACGTTTGTTATAACACAAAGGTTACAAAACTCTATCATTTAATAAAAGATTTTCCTAATTTATGCCACAGAAAATTCCTAGAAAAGTTTAAAAATAGAATAAAGAGGATATAGAGGGTAACTTAGAGGGTAATCCATTCTCATTTTATCATGAATTAAGGTGGTTAACTATTAGAACGTATAAAAATAAAGCAGCTAGATATCATCATCCAGCTGCTTACGTGCTATATTCTTACGGTAGAATAATAAACTCACCTTTATTGTTGAGACCTATTTTAACCTTCTCACCAGTTTTAATAGAGCCTTTTAATAGTTCTTCAGAAAGTAAATCTTCTATATTTTTTTGGATAGAGCGACGTAATGGTCTAGCACCATATTCAGGATCAAAACCTTCTTTTGCTATTTTCTCTACTGCTTTATCCGTAAGTGTAAAATCAATTTCTTGTTCTTTCAATCGCTTCTGTAACTGTTTAATAAGTAGCACTACAATATCTTTCATATGCTCTCTCTCTAATGAATGGAAGACAATTGTTTCATCAATACGATTCAAGAACTCTGGTCGAAAAGCTTTCTTTAATTCATCCATAACCTTAGACTTCATATCATTATATTCTCTGCCTTCTTCTTCTAAATTAAAGCCAACATATTTATTACGTTTCAATTCACTAGCTCCAACATTAGAAGTCATAATAAGCACGGTGTTGCGGAAATCAACCACTCTACCTTTAGAATCGGTTAGACGACCATCTTCTAACACTTGTAGTAAAATATTGAATACTTCAGGGTGAGCTTTTTCCACTTCATCTAATAACACAACAGAATATGGTTTTCTACGTACTTTTTCCGTTAATTGACCGCCCTCTTCATACCCAACGTAACCTGGAGGAGAACCAACAAGTCGAGATGTCGCATGTTTTTCCATGTATTCAGACATGTCAATTCGAATCATTGCATCTTCATCAGCAAACATAGCCTCTGCAAGAGCTCTAGCTAACTCTGTTTTTCCGACCCCTGTTGGTCCAAGGAAAATAAATGAACCAATTGGACGTTTTGGATCTTTTAACCCTGCTCTTGCACGTCTTATTGCTTTTGAAACGGCTTTAACAGCTTCTGCCTGGCCAATTACTCGATTATGGAGAACTTCTTCCATATTTAATAAACGATCGCTTTCGTCTTTAGTTAGTTTAGCTACAGGAACACCAGTCCAAGTTGAAACAACTTCTGCAATGTCTTCCACAGTTACTTGTGAATCTTCTTGACCCTGTTTTTCTTTCCACTCTTTTTTCGTTGTTTCTAGTTCTTCTCTTAGGCGTTGTTCTGAATCTCTTAAGGATGCCGCTTTTTCAAATTCCTGACTTTGAACGGCTGCATCTTTTTCTTTTCTAACTTCTTCTAACTTTTGCTCAAGTTCTTTTAAGTTAGGTGGAACAGTGTACGAACGGAGACGTACTTTAGAACCAGCTTCATCAATTAGGTCAATTGCTTTATCCGGTAAGAATCGGTCGGTAATATAACGATCGGATAAATTCGCAGCGGCCTCTATTGCTTCATCCGTAATAGTTACTCGATGGTGTGCTTCATAGCGATCTCTTAATCCAGCTAAAATCTGCATGGTTTCGTCAACAGATGGTTCATCTACCTGAATAGGTTGGAACCGTCTCTCTAGAGCTGCATCTTTTTCTATATATTTTCTATATTCATCGAGAGTTGTTGCACCAATACATTGTAATTCTCCTCTTGCTAAGGAAGGTTTTAAAATATTGGAAGCATCTATTGCACCTTCAGCTCCACCTGCACCAATTAAGGTGTGTAATTCATCGATGAATAAAATTATATTTCCCGCTTGTCGTATTTCTTCCATAACCTTTTTTAAACGGTCTTCAAATTCACCACGATATTTAGTTCCAGCCACAACCGTTCCCATATCAAGGGTCATGACACGTTTATCACGCAACGTTTCTGGCACTTCGTTATTTACAACCTGTTGTGCTAAACCTTCTGCAACTGCAGTTTTACCTACACCAGGCTCACCTATGAGCACTGGGTTATTTTTCGTACGACGGCTCAGAACTTGAATGACACGCTCAATCTCTTTGCTACGGCCTATTACTGGGTCCACATTTCCATCTTTAGCACTTGCTGTTAAGTCACGAGCTAATGAATCAAGGGTTGGAGTGTTTGCATTTGATGCTTGACCTCGACCTTGTCTACCCGCCTGCGATTCATTGCTACCTAATAGCTGTAATACTTGTTGTCTTGCTTTATTTAAACTAACACCAAGATTATTTAAAACACGTGCGGCAACTCCTTCTCCTTCTCGAATGAGACCTAGGAGAATATGTTCTGTACCTACATAAGAATGACCTAATTTTCTAGCCTCATCTTGAGAAAGTTCTACCACCTTTTTAGCACGAGGTGTGTAATGAATCGTTTGCATTGGTTGCTTACCAACACCAATTAGTTTTTCAACTTCTTCCTGAATTTTTTCAACTTCTAACCCTAGGGATTCTAATGCTTTTGCAGCAATACCTCCCCCTTCTCGTACTAATCCTAATAGGATATGTTCTGTACCAATATTGTTATGTCCTAATCTGACGGCTTCTTCCTGAGAAAGTGCCAATACTTTTTGTGCTCTTTCGGTAAAACGTCCAAACATCATATTCGTTTCCTCCTACCTATTCCTCTAATTGCAACCTCTCCCTAATAAGGGTAGCTCGTAGAACATCACGTTCACTCGCTGTTAAAGTTTTCTTTGCATAATGTTGTAAGAATCCTGGTTGAGTTAACACCGTTAATTCATTAAGTATATTACGAGATAGATCTTTTATGATACCTAAATCAATACCTAATCGAACATTTGATAAACACATGGCAGCCTCTTTGGATTCGATAATTCTACTATATTTTAATGAACCTAAAGAACGATAAATTCGATCCTCTAATTCAGTTCCAGATTGCTCCATTAACCGTGTTCTTGCTCTTCGCTCATGTTCAATTAATTGTTGAACAACACTTTGTAAGTCTTCAATGATATCTTCTTCTGTTTTTCCTAATGTAATTTGATTTGAAATTTGAAAAAGATTCCCTACTGCTTCACTACCTTCCCCATAAATCCCTCTAACTACCAATCCAAGCTGATTAATGGCAGGCATCATGCGATTAATTTGCTTTGTCATCGCCAATGCTGGGAGATGCATCATAACAGATGCTCTCATACCTGTTCCTACGTTTGTAGGACAACTCGTTAAAAATCCTCTTGTTTCATCAAATGCATAGTTCACCTTTTCTTCTAACCAATCATCTAACTCAAATGCTTTATTTAATGCTTTAGTTAGTTGTAGGCCTGGAAAATAAAGCTGTATACGTATATGGTCTTCTTCATTAATCATGACAGAGACTTGTTCATTATTGGATATCATGGATGCAGAGGTTCCGTCATTTTGAGCCAGTAATGGGCTGATTAAATGTTTTTCAACCAATACTCTTTTTTCGATTGAAGATAAATCTCTAATGGAGATAAACTCAAAATTTTTATAGTCTTGAAAAGAAAGATGTTCAAACTCTTGTTGTAGGAATTCCCTTATCTTTTCTAGGTCATGCTGGTTTGCGATTATTGGGAATGGTATATCAGCAAAATTACGTGCAAGTCGAATGCGACTACTTAAAACAATATCGCTATCTGGACCATTCTCTCGCATCCAGGGACTAATTGCTTCATTCATAAAATGTTCTAGTGTCATGACTGATCACCATCCTGCTTGTTTCGAATATCCATCTCCAATTCCCTTATTTTATCTCTGACCGTTGCTGCCTTTTCAAATTCTTCATTTACAATTAATTCTTGTAGTTCAGATTTATAGCTCTCAATCTGCTTCTTTATATGCAAATCCCCACCTTTTCGTTTGGGAATTTTGCCTCGGTGTTTCGTATTACCACTATGAACACGACGAAATATAGGGTCTAAATGAGATGAAAAAGTATGATAACATTCCGCACAACCAAATTTACCTACTCGTTTAAATTCAGAAAAAGTCATTTCACATCTAGCGCATTGTAATTCTTTAACTTGTTGGAATTGCGAATCCTTTTTTTGAGTACCAATATGATTTGAATCAAAATTAAACAATCCAGAGAGTAAATTGTGTAGAGAATATCCATCTTCCGGATACGTCATATATCCTTTTTCTTTGGCACATACCTCACAAAGTTGAATTTCTGTTTTGTTTCCATTAATGACTTGTGTGAAGTGAAGTGTTGCAGGGCGTTTATGGCATTCCTGACATTCCACGGTTTTTCCCCCTTCTTCCATAAGTTAAACATTTATTTGTGCAAAAAAATTACTATTTATTAATATATTTTAACGTAGTAAGCATTGTAGTTAAAATTCGAGCACGTATTTCATCTCTTATAGGTAAGTTTAAGGCTAATATCTCTCTATTCATTGCACTAGCCATAATTTTTGCTTCTCTTTCAGTAATGATATCTTCCTCCAGCAGTCTTTCTAGAATATCAATTGCTGCTTGTTGAGTAACCGTAGGATTGATAAGTTTTATAATATCATCTATTAGATCAGATCGGTCCTGATGCTCAATACGAATAATTCGGATATATCCTCCACCACCACGTTTACTTTCAACAATATACCCTTTTTCCATCGTAAATCGTGTATTAATTACATAATTAATCTGCGAAGGTACACACTGAAATCTATTTGCAATTTCACTTCTCTTTATTTCTATTGCGTTTTGTCCTTTTGAACTCAAAATACTTTTTAGATATTGTTCTATAACATCGGATATATTGCTCATTGTATTCCCTCCCTCTTTAAACAAATAATTTAAGTTGGGTTATATTAGTCGTTATTGACTTTGACTATCTTTGACTTTATTAATATTATACTGCAATTAATTTCAGATGCAACTAATATCCTGTCCCTTTTATTTTAGACAAAAATATCTAAATCAAAACTTAATAGGTAATAAATCTATAAGTAAAAACCGTACAAAGCATGTACGGTCATAGAAAGTGTATATTAGGTTCTTTCGTTAACATTTTTTACCGATTCTATATTTGATAATTCTTCAAATAATGTTATACGATCAATATTGTCATTTCTTTCAATCTTTATATAAATACTACGTAAATTATTTTCGACTTTCACAATTTCTACTTTTTTAATAATCAACGTATACTTTTCAAATATAGACACAATATGATTAACCGGTAAATTAGGTAAGGCAATAATCTCAATAATCTGGGACCTGTGCCCCTTCTTAAACAGCTTTTCAAAGTTATTTAGAAATACTAGACTTAATAAAATTACTAATGTTGTAAAAACAGCTGTAGCATACATACCCGCACCTACAACAAGCCCTAACCCCGCAACTGCCCATATAGATGCTGCCGTTGTTAAACCACGAATCGTTCCTCCATAGACAATAATGGTTCCAGCTCCTAAAAAACCGATTCCACTTATTACGTACGATGGAATTCTTGCTGGATCAAACCTCACATTATCGTATTTTTCTATAAACGCTTCAAACCCATAGGTTGATAAAAGCATCATAAGACAAGAACCAATACCTACTAAGATATGTGTTCTAAATCCAGCAGAGTGATTTTTCAACTCTTTTTCAAATCCAATTAACCCTGAAAGTACTAACGCAACTAATATTCGAACAACAAAAAGAAGAAAGTGTTCACCAAAAAGTTCTTCTATATATGCTACCATAACCACTCCCCCTTCATTAAATTATACTATAGTTTTAAATATTAAGAAGATAATTTAATGAATTTAAGATAGGATACTTGATCAAATAGTAGATAACTTTAAGATATAAAAAAAAGACTAAGATACAGTATTTGTATCTTAGTCTTTTTAGCCTGGCGGCGTCCTACTCTTGCAGGGGCAAAGCCCCAACTACCATCGGCGCTGAGAAGCTTAACTTCTGTGTTCGGCATGGGAACAGGTGT
>NZ_FQVW01000089.1 GCF_900129485.1 Ornithinibacillus halophilus
GTTCTACGGTAATCGACAGAGCTTCTCGATGCCGGAAGAGAAGGCCGAGGGAGTTCTACGGTAATCGATAGTGCTTCTCGATGCCGGAAGCGAGAAGAGAGCGAGTGCTACGGTAATCGATAGTGGGTCTCGATGCCGGAAGAGAAGGCCGAGGGTGTTCTACGGTAATCGACAGTGCTTCTCGATGCCGGAAGAGAAAGGAGCGAGGGTTCTACGGTAATCGATAATGGGTCTCGATGCCGGAAGAGAAAGCAGCGAGAGATCTACGGTAATCGATAGTGCGTCTCGATGCCGGAAGAGAAAGGAACGAGAGTGCTACGGTAATCGATAGTGAGTCTCGATGCCGGAAGTGAGAAGAGAGCGAGTACTACGGTAATCGATAAGGCGTCTCGAAACCGGAAGAGAAAGCAGCGAGAGATCTACGGTAATCGACAGAGCTTCTCGATGCCGGAAGAGAAAGCAGTGGGTGTTCTACGGTAATCGATAGTACTTCTCGATGCCGGAAGAGAAAGCAGCGAGAGATCTACGGTAATCGACAGAGCGTCTCGATGCCGGAAGAGAAAGGAGCGAGGGTTCTATAGTAATCGATAACCCTTCTCGCTGCCCTTTCGAGAAAAAAGAAAAGCCAAAAGGTAGAAGAAAGCTTCACAAACCATAAAAAAAATGAATAAATTAAGAAATTCATCCCGTCTTACTATAGGAGGGGGGAGAGTTATGAGAATCAAACTATTTGTTATTTTGATTATTATATTATCAACAATTCTAATAAATCCTTTGCCTAGTCACGCATGTGATTGTGCTGTGGAGCAAAGTGTTAATGACGAATACGACCAATCATTTGCTGTATTTAAAGGTGAAGTACTTAAAATAAAAGAAGATAACTCTACAAAAGATGTAGTCATTGAAGTGGAAGAAATCTGGAAGGGAATCGATGAGTCTCAAATTATCATTAGAACTGGTCTAGGTGGTGGTGACTGCGGTGTTAATTTCCAGGAAGGACATGATTATTTAGTGTATGCAAGGAACACAAAACTGTATGGAAGTGAATATTTACAAACCAACAGCTGTGATCGAACAGATCGATTAAGTGGGGCAGAAGAAGATATAGCAATACTTGGCATCGGAGAACCACCAGGGAAACAAGTTGATTTAATTAATGAAAACAATAAAATGATTTCCCCGAGTATGTTAATTTGGATTGGGCTTATTGCAGGTGGAATCCTAACTATGATCATCTTCTTCTTTTGGAAGGGTTTAAGAAAATTACCTAATTAAATTTAGCGTATTCCTTGAAAATAGGTACGTGTCTTATACAAGTATCCTTCATCTGACATAAGTTAATAGTGAACTTATCACAAGAAAGGAGATTGTTATGGGACATCATCGTCGACCATGTGGTTGCCCGAAAAAAGTAGTTTATCCAACAAAGCAAAATGTTGTTCATAATTGTTCACAGGAAAATGTAGAACACGTTCATCCATCTCACACGACAGTAATGAATCATCATTTAATCAAAAACACTCACGTATTTCCTCACTCAACTTCTGTTGAAAATACGGTTAATAGTGTTGATGTATATGGAGGTTCACCTCAAGTACCAGGACCTATGACTGGCCCAGGATTTGGTCCAGGAATGGGAGCTCAAGGACCAGGTACTCCAGGATTTGGCCCAGGAACTCAAGGAATGGGACCAGTAGGAGGCCAAGGCCCAGGAACTCAAGGAATGGGACCAGTAGGAGGTCCAGGAACAGGAGCACCAGGAATGGGACCAGTAGGAGGCCCAGGAACAGGAACTCAAGGAATGGGGCAAGCAGGACCAGGAACAACTGCACCAGGAATGGGGCAAATGCCAGGTCAACCAGGTCCAGGAATGGCACAAGGAAATCAAGGCTTTAGACGCAAGTAAATTAATCCATCTATCTAGAATTTACCCGAAACTGAATACAGTATAACTAGCACAAATGAAAAGAAATTTGTTACCATGGAAAGGAGCTGACATTTTATTGTCAGCTCTTTTCTTAACGTGATAGCTATGGAGGATTACATATGAAGAATCTAGTTGTAACAGGATATAAATCAATGGAACTAAGTATATTTAAAGAAGATGATCCAAAAATTGCTATAATAAAGGCTGCTTTTCAAAAACGGTTAATCGGCTTTATTGAGGAAGGTTTGGAATGGGTTCTTGTTACTGGTCAAATGGGTGTGGAGATTTGGGTTGCAGAAGTTGTTCTTGATTTAAAGGAAGAATATGACATTAATATTGCTATGATTCCACCTTTTGAAAATCAAGAAAATCGATGGCCAGAAGGTTTGAAACAAAAGTATCAAGAGCTAATGATGGTGGTAGACTTTTATGAACCGCTATACAAAGGCGATTACAAGGGCCCGTATCAATTTAAAGCTAAAAATAAATGGTTAGTCGAAAAAAGTGACGGATGCCTAATGCTGTTGGATGAGGAGTTTCCAGCCAGTACGAAATTTTTTTATGAAGAAGCCAAACGAGCACAAAAAAATTATCCTATTTATACGATCACGCCTTCTGATTTAGACGATATCGTCGAAGAGTTGCGAATGATGGATCCTGATTATTGGAATTAATTAAAAGTTCAACCTCGTATTATTTAAAGGATTTTTAATGATTTTGTAGAATATTAATGTAATGACTACTGAAAAGGTGGCATTTAATATGACAAAAGAAAATAAAAAGGAATATGAAATTGAGGAAAGACTACAGTACTCAGATTATATGTCTGAAATCATTAAACGAGCTGAAAGAGAAGGGGACTTTGATGACTTACCTGGTAAAGGAAAGCCTTTAAACATTCGTCACACAACAGGCAATAGTTATGAAGCGCAGTTAAATAAAACTTTAAGAGACAATAATATCCTGCCGAGATGGGTGGAGTTGGCAAACCAAATTGATGACCTTAAAGAAAAATTAGCTGAAGTGAATGGAAAAGAACGGAAGAAGAAAATAAAGGAAATTAACAAACTGGTTAAAGAATACAATTTTGCTTGTCCACCATCATTGCAGCGTAATAAGGTATCCGACTGATGATGAAAAAGCAAATGTGACGTAACAAAAGTTAGCTACGTCACACTGCTCTAATCTACCAGAGGAAATCGGACATTTCTCCTCTAAATAGATTCGTATCTATATTACAGGTTTCTGCGTCAATGGCATATTGCCAGCCATATACCATGGCACTTTCTGGTCCTTGTGGATTAAATTCAGGGGCATTTTCTTTAGTGGTAATTTCTGCTTGTGGATATGCTGTCCAAACGACCATATTTTCTTGAACTTCATCTTCCATTGCTGTGTAAGACTGGAATAGTTCACTATCTTCGGTGAATACACCATATACTCCAGGTTCATAGTTTGAATCAGATAGTGCATCATACCATCCATCCATAAACTCAGCATCAACAGGATAGTCTGGTTCAATATCTACAAACAATGCTACTCCTTCTGGAACACCTAAGTCTTCGGCAAACTGAATCGCTTGTTCACCATGTTCAACACCGTGGTCATATCCTCTAGCGTCATTAACGTGGTTATAGATTACTAGAATTTGTATATCATTTTCATGGAGATAATCGACCTCTGCACTGTCTAAACCGGCTGATACACCTTCACGGTCACCTAAATAGCGTCCCCATACCTCAGGTTCGCCAAAATTGTCGATGACACAAGCGAATAACTCCTCTGATGTATAGCTAGCTGAGTCAACTCCCCATACAATTTCTCCTGATTCCCCGTTTTGATCAGAGTTTTCGTCGGAATCATTATCAGACCCGTTGCCGGAATCTGAACCATTGTCGTTTCCGTTATCCTCTCCATTTGAATTATCTGTGTCTTCTTGAGGAGGATCCTGATCAGGTGGTGCTGCATTGCCACCAGTAATTGCAGCATAAATTATTGGGATGGCAATCACGACAGCTAATACGACTAACGTAAATATTTCATGTTTTTTAATCATGAATTTAGAAAAAACCTCCCTTCAACCCTTATTGCAGTTTATTAAGGGAAAGAGAGAGGAGTGTGGGCTAATTACTTATTAATCTTTAAATCTATTAGTCCATTTACAATTTAGATATAAGGAGAGTGCAAGTAAATGTCACCTAAAGAAATTGTGATAATGAGAAAGCAACAGTTTTTGATGCTGAATCTAGGAATTATATGTGTAATACTTTTTGTTGTTGGATTAACATGGATGGAAGTTCCTTTTACTTATTTCATGTTTTTTGTCAGTATTTTAAACCTCATACAAGGATTCAGGTTGCTTTTAAAGAGAAGTTCAACCAAATCATGGATTCCATTATTAGAAAAAAATTCGAGCCTATGAACAAGAAAAATTAGGAAAAGAACATACAAAGTTGAATACAATAAATGCCATATTACAATTTTTAACAGGAGTCATATTTTTCTGGTTAGGTATACTTTATTGGGGAACGGGTGAAGTAATGGAGCGTAATATGCTTCTCTTTGTAATTGGGCTTACCGTGTTCATGACAATCATTGTTAATATTGGCCAATTAATTCACATCAGAAAGGTCGATAAAGATTCTGTCTCGAATATAAAGGGGTATGCTTGGAGAAGTTTTGTTATAAGTATCGTTGTAAGTATTGGCATTGTACATCTAATCATAATGACTACAATATTCTATGTGCTTAAGTAATATCGACACAATAATTTCCTATTGGTGGTGCTTTTTGTTAGAATAGAGTGAGAAATTTTACTTATAAAAGAGGAGGATCACCATGGAGTTCTTAAATGTCTTAATGACGGTCGCAGTGTATACGATACCTTTTATTATTATATATTTTATCCTTGTAGGGGCAATTCGTAACGGAATTAACCAATCCGAACTTGGAAAATACTTGCAAGCGAAGAACGAAGAAATCGAAAGAAAAAAGAAATAAGGAATACATATTAGAAGAAAAAACCGAACATTGTTCGGTTTTTTAATGGTTTAGGAGATTACAAAAAATATACCTATTGATAACTTATATGAAAGTATAGCCACGTCCAGCTCCAGCGCCCAGCGACTAGTGAGACTTCCTTCACCTCCGTACGATAAGTCAACATCGACTCCCTCTGGTCGTCGTGTTTCCTTTATCTCCT
>NZ_FQVW01000021.1 GCF_900129485.1 Ornithinibacillus halophilus
CCCCCTCGAGGTCTTAAGTCAATCCTCTCTGTGGCAAAGAACGCCACGCCGAGGCTCGACTTAAGCTTGTCGGGGGTGACCAAGGCGCTTGCGCTTTTCTTATTTGTTCAACAATTTGTCAAAAATGACACAAAGTGTATCAAATATCACACTATAATGTGATTTGTATCACAGGACTGAAATTCATTCTCAATTATTATGTAGTTAAGAAATCATTAAGGGGGTTAAACAAATGGAAAATAAAAAAGTTAACCGTGAAGAAGAACAAGTAGAAGAACATTCTGCAAAAGGAGCATTAGCTTCGTCATTGATATTTGTCGGAGGTTTTATCTTTGCATTGTATATAGCAATCTATTGGTTATTTATGGTTAGAATTGACCTTTAAAAGGGAGGAAGAGGAAAATGCATCGTCATGAAAAAATATGGCTAACATTAAGTAGTTTAATGATTATTGGATTTTTAGTTTTAGCAGGGTACCAAGCATTCGCATTAGAATTGGGACCACCAAGTCACAAGGAAACAATCGATCCACAAAAAGTGGATGAAACTGCTCCATTTAATGAACCAGGAGTTTACCAAACTGGAGAAAATGAATATGAAGTAGTTATGATTGGTCAAGTATTTAGTTTCAATGCTGGAGGAGATGAACTAGTATTTCCGGCAGGATCAACAGTTACTTTTACAATGACATCTAAAGACGTGGTACATGGATTCCAAATAGCAGGTACAAACGTTAATACGATGGTAATGCCTGGATATGTTCAAAAAGTTACACAAACCTTTGATTCACCAGGTGAGTACTTAATTTTATGTAACGAGTATTGTGGCTCAGGTCACCAATTAATGGCAAGCACAATTACGATTGAATAAGGGAGGGAAATTAGATGGCTTTAGCACAAACAATTAAAGAGAAAGCAAATAACGCATTGGGGGTAAATCCTCTAGATGCTAAAATAACGAAATCATATTTTATAGTAACATTTCTAGCATTATTAATCGGTGGTTATTTAGGATTAATCCAAGGATTAAACCGTGCAGGAGTATTTGAATTACCATCCTGGTTAGACTACTATCAAGTTTTAACAGCACACGGACTATTACTAGTATTAGTATTTTCATCATTCTTTACAATTGGATATTTCTATGCAGCAATGTCCAATACACTAGGTGGATTACTACCTAAGGTTAGAAAGATGGTATGGATCGGCTTCTCAATGAAGATTGTCGGTTTTGTTATCGCAGTTATCCCATTAATTATGGGTGATGCAAATGTAATGTATACTTTCTATCCACCAATGGCAGCATCAACATGGTATTATGTAGGATTAGTATTTATCGTATTAGGTGTATGGATGGCAGCTTTCGGAGCATTTATCCAAGTTGCTAACTGGAGAAAGAACCATAAAGGGCAACACCTTCCAATTCTTTCATATTTCGCAACAGGTGTATTCGTACTATTATTCTTTGGTACGTTACCAGTAGCAATTGAAGTATTTATGATTATTCCTTGGACACTAGGATGGATTGAAACACTTAACTCAATGTTAGCACGGACGCTATTCTGGGCGTTTGGTCATACATTAGTTAACATTTGGTATTTAACAGCAGTATCTGCATGGTATGTAATCGTACCAAAAGTTATCGGTGGTCGTCGCTTCAGTGACGTATTAACTCGTGTAGTAGTTATGGTATTAGTAATTCTAAACATTACAGGTGGATTCCACCACCAAATCGTTGACCCAGCAATTTCTGAACCAGTTAAATTCATGCACGTATTCATGAGTTTATCAATCGGGTTCCCATCATTAATGACTGCATATGCAATGTTTGCAGTATTTGAAAGAACAGGTCGTGCCAAAGGAGCAAAAGGATTATTCGGATTCTTCAAGAAGCTACCTTGGGGAGATGTTCGTTTCCTTGCACCATTTATCGCGATGGCAGCATTTATCCCAGCCGGTGCTGGTGGTATCGTTCAAACAACATACCAGTTAGACCAAGTAATTCATAACTCATTATGGGTTGTAGGGCACTTCCACTTAACATTAGGGATGTCAGTAGCATTAACATTCTTTGGAATCAGTTACTGGTTAATTCCACATATCTCTGGAAGAGTTCTAACGAAGAAAATGAACAAAGTTGGTGTCATTACAACAATTATCTGGACAATCGGTATGTCCACGATGTCAATAGCAATGCACTTAGTAGGATTATTAGGATCACCAAGAAGAACATCATATACAACTTATGGTGATAACGCAACAGCTCTAGGATGGGACCCATATCTTATCTTCCTAGCAGTTGGTGGTACATTCTTAATCGTAGCGGTAACAATGCAAGCATACAATGCGTTCCACTTAATGTTCCTTGCACCTAAAGGGGAAGAAGAATTCCCAATCGCTGAAGAAGAAGAGAATGCAAGTAAAACACCATTCTGGACTGAACGTTGGAGCCGTATCATCCTAATTATGCTTGTTGTAGTTGCAATGGCATATGTAATTCCATTAGTAGACTTCATCGGTGACCCAGGATCAATTCCTTGGAGAACGTGGTAATTTTGAAAAATAAATAGCAGTGAGTAATATACTAGGGCTATAACCCGGACTCTACTGTCATGTTAACAAAGAGATAGCTCCAACGAATGAGCTATCTCTTTTAATTAACTGTACTTTCTAAGAACAAAGTCAAATGTATGTTAGGACGTGATATCCGTGATCAAAAATAAACATAATACAATAGCAATTATTTTCGTTATCCTCTTTGGTTTCAGTCTATTTTTCTTTGGTACGGATGGATTTCAGGCTTTTACTGCTGAATCAGCAAGAACAAATAAATTGATAGAAGAAAAACCAAAATTTCCAGAAGTAATACTTGAAGATAGTAATGAACGAACATATCCAATTTCTGAATTTGAAGGAAAGTATATATTTATTACTTTTATGTATACTGCCTGCACAGATGTTTGCCCAGAACTAGAAATGAATATGTTAGGGGTTTATAAACAAATACCTGAAAAATATATTGGGGAAGATATTGTATTCTTAAGTATTAGTTTTGATCCAGAACGCGATGATCCAGCTACATTGACTAAATATAGAGGGTACTTCGAAAGTGATGGGGAAACGTGGCGAATGGCAAGAATCAATGACCAAGAGCAACTAGATGAATTATTAGAAGAGTTTGGTGTCATCGTCATTCCTGATGAATATGGGAACTTCGCACATAACTCGGCATTTTATTTAGTTGATCGTGAAGGGTATTTAGAAGATGTCATGGATTATAAAAATATTGATGAAGCTGCAGATAAAGTGAATCGTATTCTTGAAAAAGAAGCGGGGGAATAAATGATGACACAACCAATAATTGGATTAATTACCTTACTATTTATGATGATTCCCCCAGTGGCTGAGATAATGGAATCCATTATGATTTTGCACATGCATATGCAAATGCCAATGATTGTTATCGCAGGATTTTTAATGGCACCATTTTTTACGAAGAGATTTCCCAACTTTTTTAGTAAATGGAATCAAACTGGAATACCAGGGATGTTACTTTTTATTATTGTTATGTCTTACTGGTCTATACCAAGGGCGATGGATGATGCTTTAACGTATCCTGCAGTAGAATTATTTAAATTTATTAGTTTAGCATTCTTAGTTGGGGTTCCATTAAGGGATAGTTGGAAAAAAATATCTAATCGCTGGCAAAATGGTGTGTTAATATTTTTCTTCCTTCAATTTACAGGATTAGGAATTCTATATATTGCTGCACCTGGTCAATTGTGTAATAACTATATCCAAAGTGAACAGGTTACACTAGGTTGGGGCTTCTTAACGATTGCTATAGCTATACTGGTTTATCTCGTTCAATTAATTTTTATTAATCCGGCAGATTATGAATAATACAACAAAAAAAGAGTGGTCCAATTTAATGGGGCACTCTTTTTTAAATATTAGTTTTAAATTCAAAGATTTCTAGCTCTTAACGTTCTAGGCTATGCATTTCCTGTCATGTTCTGGTCACTTATATCTGGATCAAATGGATTTGTGGAATTGATTCCAGAATTCGTATTAATAAAATCACCTGTATTTAGTGCTCCAGAACCTGCATTTGTTTTTGACGTACTTTTTGGAGATAAATAGAATGCATCCCCAAAGTTGACAACGCCGCCTCCAACACTATTTATTTTAATTGGTCCAACAATGGATGGCATATGAAAACACCTACTATTAATTAGTATATAATACAATATGAATGAACCACGTAACTTGTGTGTGAACATTACTCCTCTTCTTGAATCCATCGAAAATGTTTAATTCGTGCATCCGCATCAATTTTTCCAATACTACCAATTTGAACGATCGATGATTGACTAGCAGCTATTACCGACACATTTTGAACATTAATATCTCGGTTATGGTGGTAATTTTGTAGATTAACAGAAGAGGGCTCATTTATCCATTTTGGTTGTAATTTAAAAATACGATAGTCATCAAATTGTAAATCATCTTTACTGTTAAAAAGAGCTCCTTCTTTTTGCATTGCAATCGCTCGATTTGTAGGGGTTGCTATTGCTGTATCACCAATATTTATTATGGAAGAAAACGCAAGAGAATTAAGGCGAAATCGATCCACATTTGCTAGCCTTTTCTTCATTTAATCTACCTACTTTCTATGCAACTGGTGGAGCTAATGGAATTAGATTACCAACAGTATAAGATTCAGGAGGTGTATCATAAAATGATGAAAGTTTAATTTCTTCATTGTCACCAATCAAAAAAATGGATGAGGAGCCGATTGCATCTATTTGTACATTTTCGACATTTAATCCCCAGTTGTGAACTTCTAAATTCATTGATGATCACCTTCTCCACCATTATTATTTTTCATATACGTTTCAATAGAGTGGGTAACTTCCTTTTGTATGTGTTCAAAGATATAATTTGGAACATTATTATTAGGAATCTTTTGATCATGAGCACGTGTTTCATAAAATTGTATTCTTTGAGGAAGTTGTTTTTCCATATCTTGTATTAATAATTTCTCAAAATCAGAATCAACCGGGTGGTTATTCTTTTTTGCTAGGTTTTGTATGAGCTTCGGTCCATCTTCGTGTAAATATTTGTTCAACCGATTGATTAACGAAGGGTGTCTTCCAGCAGCCGGAGGGACTGGTGGAATTTTGTGAATAGGGTTTGAAAAGGCGCTATTTTGTTGTCCTAATCCTAAATCCTCTATATTTGCTAAATCACTTGGTGAAAGTCCCACATGAAGAGTGCCTTCTAAATGCTCCACTTTTAACTGGTCAAACTTGTATTCTATTTTTTCGATATTCGTTGACTTATTTTCCTCCAATTTTTCTTCCATTTCGTTTATACGATTCTCTAATTCTTGTATCTTTTGTAATAGGTACTGATTCGATTGATTGAGTTCGTATAAATAATTATTCCAATCATACATACTCATATAAAATGGCTCCTTTACATGGGCGAATACCTAATCTATTGTATGCAGGAAGAATGAAGGTGTTAACGTAATGGCTGTGTTAATGTAATTACAGGTGGAACTTCTGCACCAATGGCTTCGGCCTCTTGGGCTGTTTCTGTAAAACCACCAGTATTTTGCAATTCTGTATGAGCTTGAATACTTCCAGTTGTACCAATCTGAAGAACAGAAGAGTTTGTAATGGAGCCGACTTTTAACATATGAATGGCTATTGTTTGATTTACCGTGATATTCACGTTTTATCACCTCATTAGGTAAGTGGTTGATCTATTTTATCTGCATCATGAACAAATGTGTGGGAATGGTCTAATTCAATGTGAATTTTATCCCCCGTATTGAAGGAACCACCACCAGCATAGGTTTTTGCACTACTTTCTGGATTCATTGAATAGACGTCACCAATATTGAAAATACTGGATGCGGATACACTTATCACTTTTACTGCTCCTACTTTTGCTGGCATTTGCACCCTCCTCATCATAGTTTATGTAAAATTTGTGAATTGTTGAAAAAGATATAAGAAAGTATGGTATTTTAGTGGTATGGAAAAGGAACGGAGGATTACGTATGAATAAGAATAAACTGTCCGAAGAAGGCAAAAAGTGGGTCGCAAAAGATATTATAACGGATGATCAACTTGAACAAATCCTCGGACTATATAAGAAAAAAGATGCTAATTATATTATTATCTTATTTGCTGTTTTGTTGACAGGGATAGGAATCCTAACTTTTATTATGTCAGATTGGGCTAGAGTTCCTCATTTCTCACGTGTACTAGTTATTATAGGTGCTTTTATTGGGTTATATATGGTTGGTGATTTTCTGCACCGAAAGCGTTCGGAATTAATGGGGATTAGTTTTATTATATTGGGTTATATCGTGTTTGGTGCTGGCATGTTATTAACGATTTCAATTTATTCTGTTGAGATTTATAGTGCTTGGCCATTTATCATATGGTCACTTGTTGGATTGGCTCTTTATTTTGTTTATGAACACAAATTAATATTCGTGTTAGGTATGATCGTTACAACAGTGGGACAATTTTATAATGGATTAGAGTTTGGTTCATTTAACTGGATTATATGGATTGTATTGTTGGTAGGGTATCTTCACTTTGTGTATCATCATGCTAATTATTTGTTTGGCTATTTGTTTGGAATAAGTATTTCCTTACAGATGATTGTACTAGTGATGGCTAATCAGCAGGAATACTATTGGCTTGTGCTTTACTTTTTAATTTTTTATCTAGTAGCTGGTTTGTTACCAAAAGAGTCTTTAAAAATTTCACTGAAGTATACAAGTTTAATTAGCATTTTTATATTTAGTATGTATGAGACCTTTTTCTTGCAAGAGGAATTTTGGCATGGAAACATTGAACACCAACTTAGCTTTATTATCCTTTGGGGAGTATTAATCGTAGCTGGATTGATTATCAAAATTCGTACGAAGAACACAATAGAGACAATTGATTTACTCTTATTCTTGCCAATATTTTATTTGCCTTTTTCTTCACTTGTAAGCTTAATTAGTATGTTTTTATTCTCTTTGTTGTGGCTACTTATTGGATATCGTAAAGAGGATAATGAAAAAGTATTGCTCGGTACAGTTGCCTTTTTATTAACGACATTTACAGCTTACATTCAATTTGCATGGGATGCCATGAATAAATCATTATTCTTCCTTGTAGGCGGATTATTGTTATTCATTTTAAGCTTCTTCCTCGAAAGACAAAGACGTTCGATGTTGGAGACGAATAAAGGGGGAGAGGAATGATGAAACGAATCCTTTTTTATAGCATTCTTGTAATCCAGGTTGTCGTCGTTGGGGTAATTGGTTGGCAATATTATTTAGTTGAGGATTTTGGAATGGAGATTAAACTACTTAGAGAGAAGCCCGAACTAGGTAAATATGTGCCGTACTATGAGTATGGGAACATGCATGTTGACTATGAAATTAATGCGATCGATGAAGATAAATGGGAGGCTCCAGATTCCATTCATTATAAGGAGAAAGTATATGTACTTCTAGAAGAAGGGGATGATGGAATCTATCATGTTGTAAGGGCATCTGATAAAAAATTAGAAGAGGATTCCGGTCAAGTCGTGTTAAAGGCAAGGTATCGATATTCTGCCGATCATATCAAGAAGTACTATGTGGACTACGGCATTGAAGATATTCGAAACGGTGAAGATTATAGATACCTAGACGCTGAAAAACAATGGATAGTTACCGTGAAAATTGCACCATGGGGGCAAAAACGGATTATAAATATTGAAAACTAGAGGGTTCAATAAACAAACACACGAGCTTCAATAAGAAACTCGTGTGTTTTCTATTACCCTTTTAAAACGTCTTTAATATGGCTTAATGCCCAATCTAAATCTTCTTTTTCAATGATTAATGGAGGAGCAAATCGGATGACATTCTCATGTGTTTCTTTACATAATAATCCTTTTTCTTTTAATGCTTCACAGTAAGGACGGGCAGATTCTGTTAATTCTACACCAATAAATAGTCCTCTTCCACGAATCTCTTTAATTTTTGGATTATCAATTTTGCTTAGTTCATCCATCATGTAATTTCCTAGTTCTAATGAACGGTCAGCCAGTTTTTCATCGACAAGAACATCTAAAGAAGCAATCGAAACAGCACAAGCTAGTGGGTTTCCTCCAAATGTTGAACCGTGAGATCCAGGATTGAATACACCTAAAACATCTTTATTAGCAACAACACATGAAATTGGCATAACGCCTCCTCCAAGTGCCTTTCCTAGAATAAGCATATCAGGTGTTACATCTTCCCAGTCACATGCAAACATTTTTCCAGTACGGGCTAATCCTGCTTGAATTTCATCAGCAATGTAAAGGACATTATTTTCCTTACATACATCGTAAGCTTCTTTTAAAAACCCTTCTGGTGGGATGACGATTCCTGCTTCCCCTTGAATTGGTTCAAATAAGAATCCCGCCGTATTCTCGTTGATTGCGGCTTTAAGCGCTTCCACATCACCATATGGAATTAATTTAATCCCAGGTAGCATTGGACCGAATCCACGCTGGTATTCTGCTTCAGACGATAAGGAAACTGCCGTCATTGTACGACCATGAAAGTTCCCTTCACATGCAATTATTTCTGCTTTGTTCTCAGGAACGCCTTTTACATCGTAAGCCCACCGACGTGCAGCTTTAATTGCTGTTTCTACAGCTTCAGCTCCAGTGTTCATCGGAAGAGCCATCTCTTTGTTGGTAATCTGGCAAATCTTTTCATACCATGGACCTAATTGGTCGTTATGAAAGGCACGAGAAGTTAACGTTACATTATCAGCCTGTTGTTTTAAGGCATCAATTATTTTAGGGTGACGGTGACCTTGGTTAACTGCTGAGTACGCACTAAGCATATCCATATAGCGATTTCCTTCAGGGTCCTCAACCCAAACACCTTCTGCTTTTTTTACAACCACTGGTAGTGGATGGTAATTCTTCGCTCCGAATGTTTCTGTTTGATCAATAATTTGTTGACTATGTACCATAAAATCCCTCCAAATATTGAAGTATAATTCATACCAATTAATATAAATAATTCGTTACCGTTATTATAACAGTTTTTAAGAAATTTGTTAGGGTGTGGTGTCGCTTAATTATGTGTATTTTTTTGTTTTACGTGGTATGATGTGGTATATGTTATGATTTTAGTTACATTTTAGGAGGAATTACAATGAATACACATCTTCATATTACATCATGGGTGTTGGCTTTTGTGTTATTTGCTGTTGCTGTAATTTTACATAAAAAAGGAAATGCAAAAGCTGGTAAAATCGTTCAAATGATTTTACGTCTTGATTATTTATTAATTTTATACTCTGGAGGGCACTTACTTGGAGGATACCTTGGAAATGCTACAGGTGGCACTTTAGGAGAAGTTATTGTTAAAGGGATTGCAGGTATTTGGGTAATTGCAGCGATGGAAATGATTGCAGTTAAAACTGCCAAGGACAAGCCTACAAAAGGCTGGTGGATTCAGTTTGTAATTGCTGTTTTATTAACATTAATTTTAGGATTTATGCGCCTTGGATATGGTGTATTAATTTAAATTCAGTAGAAACGGGAAGCTGATTCTGGAACTACTCCTGAAAAAAGGGGTAGTTTTTTTGTTTTTTACTATATTGACTTTGGAAATATGAAGTATTTTCAACAATCTTTATAAATGCATTGACTATTAGTATGAAAGGGTAATAATAGTACAAGAATGATTAAAAAAGCATGGGGGTATAGCATGAGAAAGATTGGATTTTTATTAGGAATTATTATGATCTTGATATATACATATTCCGTACCGAATGTACAGGCAGAAACGGAATCTGTGATTAACCAGGAAATCATGTATGATATGCTGATTGATCGCTACAATAATGGCAACTATGAGTTGGATAGTCAAGTAGATATTGATGATCCATTTGCCTATCATGGTGGAGATATTGAAGGAATTACCAAAAAATTAGATGACATACAATCACTTGGGATAACTACGATTATTTTATCTCCAATTATGGAAAACACGGATAATGGCTATCATGGGTATTGGATTGAAGATTTCTATCAAGTTGAAGAACAATTTGGAACGATGGAAGACTTGCAAAACTTGGTCTCTGAAGCCCATGAGCGTGAAATGAAGGTTATACTAGAATTTGTTCCTAATTATATTGCAACTACTCATCCATTTGTAGAGGATAACTCGAAGACCGAGTGGATCGACGATAGTATTGATTTTAATAGTATCGACGAGCCTTGGGTAGATCATGTCGTTAAGTTAAATCAAGCAAATGAAGAGGTTGTAAGCTATTTAATAGATGTAGCGGAGTTTTGGATTAATGAAGCCAATATTGATGGTTACCGAATTCACCATGCGGACCAAATGTTGCCTTCGTTTTTAGAGACTTTTGCTGCACAAATAAAAGAACAGTATCCTGATTTTTATTTAATTGCTGATCTAGTGGAAGATGATAATGCTTTGATTTATGATAATCCTAATATAGATATTATAGAAAATGAAAAATTAAATGAAGCTATTGCTGAAGTGTTCAAAAATGTAGATACACCTGTTTCAGATATCTATGAGGTATGGGAAGAATCAGCTAATAAAAATTCAATTCTTTATGTAGATGATAAATGGACGAAGCGCTACACACAAGTATTTTCGGAAAATGGTCGAAATGCTCAAACGGTTTGGCAACTGGTAATGACATATATGTATACAACTCCAGGTGTGCCAGTCATTTTCCAGGGTTCGGAAATACCGATGTATGGAGAGTTTCCTCAGAACCAAAGACTGGTTGACTTTAACAGTGGTGAACAAGATCTAAAAGAATTTTATACTAGAATATCTTCATTAAGACAAGAATTTCCAGTCTTACAATTTGGAGATTTTGAGCTGGTCGATTCGGATAGAGGAATGAGTTTATTTAAAAGAACGTATCAAGATGAGACAATATATATCGCGATAAATAATGATAGTGAATCTCGTATTGTTTCAATTAATGATTTAGAATCGGGATATCAGCTTAGAGGGATACTAGGTGATAATATTGTACGAGAACTGGATAATGGGGAATATAGAATAGGGATTGATCGAGAAGCAGCTGAAGTATTTTTCATTGAGGAAAATACGGGCTTGAATTGGGCCTTTATTTTACCAATCGTTGCTGTATTTATTATATTTGTAGTTGCTGTAATCTACATGACTAAAAAGCAAAAGAAAAGAGAGCAAGTTGAAGGGGAAAAATAAACCCTAATAATACAAGTAGAGAAGCTATAAGCAAATTAATAGCTTCTCTATTTTTCGTTTAATACTTTTCAACTTTTCTAAAAGTAATGGATACTTCATAAAATACTTATGGTAAAATGATGGTAAAAGATGATGCTTAATTAGGGGATTGTTCAATGAAGATGAACGTTTCAGAGTTAATAATAAGAAAATTGATGGTAACCTTTGTAACGACATTAGTTGTTTCTTTAATATTGTCAGTAATTTATGTAGGAATACCAGAGCATCCATATAATCTGGGGAACCAATTTATTGGGTGGTCATTTTTTTACTGTATGTATGTGGGCGCAATAATTCTTATTTATGGAAATTTCGTATCAGTCATTCTGGAATTTGCGATGAATAAGTGGTTTCCTGGACGAAATTCGATTTATGTCTTGCTCCATGGACTATTCGGAAGCGCTAATATCATATTATTTATGGGAATGTGGAGTTTGTTAATTAGTGGTGTGTTTGCGGCAATATTATATGCATTGATTGACCGATGGATCCATTATCGATTTAATCAACAAAAAGGTGTAAAAGTTTTAATAGCTTCCCCAGTTATTATTTATGTTCTGATGTGGGGGACATTGCAAATACTATCTCCTTCATTACCACCATTTACGGAGGAGGATGCTGTCGAGTTTGCGACTTCTGGAGAAGGGACTGTAATTGACAATTTTCCAGAAGAGATTGATACTTGGTCTGGTCAAAGTGGTGACTACCAAGTTGTAAGGGAAACATCCGTAGAAGAATGGAAAAAAGAGGAATATATAGTTACTTTCACAGAATCCTGGAAGAACAACAATGAAAATGGCTCATGGTATCTGTCATATATTGTTAAAAGAGGATCATCAACATTATATGATCAAGGTGGAGAGGCACCACTATATCAAAAATAACGAATGGAGGGGAAATAACATATGTATCTATATCTAGGTTTAGCTCTTGTTAGTGTGGTTTTTATAATATATTACATTGCAAGTTCTAATAAAGATAATCCTGGCCAAAAAGTACTGGCATTCTTGTCTGTATGTGTACTTTTAGGATCTGGTGCATTTATCCTGTTATTTATTATTCTGTTTACGGGTCAAACGGAATTTTACTTGCCATATCTTATTTTTGTTACTCTAGGTATTCTATTCTTTATAAGTAATGCTATTTTTCGTTTTTTAAAATCTAAAGTATGGAAGATTAGTTTTTTGGTCTTTTTAGGATTAAGTATTATCTCTGTTGGGGTTTATGAAGGATTCCAGATATATGAAAGATCAATCACAATGGATAATCATGAAGTAAATCTAACTGAATATCAACCTTTCACTGATAGTGATAAAATAGCTAGATTAAATGATTCTGCAAGCTATAGAATGGAAGGGGATTTGCTACGCCTAGATGGAGCTACAGCATTATACCCAATTTATTCTGCATTTACTGAAGCTACCTATCCAGAAGGAGAATATCAACCTTATGATTTTGGATATGGGAAAGTTATCTCTACGAAAACACCAAATGCATATAAAAATTTACTTGACGGAGAAGTAGATATTATTTTTGCTTTAGGGCCATCCGAAAGGCAACTTGCAGATGCAAAACGAAAAGGTGTTGAGCTAACTATGACACCGATTGGGAAAGAAGCATTTGTATTTTTTGTTAACTCTAAAAATCCAATTGAAGATGTTAAGCTAGATGAGATAAAAGGAATTTACTCAGGAAAGATTCGCAACTGGAAAGAAATTGGAGGAAATGATGAAGAAATTCAAGCCTTCCAACGTCCGGATGATAGTGGTAGTCAGACAGCGTTAGAACAACTTATGGGTGATACACCAATCATGGATGCACCGACTGAGGATATAGTTACTGGAATGGGTGGAATTATTGAAGAGACTTCAGATTACCGCAACTATAAAAATTCGATAGGATATTCTTTCCGTTTCTTTTCTATGGAAATGGTCGAAAATAATGCTATTCGTCACCTAGCAATCGATGGGGTTTATCCTGATAAAGACACAATCCGTACGGAGGAATATCCAATAACATATGAATTCTATGCAGTTACGGCTGGTAGTGATAACCCTAATATTGAACCTTTCTTAGACTGGATCCTCTCTAGTGAAGGACAGGAGCTAGTAGAAAAGTCAGGTTATGTACCAGTACAGGATTGGGAGTAGAAAAGGAGTTTTTATTAATTGAGAAAACTAATAGTTCTAGCAGTATTTTTAGTAATTCTTACAGCATGCCAGCAGCAAGAAGAAACATTTGACGCTGTAGCTAAAGAAGCTGAATTAATAGATTTTGAAATAAGCATGGTCGATATTTCAAGTGATAGTAGTTTTGTTTACGACCTTGAGTTAAACAATGAAGCAATTAATAGTCTTCATAAAACAGTAGAGTACTATGAAAATGGGGAATTAGTTAAGACAATTGTCGACAGTAGTACAAGAATAACTGATTATGATAAGGAAGATGACTATAGAGTAGTTGTGTTACAGAATAATGTTACAGAAAAACAGCAAAACTGGACTTCAGCCTTCTTTTCTAATAGTGGTTCTGCAGTAACAAAAGCTAATCTGGTTAGAGAAAGTGAATTCAATTCTAGTTTACACAGTGGGGTGTCTCCAGAAATCAACCTCACTATAGGAGAAAAAACACCGATAGCTTTTATTATTGAGACGAATAAAAATAGTATCTCTACAAACTCCGAACAACCTATTAATCATTATATTGATCGCTATGAAGCAGTTTATGTCTTTTCGATTGAATTAAATTAAGGTGGGAGTGGTGAGCAGTTGGCTCCTTGAGAATGCATTATCATTTGCATTTTTGCATGCGATTTTTCGCTGTCACAGTCTTCTGGTCTGCGAGAAAAAGTATGTGTCTTTTACACCAAACCTAAACTCGAATAGATATTTGAGTTTAGGTAATGGGGTTTTAGTATGGCCACAGCCCAGTTAACGCTTCAAATACAACGGAAAAGTTATTACCCATTAACAATTGTCCCACCATTAACGTGAATAACTTGCCCCGATACATAACTCGCATCTTCACTTGCTAAATAAACATAAGCAGGAGCTAGTTCCATAGGCTGGCCCATTCGTTTCATCGGTGTGTTAGAACCAAATGTATCCACTTTTTTAGCATTGAATGTAGATGGAATCAACGGCGTCCAAATAGGACCAGGTGCAACTGCATTTACTCTTATTCCTTTTCCTACTAGTGATTCTGATAAAGAACGAGTAACCGTAGTAATAGCTCCTTTTGTAGCTGAGTAGTCTATTAAATCTTTATTCCCCTCATGAGCAGTAATTGATGAAGTATTAATAATTGAACTTCCTTTTTGTAAATGGGGAAGAGCTGCTTGTGTCATATAAAAAGTACCAAAGACGTTTGTTTTAAACGTTTGTTCTAATTGCTGTTGAGAAATTTTTGTAATATCACTTTGTGGATGCTGTTCAGCAGCATTATTAATTAAAATATCTAGTTTCTTAAAATGATCCATTGTTTCCTTGACCGCTTTCTTACAAAATTCTGGGTCGCCAATATCTCCTGAAATTAAAAGGCACTTCTGCCCTTCTTCCTCCACTAATTTTTTTGTTTCTTCAGCGTCTTTATGCTCTTTCAAGTAGACAATAGCAACATCAGCACTTTCTTTTGCAAAATGGACACATATTGCTCGTCCAATTCCGCTATCGCCTCCTGTTATTAGCGCTACTTTATTTTTAAGTTTGTTACTGCCTTGATAATTTTTTCGTATGTATTCTGGTTCAGGATACATGTTGGATTCAATTCCGGGTTGTTGTTTTTGCTCCTGAGGTGGTGGGGTATTAGGGGTTTTTGAATCTGACATTTTAATATCCTCCTTTTAGAAAAGGTATGAGAGTATAAAATTTAAAGTTGTCTAGCTCCGAGTGCCTGCGACTAGCGAGACTTCCTTCGCCTCCGTACGTCGCAAAGCGGGCACTCAGCGCTTTTCCTTAGTCTAACCCCATTTTTCCCATTTCATTAAAAATCATTAGCCAAAAAGAAAAAAGCCCATAATGGACTTTCATAATTAAACATATTCATGAGCAGAGGTTGCCCCTTGTTGGTGAAGAAAATCATAAATTTCTCGGTAATCTTTAACATCAATTTCACCGGTGATGTATTTTTTTTGGTAGTAATCTAGTAAGTCATTTAATGTATTTGGTTCTTGGTTTCGTTCTCTTTGATATTCTGTTACTAATTTTTGTATTAGCATGTAGAACCTCCTTCATATCGGTTAGGTACATGTACCATTTATAAAACTATATGATAGGACTTATCTAAACATGCTAATCATTTTTTTCGGAGTAAGAGACCCATAGCACAACTATACTAAGTAACAAAATACCACTAGCTATTAAAAGCAAATGAAAATAATAGGGAATCATAGCTAAGTTTAACCAGTCTAATAGGGTTTGTATAAATAAAAGCATTTCATTCAACATAAATCCAATGAAAAAAACAATTAGACCGACTTTACTCATCATACTATTTTTTAATAGGTTCGTCATTAAGTATTGGGTGAGAATGAACATACTAATAAATCCTAATAACGTTAAATGCAAATAGCCAATGATTACTGTTCTAGTTTCATAAACTAGTGTTGCTAGGGATGGAATGATTAGTCCTAATTCCATAGTGCTTTTTATAATTAAAAGGAATAACGTAATCCAAAGCATAGCCTTTGTCGTGTTTGAAAAGTATTGTGTTACCTCTCTCCATAAACCTTTCACTGCATAGAGTAGTAAAACAACAGCAATCCATTGCCCAATACTACCAAAAGCTGCTAGTACTTCACCAGTTGGACCAATATTTGCCCACTGGACGTTTGTAAAATAGCCAGGGAATAAGGAAATAAAGTAGATCCAAAAACTGATTTTCAATAAAGGCTGTGAAATCGTTATGTTTTTATAATGTAAGATCATTAAGAAAGTTCCTACTAATAATAAGTAGAGCCATCCATTATATTGAAAATGCAAATAAAAATAGATTGCCATATCGAAAATAGCATGTTCTTTTAATCCATTAGCTGAAATAAATCCAAGTGCATAAGGGCCAATAGAAGATATTATTAAGACAACTAGGGCTCCCTTTATATAGAGAGAATGTAGATTGTAGTCATTCTGTGTTTTTAGTTGTTTGTAGATAAATACAGCTGTCCAATATTCAACAAATATATGTAGGGTGGACATGACAATGGAAAAAACTGCATAGCCTTGATAGAAAAACGCGATAAACATAACCAAAGAAGTAATAAATAATGAAACAACAATTACAATGGCTTGTTTCTTAGCCCTTATTTTTTTCCAGTTAATTGAAAGGAAAATAACGAAGGCGCCAAGGAACGTCCATCCTAAAAGAGCAAGATGAGAGTGTCCATGTAGTACGTTCTCATATGGGATTGATGTATTTGAATTAAAAGGAAAGTATCTCATCCATACCCCTGATAATGCCGTTATGATGAAAAAGAAAAATGTAAAATGAATAAAAACTCTGGGCATCCTGAATCCCTCCAAAACTATTTCTATTTTATCATGAATGGAATTTAGGATAGATTCAATAGGGGAAGTACAAGTGTCAAAAAAAGATAATAAAAATGTGACAGATTTATTAATTAAATAGGAAGTTATGGGGTGAATATGGTATTATATTCTATATATTAAATTTTCAGAAAAAATAATAAGAGGTTAAAAGGAGAATAGTAATGAAACGGATTATTTTTGCACTCCTAATCATAAACTGCATCATTTTACTATCTGCATGTCAAGCGACTATAGATGAAATAACGATAACAGATGATTTGAAATTAACGATAGATGATTATCTAAGTAAGGAGATCATTACTCCTGGCTTTGATGGAGAATTATTTGTAGCATATGACATATTGGATCATCATACAGATGAGGTTTATGTTTGGGCTTATATTAGTGAGTATTATTTAAATGGGAAGCAATTAGAGCAGGGGACGGCAGTGTCATTACCAGTTGTATTAATATTTGGTTTAGATGAAAGGGAGAATCTAATCATAAAAAAGCATCAAATCCCTCGAGATGGAAGCTTTTATACAGATGATATTAAGAAATTATTCTCAAAGAAAGCTCAGCGAAAGATTTTTGACATATCTAATGTAAGGTTACAACAATTTACAGGTGAAGTAGAAGAGAAAGCGAAAGAAAAATTAAGAGATTAATAAGGGAATTGTACTGTAGTAGACAAATCACATAAAGATAGCAAGCGTCTAATAGTGAGACGCTTGCTTATTACTTGTTTTATTAATAATGTCTTTGCATTCTTGGCAATTCGATTTGTTCTAATACTGATTTTCGATCGACATCATAGACTTTTATTTTATCAAAAGAAATGGTGTAGATTTGGTCTCCGATAGAAACAATTCTCTTGATTTCAGATTCCCAATCTGGGTATTCTTTCATTTGTTCTTGGTGTGTAATATTGTCTTGGAATGTGATACCACTATCTGGTGAAATTTCATACAGTAGAGCACCTTCAAATAAGAGTTTTTGATCTTCATAGGTCATGTCGCCACGTTTCACCATTGTTGTTTCGAATAAGGTTGCCGGAAATCCGAATAAGTTACGGTTCGGATGTTTGTATAAGGCCTTATGGTTGTGATTTAATTCTGTATAAGAGAATCCTTGCCCAATCACTTCACTATATTTTTCAATCGGGTTGGTTAAGTCAGTTACATCAAAGACAGATATTTTCAAGCCATCTGAACGGACAATCGGTTCAGAACCATGTGGGTTTTCCTCTAATTTCGTATTTTGACCAAATCCAATCAAATGGTTTTCATCAAGAGGATGCAAGTAATTGCTAAAGCCTGGTATCTTTAATTCACCGAGTACTTTAGGTTGGGTTGGTTCTTTTAAATCGATGACAAATAATGGATCAATTTCTTTAAAAGTAACCATAAACGCGGTGTCTTCCATAAACCTTACACTATAAATTCGTTCCCCTTCTGCAAGGCCCTCCACTGAACCTAATGGATTTAGATTAAGATCAAATGTGTACAAATTATTAGTCGAAGGTTTATCATCATCCCATGCGGATCCTTTTGTTGTTGCTACACGGAATGTATCCTTTTGTTCATCCATCGCAAATTGATTAATTAATGTCCCGTTCACTACTGTTGATGAATTGTATGTGATTTGCCCCTGGTCTACTTTAAATTGTGTTATTTTTGTATTTGCTGCCTGTGGATTCCAAATCATCAGTTCTGTATCACTAGCATTAGAAGTGTTATCGCTATCATAATTTCTTACGGCTACATATAAATGCTCTTTAGACATGTAGATTTCATTGGAAGCCCCGAGATAGGTGTCTACAGATGCTTCTTTTTCAAGGTCATTAAGGTTTACTGATGCTAAGATCATGAATGTTTCATCCTGACTCTCTGGAAAAAAGTACATATCCTCAAAGTCAACTGGGATTCCTTCAGTGCTTACAGCTGAGTCTTTTACAAATGGTCTTACCTCAGTTTCCTCCTCTTCTAAAATTCGGTAGGGTGGACGCTCATTGGCGATTAAATATAGATAGCCGTCCATTAGTCGTGAAGAGTTATAGGAACCTTCAAAGGATATTTCTCTAACGTGTTTAGGTTTCTTACGATCAGAAATATCATAGATGTGTACAGCTGTTTGGCTAGAGTATATTGGTGGATAAATAGCAATATCTTCAGTAATTCTTTCCTCTGGTTCCTTCGTTTCTTTTAGGTCCCTTATAGGTTCATTTGAATATCCAATACTGATTAGTAAGTCATTATGAAGGTAAATTTCGTTTGGAAAGAAATTCTTTTCTTCTATATGACTTACAATGGTACTGTTTTCTATTTCAGTTGAAGCAATAATTATATCTGTATCCCTGGCGAAATAGATGAAATTCCCATCTGTCTTTACTTGATCGCCTTCATCAATGCCTGCAACTTGCACATTTGTTTCTGACGTATCATTTCCTGATGACTCCGTCGTTACAGCAGAGTCATCAGCTGCTCCATCCATATCGGATGCTTCATTTTGCATAGAAAACAGATTACGTTCTTTTTCTTTCTTTTCCATGCGTTCCTTTAATAAAGTAACTAATTGTTCTTTGTCATTTATTTTCGGTAGCTCATCTACTGCAGTAAATCGATGTGTGAAGGCTTCGGATAGATTGCTTCCTTTTGCAGTTTTAGCGGATGAAGAAACAGAAATTTTATAGTCTTGATTTAGTTGATATCCGTCAACTGGTGAATGTAGAGTGAGAATGGTTTTTGATTCATTCCAAACCAATTCGATCGGTACAGTGTTCCCATCCTTATCTGTTACCTGAACGATGTCAGGAGTAAAACTATCCGGGTCCATTTTCTCTGAGAAGTAAATTGACCAATCTTTAAACGTAGGTGCAAAACTGGAAGCAGATGGTATATCAGCAGTTATTTTATTATTATTAAACAAGGTAAATACGATTACGGCCAAACCTATTGTTCCAAGAATACTAATTAACCCTAATTTCTTTTTCACTTTTTTCACCTCATAGAAGGATTATTTGTAAGTAAGACGTAGGATACGTAAAAGTTGTTTCAGTAATGGAAAAATAACAACCGGGACCCCACCATTTCTCCATAAAAAAACTGATTCAACAATTAGTTGAATCAGTTCGAGTTTCTTATTTAGAGATGTCTAGCTCCAAGCGCCTGCGTTTTTTTTAGAAATCCTTATTTAAGAAGAATAGGGAGATGGTTCCTGGTCCAGCATGTGCACCAATAGCAGAACCAACCATTTCAATTTCGATATTTTTAGGACCAAATTTCTCGTTAATCATATCTGCTAGTTGTTGTGCACGCTCTAGGTCATCACCGTGACTAATCCCAATGGTTTGATTTTCAAAGTTGCCACCACGTTCTTCCATTAGTTCTAGCATGCGTCCGAATAATTTTTTGGAACCACGTATTTTTTCTAGTGGGATTAGTTTTCCGTCTTCTACATGTAGGATAGGTTTAATTTTAAGAAGTGTTCCAACAAATGCAGCTGTTTTTGTTACACGACCGCCACGACGTAGGTATTCTAAGTCATCTACTGTAAAAATATGTTCCATATGTTTTGCACGATTAGTAGCATCAGCTATGATTTCATCTACCGATTTACCTTCTTTGGCCATTTTTGCTGCTTCTAGTACGACTAATCCGTACCCAATGGATGCGCATTTCGTATCAATAACGTGAATGTTTGCGTCTGGGTAGGTTTCTTTTACTTCTTGTTCCATCATTTTAGCCGTTTGATATGTACCAGATAGCTCTGAAGAAAATGCTAAATAGATGAGGGGTTGTTTGGATTCTGCATACTCCGTGAAAATATTTTTAAAATTTTCTGGTGAGACTTGTGAAGTTTTTGGTGCTTTTCCTTCTCGCATAGCATCATATACCACTTTAGGAGAAATTGTTTTTCCGTCTTTATAATCTTTTTCGTCTAAATGAACAGTTAATGATACCATTTCAATGTCATATTCGTTATAATGAGTTTCTGACAAGTCGGAAGCTGAATCAGCAAGAATTTTAATTGTCATTTCTTCACCTTCATTTCTATTAATAATTCTATTATGTTTAGTTTATAGCTATAAGGGAAGATAGTCAAAGTATAATTCTTAAATATTAATAAAAGTTTGGAAATATTTAGACCGTTCTTTTAAAATAAGTGTTTGATTATTTTCGATTATTTTAGAAATCATATAGATAACAGGTATGTTGAGGGAGGTAGCCATGTTTTTATTTGAAGCAAAACGTATTGCAATTGTTATATTTGGCGCATTATTAAATGCTATTTCACTGAATTTCTTCCTAATTAGTGCAAATGTATATGCTAGTGGTTTTACTGGAGCAGCACAGTTAATTTCAAGTGTCTTTATTGATTTTCTTGGCATTGGTATCAGTACAGGGATTTTATTATTCCTACTTAATATTCCAGTGGCAATACTAGGTTGGAAGAAGGTAGGAAAAGGATTTACGATTTATAGTGCCATTTCTGTATTATTTACCACCATATTTTTAGAATTTATTCCTGTTATTGCATTATCAGAGGATATTATACTAAATGCTGTTTTTGGTGGGGTAATCGCTGGTGTTGGAGTAGGGCTTACACTGAAGTTAGGTGCCTCTACTGGAGGGATGGATATTGTAGCGATGGTATTATCGCGAATGAAGGATAAGCCAATTGGTGTTTATTTCTTATCATTAAATGCAATTATCATTTTCCTGGCAGGTATTTTATATGAGCCAGAAAATGCGCTTTATACGTTAGTAACTTTATATGTGACGACTCGTGTAATCGATGCAATCCATACTCGTCATGAAAAACTAACTGCCATGATTGTTACAAGAAAACCTGATGATTTGCAAAAAGAAATACATAATACGATGGTGAGAGGTATTACAATTATACCTGCAAAGGGAGCTTATACGAAAGAAGATAAGCATATGCTCTATCTTGTTATTACACGATATGAATTGTATGATTTAGAACGAATCATTAATGAAGTGGACCCACAAGCATTTACAAATATCGTGCAAACAACAGGCATCTTTGGCTTCTTTAGAAAAGAGTAGAGCTATCAATCAAAAACCGAACCATTCAACTTAGTGAGTGAATGGTTCGGTTTTATTTACGTCGTGATGCGGGCAATCATCAGAGATGTCTAGCGCAGAGCATCTCTAGCTTTTCTTATGTATTAATATCCGTATTTCTCGAATATTTCCATGACTTGTGGGGTTACGTTGTCCCACTCTGCATCGAATTCTTTGTTTACGGTAATGAAATTCTGATAACCGAAAACTGTATCGACACCTTCTAATTTCATTAGTTCATTTAGTATCTCATGTTCACTAGTTTCTCCAGCTCTAACTGAGATACTGTTTGTTCCTTCAAAAATCAGTTTATCTGTTGTAAACTTTAAAGCATTTGGATTTGGCGTAGCTTCAGCTCTAACTCCCATTGCGATTCCTCCTTATAGCACTTATACCCTCATATTAGCAGATTTAACCTAAATAAAAAAGCAAAACGAAATGTAAGAGGACGAACTAAGAAAAGAGACTACCCTAAGTGGGTAGTCTCTTCACACTATGCATGCTTAAAGCAATGCCGTTTCATTAGTAAATGAAGTGGTCAGTTCCCATCACATACATAGTCCGCTCGTCTTAGAAATGTGTGCGGAGGTTTTAATTAGCTAAGTTGATGTTGTTGCAATTGTTGCTCAAGCTGTTGTAATTCTTGCTTTTCCTCAGGGGTAGTCGCGTCATTGTATGCTGCTTGAATCGCATTTTGTGCTGCTTGTTTGTCCTGGTCACTAGCTTGGTTGTTGTTCGTTATACGATTCATTGCATCTTTTGCTTGTTGCATTAGGTTATTTGCCATGTTCGCCATCTTAAAACCCTCCTAGCGTGTGGTGATCTGCTTCTTCTTGTTTACGTTCAGCATCTGAAAAACGTGAACGATACGGGAATTTCTCATCATGTTTCTTTACAGAATCGGCACTTTGCTGACTAAATCGTCTAGATTTACTCCTTTTGCCCAAGATGATTCCCTCCCAACAAATAAGTGAACGTAATGGATACGTTCACTAAGTAGTATGGGTAGATTAAGTTTATTTATTGAAGGAAATATACGGTATTATAGGATAAAAAACTTATATTAATTTTGATTTTAGTTGAAGGTATTCCTCTAAGAATGTACCTATTCCGCTTTCCTCATTTGATACGGTTACATGTTTGGCAATGGATTTTAACTCATCAATGGCATTATCCATGGCAACACCAACACCTGCATATTCAATCATCTCTAAATCGTTATCTTCATCTCCAAAAGCAATAATACGTTCTTTTGGTATTTGATAGTAGTGGGCTATTTTTTGTAATCCAACCGCTTTGTTCATTCCTTTTTTAACGATTTCAATGATGTTCCATGGCGCACCCCATTTACGATGCTCAATTAACTCAGCATGAAAATCATCTAAGTGTCCACGAACTTCAGCGATATGTTCTTCTCTAGGATAAATTAGTAAAGATGTAGGGTCATCTTTTAATTGTGATTTAATACTACCAATTGTAAATGGATTACTGTCATTATTATGGGCAAATATCTCCATAATTTTTTCGTCATATTTGTCTAAGTAGACATTATCCATAACTTCGGCCATTAAATTTTGTACATCCAAATCATAGCAAGCTTCAGTAATTGATAATGCTGTTCGTTTTGGCATTGGATTATGCAATGCATCCCATTTCTTGTCGGTTGGGTGGTGAATAAGTGCTCCATTAAAATTAACCATAGGGGTTTTTAAACCTAGCTGATGATAATAGTAGATACTGGAACGGTGTGGGCGACCAGTTGCAATTACAACTATATGTCCTTGTTTCATTGCTTGTAATAAAATGTTCTTATTCTTTTCACTTATTTCTTTTTTGTCGGATAACAATGTGCCATCCAAGTCTAAAGCTATTAAATGTTGTTTATTTTCCATCTATTTCACCTCGTATTAATATAGTGTATAAGGAATGAAAGAAGTTGTAAAGGACAAATTATTTTGCCAATTATTAAAAACATACTATTATATAGTTAGATACAGAAAATGATGAGAGGATTTTCGATATGATCGGTATTTATAAAGAGAAGATTGCTTCTATTCCTTCTTTAGTTGTTGTTGATTCAAGAAAGAAAGAGGAGGCACTTCCTACAGTTACTTATTTTCATGGATTTACTAGTGCGAAGGAACATAACTTACCGCTTGCGTTTCTTTTGGCTGAAAAGGGATTTCGTGTCGTACTACCAGATAGTCAATATCATGGTGAGCGAGAAGCTGACGTACCAGAAATTAAAAAACAAGTTTCCTTTTGGAATATAGTAATGCAAAATGTCAATGAGTTACAGAAGATAAAAGAGGCTTTAGACAAACAGGGGTTAATTGAACAGGATAAGTTTGGGGTAGCTGGTACGAGCATGGGGGGAATAACAACCTCTGCAGCATTGACACAATACCCTTGGATAAAAGCTTCGGCAATCCTAATGGGATCACCTAAAATAACTACGTATGCTAAAACATTGGTAGCTAGCTTCAAGAAAACTGGGAATTTACCAATCACTGATGAAGAAATTGACCAATTGTATGGGTTGTTAGAGGACTATGACTTATCAAAGCAACCTGAGAAATTAAATAATCGCCCACTCTTATTTTGGCATGGTGATAATGATCCAGTCGTTCCGTTTGATCATTCTTATACGTTTTACGAAAGCTCAATGGAATTATATAAGAATAAAGAGGATCTTCGCTTTATTAAAGAAACAAATCGAGGGCATAAGGTTAGCCGTTTAGCAATATTAGAAACAGTAGAATGGTTTGAAAAATACCTTATAGGTAAATGATACATGGAAAAACGTGATTTAAATCATTTCAAAACGAGTAAAAATATGTTTAAATAAACATATAAGATAGAGGGAGGTATATATTCATGGCTGATGAGGCTTTAAAAGAGAATTTAATGGGTGCACTAGAGAATGTAATTGACCCTGAGTTAGGGATCGATATTGTTAACTTAGGTTTAGTATATGATGTAGACATAGAGGACGAAGACGAAGGGTTATGTGTAGTTACAATGACTCTAACTGCAATGGGGTGCCCATTATCAGCACATATTGAAGCAGACGTAAAACGTGCACTATCAGATATTCCAGAAGTAAAAGATACGAGAGTTGATATCGTATGGAACCCACCATGGAGTAAAGATAACATGTCTCGTTACGCAAAAATTGCTTTAGGAATTCCAGATTGATCAAACAATCTTATATATGAAAAAAACCGAACCTTGGTTCGGTTTTTTACGTTTTTTAAAAGAAAGAAAGTATTAACTTTCAGAGCTGTCTAGCTCCGAGCACCAGCGACTAGCGAAGGAACTACATAGAATTACTTCTCTGGCCTTTGTGCCGAGTAACCGCCAAAAAACTACGTGGAGAAACTTCGTTGCTTTTGTGCCGAGTAACCGCAGGCACAAGACTTCCTTCGCCTCCGTACGTCGCAAAGTCCGCGCTCTGCGTTTTTCTTAAGCAAATCCAAGCATTGCTTTTGCTTTATCACTCATTTTTGCTGGGCTCCACGCTGGTTCCCAAATGATATTTACTTCTACTTCATGAACTTCTTCAATTTGTTTTACACGATACGTCACACCATTTTTAATACTATCATGCATCGGACAGCCTGGTGTCGTTAAGGTCATTGTAATTACGACATTATTGTCTTCATCGGCTTCTATCCCATAAACCAAGCCTAAATCCATAATATTGACACCTAATTCAGGGTCAATTACTTCAAACAATGCTGCGCCTACTTTATTTTCTAAGGACAAAAAAAACACCTCTCTCTAAATGTCGCTAATTTAGACAAACAAAATGCGAATAACTGCTAACGTATATAATAGGGTTGTTATCGTTAATAACCCTTGGAAAATCCAGACGAGGATTCCTAACTGTAATAATGCAGAAAGGACTAGTCCTAGTACACAAATGATAAATAAGGAGAATAAAATCAAATTCCATCTTTCATTAATCATATCTTTTAACAATGGAACTTTTTCTTTCCCTACATGATCTGCGTATTTATAGGTCCACCAGAGTACGGGGACAATTTTATTTAAATATCCTAAAATACTAAATACAATCCAGCCCATAATGTATAAAAAGATTAACCAGCTCCAAGTTGCTTGATCAGAAATACCAATAAGGGAGACTACGAAAGCAACGACATGGATTCCTAAACCTATAAAAATGGCTAGAATAGCAAAAGCAAATGATTTATCTAATTTCTTTTTTACACGTTTAGCTAAAATTTCTTTTACATCAAAGAAGAAAAATAAAAATCCAATCATTACGATAAACCATCCGATTGTCTGAATCAGTCCGTTGTTTAACCAAAAGGATAGGATTAGACTAATTAGACCTACTACGTATGTTACGAAAGCAGGTTTTGCCCACTTCATGGAAAACCCGTGGGACAAGCTAAACATTGGTACTAATTTATACGAAAAGCCAAATATTAATAAAGTAAACCATCCTGCTACACCTAATAGTACATGGGTTGCCAATATCGTATTATGTTGATTAATACTTCCAAAAGCAATATTCCACGCTAATAAAAATCCAGCTATTATTGTTAGGAAGAAGCATGAGATGGCCCCCATAACAAAGTAGGTCATCATATTCCTTTTTTCTTGTTTAGAAATCGTAATGACCATTTGTAAAATAAACATGAGGACTCCAATAACGACGACGGCCCCACCATATACAGCAATATTTGGCTTTACGCCAAGCAATATAGCGAATGCAGTTACACCTATTGCTGTTACGAAGAATTGGATAAACCCAAATGTTTGACTCCATATAGGTGTTAAGAAGGCAACAGGAACGAGTTGGTACATCGCTCCCATTGCAATCATGACGGCAAAACCTAAAAGTAGAAAATGCGCGCCCATCCAAATATCTGGTTGTCTAAATTGTCCTGCTACTAATTCACCACTGGAGAAGAATAGGATAATTTGAGCAACAACAAATGCAATTAAGGCAAATAATATAAACGATAATGGTAATTTTATATTAGTATCAATTTTCATGTTTGCTCCAGGCATCATAACTAATCACCCGTTTTCGTAATTGTAATTTTGAAGCTTCCATCCTCCTGTGGTTCCGTTTCGTGCAAATACCCTCTGTCATTCAACTCTTCATATAAAAACATTGGTCTACGGTCATTAATAATGGCAAGCTTCTCACCATCATTCATTTTTTCTAGGGCTTTTAACGTACGCATCATCGGTTGAGGTGGTTCTAGGCCACGGTTATCGATTGTATTCATTCGGACATCTCCTTTTTGATATAGGTAACCTTCCAATGTTTTTTCTCGATTTTTTCTGCTTCATATGAAAATCCTTTACGTCCTAATACTTTGTGTAATGGAACTGGGTTAAATGGGGCATGAAGAATAAACGCTTGACCGTCTTTTAATCCTTTAACGGTTCCCATTATTTTATCGAATGGTTCTTTCTTCAGACGCAAATCTTCTCTTACGTCTAATTCTACAAATGGCTCATTATTCATGTAATCACCTCTAATTTTTCGTTATACATACATGATAATGATTTTCAATTAGTAGAGTAGTGACGATTGTCACACATTGCAATTGTTTATTTACAATAAAAAAGAGAGGCAAGACTAATTGTCTTACCTCTCTTGGTTATACAATTTCACCATGAAGTTCTTCAAAGTCAATAATGAAATAGCCATTCTCATCTGTTGAGATTAAATCTTTTTTCTTTAATTGAGTTAATGTACGACTGACCGTTTCGCGGCTGGAACCGATCATATTTGCTAATTCACGATTGGTAAACTGTGTTGTAATCCGGATTGTTCCATCTTCTAATTCTTTTCCATAATTCTTTGTTAAGCGTAGTAACAGTTTTATAATTTGTTCATATGTGTTTAGGAGTATTTTTTCTTCCAATCTTCCCTGCAAATCTACGATAATGTCTCCTAATACGCGAAAGAGTTTGACGCAAATTTCTGGATGAGTAATTAAGAAGTTTTCAAACATATGAATTGGGATATAAATCAAAATTGCATCCTCAACGACCTCAGCATGTGCTGGACAATCATCTTGTCTGAAAAATCCTTGGTGAGGAAACATATCGCCACGTTGTAATACGTTAACAATCTGTTCTTTCCCATTTAAATCTGTTTTATATATTTTAACCTTACCTTGGTGAATAAAATATACATTCGTTAAAGGGTCACCTTGCATAAAAATATGAGAACCACTGCGATACATACGATGTTTTGCTAATTCTAATACTGGTTCCATTTCTTCTTCTGTAAGTCCTTTAAATATCGGAAAGCGTTGTAAAAGCTCCTTAATTGCTTGAGTATTCATTAGTTATGCCCCTTTCAATTACACACTTCCTTTAGTAAGGGTGCTTCAAAGATTTCTAATAACATTTTATCACGAGAGAAACAGAATTAGTTAACAATTTGTGACTAATTATTGGAACTGTGATGAAAATCATAGGTAAATGGTGCTTCTTATCACATTATTTTTAAGTTAGGCTATCTAAGATGAGAGTATAACCATTAAGGAGGAATTTAACATGAGTGAAATTACTTACGCAGCAAAATTGCATGCTCCAGATATTGAACCTAGAATTAGACATCCAAGAATCTTTGAAGTATTTGAATCATTAAAGCCAGGTGAATTCATGGAATTAACAAATGACCATGATCCAAAACCTTTAGAATATCAATTCATGATGGAGAGACCAGGTACTTTTACTTGGGAATATTTAGAAGAAGGGCCATCCATTTGGAGAGTGGCTATCGGTAAAAAATAGTTTTTCAATAGATCCTCTATTTGGAGGGTCTATTTTTGTTCTAAAACTTGAAACAGCTGTTTATGACCAATTGTTGACGCTTTTTAAAAGAGTGATAAATATCACATCTAGTCATCCGAGATTGTATTAAAGTTTATTTATACACAGAAATTGCTGGAGGGATATTATGTTTAATCGAGACTATAATGAAAACCCATTTATCGTAATATGGGAGTTAACTCGTGCTTGCCAGTTAAAATGTTTACATTGCCGTGCCGAAGCACAACATCATCGTCATCCATTAGAATTAACATTTGAAGAAGGTAAAAAACTTATTGATGATATATATGACATGGATAATCCAATGCTAGTTTTTACTGGAGGTGATCCATTAGAGCGTCCAGATGTATTTGACATTGCGGAATATGCAGTGAAAAAAGGTGTACGTGTTTCAATGACTCCATCAGCTACACCAAATGTAACAAAAGAAGCAATGCAGAAAGCGAAAGATGTAGGACTATCAAGATGGGCTTTTAGTGTTGATGGTCATTGTGCAGAAGTTCACGATCACTTTAGAGGAACTTCAGGTTCATTTGATTTAACGATGAATGCGATTAAATATTTGCATGAATTAGACATGCCATTGCAAATAAATACCGTTATTTCACGCTATAACTACGATTACTTAGATGAAATGGCTAAAATGGTAGAAGATTTAGGGGTTGTATTATGGAGTGTATTCTTCCTTGTACCAACGGGTCGTGGGAAAGAATCTGATATGATTTCACCAGCTGAACATGAAAAAGTATTTCGTTGGTTAAATAACTTATCAAAACGCGTTCCATTTGACATTAAAACAACAGCAGGACAACATTATCGTCGAGTAGTTATTCAAGATAAAATGCGTGAAGCAAAAGGGTTAAGCGATAAAGATCATATTTTTTATGAAGATGCATTATCAAAAGGAGCAACCGGTTCAATTGATGGTTTAGGTCGTGCGCCTAAAGGTGTAAATGATGGGAACGGCTTTGTGTTTATTTCACACACTGGAGACGTTTATCCGAGTGGATTGTTACCAATTAAAGCTGGTAACATACGCCAAACACCACTTGCTACTATTTATCGTGAGTCGGAAGTATTCCAGAACTTAAGAAATCCTGATAAGTATAAAGGGAAATGTGGAATCTGTGAATTCCGTCATGTCTGTGGAGGATCACGTTCAAGAGCGTACAATGTAACTGGTGACTACATGGAAAGCGAACCATACTGCGTTTATATTCCACGTGCCATGCGAGAACAGAAAAAAGCAGAAAGAGCAGCAGCGAAATAGATAGTGTGATACAAAAATCCAATTTATTATCCCAAAGCAAAACAAGCTCGAAACCATATGGGTTCCGAGCTTGTTTTTTACATGAATAAAATAACCAAAATACCAACGATAAAGCAATAAAAAGCAAAATATTTTAAGTTACCACGAGCCATTACATTCATAAACCATTTTAACGCATAGAACGAAGCAATAATGGAAGCCATGAATGCTAATATATTTGGAATAAGAAGAGCATTAAAGTTTTCATCATTAACTATATCGCCAACAGAAAGGATGGTTACACCCAAGCTCACTGGAATATATAATAAAAATGAGAATCGAAGTGCTGTTTCTTGTTTCATCCCTACGAGCATGGCAGCAACGATAGTCGCACCTGAACGACTGATACCTGGAATGAGTGCAACTGATTGGGCTAGTCCAACAATTAATGCGTCTTTTACCGTAATCTGTCCATCGTTTTTCTTCCCACGTAGATTACGAATGACCCACAATGCAACCCCAGTAACTAATAATGTAATACCAACAGTTGAAGCAGTACTAAGGTCACCAATTTTATCTTCAAAAAGAACTCCGATAATGCCGGTTGGAATCGTTGCAATAACTAAAAAGAGAATAAATTGAAAGTCACTTTTTGCATCCGGATCTTTGGAGACGATAAAACGAAAACCATTCTGAATAAGACGGATGATATCTTTTCGATAAATTAGTAAAACAGCAATTAATGAACCAAAGTTAACCATGATTTCAAATGTTAGTCCATCTGGTCCAACATCAAATAAATCTCTTAATAAAACTAAGTGACCACTAGATGAAATGGGAATTGGTTCTGTGAAGCCTTGTACAAGACCAAGAAATATATATTTAATAAGGACCCATAATTCATTAATAAATTCCAAATTCTTTCCTCCTAAAAAATACTAATTTTCCCATCTGATTCTGTCACTCATTACTAGGCGTGTGAATAGTCTAGTTGGTGAGGAGGTTATAAAATGCATCATAAACATAAAGAAATGTACGAATTATGTAAGACCCATATGCATTCATATGTGCTTGCAGAATTAACAGATGGTTCACAATTTGACGGTATCGTTACAGGCTTAGATGATGAAAATGTCTACTTCGCCGTTCCAACTGAAGTCCCAGAAGGTGTTCCATCACAAGGACAAATGCCAGTTCAACAAGGTGTTACGGGGCAAATGTCACTCCCACAACAAGGTCAACCAATGCAATATCCAGTCCAACAGGGTCAACCAATGCAAATGCCTGGAAACCAACAAATGCCAATGTTTGATCAAGGGCAACGCGTATTTGGTTGGGGTTATCCAGGTTATGGGTATGGCTATCCAGGATATGGTTATGGTTACGGGCGTCCTAGATTCCGTAGACTAGTTTTACCTCTAGCTGCACTTGCAGCATTAAGTGTACTACCATGGTATTAAATTACCACAGTAAATATTCATTTTCAAAACCAATCTAATCCTGTCAAGTCCTTCGAAACGATATTATTTAATGTAAATCAGCCAATCAAAAACCCTTGCCTTATTAACCAAGATGGCAAGGGTTTTTACACTAATATGTAAATTATTGCTCTTTCTTTTGTCTTAATACACCATCACCTAAAATAAAGATAGCGATTGAGAATACAGCGGCTACAATTAGAGTATCAACTAATAAGAATTCTGCTCCACCCATACTAGATAATACATAGGATAGTACAAACGTGATTAATACAGCCCAAATAATTGTCCATAGATAACGCATGATTTACACCTCTTTTTCTATATGTGTTGAATTTTTAAATAATTAATGGTTTTGATTTTGTGTAAATATAAATAAACAAACTCCTCATATAGTTTACCAAATGAAACGATAAATTTAAAGTGTTTTATAAAACGTTTGAATAGAAATAATTGGTTACTTTTATTATCTAGAGGGAGGAATTGTATGTCTTTATTAATTGTTAATTGTTTTCATTGGATTGGTTTTCATCTAGTTGATCATTTATTGGAGGAAGGGTATGAAGTTTGTGGCATGGATGACCTTGGTTCTGAGAAAAAGGAGAACCTATCGATGTTTTTTGGTCGAAACGATTCTTTTAAACTCATTTCTGAAAAAGAGGAATCTGAATTTGACACAGTAATCGTAGTGGATGATGTTTTCCCTGCGACAATTTCTTCTAAAAAGACGATAGAGATAGGGTTTAATTCGATAGAAGGCAGGGAAGGACAAATAATACAGGTAACTGTACCTATTCTATTTGGTGAATGGATGCCGATGTCGGAAGAAGGTATTATTTATAATGATCGACTAATACCTTTTGAATCGGAAGAATTTTTAACAGAGGCAATCTATATAAATGACTTCATACAAGTGTTCTCTCAGTTAATAAAAGCAAGCAATTTATCTAATAATATTATGGTATGTTCACAAAAATGTAGAGATTCTAAAGATGTATCACTTGAAAACTCTATCTATATTCGTGACAATGTACCTATAGAGGAAAAAGTAGAAGAAGTTAAACGACATTATCAGCGATATAAAGACTTCTATGGTAGTTGAAAGAACGGAGTGTACGTAACTTGAAAAAATATCTGGTGCTATTCATTTTTATTATCCTTTTTCTATCGGGGTGTTCCAATTCTTATAATGAAGGAGACATACAAAAAGTTGGTATGTTAACAGAAGGTAAAATTCACGACCACCCATGGATCGAAAAAGGATATGAAGGTCTAAAAACAGTTGAAGAAAAATTTAATGTAGAGGTCGTCTATAAAGAGAATATAGCACCTGGAGAAGAAACTTCAGATGTTGTTGAGGAACTAGTTAATGATGGAGTTAATTTGATTTTTGGTCATAGTAGTAGTTACGGAAAAAGTTTCTTTGAAATAAGTAAAGATTATCCTGATGTCCATTTTGTTTATTTTAACGGAACGTATTATAACGAAAATGTAACTAGTCTTAACTTTAACTCTCACGCTATGGGCTTTTTTGCAGGTATGCTAGCTAGTGAAATGAGTGAAACAAATGAAGTAGGGATTATTGCTGCCTATCAATGGCAACCTGAAATTGAAGGGTTTTATGAAGGTGTTAAGTACCAAGATGAAACTACAAATATTCAAATGAATTTTATATATGACTGGAATGATACTTCGATTGCCTTAGAAATGTACGAACAAATGAAAGATAAAAATGTCGATGTATTTTATCCAGCAGGTGATGCGTTTAGTGAAACAATTATTCAACATGCAAGTAAAGATCAACTATACGCAATTGGGTATGTCTCGGATCAATTAGAAATTGACCCTAGAACAGTGTTGTCTAGTACAGTACAGCGTGTTAATGAATTGTATGAGATCGTTGCAGAAAGATTTAATAAAGGGGAATTAGAAGGCGAGATTATAACCTTTGATTTTAAAGATGAAGTGCTGTCGATAGGAGAGTTTAGCCCGGATGTACCAGAAAGCTTTAAGAATGAAATATTAGAAGCGGTTGAAGAATATAAGGAATCAGGATTATTACCTAATCAGTAGATTGATTGGGTAATTTTTTTGGTTTAAATGGCGTGGTCTTGTTGTTCTGGTTGTCTCGACGCCCATTTGACGATTTTTCTATCCCAAAAGGTAATTGATAGGGCTCCTCGATTTTCTTAGCTTTTTATCATCTTGTCCACAGTAGTAATGAACTTCGATTAGTTCAAACCAGACTGAATTTAACGCGCCCAAAATACCTCATCGTGAGAAATGGAACTTGCATCTGAATTCATTATGCATTAAAATTAGTACCAAGTCATAATATTTGATAATAAAAGTTAGTAAGGGGATGTCTATATGGGAGTAGGCGTATTAGGAACAGGTCATTACATTCCATCTAATGTGGTTACAAATAAAGATTTAGAAAAAAGAGTAGATACAAGTGATGAATGGATTCGTACGAGAACTGGAATAGAAGAGAGAAGGATAGCTGAAGACGATATGGATACTTCCGACATGGCCTTTCATGCAGCTGTTCATGCATTGGAAGATGCTAATGTGAAAGCAGAAGATATCGACCTAATTTTGGTTGCTACCGTAACTCCAGATACTCCTTTTCCGTCTGTGTCCTGTATGCTGCAAGATAGATTAGGAGCAGTTAAGGCTGCTGCGATGGATGTTAGTGCTGCGTGTGCGGGTTTTATGTATGGAATGATTACTGCCAAGCAATTTATTGAAACAAAAGTTTACAAACATGTTTTAGTTGTAGGAACAGAGAAACTTTCTAAAATCACCGATTGGAGTGATCGCAATACTTGTGTCTTATTCGGTGATGGTGCAGGTGCTGCAGTGATGGGAGAAGTACCTGAAGGAAAAGGAATTCTGTCATTTGAATTAGGTGCTAATGGTGCTGGTGGAGAGCATTTGTATCAGGATGTTGACTCTGGACATTTACAAATGAATGGGAGAGAGGTTTTCAAATTTGCTGTTCGTCAAATGCCTGAATCCTCAGTTAAAGTAATTGAAGAAGCTGGTTGCAAACGAGAAGATGTTGATTACCTAATTCCGCATCAAGCGAATATACGAATTATGGAAGCAGCAAGGGAGAAGTTAGGAATCTCTGAAGACCGAATGGCTACTTCAATTAAAAGATATGGAAATAATTCTTCGGCTTCTATACCTATGGCTTTATCAGAGAGTGTACAGAATGGTAAGATTAAAGATAATGATTTAGTAGTTTTAGTTGGATTTGGAGCAGGTTTGACGTGGGGCGCTATTGCTTTACGTTGGGGGAAATAATAAAGAATACGTAATAGGAGGAGTACCATAATGGAGGAAAGAAGAGTTGTTGTTACAGGACTTGGAGCTGTGACCCCAGTTGGTAATGATGTGAATACTATGTGGGAAAGTCTCATTAATGGAAAATCCGGAATAGATTATTTAACTCATGTAAATGCAGAGGAATTTCCAGCGAAAGTTGCTGCACAAGTGAAAGATTTTGACCCAACTTTATATGCAGATAAAAAGGATGTACGTAAAATGGATCCTTTTACCCAATTTGCTGTTGCAGCTTCAAAAATGGCAGTAGAAGATGCTGGCTTGACGATTGATGATAGTAATGCTCATCGTGTTGGTGTATGGATTGGTTCAGGTATCGGTGGCATGCAAACCTATGAAGAGCAATTTAGAAAGTTTTTAAACAAAGGATATAAGCGTGTTAGTCCATTCTTTGTCCCAATGATGATCCCTGATATGGCTGCAGGTCAGGTAGGTATCCAATTGGGAGCGAAAGGAATTAATTCATGTACGGTTACAGCTTGTGCTTCAGGGGCTAACTCTGTAGGAGATGCTTTTAAAGCTGTTCAACGTGGTGATGTTGATTATATTATCGCAGGTGGAACAGAGGCACCTATTACGAATATGGCTGTAGCAGGGTTCTCTTCTATGAAGGCATTATCTTTTTCTGATGACCCTAACACGGCAAGTCGACCATTTGATAAAAACCGAAGTGGATTTGTAATGGGAGAAGGCGCAGGAATTCTAGTACTAGAGACACTAGAAACGGCACTAGAACGTGGTGCAACGATTTATGCAGAAATCGTAGGTTATGGCTCAACAGGGGATGCCTATCATATTACAGCTCCTGCTGAACATGGTGAAGGTGCTGCACGTGCCATGCAACATGCGGTAAAAGATGCAGGTATCGAATTGACTGATGTTGATTATATTAATGCTCACGGCACTAGTACCGAATTGAATGATAAATATGAAACAGAAGCTATCAAAACAGTTTTTGAAGATCATGCTTACAAATTAGCTGTTTCCTCTACCAAGTCTATGACAGGGCATTTACTAGGTGCAGCAGGTGGAGTAGAATCTGTTATATCAGTGAAAGCAATTAAAGATGGCATTATACCACCAACAACGAATTATGAAGAACCAGACCCAGATTGTGATTTAGACTACGTACCTAATACAGCTAGAAAGCAAGATGTAAATGTTGTAGTTAGTAATTCACTAGGATTTGGTGGACATAACGTATCATTGATCTTTAAAAAATATGAATAAGAGAGAGGCTGACTGCAGTAGTGGTCAGTCTTTTTTTTGAGGGCCGGGTGCTGCTGATTTCCCGAAGATTAGTGAAATTTACTCGAAGTTACTAGAAAGTCCCCGGAGTTCTCTAGAAAGTTCCCGAAGTTATTGATAAAGTCCCCGAAGTTATCAGTAAAGCCCTCGGGGTTATCGGCAAAGCCCACGAGGTTATCGGCAAAATCCTCGGGGTTATCGGTAAAGCCCTCGAGGTTATCGGTGAAATCCTCGGATTTATCAGTAAAACTCCTAAAAGCCACCCCTGACAAACAACCACCACAACAATCCTTGCAAAAATATATTTTCCCCTTCTAAACAATCAATCATTTTATAAATAAATCTAGCATATACTCTATAAAAAATAGTGGACAAGCGTGGGTGAAAATAGATGGGGTATGTATTTTTATTTTTGATAGGATTTGGACTAGCTGTTACAGGTGGGGTATCGATTATTGGATATATGAATTTTTTGCCAGCAGGTGTGTCTTGGGCAGAGTATTTTATTTTTATTAAAGGCAGAATAGAGTGTTACTTCCTGCCAATTGGTATTATTATCATGGCCTTTGTCATTTATCAATTCCCCAATCGATTTTAACCAACAATCACTCGAATAAAATTTTTTAGGATGGTCATAATGTATGTTAAATGATTCATTCAAAAGTGAGGGGTGTTGTATGTTATATTTACACGATGTTTGGGTGAACTGGTTTGAAGGTGAAGAAAATGGCTATAATGTCTGTTATTTTCATGAATGGCGTAAAGAAGATGGAATAGAGTTACTAGATCAAGTGCCTTTACTATACATAACTGAGAATTTATACAACTATATTGAAAATGATATGCATGATTTGCCAAAACCAATGTTAGATGCTATTTATAAGCGTGCATTCGTACGTAAAGGGCAAGAAAGAACAGGTCTTGAATATGCTTGTGTAGTGACAGATGGAAATGAAATCATTGCGTTTGACACGATTGGATATCAAATTCCAATACGTAAAAGCCGGCTAATCCCAAGACAAGAACAATTAGTATTTGACATGATTGAAAATGCGAAACAACAAAACTTTGATTTTGACGACCGTAATTATCAAAAAGAATATCATATGTTATCTATGTCACCAGATTTGGTATTTGGGTTAACTAGAAGAGAAAGACAATTAAAGCAATTATTAATGATGGGATTGGATCAGTTACGTACTACAAATAATATCGGAGAATTACGATATTGGTTAACAGAATGGGATCCAAAGCAATATCCGTTTATCCGATATATGGATGAAGAAAAAGTATGGGAAGCTCTTTATGATGGAGTGAAAGATGGATGGAGCAAAGCACATGAAGATTTATGTGCAAAGCTTATTAAAGGACAACCATTCCTAGAAAAAATGTGGGAAATGGAACACAATTACCAACATAAAACGCAAAGGCAGAAATCAAAAAATCAGTGAGCGTAATGCCTCACTGATTTTTTGCATTTTCTTATTACTTTTTCACTCTACCTAATCCAACAGCTTTCTTTGCTTTTCTTATCGTTTTATTTGCAACGAAGGAAGCTTTTTCTGCACCTTCATCTAAAATTTCATCTAATTCTGGTGAAGCAATTAATTCATTGTATCGTTCTTGAATTGGTTGAAGAACTTCAATGACAGCATCTGCAACACCCTGTTTGAACTCCCCATACCCTTTTCCTTCATAACGTTTTTCGATGGTTTCAATTGATTCACCAGTACAACTTGCATAAATTGTAAGAAGGTTAGAAACACCAGGTTTATTTTCTTTATCATATTTAACAATACCATCGGAATCGGTAACGGCACTCTTAATTTTCTTTTCAATTTTCTTCGGAGTATCTAACATAGAGATAAAGCCTTTTTCGTTTTCATCGGATTTACTCATTTTCTTTGTAGGCTCTTGTAAACTCATGATTCGGGCACCTACTTCAGGAATACGAATTTCCGGAATCGTGAAGATATCATTAAATCGATGGTTAAAACGTTGTGCTAAATCTCTCGTTAGTTCTAAATGTTGCTTCTGGTCATCTCCTACAGGAACTAGGTTGGCATTGTACAATAGAATGTCTGCAGCCATTAAAGAAGGGTACGTAAATAATGCCGATGATACCGCATCTTTTCCTTCTGACTTATCTTTAAACTGAGTCATTCTCTCCAATTCACCCATATAACTTATAGATTGTAGAATCCATCCCAATTGTGTGTGGGCAGGAACTTCAGATTGAATAAATAATGTTGATTTTTTTGGATCAATTCCAGATGCTAGATACAGTGCTGATAGGGACCGAATGTTATTTCTAAGTTCTAGACGGTCTTGAGGAACTGTAATTGCATGTTCATCAACTACACAAAAATAGCAATTATAGTCCTCTTGTAGCTCCACAAATTGTCTAAGTGCTCCTAAATAATTTCCTAACGTTAGTGTTCCACTAGGTTGAATACCTGAAAAGATAGTTTGCATGATAGTCACTCCTTAATAATTTTTCAAAAGTGCATACGCCCGGTTAGCGATGACACGGGCAACTTTTTAACGTGAATCTTCAATCAGTTGGGGTCAAAAGTCCGTTAAATGCGGGATAAATTCCTAAGACGCAAAAAAAGCCCATTCATTCCCTGTAGAAAGGGACGAATGAACCGCGTTGCCACCCTAATTATCTTAAACTTTAAGATCACTTCATTAGTACTAGCTCCAAAGTCCAATTCCAATTCACCTTGATGCTTGTTTTCACCAACCACAAGCTCTCTAAAAATCAGAGGGTTATTGTACTACGCCTTTTTCATTGCCATTCTTATTTATTTAGCCTTATTATATACGAAATAACTTAAAGAAAGCAAGCCAATTAACGGCTTTTAAACGATATTATTTAGGTTCTAAGAACAATACAACTTTTTGACAATAAAACAGCCTCAAAGCTATAAAATATACGGTTCAAGGCTGTTTAATCTTCTTTCACCCGAATAGGTAGGATAATTATTTAAGTTGTTTATTATTTTCCAAAGTCTATTATATCATTTTTTGATTGAATAAATTGGGCAAGGAAACCTTCAAAATCTTGAGGTTTCAAATTTTGTAATTTTTCACGTGATTCGAGTATCTTTAGCTTTATTTCTTGTTGCAAGTCCTCTTGGTCCTGTAATTTGGTATTACCTAATGATTTTTTAATTTTAGGAGTTAAAATTTCAATCAATTTGAGTAAATCATCATTGCTTAATCTTGTATTCATAATAAACATCTTTTCTTAACATGAAAAATCACCTTTACAATTTGTGTTTTGTAATGATTCCCTTAACCTTTTAATTAATACTTTTTTTATATTAGATATATTTTGAGGGCTTTCTTTAAAATAATCTGCTATTTCTTTGTTTGTCAATCCATTAAAAATAAAAAGCTTAAGCACTATTTGTTGCTTCTTGGTTAGTTTTTCTAGTGCTTTTGAAAGCTTTTTATCATGCACTAGGGTTGGTAAATGATAAAAAGCTATCTGTTCTTCATAATTCACTGTATAGGATGCCATATTATCAATTAAACTTCTTTCGGTTTCCGCTTGAATTGGTTGATCTAAAATTAAATGATTTCGGCTTCTCCTTTTTCTTTGTCTCTTATCGAAATCTATAGAATAAAAGTAAATTAATGAGGTTAGATACTTGAATACCTTAGATTTATAAAAAAATCTTTTGAATGTGTCATTTAATTTTTTTGCATTGTCTTCGGAAGGACTAGTATAAAAGTCCATGAATACCCTGTAATTATCCTCATCATTTAAGAATGTTTTTATGATTGGCTCATCATAAAAACTGCTATAATAGTCAAGTGCATTTTTAATTGAATGAGGTGTACGAAATACATCCCCCAAATAATCCCCTCCTTTATATTTAAAGAGAAACTAGAGCAGAAATCTTAAATTAAAATGTATTATTTCAACGTTTTAACCAATTTTGTAATATAGTAAGATTCTAAAAAATGTAGAGTTAGTTGTATCTTATGTGTGAAAATCGAATAGAGGGTGTATTAATGTTTAGATTGACTGTCCAAAATTAATAAGAGGATTAAATTTATTGATTCACTGAGGGATTATAAGAATGCAATTCTAGCCGAATTATGATTTATAATTTAAATGTTTTTTAGGGTAACTGATTACAGTCATCCAATTGAACCAGTTGTGCCATCTTTTTAATCCACCTGTGACAATAAAATGATCCAATTGTGACAAAGGTGATCAACCTATAGGAATATAATGCTATCTTAACCACAGCTTTAGCTGTTTGCCCTTGACCGCCGAGCCACTTCTTAGTGATCGCTGGAAGGGGTCGGGGCCCCACCAGCGGAACTTAGAAGTGATTGTCCGTGGTACGCTGTTGATGCGAATGGAGCCTCAAGGGCTTTATTTCTCCTATTCGCCATCAAAACCACTACCACGGACACAAACAAGGTCAAGGGTGGTGGCGGTTGTTGCTAAACACGGAAGTTTGTATACTGGCTCCCACTTGGCAATGGTGGATCAAAATTGTGTCCTAAGTGGATCAAAAACATGGCAGAGGTAGGGCTAATCAATGTCTTTCTTCAGGGTAAAAGGAAAAACTATCCAAAATATAGTTCTTTGTTGAATGACACTGAGTAAAACTTGGACTCATAGCATTTTCAGTGCATATTTTCAAGGTAGAAAGAATTGTGTTAGAATAATATTTGTACTCAACGACAACGTATACGAGGGGATACTATGAAAAATATCAAACGTACGATTGTTATACTTTTATTGATTATACTTATAGTAACAATAGCATGGCTTTTTATTAGGAAAACATTCTTTCCTGAACTCGAAGCAGTAAACATGATTAACACATATTATCAATCTATCATTGATGAGGATTATGATGAGGCTTTTGAACAGTTATATTTATTCGATTATAACGAGCCTGATGAAAATGCAAATATAAAAGCTGGGACAAATTTACGAAAATCTGAAGCAAGAGAATTTTACTTAAAGAAGATAAATTATTTAAAGGATAAAAATTATCGTTTAAAAGACTATGAGATTGTAGAAGTAGAGTATGCGGACGGCCATTCTTTTTGGCACCATATTGAACTAGAAGTAGAAGTTAACGGAAAACTATACAATTGGCATGAAACAGCGTCAATTTACGAAGGTAAACTAATGATTGGAGAAAGAGAAGATCAATTCGCTAAGTATCGAGATGGAAAAATGAATATCTCTTTAATTGATTAAATAAAAAGGTCTGTTTTTACAGTTTGTAAAAACAGACCTTTTGTTCTCTTCTTATAACACCTTATGCGATAACAATGTCGCTATTAAAGTATCGATCAATACCAAGAGCAATGTCATGTGCTAAAACACTTTTATAAGAATCTCTATCCCAATCAACGTCTGCGATTGATGCCATCTCAACTAATACTTTTGCTGCAACGTCATTTGTATCACGTAAAATTGCGAAGTTTCCAGTTAAAGCACCGTAGTGTTGAAAAGCGGCACGACTGATTTCTAAGGCTAATTGTTTAGAAATCATTTTCTCATAAGATGAAGTTTGACTTCCATTGTAATAGAAGGAGCCTGAACCGCCCCATGGTGAATTACAATGCAAACTTACCAAAGCATCATAGCCACCGGGATATCCTTTATTAATATATTCTACTCTTTTGTTAATGTCATCATCAATTGTGGTACCACCATAATCTCTATCCCATAATCTGATTTGAAAAACTGTAGCACCTAGTCCGATAAGATGGTTTCTTACACGATTTGCCATATCTAGAGTGATTTCTTTTTCAATATTATCTCCCCAAGTAGCTCCTTCGTATTCACCACCATGACCCGGGTCAAGAAGTATTACTTTTCCTACTAAACTCATATACAATCCTCTCCTAACATGTTTAGTAAACTAGTAAGGAAATAGTCCGGACTAAATTCACCTTACAACTTATAAAGAGGATTGTAGCGGGAAATTAACAACTAAAATTTATAAGATATTTTAATTTAGTTAAGATTACCTAATATTAGAATTTGCATCAAGATTCTATACAACAGTTTTCCTTAGTAAACAACTTTAAAGTTTGAAGGGCATTTAAAAAGCAGATAACATTTGAGTTTTCTAGTATAATTTCATTATATTTTAAGAAATTAGGATTGAGTTACTTGGTTTAAAAGAATTTATAAATTAAGATTTAATGTGGAAGAGAAAAGCATCTTCATGTAGTTTGGTAAAAATACTCAAATAAGATAACTTTAAATTGGGGAAATGGTGACTTCCAAATACTCTGGTGAGATTACAGAGAATCTCTATGCTGAAACTAAGATTTCAATTAGATATGGTAAACAAACTATCATAGGAAAATAAGTAAATTGTAGAAATAGAAAAGGTATAATCGTTTTAGTAACAAAATAAAAGAAAAGCCACCTAATTAAGGTGGCTTTATTCATAGTTCATTGTCTTGGCAAGGATTTAAGAGTTTAAATGATATAATTAGTCTACTAGTAAATCTACCCACTCTTAATTATAAATTCTAAAGTAATATAGTTGAGACTATCTTCTTTAACTAAAAAGTTATGAGGTTTCATGACACACGCCCCGCGGTGCCACCCTAATTATTCTGCAAATGCAGAATCACTTTGAATGTTTAATTAGCTCGAAAGTCCAATTCCAATTTACCTTGATGCTTGTTTTCACCAACCACAAGCTCTCTTAAAATCAGCGGGCAATTGTACTACGCCTTTGTCGTTGCTAATGATATTGAGTTTTTTATATTATATATATACTTATTGTAAATTGCAAGTGGTGGACGTCATTAAGTAAGTTAAAGTAAGTGTTCAAAAGGAGGATAAAAAGGACGGAGAAGTTCGAGGCGGCGTAGCTTTGAGCATAAGGAAAGCTTCTCTGAATCCACATCGCACGAAGGAAAAGTGTACTTCTTTTCCAAGGAAGCCGACTTCTGCGTTTTTTCCTTTTAAATAATTTTACCTTGGTATTGATTACACGAAGTAACTCAAGGGGGAATTCATGTTGAAACACATGATGTTACTTCACTAAAGGACGAGCGAATGCGAGTTTTTCTAAGATTGGCTATATATGCAATATATTTCATAAAAGTATTACAATTTAAAATGAAAAAATATCTTCAATTGAAAAATGAACGTATGAAAAGTAGGTGGAGAAAAAAGACTGATTTTCATTGGAATAGATGTCTTCTAACTTTAGAAATCCATTCTGAAGCACATATTTTTCAATGTAGCGATTATGATAATCAACAATTAAATATTCTGTCACGCCTGTTTTCTCATAATAATTCTTTTTTAATAGCCGGTCATTCCGTCCCGTACTTGGGGATAAAACTTCCGCAACTAAATCAGGTGCACCATAACATCTGTTATTCCGTAGTTTATTTTGATCACAAACAATAGAGAAATCAGGTAATACAACAACATCATCTTTTCCCTTTTTCTCATTGTTAAATGGTAAAATAACTTGAAGATTACTTGCAAACATAAAACAATGACTGCCTTTTAGTGCATTTCTGAATTCCCCTATCAGGTTTGCTATGACATTCTCATGTTCAAATGATTCTGGTGCCAAAAAACAGGGGTGCCCTCGTATAATTCTGCACGTTCTTCCTCTTTAGCATAAATTAAAAATTCATCTAGGGTATACGTTTGATTTTTATCCAATTGAGACATCAGCTAATCTCCTTTTATCACATCATTAAATTTTCCTTAATAATAGCCAAATTCAGTTATTAATTCAATTAATAATGGGAGAAAATATGAGGATTGGTTCATCTAACAATCAATGGGGATAGGGGAACACAGACTAAAACCGCTACATCCTGTGGCAACATCTCAACGTCTGCATGACCTACATCCTGTAGGCCCAAATCCCTCCACTGATTGAAGATTCACTTTATTGTCCATGATCAAAAGCTAGTGGAAGAGGCTGACCGAATCCTGTTTCAGTAGTCAATAATCGAGCCTTATGGTGTACAGGTATTAAGAAGTAATTGTGGTTAAACAAGTGTAGAATGTTTAACAAAACATGGTAGAATAAATATAATTGGCAATTTAGAAAAAGAGGAGTAAGAATGTGATGAATCAATATCGAAAAGATCCTGTATCAGTAGAAGAGTATTTTCGAATACGAGAAAGCTCTGATGAGTTACTAGAATACATTGACGGGTTTGTTTACATGTCGCCATCACCATCAACAGAACACCAACGTATATCTAGAAAGTTGGAGTTGGGAATTGGGAATTTTCTTGAAGGAAAGTCTTGCGAATTATTTCATGCGCCATATGACATTGAATTAATAGGAAAGGAGAAGCAGGATACAAAAATTGTTATTCCAGACATCAGTATCATTTGTGATAAAAGTGGTTTTACAGATGCTAGATATGTAGGGGTGCCAGACCTAATTGTTGAAATCTTAAGTCCTTCCAATCAATCACATGATCTCATTACAAAATTAAATCTTTATATGAACTATGGTGTTAAGGAGTATTGGATTGTTAATCCGATGCTGAATTCAGTAACGGTATATGCTTTAAATGATGAAAATATGTATGAACAATATGACATGAAAATAGATACAGGTGAAGTGAAATCTAAATTGTTTAATGGTTTACGGATTGATATATCATATGTTTTTAACTGAATAAACAAACAAAGGAGAAATAACCTCCTCTCATTACCTTAATGGTTTTCGTGTTGATATAACAGAGATATTTATAGATTGATACCTTATAATATATTTAAAAACAAATAAAAGTGGGCGAATCCCCGCTTTTTGTGTGAATTCTTTTATATCATTCTAGTTCTTTTTAAGAGAGAACTTTAATGGCTCGATATTTTCCCATGTGTTTCCAACCTGGAGTAGAAGTTTTTCAGAAAGATGATTTCCAATAAATTGCATGCCTGCAGGTAGTCCATTTTGGTCTAATCCCATTGGTACTGCTAGACTAGGGACTCCTGTTAGATTAATTGGAACGGTGTATGGTATACAACGTCTAACTACATCTAGATTCTGTTCAATCCAGTTTTTAGAATAGGCTGGGGTAGTAATAGGTATCGTCGGTGCTACCATAATATCAACATCTAAGAAGACCTTATGAAACGCTTCTATCATTTTTCTTCTAGCTTGTTGTGACTGAAGGTATTGTGGTGTATTAGTAAGTGTCCCTGCTAGAAAGAAAGATCGTATATCAGTAGAATATTTCTCAGAATGATTTTGAAGCCATTCGTAATGAGTGATAGAAGCTTCTCCAGTGACAATACTGTACCCTGAATATGTTGACATGGATAATTCAGGAATTGAAACTTCTTTAATTTCAGCGCCTAAGTCTTGTAGAGATTGGATCGCATTGTTGAAAAGATGTTCAATATCTGGATCCAATCCCTCTAAATAATAAGTAGGTATACCAATCTTTAATTGACTAATCCCTTTATTTAAATCCTCATAATAATTAGGAACAGAAACTTGAAGACTTGTTGGATCATTCTCATCGTATCCAGCCATATATTGAAGCATCATAGCTAAGTCTTTAACTGAACGCGCCATTGGCCCAACAGTATCTAATGAGACAGCTGTCGGGAAAATACCATGTGTACTAATAAGTCCATAGGTTGGCTTTATTCCGTATACGCCACACATAGCTGCTGGTAACCGAATAGAACCAAAAGTGTCTGTACCAGTTGCAATGGGTGTCAAACCTGCTGCTAAGGATGCAGCTGCTCCACTGCTTGAGCCACCTGGCATGTGATTCGTGTTCCAAGGGTTTCTAGTATTTCCGAAAAAAGGGTTCGTACCGGTTGACCCTGCAGCCAACTCGTGCATGTTTTGCTTCCCTAACATAATTGTTCCTGCCCCAAGCAGTCTATTTATGACTGTTGCATCTTCATCAGGAATAAAATCTGCAAATAGCTTAGACCCAACTGTAGTTCTAATCCCTTTTGTGTACATATTATCTTTTATCCCAATTGGAATGCCGTGTAGTGGTCCTTTATACATCCCACTCATAATTTGGTTTTCTGCCTCTCTTGCTTGAGAGAGAGCGATTTCTGGTAACGGAGTGATGTACGTATGCAACATGGGGTCTATGTTATTTATACAATTCAGTAGACGCATCGTTAATTCTACTGGAGACAATTGTCTTGATTTTATTAACCAACTTAGTTCTGTAGCATTCATTAAAGTAATATCTGTCACTGTAATAACCCCTTATCTACAATTGTTACTGGTATGGTCATATTAAGATGAGGAAACTTATCAAGTGGTTCTTTCGAATGATACATCACGTACATGATTTGTTGTATATATGGAATGTCTGTTTGGTAGACGGGGAATTTTTGTACTTGAAGTCCGTTTCTAATGATACTTGTATCAATCATAAAATGTACCTCCTTTTAGGTATTATTACTATATGAATTGGTAAAACTAACGTGCAAATGTAGGTGGACAGTTCTAAATTCAGAGTTCCTACATAGGTATTTAAATGGAGTAAAATCAAAAAACATAGAATGGGTGATTACATGGATGAAAAGTCATCAAGAAACCAAAAGCCTGTTAATAAAGATATTAAGCAACAGCAGTTAGATCAATATCGAGTAAAGAATACTGGCAAACCTATGACAACAATGCAAGGGAAAAAACGCTCACAAGACACCGATCAATTAAAAGCAGGTGTACGTGGTCCTTCCTTACGTCAGGATTATGAATTCTTTGAGAAAATGTCGCATTTTAACCATGAAGAAATACCGGAAAGGGTCGTTCATGCAAGAGGATATAGTGCACATGGTGAATTTGAATGCTATCAGTCTATGAGGCAGGTAACAAAGGCAGGATTCTTGCAGGAAGCAGGGAAAAAGACTCCGTTAACAATCCGTTTTTCAACGGTACAGGGACCTAAAGGATCGTATGACACGGCTAGAGATTTACGTTGTCAAGGGGTAAAACTGTACACAGAAGAAGGCAATTACGATATGACCACAATTGCCATGCCGGTACTTATTAACCAAGATGCGATGAAATTTCCTGATGCGATGCATGCTTACCAAGCGAAGCAAGATGATGATATCCCAACTGCATCTGGAGCACATGATCACTTTTGGGATTACGTAGCGAATAATCCAGAGTCACTTCATATGGTGCAATGGATTATGTCAGATCGTGGAATCTTGAGAAGTTATCGAATGATGGAATCTTGGTCAATCAATACGTACTTATTTGTTAACGAACAAGGAAAAGCAACCTTTATGAGGTATGTTTGGAAGCCTGTATTGGGTGTCCATTCGTTACTTCAAGATGAAGCGTTGAAAATAGGTGGTCTGGATCCTGATTTTCACCGAAGAGACTTACGACAAGCAATTGACATGGGAGCTTATCCTGAGTATGAACTAGGGGTTCAATTGATTCCAATGGAGGACGAATTTAAATACGACTTTGATATTTTAGACCCAGCTAAATTCTGGCCTGAAGAATTAATTCCTGTTCAGATAATTGGTAAGATGACCTTAAATCGAAATATCGATAATTATTTTACGGAATCTGAACAAGTTGCCTTTAACCCGGCAAATGTAGTTCCAGGGATTGATTTTTCCAATGACCCAGTATTGCAAGGTAGATTAATGGCCTATCGTGATACGCAACAGTATCGTCTTGGTAGTGCAAACTATGATCAGTTACCGATTAACAAAGCGGTATGCCCTGTCCATAATAATATGCGAAGAGGAGTTATGAGGGATCGAATCGATGTTGAAGAGGTAGATTATCATAATAACTCATTGGCGAATAATACACCATACACGGTGCCACCAGAACAAGGTGGATATCAGGACTATCCAGCAAAAGTAGAAGGTTATAAGATTAGAGCAAGAAGTGACTCGTTCAAGGATTATTTTACTCAACCAAGAATTCTTTGGAATAGCATGAAACCAATTGAAAAACAGCATACAATTGAAGGATTTAGCTACCAACTTGGAAAAGTAAAAAGCAAATCGGTTCGACAACAAAATGTCAATTTATTAGTAAATGTGGATAAGGAAATGGCTAATATTGTGGCTGACAATATTGGTGTTGAACGGCCAAGTGGAACTCATGTACCTGTTTCTACAAGCTATCCGTCATTAAGCCAATACAATACACCTAAATATGCATTAACCCAAAAAGTAGGAGTACTAATTGGAGATGGTTTTAACGGTGCAGAGGTTATCAGTGTACTAAATCACTTGAAACAAAGTGGGGTCAATGTAGTTATTATCAGTGACACACTTGCACCGAAAACAGGTTCAGACGGCAGTACATTAGAAGTAAATGAAACTTTCTTAACATCAAGTCCTTACCTAGTTGATTCACTGTATGTCGTAGGTGGTAATGCGAAAAATCCACTTAAATTTAAACAAGATATGACTCACTTCGTACAAAATGCTTATTCTCACTATAAACCAATCGGGATTGCTTCAACAGGACAGTCTTATATACAAACATCCAATGAAAATAATTTAGCTGGAGTTGTCTTCCAAGCAAATACACCAAATTTTGGCGAGGAATTTGTAAAGGCAATTGCGACTCAACGTTTCTGGGATCGAAAATAACTGTAACATTTAAGGAAAGAGCATTGTGATAGTGCTCTTTCCATTTATTTATTGATAAGAATGTATAAAATTTCAGAGATGTTTTCACTTTATGTTGAAGAAATGGTTTTCACTAAAAATGAGTAGAAAAGAGTGTTTTAAATGATATGATTTATTTTATCTATTTTTTAATTGTCGTTACTTTTATAGATACGTTCTCTCAACTCCCCATTATAAGTCCTTATGCACAAGAATTAGGTGCCTCCGCGTTATTAATCGGTTTAATTATTGGGATATATTCATTTACCAATATCATCGGAAATATCATTTCAGGTTATTATATTGATCAAAAAGGAATTAAGAAGATTGTTAGTCTAGGATTAATGGTGACTGGAATCATTTTAATTACCTATTCATTTGCTGAAACACCTACCCAATTATTCGTGGTCAGATTTTTTCACGGTTTAAGTGGTGGGCTATTAGTACCGGCTGCATTTACTTATTTATCAAATAAGGACCCAGGTGAAAAGAAAGGTAAAATCATGGCTTTTTCCGGAGCTTGCGTTGGGATAGCTTCTATCATTGGTCCTGCCTATGGTGGAATAATGAAGGAAACACTTGGTATCAATTTTGTATTTTCTTCGATTGGAATTCTAATGATTATTATGTCAATCATAAGTTATTTTATCTTACCGGAAGTACAAAGATCTCATGAGAAGAAAAATACAAAAACATCCGGAATTACTATTGAACTAATAAAGCGCCCACTATTAATCTATGGTTATGTGGGAGCATTTTCACTCATGTTTTCACAAGGGATATTGGCATATATGTTGCCATTAAAAGTAGAAATACTAGGATTTGATAGTAGTTTAAGTGGGGTATTGATGAGTACATTTGCCATTGTTAGTACTGCTATATTTATTTTACCGACAAATCGTCTCTATGATAAAGTACCCTATTCCATAACAATGATTATCGGTTTATTTATTCTCTCGATTTCACTATTTGCCCTTGAATTTATTGTAGCTAGATCATTACTCTATATAATAATGGGATTGTATGGGGTAGGATTTGCTTTAATTTTTCCTTCTATGTCAGCACTTGTAGCGAAGAATTCAAATGTGAACGAACGTGGTAAAGCATATGGTTTGTTTTATGGGTTCTTTTCATTTGGGGTTATAGCGGGAGCACTCATGACAGGGTTATTTACAGATGTCTTCAGTCCATTTCTCATTGGAGCTATTGTGTTGTTTATAAATTCTTCTCTATTGCTTATATTTAAAGATTTAAAGGTGGTACAAGACACGAACTATTTATCTGTTAAAAGAGCATCTCAAAAGTAAATTATATAAGGTTGTTAGGATATGGTAAAATAGAATAAATATTAGATGAACATTTTGATAGTGTTTATACTCAAGAAAAAGGATGAAAACATGAGTTATACGAGAATCGAACAAAGAATACAGCAAGAAGCCCCAGTATTATTGGAGGAGAAAGGATACATTAGTCCTATTGATTTGCTAATAAAAATGGATAAACTGACGGCAAAACAAGTAGAAGATTGGCGACATAATAGAATACCATATTTAGAAAAAGTAATTAGTGGAAATCTAAAAAACTTAAATCATGTTCTATTAACACTAAGGACATTCGCAAGTAGAAAAAACTTAAAATCTTCCATTACAGTTTACAAATCTTGGGGAAAAAAACCTAAGAAGAAACTTAGATTTTCTAAAACCGGTAATCCTTACATGGAAAAGTTGTACTCTACTCACTATGTTAAGTAATATATAAATAAATAAGGAGAATGGGGTAAATGGCAAATATAACTAAAATAAAAATTCCAGATTTGAAAAAGAACTTAAAAGAATATGATCAAAAAGATCTTATCAAATTAGTAGTAGAACTCTATAAACAAAATAAAGATATACAGAATTATTTATCCGTTAAATTTTTAGGTGATGAAGTAATGCATGAACTATTTATTAATGCTAAAAATGAAATTAATGCAGAATTTTTCCCAGATAAAGGACATGGAAAATTGCGTTTGGCTAAAGCAAAAGATGTCATCACATCATTCAAAAAGTTAACGAACGACCACACTAAATCAGTTGACTTAATGCTTTTTTACGTAGAAGTAGGAACTAAATTTACAAGTACATTTGGAGACATTGATGAAAGGTTTTATGGAAGTATGTATTCGATGTATGCCAAAGTAATTGATGAATGTGAGAACGATGAGGTGTTATTTCAAACATTTCAGGACCGATTGTATGATGTAGTGTGGAACTCGGATGGAATTGGTTGGGGCTACAGCGATGGTATAGCAGATTTATATTATTCTTTAAGTTATATAGAAGAATGAATCAAGTACCACTAGTAATGTGGCTACCTATAAGAAAGAGACTGGGGCACAACTAATTATGCGAATTCTAAAACGAACAATTCTAGTCAGAAATGTTGTAAACGTTAGGTGTTTATTAGATTGATTGATTTTTATAGTTATTAAAAACTTAAATAGTAATATTTAAATTGATGTTGATACCAAAACTAGTGAAGGAAATACACGAAGACTCCTGCGGGAGCAGAGGCATAGGTGAGACCCCACAGGACGAAAGTGAGGGCACTGAAAAAGTCCCTTTATAAAATTTTGTGTAAGTTAGTATTATTTTGTGATTAATGTAAACGATTCTATTATAATAAAGGTAACAGTTGGAAAGTGGTGAGTTCGTTGTTACAGAAACAAGAATCGTTTACGTTAAGTTCATATACAGATCTGTATGATCTGGTTGTTCCTGAAGATAATTTATTACGTCAAATGAATGAACTAGTTGATTTTTCATTTATCTTAGATGAATTAAAAGAAAAATACTGTTTAGATAATGGTCGTAATGCAGTTTCTCCTATTAGAATGTTTAAGTATTTATTATTAAAAACTATCTTCGATATATCAGATGTTGACGTGGTGGAACGTTCTAAGTATGATATGTCATTTAAGTATTTTTTGAACTATGCACCGGAAGACAAAGTAATTCATCCCAGTTCATTGACGAAGTTTCGTCGAACACGATTAGTTGACATGGATTTATTGGATATGTTGATTCATAAATCAGTTGAAATTGCTCTTGAACACGGATTAATAGAGTCGAAGACAATCATAGTTGATGCAACACACTCTGCATCACGTTACTGTGCAAAAACAGCGAAGGAGTTCCTTCAAGAGAAATCAAAACAATTACGTAAAACAATTTATCA
>NZ_FQVW01000050.1 GCF_900129485.1 Ornithinibacillus halophilus
GGAGCGAATTCAACCTCGGGGCGAGCGAGTTCCCTTACCCGGGGAGCGAATTCAACCTCGGGGCGAGCGAACCCTGTCCCAACCGAGCGACTCCACTCCATTCTATCAATCACATTTACTCATACACATAAAATCCACGGCCTGATTTTTTACCTAACCAGCCAGCTTTCACATACTTTCTTAATAGTGGGCATGGACGGTATTTGCTATCTCCAAATCCTTCATATAACACTTCCATAATATAGAGGCATGTATCTAACCCAATAAAATCTGCCAAAGTTAATGGTCCCATCGGATGATTCATACCGAGTTTCATCACTGTATCGACATCCTCAGGAGTAGCGACACCTTCATAAACCGTGTAGATTGCTTCATTGATCATTGGCATCAAAATTCGGTTTGAAACAAAACCAGGGTAGTCATTTACTTCCACTGGTGTTTTGCTTAATTGATTGGTCATTTCTTTAATAGATTCATAGGTTTGATCACTTGTTTGTAATCCACGGATAATTTCAACTAGCTTCATTACTGGAACCGGATTCATAAAATGCATCCCGATGACTTGCTCTGGTCGATTAGTAGCTGCTGCAATTTCAGTAATTGGTAGTGACGATGTATTCGACGCTAAAATAGCATGTGCTGGCGTAATTTCGTCTAACTTACGAAATACATCCGTTTTTACATCCATATTTTCTACAACTGCTTCAATAACCAAATCACAATCGGAGGCATCTGATAAATCCGTTGAACCTGTTAATCGACTTAATGTATTCTCTTTATCCTCACTGGTGATTCTTTCTTTATCCACAGCGCGAGTAAGAAGCTTTTCAATATTTTTCAAACCTTTATTCAGTGCTTCTTCATTCATATCATTTAAAAGTACTTCATAACCTGATTGCGCACACACTTGGGCAATACCAGAGCCCATTTGTCCGGCACCGATAACCATAACCTTTTTAATTCCCATAACATACCCTCCTCCAAGCAGGACATGTGAACAAACCTCATGCCCTGCACACTGTATTAATCTTATTGTTTTGGTACTTCCACTAAAATGGCATCCCCTTGGCCGCCACCACTACAAATTGCAGCAACTCCAAGTCCTCCACCACGACGTTTCAGTTCATGAATTAATGTTAAAATGATACGCGCACCACTTGCTCCAATCGGATGTCCAAGTGCCACAGCGCCACCATTCACATTGACCTTTTCAGGATCTAAATCAGCAATTTTTCCACTTGCTAAAGAAACAGCAGAGAAGGCTTCATTAATTTCATATAAATCAATATCATTCTTTGTATAGCCTGTTTTTTCTAGCAATTTATTAATAACTAGACCAGGAGTTTGCGGGAAGTTTTTCGCTTCAACAGCAACTTCCGCATGACCTAAAACGGTAGCTAAAGGCTTTTTCCCAAATTCTTCTGCTTTTTCATCTGACATGACAACAAACGCACAAGCCCCATCATTTATACCAGGTGCATTCCCAGCTGTAATTGTTCCATCCTTACCAAAAGCTGGACGTAATTTAGCTAAAACTTCAAGACTAGTATCTTTTCTAGGTGCTTCATCTGTGTCCACCACAACAGGGTCACCTTTACGTTGTGGAATTTCTACAGGGACAATTTCTTCAGCAAACTTGCCATCCTCAATAGCCTTCACTGCACGTTGATGGCTGCGATATGCCCATTCATCCTGTTCTTCTCTTGTTAACTCAAACTCATCAGCAGTAGAGTTACCATATGTACCCATGTGGACATTGTCAAAAGAACATGTCAGCCCATCATGAACCATTAAGTCTTTCACTTGCTTATCACCCATTCGATTTCCCCAACGGGCATCTGGTAAAAAGTAAGGGGCATTGGACATACTTTCCATACCACCTGCTACAATCACTTCTTCATCTCCAAGACGGATTAATTGGTCTGCTAACGTTACACTTCGTAATCCTGATGCGCACACTTTGTTGATGGTTTCTGTTTTAACATCCCACGGAATTCCTGCTTCTCGCGCTGCCTGACGTGATGGAATTTGTCCTTGCCCACCTTGTAATACAGTACCCATGATTACCTCATCAATTGATGAACCATCAAGTCCTGCTCGTTCTAGTGCCTCACGAATCGCCTTACCTCCTAATTGGGACGCAGTTAGAGGTTTCAGCGCTCCACCAAACTTCCCAAATGGAGTTCTTGCTCCAGATACTATAACCGTTTTTCTCAACATTACCATCCTCTCGAAAAATCTTATTTATTTAATAAGCCCATCTGATTTGATCATCAACTCTATGAAAATCAGAATCAAAAAAGGAGCCTTTTTATAAGAAACATTCCTCACCTGACTGTTTCTTGATGCACAAAAGATTAACGATTGAACGCTCGCTCAGGTAGTTGCTATAAAAAAGGGGCTCCTCAGAACCCCTTCCTATCCAATTAAGCTGTTTTAACTTCTTCTTCTACTAATACAGACAATGCTAGAATTTCTGCAACATCCAGTGTACTGATATCTTCTTCTACTTCTTTTGCTTTCGTACCGTCACTTAACATTGTTAAGCAGTATGGACATGCACTTGAAATCATTGTTGGTTGAACAGCTAATGCCTGTTCTGTACGGGCAACGTTGATGCGATTTCCGGTAGTTTCCTCAGTCCACATTAGACCACCACCAGCTCCACAACACATTCCGTTTTCACGGTTACGTTCCATCTCTACCAATTCAAGTCCTGGAATTGAACGCAGGATTTCCCTTGGTGGATCATAAACTCCGTTATATCTTCCTAGATAACAAGAATCATGATACGTTAAACGCTGATTAATAGCACGTGATGGTTTTAATTTGCCATTCATTACTAAGTCATACAGCATTTGTGTATGGTGATAAACTTCTGCTTCAAAACCAAAATCAGGATACTCATTTTTGAAAATATTATAAGCATGTGGATCAATCGTAACAATTTTCTTCACATCATGCTTGTTGAATTCTTTAATATTTTTCTCAGCAATTTCTTGGAATAAAAATTCATTACCAATACGACGTGCCGTATCACCAGAGTTTGCTTCTTTATTACCTAAGATTGCAAAGCTTACTCCAGCTTGGTTCATTAATTTCGCAAATGCTAAAGCAATTTTTTGACTGCGGCTATCGAATGATCCCATTGAACTTACCCAGAAAAGATATTCAAATTCTTTTCCTTCTTTTTTCAGTTCTTTTACAGTTGGGATATAAGCAGTTTCATCTTCTTCACGCCATTTAATGCGGTCTTTTTTCGATAGACCCCAAGGATTTCCTTGACGCTCAATGTTCATAACTGCACGTTGGATGTCAGAATCCATCTTTCCTTCCGTCATTACTAGATAACGACGAAGGTCAATAATTTTATCAACATGCTCATTCATTACAGGACAAGCATCTTCACAGTTACGGCAAGTAGTACAAGCATTTAATTCTTCTTCAGTGATCACATCACCGATTAGACTCATGCTTTGAACAGCAGCTGCAGCCTCTGAATTCCCAGAGCTTGCTAAGTTTCCTTGTGTACTAGAAAAAGCATAAGATGGTACCCATGCAGATTTCCCTGTAACAGCGGCACCTTTTTCTGTTAAGTGGTCACGCACCTTCACCATTAAGTCCATTGGCGAAAGCATTTTTCCTGTACCTGCTGCAGGACAGACGTCGGTACAACGTCCACATTCCACACAAGCATAAAAATCAATCATTTGAACTTGTTCAAAATCCTCGACTTTACCAACACCGAAGGAAATTTCTTCTTCACTTTCCTCATCGTCAAGCTCAAACTCAATTTTCTTTAACTTTCCAGGTACACTTTTACTCAAAAATACGTTGATTGGCGCAGCAATTAAGTGTGCGTGCTTGGATTGAGGTACATAGACAAGGAATGTAAGCAATGTAATTGTATGTACCCACCATGCGATATAGAACAAGACAACAGCAGCCGTTTCTGGTAGCCATGCAAAAGCACTAGCTATTAAACTAGCAACTGGTTCTGTCCATGTCACACCTTCTCCATGCCAGATTAATGCCATACCGTTTCCAAATAGAACGGAAAGCATTAGTGTTCCTATAAAAATTAGTACTAGTCCGGCTTTAAAACCTCGTTTTAGACGAACTAATTTTTCAATATATCGGCGATAAAATGCCCAAATAACTGCTACTAAAATCGTTAGTGTTACAATTTCCTGGAAGAATGTAAATCCAGGGTAGAAAATTCCAAATGGAAGATGACTTCCTGGTGCAAGCCCTTTAACAAACATATCAATTGCACCTAATTGAACTAATATAAATCCATAAAACATCATGACGTGGATGGTTCCTGACTTCTTATCCTTAAGAAGTTTGGATTGACCAAATACAATCGTGATTACTTTTTGGATTCGATCCTTCATTTCCCCATCAAAGGTAGATTTTTTGCCGAGTTTAATATACGCAACTCTTGTAGCTATTACTCTAGCAAACAAGTAAAGTGCATATATTGTAACGACAAGAAAGGCAATTAAGTTAATTAACAGTAATGGTTGATCCATTGATGAGTCCCTCCTTATATACTATACCGAGAAAATGGCAACGATTACACTTTATACTATTCTGAAAACGAATAATGTAAATGTTCCCCCTTATCGATGTTCTATATACTACTATAAATGTGAATGAACATTCAGTCAACCTATTTTTTGATACGTATTTATTTTCTGAAAAAGTTTTATTTGTTAATAATTCTTGAGTTATTCTTTTTTAAAATAGTGCCATACTTTGAGTCACATGCAATACTTATCATAAACTCATCTCTACGGAAATACACTTCGCTAGTATTCAGCAAATACAATATGCTCATTTATATTTGTGAATAGAGAGAATGATGATTTAAACCTTGAACTGAACTTTCCAATACAAAAATCCGAACAAATACGAATCCTATAAAAAGGAATTCGTTTTGTTCGGATTAATGTAGATCTAATATTCTCTTGCTTTTTACATTTTTTCCGGTGCTGTTACACCTATAATTGTTAAGGCATTAGCCAATGTGATGCGAACAGCTTTCATTAATGCAATACGGGCTTGAGTTAGGTCCATGTTTTCAGTATCTAATACTTTTTCTGCATTGTAGAAGCTGTGTAACGTTGATGCTAAATCAAACACATATTGTGTCACTTTGTTTGGAGTATGCTTTTGTGCTGCTTCTGCAATCACTTGTGGATACTCACCCAATTTTTTCAGTAGATCCAATTCTTTCTCTGAAGTTAACAGACTTTGATCAAACGTTTGTTTAACTTCTATTCCTTTGTTTTCTGCTTGTTTTAACATCGTACAAATTCGAGCATGTGCATATTGTACATAGAAAACTGGGTTGTCATTAGATTCAGAACGAGCAAGTTCCACATCAAAATCAAGCTGCGAATCGTTCGAACGAGCAACAAAGAAGTAACGTACCGCGTCAACACCGACCTCATCCATTAATTCACGTAAGGAAACCGCATTTCCTTTCCGTTTACTCATACGTAACTTTTCGCCTTCTTCAAACAGATTAACGATTTGAATGATCTTAACTTCTAATTTATCTTTAGCATAACCAAGCGCTTCGATAGCTGCTTTCATTCGTGGGATATACCCATGATGATCGGCACCCCAAACGTTAATTAGTTTATCGAAACCACGATTTAATTTATTCTGATGATAAGCAATATCAGGAGTTAAGTACGTGTAAGATCCATCTTTTTTAACAAGAACACGATCTTTGTCATCACCGAAATCGGTAGTACGGAACCATGTTGCCCCGTCTTCTTCATATACATAATTACCTTTTTTCAGCTTTTCTAACACATCTGTAATTTCATCACTTTTATATAGGCTTCTTTCAGAGAACCAGTTATCAAACTCCACTCGGAAGTCTTTTAAATCCTCTTCAATTTTACCTAATTCATATTTCAAACCATATTCTTTAAAATAGCTCAGGCGCTCTTCTTCACTTTGTTGAACAAAACGATCTCCATGCTCTTGAGCTAGAGTTCTTCCAATTTCAACAATGTCCTCACCATGATAGCCATCTTCTGGCATTTCTACATCTTGTCCAAGTGCTTGTAAATAACGTGCATTCACAGAAAGGGCAAGGTTATCAATTTGATTTCCAGCATCATTAATGTAATATTCACGTTCTACTTCATAACCTGCAGCTGCGAAAATATTGCATAGTGTATCACCAAATGCAGCCCCACGAGCATGCCCTAAATGCAAATCACCAGTTGGGTTTACGGATACAAATTCAACTTGAACCTTTTCTCCTTTACCAACATCCGTTTTTCCGTAGTTATCTCCAGCTTCTAAGATAGTAGGAATTAAATCCGTTAAAAAGTCATTTTTCATGAAAAAGTTAATGAATCCAGGACCAGCAATTTCGACTTTCTCAATTGATGCTTTTTGTTGGTCAAGGTTTTCAACGATATCTTCTGCGATCATTTTCGGTGCCTTTTTAGCGATTCGTGCGAGTTGCATGGCTATATTCGTAGCAAAATCACCATGGGCTTTGTCCTTTGGCTTTTCTAATATAATCGATGGTAATTCATCTTCTGTTGCTAGGTTTGCTTGAATGACAGCAGCAGCAATTTGTTCTTTTAACGTATTTTCTGTTTGTGCTAATACGTTCATTGTACGTCCTCCTTTGTGTAAGTCAGGATTAAATCATGCTTTCGTTCATTTTGGCCATTTAATTTAACCGTGTAATGAATCGTCAACCGTCCTGATTTTGTTGTCCGATCAATTTCATGTTTGATGGAGTGTGTATAGGTCTCCATGTTGAAATTCCCATGGGGATGCTTGTAAATATTCTCTGTTAACTGTTTCTCTAAAAACTTTTGATTCATCGATACAACGCCTGACCGATTAATCGTCACTTTATCTGGCTGGATCGTTATCAATGTCTTTATCAATGATTGATCATCCAGCGATTCTTCATACATTAAAACCGTTCGCCTATTTTTTTCAAAGAGCTTTCCAAGATTCTTTGTCGTATTATATTCCTTTTCGCCGTTATCTTCAATGGTCGTTTGTAACTCGACCATCACTTGCTGTTCCATTCCATCACCTATCTACTAATTACGTATAATTACTTATTATAGCGATAATGAAAGGATATAATCAATATAAAAGATATGGATAATCTAGTTTAAATTTGTGGAACTATTCCCATAATGGATAATGGAAAGTTGTCGAAATCTTATTGATAAATGGAGAATCCACAAAATGAATCGAATGATATCAAAATTCCCAACGAAAATTATACTAAAATTGCTCCTTCCTGTCATACTGAGTATCTTTTTCCTCATTACAGCTGTTATTGCTGTTGCTTTTTTAATGGGGCCTCCTAGCTTATCAAATGATGAAAATACAATTTACTATGATAATCAAGGAAATGCCATTGGAGAAGAGAAAGGAAATCAAAGTCGATACTGGGTTACACTCGATCAAATGTCGCCCCATGTTATTGATGCAACCCTTGTGATTGAGGATCAACATTTCTACAACCATAACGGTTTTGATTTTAAACGAATTGTTGGTGCCTTGTTGAAAGATATAAAAACATGGTCATTGCGTGAGGGAGCTAGTACACTCACCCAGCAATACGCCCGTAATTTGTACCTGTCACATGAAAAAACATGGACTAGAAAAATAAAAGAAGCCTTTTATACTATTCGCTTAGAGATGTATTATTCTAAGGAAGAAATTCTTGAGGGGTATTTAAATACGGTCTACTATGGTCACGGAGCATACGGGATTGAGGAAGCGAGTAATTATTTTTTTAACAAACCTGCTGCTGAACTAACGCTATCAGAATCTGCTATGTTAGCCGGTATACCTAAAGGCCCTACCTATTATTCTCCATTAAATGATGCTGAACGAGCCAACAATCGACAACAATTAATTCTTCATACGATGAAGGAGAAAGAAAAAATATCTACGGAAGAATATACAACAGCTGCTAATCAGGAATTAACGTATACCAAATCAAAAGAGAAAAAGGATATCGAAATTGGTCCATATTTTCAAGATACCGTGCTACAAGAAGCAAGTAATATTTTACAGCTTGATATGGAATCCATTCGCTCAGGTGGCTACAAAATATATACGACTTTAAATAAAGATGCACAAGAAAAAATGCAAAAGACCATTGAGGACACGATTGACTCTGAAAGCGACGTACAAGTGGGCGCCCTTGCAGTGAATCCTAAATCCGGTGCTGTGGAAGCACTTGTAGGTGGGAGAAATTACAATAAAAGTCAATTTAATCGTGTAACACAAGCTAAGCGCATGCCTGGTTCTGCATTTAAGCCTTATCTCTATTATGCTGCCCTGGAGAATGGGTTTACACCAAGTATGATGTTAATGAGTAAGCCAACTGCATTTGAAGTAGAAGACGGAGAAGTATACCAACCGAGTAATTACAATGACTATTATGCTTATGAACCAATAACGTTAGCACAAGCAATCGTACTGTCGGATAATATTTATGCCGTAAAAACCAATATGTACCTAGGATCTGAAAATCTAGTGAAAACAGCACGGAAATTCGGGATAGAAAGTGATTTACCTGCTGTCCCTTCTCTTGCATTAGGTACAGCTACTGTCTCTGTTGAAGAAATGGTACGAGGTTATAGTATGCTGGCAAATGGAGGATATGCTGTTGATACACATACGGTAAAAAAAATCGTCGACCGTGAAGGAAAAACAGTATATGAGCGCGAAGAACCCGAAAAAGATTTAGTTTTAGATCCTAAAACTACATTTATTTTGACACAAATGATGACAGGGATGTTTGACGAATCCCTCAATGGGTATACATCAGTAACTGGTGCATCGATTGCTCCATTATTAACACGGACATATGCTGGAAAATCTGGCACCACGAATTCCGACAGTTGGATGATTGGCTATACACCAAATCTAGTTTCAGGAGTTTGGGTTGGATATGATAACAACAAAAGAATGACAAAGGCTGCTGACTTTGCGTATTCAAAAGAAATATGGGCAAAATTTATGGAAAGCGCATTAGAAGGTCAGCCTGAAGACCATTTTTCAGTTCCAAGTGGGTTAGTTGCAGTCGCAATTGATCCTATAACAGGGGAACAGGCAACTCCATATTGTCCAACTAGCACCGTCATGTTTTTTGAAAAAGGAACCGAACCACAATTCCATTGTTCTGAGCATTTTCACAAAGGGCCTCATCAACCAGATGACCATCAGAAATTGAACGATGAAGAAGAAAAAGGAACATTTGAAAAGTGGTTTGACATGTTCTTCGGTGGAATTTAATTACTGTTAAGGCATAAAAAGAAGCTGACCAATTTGGTCAGCTTCTTTTTTGTCCTAGTAATACATGAGTAGCCCATGTATTCATATTTTACAAAGTTCTCATCAAAAGTACAATACTTTCGAATGCGTTTCCTAATTCGTCACAAAATGTTCACTAATTCTGTTAATTAATTCCATTTTAACTAAGCGCTTTTTTCAGCTCATCTGTCGAATTATTCCACATTTCTTCGTTAAAGTCTTCCAGGAAATCACGCAGTAGCTTTTTAGAATGCTCATCCATGTGTTCAACTATAATTTTACCTTTTAATGATTTTTCCATATGTGTCACATGTTCTGGCATCGACTTATAGGCACGTTTATTCGGACGGTCGACACGAATCTCACTGCCAGCAACCCCTTGATAATAATGGCCATTCTCATTTCGTGCTACGTTTACCCAAACAATCCAGTATAGCTTTCCATCAGGAACAGCATCTTTATCAGGCAAAATTTTTACACGGCGCTCCACGTCACTTCGACCATGCATTGCACCCATATCCACATATGCCCTATCTTCATTAGGATCCACAATTACAGAAGACATGTTTTCTAGACTGATTGCCCCTACACCATAGCCACCATGCCCATCATTGGGATCATCTTTTATAATCGTAAATGCATTATTTTTAAATTTTGGTGATTTATCTTCACTCATTATAAATATCCTCCCTTACCAACTTCTTCTTGTTCCATATTGTAGCACAGGTAGAATCGCCTTTCACGTTTCCACTACATCCATACAGGATTATCACTAATCGTGGAATTTATACAAATCGCTCTCTTACAACCCTAAACAAAAAACTCACTCTCTCAAGTCACCCTCTTTTAAGGATTTCCCAATCGAGCAAGTTTTTGAATTAGTTAGCTAACCCCACTGACAAAGAATCTATGAATTCCCACGCTTCTTTTATCTCATCTTCTGTATATTTTTGTTTTGGTTTGACAACGTGAATTTTCTGTTCTACTTCTTCCTTTGATAATTCGTGGAAGTATAACATCGTTGACACTAACTCCAAAAAGCGAGCACTTTTATTTTGCATCATCTCAATTTGTTTCCCGTAATCAGGCATGTCCAACGCAAATTGATGCAAAAACTCTTCTCCATCACCTGTCACTTTATAATGATATTGAAAATAGCTGCTTTTGTTTTCTTTCTCTTCATCTAAAAATCCTAGATTACATAGTTCCTCCACACGTAAGGAAAGCTCCTCCGAATATGGACCATAAAAATGGAACTGGTATTTTTCTTCAAATGGAACACCAAGTGATTGTAAGATATAGATCATCTTTTGTAGCTTTTTACGGCCTGTTACTTGCTTGGCATTCAGAAAAAATTGCATCAATTTAGCATGATTATTCAACATTACGTACATCTCCTTGACCATACAAAATTTCTAGTATTTCTTTTGCTTTTGACTGATCTTTAAGGTTAGTTAACATGTCTTTTGGAAAGTATAATTTATGATCGGTTCGTTTTTTTCCAGAAATCGACTCTACTATATCAGAGTGTCGTGATAGTTCCTTTAAACTTCCATCAGGCATTAATAAATGAATTGGCAAACGCTCTTCTTCCTCACCAGGACGGTAAAAGTCATATGGTAGATCGGAAGACGAATCCACTACTAAATAATAATCAGGATTAATACCAACCTCTTTAAACAATTGGTGCAGTTTCATCCATTCATTCATTTGGCGATTAGGATTAAATTCAACATATTTAAATAGTCGACGATTCATAAATCGCTCGCATAAATCTCTTAAAATTTCATCTTCCTCATCCTGCCAAAGTTGAAAGTAGTAGTGCACAATGGATTCATCCAACTTCAAATACTCATCTAAGGAAACGTTCCTAGCGAAAAAGGAAAGGAAGTGAGTCGGCTTCAACTTGAATGAATAGTCTTTTTCGTAAAGCTCTTTAGCACGATGCAATATTTTAGACAGAATTACTTCTGCACTCCTTGTAACAGGGTGAAAATATACTTGCCAATACATTTGATATCGGCTCATGATGTAGTCTTCTACAGCATGCATCCCGGAAGATTTAATAACAACTTGGTCTTCAATTGGGCGCATCACTCTTAATATCCGTTCCATATCAAAATGACCATAGCTTACACCAGTAAAATACGCATCACGTTGCAAGTAATCCATTCGGTCGGCATCTATTTGACTCGATATGAGACTAACGACTAACTTGTCCGAGTATGTTTTAGCAATAACATCTGCAACATCCTGTGCAAAACCAGGTTGAACTCGTTCTAGTACTTTATTTACATACGTATCCCCTAAAATAATTGCTTGGGTAAAATATTCATGATCGAGTTTAAATACTTTTTCAAAGGAATGAGAAAATGGGCCATGACCTAAATCATGGAGCAGTGCTGCACAAAGACATAGAAGCCGTTCGTTGTTGTTCCAATGTGGACGATCTTTAAAATTATAAATAATTCGACGAACAATCTCATAAACTCCGAGTGAGTGATTGAATCGACTATGCTCGGCACCATGGAAAGTAATATTTGTTGTTCCTAGTTGTTTAATTCGTCGTAAGCGTTGAAATTCTGGAGTTGCAATCAAGTCCCAAATCACACGGTCACGAACATGTACATAGCGATGGACAGGATCTTTAAACACCTTTTCCTCACTTAAAAGTTCATCTTTATATGCCATTCTTGTTCAACCCGTTTCTTTTCTACGATTTTCGCATCTCTAGCTTTTAAAATCTATTATATAATAGATATACTAGATAAAAAAGACATGATTTTAGAAATGACTAAAGGAGAAAGCAATGAAAAACTGGAAAGAAATCGTACAACATAAGACTTTTCGTTACATTGATCATACAGAAAAAAAACTTTTTCACAACATCCCAAACAGTGCACAAATATCTTTTGCCATTGACGATGCGCTTGCCACTTCCATCAGTAACCATAACTCCCCACCAGCAGTCCGTTTATGGACTCATCCCAAGACAATTGTCCTTGGGATACCGGATGGTCGCCTCCCCTATTTGGAGGATGGCGTAAAGTTTCTAGCAGATAAAAACTATCATGTCGTAATTCGTAACTCAGGTGGACTAGCTGTTGCACTTGATGAAGGAGTTCTTAATCTTTCGCTAATATTACCTGGTGTGAAAGATTTATCCATTCATGATTGTTACGAGGCGATGGTAAATTTAATTCAATATATGCTACGTAATTTGACTAGTGAGATTGAAGCCTATGAAATTACGGAATCCTACTGTCCTGGTGATTTTGATTTAAGCATTAACGGAAGAAAATTCGCCGGTATTTCACAACGACGCATTAAAGATGCTGCTGCCATACAAATCTACCTAGATGTGGAAGGAGATAGTTTTGATAGAGCCTCTATGATTCGAGCGTTTTATGATAGAAGCATCCGAGGTGAGGAAACTTCTTTCACTTATCCTAACGTCAATCCTGATGTCATGGGTTCCTTATCTGAACTACTCGGTGTCAAATTAACAGTTGCTGATATGAAACAGCGCGCCTATGATGCTATTAAAGATCTATGCGACTCTATTGTGGAGACGCCGTTTTCCGAGGAAGAATTGATTGTATTTGAGAAAAGGTATGAGCAAATGGTGAAACGAAATGAGAGGATTGCAGAGATTTTGTAGTTTTGCTGCGTGTTGGTTGGGGGCTGGGGACTTCGGGGACTTTTTGTAAACTCCGAGGATTTCCTGCCTAACCTGGGCTTTCGCTATATTTTGGGGACCACCTGGTTTCGGGAACTTTCGCTGGATCTTCGGGAACTTTCCGAATAACTTCGGGGACTTTCTCTTTATCTTCGGGAAATTCCTCTAATCTTCGAGGAAATTTCAAAAAACTTCGGGAATCCAGCATTTCTGGGGACGCGAGAACTTCTCGCCTAACCTGGGCTTCCGCTATCTTTTAGGTCACCCTAGTTCGGGGACTTTTGCTGGTTCTTCGGGAACTTCCCGACTAACTTCGGGGACTTTCTCTTTATCTTCGGGAACTTACTCTAATCTTCGAGGAAATTTCAAAAAACTTCGGGAATCCAGCATTTCTGAGGACGCGTGAACTTCCCACCAAACTTCACGAATCCCCCAACCCGTACACCAAAACAAAGAGCTTGCTCCCCACCCACCCGGGAAAACAAGCTCTTTTTCATATTGTTACGCTTGGGCTGCTGTAATTAATGCTAAGTTATAAACATCCTCTGCACTACAGCCACGTGATAAATCATTAACAGGTTTGTTCAATCCTTGTAAAATTGGGCCGACTGCTTCAAATCCACCTAGACGCTGGGCGATTTTATATCCGATATTTCCTGCTTCTAAACTTGGGAAAACAAATACGTTGGCATCCCCTTTAATTTCAGAATCGGGTGCTTTTTTCTCTGCTACTGACGGAACAAATGCAGCATCAAACTGGAATTCACCGTCGATTACTAAGGATGGATCTTTCTCTTTAGCAATTCTCAATCCTTCCACCACACGCTCCGTCTCTTCTGATTTTGCAGAGCCTTTAGTAGAAAAGCTTAACATTGCAACTCGTGGGTCAACACCGAATAATTTACCAGTTACCGCACTCTCCACTGCAATTTCAGCTAAATCATTGCTGTCAGGGGCAATGTTAATGGCACAGTCTGCAAATACATATTTTTCATCCTCACGAACCATAATGAATACACCAGAGGTTTTCTTAACACCCTCTTTTGTTTTTATGATTTGCAATGCTGGACGAACTGTATCTGCTGTTGAGTGTGCCGCACCACTCACTAAACCATCTGCTTCATTCATATAAACAAGCATTGTTCCAAAGTAGTTTTCATCTAATAAGATTTTCTTAGCATCCTCTTCTGTTGCTTTTCCTTTTCTACGTTCAACAAAAGCAGCAACCATGTCATTGAATTTTTCATAATGGTTCGGATCAAGAACCTTACATCCTGTAATATCTACATTTAACTCTTGTGCTTTTTGATTTAATCCTTCTTCGCTACCAATTAAAACAGGTGTTAGAACTCCTTCTGATGCCAAACGTCCTGCTGCAGTTAGAATTCGTTCATCCAAACCTTCTGGAAAAACAATGGTTTTGTTGGTGCCTTTAATCTTCGCTGTTAATTCATCAAATAAATTACTCATTCTTTTCCCTCCAACTCTTTACTGTCTATAATATGTATCAAATCAACCTATCCTATGAGGTATTATTTTTGCCATGTAAAATCATAGTACATTTTTTATGATAGATAAAGTAAAGACCCTTATAATTTTGGCTAGACGGTGACAAATCATTGAACATTTGTTCACAAACCCTATTAAACGTTGATTTAACAACATTTCTAAATAATCTCACCAATTCGTCACCCGTGATATTTCTCACTTCCTTGTGATATAGTAAAGACAGTAATAATTAGAAAACAAGGAGAGATTACATATGGTAGAAGCTGTCGAAACAATGGATGGTTGGTATAGCTTGCACGATTTTCGTACTGTTGACTGGAATTCATGGAAATTAGCTTCTGAGGCTGAACGTGAAGAAGCAATTAAAGGATTCGAAAAACTTGTGACAAAGTGGCAAAATGTTGAAGAAAGCAAAAACGGAAGCCATGCCATGTATAAAGTAGTAGGACAAAAAGCAGATTTAATATTTATGTTTTTACGTCCGACAATGGAAGAATTGAATGAATTAGAAACTGAATTTAATAAATCAAAATTTGCAGAGTTCTTGGTTCCTGCACATTCTTATGTGTCTATCATCGAACTTTCCAAATATCGCCCTGCAAAAGATGGTATTGATCCTGAGACATTACCTGAAACACAGGCTCGCTTAAAGCCTATTTTACCAAAATGGGAACACATCTGTTTCTATCCAATGGACCGTCGTCGTCAAGGTGATGAGAACTGGTATACATTAGAAAAAGATGTACGTGGAAAATTACTATATGAACACAGTAAAACTGGTCGTAAATACGCTGGTAAAGTAAAACAGTTTATCACTGGTTCTATTGGATTGGATGATTGGGAATGGGGCGTTACGTTATTCGCACATGATCCATTACAATTCAAAAAAATCGTTTATGAAATGCGCTTTGACGAAGTAAGCTCTCGCTACGGTGAATTCGGCGAGTTCTTCGTAGGTAATATTTTACACAAAGAAGACATCGCAGCATTCTTACACGTGTAAATATAGCATATTAATAATCTAAAAGTTAGTCCATATACTGGGCTAACTTTTTTTATTGAAGTATCTTTTTCCGATAGTCATCTTGTATCCTAAACATATACACCCAGAAACGGCGCATCCCCACATATTCGTATTAATTTTGATTTTTTTATCTTGTCATATCACTTTCTGCCCAGACATACATATACTTTAGTAGACCTTGATTAGAAAGAGGTGTACGAATGGGTGTAATTCCTTACACAAAGAAGGATATAGATATTCTTGCTCGCTTGATTAGGGCAGAAGCAGAAGGTGATGGTAAGCAAGGGATGCTTATGGTTGGTAATGTTGGGGTTAACCGGGTCCGAGCTGACTGCTTGGATTTTAAAGATATTCGAAATATAAACGCAATGGTTTTCCAAACACCAGGAGGATTTGAAGCGACCCAAAAGGGATATTTCTATCAACGAGCACGTGACTCAGAAAAACAGCTTGCTCGTCGTACGGTAAAGGGGGAAAGAATTCGTCCTGCCGAGAACTCCCTATGGTTTTTTATGCCGTCAGGAGCTTGCCCCGCACAATGGTATAACCAATGGAATTCTGGAAGATTTAAATCTCATTGTTTCTATTCACCAACTTCTGCAGATTGTCCATCTGTCTATTAACTATTCAATTAAGGTACATTGTTTCGTGCCTTTTTAAAAATTTTTAGGAGGTATTTACATGAGTGACAACCATGAAAATAAGCAAAAACAACAGAATAACCACGCATTCCAACAACAGCCATATTACTACTTCCCACAAACATCTCCAGCTTATTATCCAGCATATCAATATCGACAATTCCAATTCCCTCAAGGCCAAATGCCAACACAACAACCTCAACAACAACCTACTACGGACGTGCCAGGAATGCTACCAATGGAACAGTCCTATATCGAAAATATTCTACGCTTAAATCGCGGAAAACACGCAACAGTTTATATGACGTTCGAACAAAATAGTGAATGGAATGCAAAGGTATTTAGAGGAATAATTGAAGCTGCAGGAAGAGATCATATCATACTTAGTGATCCTCAGTCTGGAAGACGTTACTTGCTACTAATGGTTTATCTTGATTATGTAACGTTTGATGAAGAGATTAATTATGAGTATCCATATGGTGCTGCTCCTTCTAATGGCTTCTCCACTTATAATCCTAGATAGTGGAAATTGATTAACTGTTTTTAAAACACAAGAAGGATGGTGCAAAAACTTATGTCTTACACCATCCTTCCTCATTATTATAGGGATATGGGGCGATATAATGAGACAATCTTTTGATAAATTCATATTAGGTGAAATCGTTGCGATAGCATTAGCTGTTGTTGTGGGCCTATTTGGCTTAATTCAAGCTTCCACATTATTAATCATCTTATCCATTTATCTCATCTCAATCAGTATTCTATGTGACGCAATGGTTGCAAGGTTTACATATAATCAAACCCATGCATTAAAGCAATTTGCACGTGCAATTACAATCTTTATAGTCGGGACATTTCTGCTCATTTTTCTATAATAATTTTACAACAACATAACCAATCAATATCCATCCAATTAAAAAGGACATGCCTCCTAAAGGAGTGATCATTGCAAAAAGCTTAATTCCTGAAGTGGAATAAATATATAGACTTCCAGAAAAGATTATTATCCCAATAAAGAACATCCACCCAGCCCACACTAAACCTGTTGCCTCTATTTTGGCAGCAAGCAAGCCTGTAACGAACAGTGCCATTGTATGAAACATTTGATAGTCGACTGCTTTTTCCCAAGTATTTAATTGTTTTTCAGTTAGTTTTCCCTCTAAGCCGTGAGCACCAAATGCTCCTAGAGCTACAGCCAAAAAGCCATTTATAGCTCCTAATAGTAAAAATAGTTTCATCTTTCTTTTCCTCCCCATTAGAAATCAAAAATAGAATCACCGTTACCCTCATCATCATCTAGAGTTGACCTTTGATAAGTCGTTGGTTTGTTGGACTTCCCAAGCATGGCCTTCATTTCCTCTGGACTAATTTCCTGACTTGGTGGTTCTGACACTACGGAGCTAATCTCCTTCTCGTCTAAAAACAATTCACACAACAAATGAATTTTTTCTATATGTTTAATCATTTTCTCATGATTTTGCTGATTTGCTTTCGCATGTTGGATTTCAGTCATCATCTTCTGAATTATTTTTTCATTAGTAATTGCCATCCGATCAACTCCTTATCGATATCCTAGTATAGCATTTTAACAGGTGTAATTTCCAAATGTAAGCAATAAAAAAAGCCTTGAGGATCAAGACTATTTGAGGAACAAAGAATTCTTTATGCATTCTTTTTATATTGTTCTTCTGTAAAACGTTTGAAAACCCAACGCAAAAAAATTAATTCATCTTGATTTAATTTCCTGCCTAGATTTTTTTCCGTATCCGAACAAATCCGCAAGAAGCTATTCATTTATCTCTTGTCCCCCTAAACTTCCAATTGATTTGTCTTCATTGTACCTGCTACAGTGAACAGAATCAACATTTCAATAAAAAATTCTTAAAATTTCATCAAGTTATTAAACGGACGTTTGATTAAAAGACCGAATTTAGGGTTTAAACAAACGTTTGATTAAGTATTTCTAGTTTCAAACGAACGTTTGATCAAGTAATTCCAGTGTTAAACAAACGTTTGATTGACACACCAAAATGTATGTTTTAGATAGTGAAGGGAATATTCTTAATGGAATATGTATGCATTAGTATACATAATTACTTTATAAAAATTTGTTTTGACACATATTTATACATGGTTTATTATAGAAAAGTTGATTAATATCGTTTAATTACAGAAATTACGTTTCATAAAAGGGTGGAATATTTATGCATAAAAATAATTATCAGCTTGGGGAACATCTAAAATTCCTTATCCCTTCACTAATTGGTATCTTTTTATTTATTACCCCAGTTAAGTCTGGAGATCATTTTACAATTCCAATTGCTATTCTAGCTAACTGGATTGAAACCTTGTTGGCTGACTACCTATCACTTATTATGATGACTCTAATTGTAGTTACAGCCATCTTTACAATCATTGCGAAAATCGGTGGGAAAGATACATTTAATAAAACACCTTTTTTCCAAAATCTATTTTACACAAGTATTTTTTGGACAATTACAAGACTATTAGCTGCCATTTTTGCAATAATGGTCTATTTTCAAATGGGGCCAGAAGCAATTATCGGAGAGAACACCGGACAGCTTCTGCTTAATGACTTATTGCATGTATTATTTGCTGTTTTTCTTTTTGCAGGCATATTTTTACCACTACTAATGAATTTTGGATTGATGGAGTTTTTTGGTACGTTAATGACAAAAATTATGCGTCCCCTATTTAAACTACCAGGGAGAGCATCCATTGATTCATTAGCATCTTGGATTGGTGATGGTACTATTGGTGTTCTACTGACAAGCAAACAATATGAAGAGGGTTACTATACAAAACGAGAAGCTGCAGTAATCGGAACTACTTTTTCCGTCGTTTCTATTACATTTACACTAGTAGTTATTGCAGAGGTAGGGTTGGAGCATATGTTTCTTCCATTCTACTTCACAGTGCTTTTTGCAGGCTTAGTCGCAGCATTAATTATGCCAAGAATCCCACCATTATCTCGAAAAGAAGACTCCTATATTCGAACTTCTGCAACAGGGATAAAAGAAGAAATACCAGAGGGCCATAATACTGTTAGTTTCGGATATGAAAAGGCAATTCATCGTTCAAAACAAGAAACTAGTATATATAAGTTTATTAAAGATGGTGGACAAAATGTATTAGACATGTGGATGGGAGTTGCTCCTGTTGTAATGGCATTTGGTTTAGTTGCACTAATCATTGCTGAATACACACCTATTTTCAGCTGGTTAGGACTTCCGTTTATTCCACTTTTAGAGTTAATGCAAGTTCCATTTGCTGAGGAAGCATCACAAACGATATTAATTGGTTTTGCTGATATGTTCTTACCAGCGATTATTGGGGCTTCCATTGAGGCAGAGATTACTCGTTTTATCGTGGCAGCATTGTCTGTTACGCAGTTGATTTATATGTCTGAAGTGGGTGGTTTACTACTTGGCTCAAAAGTTCCAGTTTCATTCAAGGACTTGTTTATTATATTCTTACTAAGAACGCTCATCACCTTGCCTGTAATTGTGTTGATCGCACATATGATATTTTAGATCTATATTTAAATTTAAAGAGGCTGAGGCTAACACAAAAGTATTTTAGGTGTTTTAATAAAGTAGGGAAACCACTCTCATGGCTTCCCCCTTATCAAACCGTACGTGCCTTATTAAGGCATACGGCTTACCAATATGTTACAATGATTAT
>NZ_FQVW01000027.1 GCF_900129485.1 Ornithinibacillus halophilus
TAATAAGGCTAAGGAAATTTAATTTAAGTATAGCGAGAGAGAAAACCAAAATTATCAGATTTGGTAGAGGTTCGGAGAACGAACCAGGTGATGGTGCAAATGGTAAACCAGGAACTTTTGATTTTCTGGGATTCCAACATTACTGGGGGAAAGGTAAGAGTGGGAAACATCGATTGAAACGCAAAACAAGCCCAAAGAAACTCAAAATGAGAATAAAAGAGTTTAAGATTTGGATTCGTAAGAATAGTCATCTCCATGAAGATGTGCTGGTTGAAACGGTGAGAAGGAAATTGAGAGGACACTATCAGTATTATGGTGTATCTGATAATTTCAAAGGAATCGATTCTTACTTCCGTGCAGTTAAGTATCTGATTTGGAAGTGGAGAAATAGAAGGAGCCAGAAAAGGTCGTTTACATGGGAGAAATTCAATATGTTTCTATTGAGAGTTCAATTACCACAACCGAAAATAATGGTGAACCTGTTTTCAAACAAGTTATGAAGTCTTTAAAACAAATGTGAATGATGTAGTGAAGAGCCGTATGCCTTAATTGGGCACGTACGGATCTGTGAGGGGTAAGGGGCACAATCTCAAAGGAGAGGCCCCACCTACTCGACTATTCAATAAAAATGTTCCTATTAATCTATGAAAATAGGTGAATAACATACTAAATGTCCGAATGAGGAAAGAAACCAGCCTGTTTTTGATAATAACGAACCATATGTCCTTACAGTCAGGGAAGACTCTGGTGACAATCCCAAACAAAAACCTCTCCCTTATCAAAAAAGTGCAAATACAAATTTTAAATTGTATTTGCACTTTTAATAGGCTAGTTGGTCTAAAATTCAACATAAAATGGATGTTTGCTTTGATCTAAACAAAATTCAATTCTTTGCTTGAAATTTTCTATTGTAATCATTTCCAAAGCTTTGACAACTGGAAAGAAACCAACTTCCAAACTCTCTGATGAAGTTGTTAAGTTACCTCCTATTGGTTTAGCTAGGAATAACGTATTACAGATGGATTTCTTTACATTTTGGAATATGCCACAAAATTTTAAAACCTCTACCTCTATACCTGACTCTTCTTTGGTTTCCCTTATTGCAGCATCTTTCAGGGACTCGCCTTCCTCAACAATTCCACCTGGCATTTCCCAACCTCTACTAGGTCCCTTAATCAGAAGGATTTCATTATCATCATTGAGTACAATCGTTGCAGCTGATACAAAATGTTTAGGTGGTATGTATTGTCCCAAAATATAACCCACTTTCGCTAGTATCTAAATAGTTTAATTGTGTATATTTAATACTTGAATTAATTGGATTACTTCTTCGTCGTCACCTGGATCGACATATTTTAGTTTTGTGTTATCGATTATTTCATTGTAAAACTCTTCCCCAGCAGGATACTCACCATCCCAACGCAGAGGAACGTTGTAAATATTAATGGTACCATCTCCATTACCACTATAAGTGATGGAGCCTTCTACCAAACGGATTCCTGCTAGCTGGATGACATCTTCTGGATAGCTTGCACTGGTTGAATCATCAGGATTAAGTGGGGTACCTGCAGGAATATGGTAAACATTGATTTCGTCAACGTCCTTTATTACTCCAAACTGTAACCAGATACGAGCATATTCGATTTCCTGAGATGAATAATTAGATAATAGATTTTCTACTTCATCGTTCGATGATTCATTGGATTGCTCCTCAGCCGAATTATCAGAGGTAACCTCATCTTGGGAAGTTTTGGTTTCTGACTTTTCTACTGTTTGTTCCGAATCATTTTCTTCTTCATCATTATTTTGATTGTTGGCTTCCTCATTCGACTGCTCCTGTAGGTTATTTTCAGAAGTATTTAAGTTAGAATCTTCCTTCTCTTCTCCACACCCAATAAGAAAAAGTATAATTAGTAGCAGTGGTATATTAATAAATATAATCTTCTTAAACTGTTTGATAGTAATCATCCCTTTCTATAAGTTTATTCTATCACATTGCAAATCTTGCCATCTATTTTAAATCCTCTTAAATTTAAGATAAAATAGAAAGAAAAATAGAATGGAGAAACTTATTTGAAAGAGAAAAATTTTACAGTTTATCATGTTGTTACTAGAAAAAAGATGAAAATTGGTCAAGAAATCTATTTTGATAAGCATCAAAAAAATACACTATCTAGTTTCTTCCTTGAAAAAGAGCAATTAAATTTAAAAGGGGAAGATTTTATTCAAATTTTATATGGAAGTTATACAGAAGATGGTTTGGTAATGAATAAAGAAGATGCTGATGTTGCGATTAGATATGTGAGTCAAACAATCCGAGCAATTAGAGAAGTGATCGTCGAGATGGTTCGATTGCAAGAGTATCCCGAATACCCATCAAGATTGTCATGCCTATATGCTGCCAAAAATTATGAAGATGCATTAAAGTGGAAGGACCTATTTGAGTCTTACAATCGGAAAGTATTGCAAATTGTAAAGCTTCAAGTGAATGGGAATTATTTTGAAGGGGATGGAGATCTTCTGCCAAAAGAGGATGGGGTACCTTTCTCAAAGAAAATAGAACAAGCTAAGGAGTATTGGAAGGGGAATATTAACAACAATCTCCCAGAATTATTGGTAAATGGAAAAATAATTGTAGTAGATATAATAGATGATTTTGTTAATTAATTTAAAGAATAAATAAGATGCTTTATATCTGGGATGTGTGACTGCGCTTTTGTGCTTTTCTTTGTCAAAACAAGACAAATTGTTTTTCCTATTTCGGCAAAATATGGAAGTAGCCAATGATATGATTAAACTATTGATGGTTGAAAGGGGCATTTCCATGAAGAGAGAAATGGTAGAAAAACGAGAAGTCGATATGGAATACTTTGAAAAAATACTAGTAAAGAGTTTAAAAGATAAAGACCAAGCTTTTTATAGAAATTATGTGGAATACATAGAATTTATAGCAACTAATAGCGACTTATGGCCTGTTGTGAATATATACATAAATAATAATAAGTGGAAAGAGGAAGATGAAAAACATGATGTTGTAACAAAATCCATGAGGTCCAGTGAAAAACTGGAAATAATGTTTTCCATAATTACCAACTGTAGAGAAGTATTTAAGGAGATGTACGGGGAGACGGTTCGAATAGATTGGATTACTAGTGGAGAGGTTGAAACAAAAGCAAGCCGAAAATAAAAGTTCTGAAAATACATGTAGAGAGGTACATTCCTTTACTTTAAGAATGTGCCTCTCTTTATTTTAGGCACTTGAAAAATTACTCTTTATCAAACCATAGTGGCTCATCGTCATCTGCATAGCCATTATAGTTAATCAAAATTTCGTCTCCTGGTTTTATGTCTGTGTAAGCATAGAAATCAAATGTGTGGTTATCAAAGTTAATTTCATAGACCGCGTTTGGTTGATAAGAATGGTTAAACAGCATGCCGTAACCTAAAAGAATTGCTGTATGGTTAATTCCATATTCGAATGCGTAATCAGCTAATAAGGTTTGCTCAATATGTTCATGCTGATCATTTGGATAAGAAATTACTGGAGCTTCGTGTAATAGTTCCCCTTTTTTGATCACTTTTGTAGCAAATACCCCTCTATTAAATTCTCCATCACTTACTGATGATGTTTTTATTTCAATCATTTTTTCACCTGCTTTTCAAAGATAGTGCTGTCTATAATTGGTTTAATGCAACCAATCAGTATTTAAAACAGGCACTTATCAAGTGTAACAAGAACATGAGAATAAAGATACACCTTTCCAAGTTTCATTAGCATTAACTAGATTCACATTCTGTTATACACGATACTATATCCTATTAGCTTCAATAAAAAGAAAGTTATATGGGCATACTAAACCATATTTGACGGGAGGGTATTCGAATGGGTAAAAATTTACTATCAGTCTTTGCCCTAGGCGGCTTAAATGAAGTTGGAAAGAATATGTATGCCATTGAATATGGTGAGGATATTATTTTAATTGACTGTGGAAATAAGTTTCCGGATGAAAGTTTATTAGGGATTGATTTAATCATACCTGATATAACCTATTTAGAAGAAAATAAGGATAGAGTCCAAGCACTATTAGTGACTCATGGCCATGAAGACCATATTGGAGGAATACCATTTCTACTTAAAAAAATTAATGTACCTGTATATGCCACAAGGTTCACACTAGGAATCATTGAAAATAAATTAAAGGAACATCGCATACTAAGAGAGAGTGATTTAAATGAGATTAAAGCTAGTTCAACAATCAATGTAGGTGAAGTCGAGATAAGCTTTTTTAAAGTGAATCATAGTATTCCGGATTGCTTAGGTATTGTCTTTAGCACACCAGAAGGAAATGTTGTACATACGGGTGATTTCAAATTTGATTTAACACCTGCCACGGATGAACGACCTGATTTACATAAAATGGCCGAAATAGGTAACCGAGGAGTACTTCTCCTCTTATCAGAAAGTACAAATGCTGAGAGGGCAGGGTTTACCCCATCAGAGAAAATGGTTGGGGAAAATTTAGAAAATATCTTTAGAAGGGCAAAACAAAAGGTAATTGTATCAACTTTTGCATCGAATATTAGCCGTGTGCAACAAGTGGTTCATGCATCAGAAAAAACAAATCGAAAGCTTGCTTTACTTGGTAGATCAATGGTAACCGTCGTTAAAATTGCAATGGACCGTGGTTATTTAACCGTTCCAAAAGGGATGTTAATTGAAGCTAGGGAGATTAATGATTATGATCCTGACCGAGTAACGATATTATGTACAGGTAGCCAAGGGGAAGCACTTGCTGCATTAAGCAGGCTATCTACTGGAAATTATCGCGATGCAGAAATTTTACCTGAAGATACAGTTATATTAGCTGCTGGACCTATCCCTGGAAATGAAAAGAGTGTCTCTACCATTGTAGACAACCTATTTCAGTTAGGGGCACATGTTATATATGGTTCCGGTAGTAGTTCTGGTATGCATGTTTCAGGTCATGGTTATCAAGAAGATTTGAAATTAATGCTTACCCTAATGAAACCAAAATATTTTATTCCAATCCATGGTGAATATCGCATGTTGCACCATCATCGTCTATTAGCAGAATCAGTAGGAGTAGAGCCTGGAAATACTTTTATATTAAAGAACGGTGATGTTGTTGATATTGAGGATTCACAGGCTCGTAGTACAAGGTCGATTCCAGTAGGGAGCACCTATGTAGATGGCGTAGATGTAGGTGATATGGAATTTGTATTGCGTGACAGAAAAAAATTATCGGAGGATGGTATGCTCATGATCATTCTTCCAGTGAATAAAACAGAAAGTACCTTGATGTCCGATCCAGAGGTTATATCTCGAGGCTTTGTAGATAAGAATTTTTCAGATCTCCGAAAAGGGATGAACCGTATTATTGTAAGTACGTTGGAAGAACTCCGTGAAGCGAACAGAAATTCGTGGAATGTAAAGAAAAAGCAGGTGAAGAAATTAGTCGGGCAATATATTAAAGATAAAACAAGAAAAGAACCGATGATTATCCCAATTCTAATTGAAATATAGTGTAAAAAATATTCTAAACCTATAATAACATTTAAATAGCTTAGTCTTTGACATCTAGTTCTATGAATGGAAAATGTTCCATCTACAGAGCTAGATGTATTTTTTTGAAAAAAGTATTTGAAATTGTATCGAAATGTGTTAAGGTGTATATAATGATATATACACCTTAACACTGGGAGGAAGAAAGATGAAATTTATAATCGGTTATTTCATGGTCTTTATATTGTCAGCTATTCCATTCTTTGAAGCATACGGGGTTATTGCAATTGCATCGGTTGCAGGTCTATCAATTATACCTGTGTTTGCACTTGGGTTAGCTGGCAATATTCTAACAGTTTTTCTTGTGATTATTTTTATCGAACAAATTAAAAACTGGAGAAGGAAGCGAAAAGAAGGCAAAGAAGCTGAAGAGGGGAAGCGTTCCGTTAGGGCTCAAAAAATATGGAAGAAATATGGTTTGCCTGGTTTAGCCTTGTTAGGACCATTAGTAGTTGGTAGTCATTTAACGGCCATGGCTAGCATGACGTTTGGTGGTGCAAAAGCTAAAACATTCTATTGGGTTTCAGTGAGTATTACCATATGGAGCATAGCATTTACAGTTTTATTCTTCTATGGAGTTGACTTTTTAGGGTTAGAGGATCGTTTTATCGTCAATTTCTTTAATGATTAAATAAGAGAGGTGTTAAAAATGATTAGTGAAGCTTTTTGGTTAGCTAAAAAGGAATTTAGACATCAATGGATAGGGTTTGTATCAACTATTCTTGTAACAATTTTAATGGGGATACTCGTATCAGGATTTTTATTGTCAGGGGCAGAGGGTCAATTTATTCAGTTTAGAATTGAGTCTACCCTGTTTAATCATCTTTTTCTTGATTTAATTTTTATTGGAATGGCCCCATCCTTTGCAGCAGTATTTATGTCAAAACCGTATTTAAGTTATCGAGAAGCAAAAGATGACCCACATGGCCAGCGAATGGCTGTGCTACGTTCTTTGCCAATTCCAGTTTCAGTTTTAGCGTTAAGTCGGACTATTTTTATGCTCATAACCTTAATCATATTATCAGTAACCTTCTTTGGAACGATTCTAATATTTATACTTGGGATTAGTAATTCGTTTGATCTAATGACGACAGGTAACTTGATCATATTTCTTATTTTTTGGTTTGGATATATGTTGGCATTAGGGGGCATGAGTCCATATATTGAGTTTGGTACGGGTGGAAGAATAATCCACGTTTTACCATACGTCTTTTTAGGACTCTTTCTTGTTGGGCAATTCACTTTTTATAAGTATTTTGGTCAAGGAATTGTAGAAAAGATTATAGTTCTAGTTGAAGAAATTGGTTGGCCTATCGCGATTATTTCTTTATTTGTGGGCGTAATGTGTACGATTGGATGGAACAAATTACTGAAGAAACGATTAATGAACAGAGATTACTTATAGAAGGGAGTGGTGTTCATTGAAAATACCAATCCATATCTCCGAAGAAAGCAGAGAACCAATTTATCATCAAGTTGAAACACAAATTAAAACACTTATCGTAGGTGGTCAACTTCCACCAGGAACCTCACTCCCTTCAATTAGAGCTTTAGCGAGTGACTTAGGCTGTAGTGTTATTACGACAAGAAGAGCGTATCAAAACTTAGAAGCTAGTGGATTTATTAAAACTGCCCAAGGAAAAGGAACGTTCGTTAATGAAACAAAAAATATGAATATTGAAGAGGCGAAGGATAAAATAGCTTATGATGCTTTAGAAAAAGCGATTGAACAAGGAATACAAGTTGGTTGCACGGAAGAGGAAATACGAACGATTTTTCGCGAAATAATGAAGAACAACTTTTCTCAATAGAAGATAATGGTTGTGTGGGGATATGAATGAAAAAATAACGAAGGAGGATGAATATGGTATCTTCACTTATGCAAGCAAAAGAGGTCACAAAAAAATATAAGAGATTTTCATTAGGTCCACTAGATATGGAAGTGGAACCAGGTATTGTAATTGGTTTAATTGGATCCAATGGTTCGGGAAAAAGCACATTGTTACGTGTCTTAATGGATGTTTTGAAGAGAGATTCTGGCCATATTAAATTCTTTGGTCAAGAATGGCATGAAGATGATGTTGAATGGAAACAAAAGGTCGGTTATGCAGGTGAAATATTGGATGCTTATGGTTTTTTAACGGTTGGAGAACTAAAGGACCTCATTTCACGCTGGTATCCATCATGGAGCAATGAGCAATTTGAAACGTTGGTAAAGCGGTATAAAATTGATCTAAAAGAAAAGTATAGAAGGTGTTCAAAAGGTACACAGAAAAAGATTGAATTTATTTTTACGCTTTGTCATAATCCATCGTTACTTTTACTTGATGAGCCAACTGCAGGTGTTGATATCGTATCGCAACGTAAGATGAAAGAAGATTTATTGAATTTTATGGAGGATGGAGAAAAAGCAATCGTGTTAGCCACGCATACGGTGGATGAAATTAATTCGATATGTGATGAAATAGTAGTGTTAGAGTCAGGTCGTATCATCCATTCCTTTAATAAAGATGAAATTACTGAAAACTGGGCGAGGATTTGGACATCCGATATAGGGGAGAATGTTAAGAATCATCCAAATGTGATTCAATATTATAGCAATCCATGCCAAATCGTAACAAATGATTTGGACACTTTAGAAGGTATCATTCAGAAGGAACAGATCACGATTAACCATATGCAACGCTTATCGCTTGAAGAAGTGTTGGAATTTCTAATTGATAACTAGGGAAGGTACCTGGGACATAACTAATTATTCAAAGGTCAATTCTAGTTAGTTAATGGAAGTTTTTTATAGGATTGGTTTTTCTGTAGTTAATAGAAAACTCAAAGTTAGTGCTTAGTTGATTTCCGCTGCTGGCAGTCGCTTTCCGCGGGCACGGCTTCAGCCTCCTCGGAAGAAAACCACTTCCTGTGGGGTCTTCAGACACGTGCTATTCCCGCAGGAGTCGACTGCCATCCGCTCCAATCAACAATCTAAATTGCAATATTTTATAATGATATTAATAAAAACTAGCGAAGTGTATTTCCGTAGTGGTCGAATTCATGCCACCACTTTTTTCAATTAGATCATTCACTAGACTTGCTGCATGGTAAGGTATACAAATACGATTATCATCATTGTTAATCCGAGGGGGAGTCCGTATTTTGCCCATTCTTTACTAGTAATATCTAGTTTGTTTGCTGCTATTATGTTAGGGATATTGCCAGGAATTAGCATCCCACCGCTAACGACTAGACTTAGTAAAATAAATCGGATGGTGTCGGATTCCATTGCTGGGCTAATTTCAGCTGATGCTAAGGTTGCATTATCAAGAACCGCTGAGACCATATTCATCCAATATATGTAACCTACCTGTAAATCAAGTAAATATCGATTGACCAATGTTTCATAGCTCGAACCGAGGAAGGTTAATCCCATCACAAACACATAAATCTTAATCGAACGTATGAGAATACTTTTATAGCTTTCTGGTTTGTCGTGTATCGCCTCTTTATTCAATTGAGTTGGTCGTATGAAAAATAGCGCAAAAATCCCAATGACTAGAACCCCTACGATAACTTCCATTCCGACTAGTTGGAACAAAAATGAAAAGTCCTGATTTAATTTGCTAGTAGTTATCGTTGCTAACGGTTCACCAACTGGTGTTAATACGGACCCAAAACCAATAGAAAAACAAGCTAAAATGACAATGCGAATTTCTGTTTTCTTATCTATTGGTAGTATACTTATAATAGAAACTAAAATAATTGCAGCAACAATTGCAGTAATTATACTAGATAACAAGCCTAAGATTACGATCATCAGTGTAAGAAATATGTGCATTTCTAGAACTTGTGTAAGTTTTGTAATGAATCTTTCCACATGCCCCTTCAACCATTTAAACAACAAGCTTGCAAGCAATACAACTAAAGTAATGTTAATTGGATTTTCTAATGCTTTAATCCAAAGTTCTTTCGTTAAAACTCCACTAATAATTGCTGCAATAATTCCCATTACAAATAAAAAGAACTCTAGATTTTGTTCTACAGGCTTTGCAATAAATGGTGAGAACAAAACAATTAGAAGAATTAGAATAAGGCCAAGTGTCAACGTTACTATCCCCTTTCATCATTATGAAATAGTAATAATACTTGTCCTATCTATACATATACTTTTTTTGTAGATAGTATTCTAATAACCTAGCACTTTAAATATCATTAATGGAAAGAAACAAATAAAATGTCTGGCACATTTCTTCACATTTGATTACTATTCTCATACAATATAACTGTAATTGAAAAAATGGCGGTATAGCCAAGTGGTAAGGCAGAGGTCTGCAAAACCTTTAGCACCGGTTCGAATCCGGTTACCGCCTTAATACATAGTAAGAAAGAATAGGGAAATGAAGCCAGTCATCTAGATTGATAAACATTTGTTGAACTAATTTTTTCTGGAAAAACTAAGGTGTGCGAATTCAGTGACGAATTTGCATACCTTTTTTGGAGCAATTGAATATTCTATTCATTTTCTGGTTTCTTTTTCATTGTAGTTACTTTAATTTGGTTTTGCATAGTCAGAATAGTATCTTCCTATTCTTTACAGTTTTCTTCTGGCTTCTTTGGTGGATATTGAGATTCACATGGTTTGTCATCTTTTTCTTCTTCCTTAGAAGGTCTATCTTCTTTGTGGTCTGCCTCGTCTTTTGACTGTTCCATTGCTATGAACTCACTTATTGTTCTAAAAATGGAATACAGTAATAATGAAACTAATATAACTATCTTTTTATTGAAATCATCGTTAGATTCATTATCAGCTTGATCAGTTTTGATTGGGGGCTTGTGTGGTTTTGTCCTAGATTCTGTATTGGAAGGGACTAGATTTTGTTCATTATTTTCTTCTTTCTTTGGTTTCTCATCGTTATTTTGCTTGGTATCATTACTAATTGTTTGTTTTACTTTTGGATCAGGTAGTCTTTTTACTTGTTTAGAAGTTGAATGAACATTAATAGGCTTAATTACATTCTGATGGGTTGTAATGTCGTCCCTTAATTTTTGTTGGGTGCTTTTATCCTGTTTTGGTTTCGCTTCTTTTGTCTTAATTTTTTGGTATCGGATTTTTTCTAACTGTAAGCCTAAGATATGGTTCAGGTGGATTGATATCATTTCTTTATTTGTGTTACGTGAATTATTGGGGTTAATGGAGCACAAAAGGACAGTAAAGTTTTTTTCATGAATACCTACAATATTGAATAATTGTGTTTGCAATGGTGAACACGAGGAATAATTTCCATAAAGGGTAAGTGTATCACCATTGTTTAAATAAACCCGAACCCCAACGCACGAACTGTTATGATTATAGTAGTCTAATTTTTCTTTTATGGCTTTAATACAGTTTAGGTTCACAATAATCCCTCTCATTCCGTATATCAGTATATCTAATAGTAAACGAGGGTTAATCAGAATAACTATCATGGCGGTTAAACTCAACATATTTTACTTGATGCTAAAATCTATAAAAACTTTTATTGCTGAAGCTAGAATCAGCATGCTTCATTAATTATATTGTATGTGAGGAATACTCTATAGAAAGGTATAGAGGCCTAAAATATAAAGATTAGTGGAACAGACTATAATATAAGATATACAAGTTAATTGTTACTTTTTTGTGAAATGTTGAACAAGGTTATTGGTATTTAAGTATGATTTTGTTATGATTAAGAAGAATTTAGTGTGAAAGCTGTTTAAAATAAAAGTGTACCTCCCCGGAATAGAAGGAGCTACACTGTAATAGTTACATCTCTCCAACATACTTAACAGATTCAATATGTGTTCGTGAGAGTTTAATTACTTCTTTAATAAAATCTTCTTGTGAAGTTTCAAAGTTTGTATTAATCTAGTTGGATAATAAACCGTAAAAACCATATGCTGTATAGCGTGTGAAATAATCCATGTTAACAGGTATGTTGTTAATTGTTTTAAATTGGAATTTTTCTTGGTAGATTTTCAATATTGTTTTTGGAAATTTTGTGTGCATCTCCGGAATTGTGTCTTGATAGTTAATCAACTCGAAAAAATTACGATGTTTATAAATATAGGTTATAAAATCAAAGGAATCCGATTTCAAGTTAACTGTTTGAATGCTTTTTATCGAATGATACGGCTTTCCAACAGAATCTTCTATTCCCTTAAGCATGCTATCTAGTAATGATTCGGCCAAATCGTATTTATCATGATAATGAATATAGAACGTACTGCGATTATACTTTGAATAATGAACAATATCTTTAATCGTTACAGCATGAAACCCTTTTTCTTTAATTAAATCAATAAGTGCTCGTTGTAAATGTTCTTTTGTCCGATTCTTTCTTGGTGATGAGAGACTTTCCCCCATAATATCCCTCCTATAATAATCAATCTTACAACAACTGTATAGGTAATAGACAGAAAGTGTATATATGTCTATCTAATCAACATTACAAAAATATTGATGATTGGAATGCATTAATAAAGATACTAAGATTAAATTGTAAACCTTTTCATTACGGATAGGTTGTTATATCTATTATAACAGGAGGAATCAAACAATGGGTAAATTACAAGATAAAGTAGCGGTTATTACAGGTGGGGTATCTGGAATTGGTGCTGCAACAGCTAAATTATTCGCAGCTGAAGGGGCAAAATTAGTATTAGTTGATATGAATGAAGAAAAAGGTGCAGAATTTGAAGCAGAGTTAAAATCTCAAGGTACAGAAGCACTTTTCGTAAAAGCTGACGTTACTAGTGAAGAAGAAGTTAAAAATATATTTGATACAACATTATCTACATTCGGTAAAGTAGATGTTCTATTTAATAATGCAGGAATTGGTAATGTGAAACCAACAGAAGAATTAACGTATGCTGAATGGAGAAAAACAGTAGAAGTTGATTTAGATGGAGTATTCCTAGTAGCTCAAGCAGCAATCAAAGAATTCTTGAAAGCTGGTAGTGGGGTAATCGTAAATACAGCTTCTATGTATGGATGGGTTGGATCACCTGGAAGTGCTGCATACAACGCAGCTAAAGCAGGAGTTATTAACTTAACTCGTTCTCTTGGCTTAGAATACGCTGAACGCAACATTCGTGTGAATGCACTTTGCCCAGGATTCATTGAAACACCAATTTTAGGTGAAACAGATAGACAATTCCTAACGAATGCAACGCCGATGAAACGCTTAGGTAAACCAGAAGAAATGGCTAAAGCTGTTTTATTCATGGCTAGCGACGATTCAACATTCATGACAGGAAACTCACTAATCGTTGATGGTGGATATACTGCACAATAATATAATTAATAATAGAAGAGTCTGGGACATAACTAGTTTTTAGAGGATTGGTTGTTTTTAAAGTTTATAGAAAACTTAAAGTTAGAGCATAGTTGATTTCCACTGCTGGCAGTCGCTTTCCGCGGGCACGGCTTCAGACTCCTTGGAAGATTAAGATAATGCAATATAGATTGTTGATTGGAGCGGATGACAGTCGACTCCTTGAAAATGCATTTACATTTGCATTTTCTGCGTGCGACGCTCCTCTGACGTAGCCTTCCTTGTCCTGCGGGAATAGCACGTGTCTGAAGACCACTGATATAGATGCCAAAACTAGTGAAGGAAATACACGTAGACTCCTGCGGGAGCAGAGGCATAGGTGAGACCCCGGAGAGCTTTGCTCGAGGAGGCTCACCAGCCGCCCGCGGAAAGCGAAGTGTATTTTCCGTAGCGGTCGAAATTTCGCCACCGCCTAATATATGCTCGCATTTTCAAAAAAACCGAACAATTTTATTGTTCGGTTTTTGGTATATCTAAAATACTATTGTCCCATCGTCGTCCGTATTTTATTGTGATAAACCAACACTTTCAATTAGTATATTCCCTTGCTGTGTGTGGAATAGTAGGGTAATACTGTTCACGTTATTCTTGTTAAATTCAGGGTTTTCCGATTCGAATCGCTGGAATGGAATTTCAAAGGTCTGAAAAACTGGCTCCCATGAATTTTCGTATTTTCCATCTCTGAAAATATCATCAAATAAACCAAAAGGAGTAAATTCAGATGAAATAACAGGCGGAAATGCCATAAATGAATTTAATGGCAACTGAACGGATACCCCATCAGTTGTTTCCAATTGTATTTCAATTTCAGGAATAGAACCATTCTCATTATTATTAGCCATCGTAAAAACAACATGTTCTTGGTTGTTAATCACTTTTTTGTTTACATTTGATAGATTTATAGTGTATTTTGCCTCATTCTCCCATTCCAGTTGAATTGCATCTTCAGGACGATTATTATTTCGACGATCCTTTGGTTTGATAACATCTGAAACAGTAAAGCCTTCCGATGAAATAATTACACCAGTTGCGGGATTTGGCCTGTTTCTTTTGAAGTCAAGGAGTGATAGATAACTAGGGTTTTGATACTTAGTCACTAACAGGCTTTCTGGCAGCCAATTTTTACCGTATTGATGATTGCGAAATAGTTTTTCATAAGCTTGATTTTCATGAATAGTCCGTTCAAAAAACGCCGAAATATATACTTTTGCAATTTGACGTTGATCTTCTGGGTCCATAATTTGTCCTTGGTTTAAGAAGAGACCTTTCGGTAAACTAACATCCATATTTCCCCATTCCGTATTAAACTGTCCATGGTTAGCACCAGCAATATAAACAGAAGCTTTAAATGAATCGCTGTCTTCATCAAATGTTGATCGGTAAAATTGATGGTCTCCACGGAAATTGTTAATATCTGCATCTTGTGCACCTTGAATAATCAAATATGGGGTATTCTCTAAAACGGGTCGATTTCCATCTAACCTCTTATCTGTTGGAGCAATAGCAACAATTCCTTTTACGTTAATGTTCTCCAGGTCATTTAACAAGTGATTATCATCAAAAAATCGTTTGTAATCTCCAACCATAGAAACAGCTTGCCCACCGCGGGAGTGTCCGACTAGCCCGACATTTTTCATATCTAGTTTCTGATAAAGTTCATTTCCAGGAGTTTGATTTAACTCATCAAGTTGAACTAAATGCTTTAATAGCATCCAAGCTCTCAATTCATAGTTATTATTAGGTATTCCTGATGTGTTGGAATAATTGATAAAGTCTTCATCCACAGAGGCAGCAATAAAACCACGACTTGCTAATAGCTCACCTAAATAATCGTATCCACTTGTTGAAAAATCCTCCATCGTGTGGTTGCCATGGACCATAAGAATTACTGGAAAAGGTCCATCCCCTTCAGGAAGCCATAATCTTCCATTTACAGGTAGCTGGCTTTGGTCAAATCCCCAAAATGATTCACGCTTGTCACTCCATCTTGTAATAAAATGAGAAGCATCAACCGTTGGGGTTTTTATACCAACTAATTCACCAAATTCTTCTCTGTACTTATCGTTCCCACTACCATAGGACAAAAATTGATATGAATATTCTCCAATTTGACTTGGGTTTTCAAGTGTTGGTCCTTCTGAATCAATTTCTGCAACAGCGGGAACGTCAATATAGTATTTATCTTTTACGACATACTCATAAACTAGAAAACTAGCTATTGTAATAGCTGTCATAACGGCAAGTTTAATAATACGATGTTTTTTCTGGTTAAAAAGAACAATAAGGAATAGGGTAATCAAAAAGGATAAAAGACTATAGCTAATTCCTATAATAATAGAAAATAAAATTCCACTATCTTCATATATTAAAACAAAAATACTAGCAAATATTGTGTAACTTAAACTTGCTAATAAAATACGTGGGAGTGGTATATATAAGAAGGATAAAATTGCACTCATTAAAAATGTCCACATGACAATTAGTACTCCATTTATTACAAGCACTTTCCCTATATTTGTAAAGTGTGAGAAAAAGCCGACACCAGTAGGGTTCCCGATTGTAAATACAATAGAAACTAGCATACTAGAAATTAAGAATGCTAGAATAAACCATTTCGTGTTTTTCGTATCTTTATTAGGAATATGTTTGATACGCAAGAGAATCCATTGAGTGACTTTTGAAAGATAATTTTTAAACAATCTATCTAACCACCTCTTCAGGACAGGTAACGTGACCTTTGTCCAATATTTTGTCTCAGTATTTCTATAGTAACATTTTTTTAAGGGAATCTATATGGAAATTTAAACTAGAATCCATTGATTTAAATACTAGTTTCAACAGATTAATCATTTTTTTCAAAACTTGTCCATATAATGTAACAGTTCGGTTTTGGATGAGGGTGATGGTAGTTGCTGGATGTATATTTTAGTTCGAATAAAGAAGTGATTAATTTTTGTGAACAGTTATTTTACTACAACAAAAAAATTGAATTACATTGGAAAGTACATGAGGAATGGGGGAATCATTTACAAATAGAGTCCAAATTATCGGAAATGGAAACGATGGAAAAAGTAGCCCACGCTATGGTGGAAGTATTTAAACTTCATCGCATGCCTGACATGATTAAAGGAATTATTCAAGAAATTTATTATTATTCCAATGCCGATGAAGTGGAACGTATATTAGATATTACTCATGATATGATCGCTGGTGAAGAAAGCTTAAAAACGGTTCGTAGTAAAAAAGAGCCGATGCAGTTTTTATATAATTTATTTTTTGCAAGCATAAAAGAGAATAGTACTATTCATTTTGATTCCATTGTGAATTTTCGATTGAAAGAATTTAAAGATTATCTGATTTATGATGTTGGACTGGCGATTGATGAGTTTAAAAGGGAAGAAGATCATCAAGAGTTTGTAAATATGCTTCGAGAATTTATTGCTAAGAAGGAAGCGAAATACAATGTAATCCATATCGTACAGGGAAATCCGTTTATTTTTTATAAACCAAATGGAAAGAAGATTACGAAATTAGAGCTTCGAAAACTGATGCAAGAAGAACCACTTTATATTGTAGGGCTAGATGGAGATGAATTCAATCTAGCTCCATTAGTGGCGATGTCTCCAAAGAAAATTAAAATCTATGGGGATTATCCATCTGAGCCAAAAACGTTAACCGTTATTAACGTTTTTCAAGAGCGTGTTGATTTTGAACCTTATAGTAAATTTCCTTTTTCAATTAATCGCTCTGGGAAGTAATGTGATCGTTGATTATTTTTTCAAAAATGATATATATGCCTACTTGATTAATGAATAGAGTCACGCTATAATATATCTTATATTTCAATAATATAGGTATATTGATATGTAAGGATAAGGACATGATCATTGACGGTAGGTTGCACAGAGATGGAGGCCATGGCTGAAAGCTTCCACAGCTGAAACAATTGATTACCACCTTTGAACTCTTCTATTGAATTGTAGTAAGTAGAAGCGTAGATCTGCGTTAAAGACTAATGAAGCCGCTACATAATAGCGGGAACTAGGGTGGAACCACGTGACCAAGCGCTCGTCCCTTTGCAATAGGCAGAGGGGTGGGCGTTTTTTAATTGTGCATTGGGCTATAATATCCGCTGCGGAAATACACTTCGCTTTCCTCGGGCGGCTGGTGAGCCTCCTCGGACTATCGTCCTGTGGGGTCTCACCTATGCCTTTCCTCCCGAAGGAGTCTACGTGTATTTCCTCCGCTGGTAATAACTAACATAAATTACTTAGCAGTTACTACAAGTATTTGAGCCACTCTTAACCAGCCTAATTAGCCGTGACTATTAGTAGTCAACAGAAAAATAATCTAAAAAGGAGTGTTACCAATGGCTGATATTAAAATTATTTTTCCAGATGGAAACAGTAAGGATTTTCCGCAGGGTACAACTGGTGAGGACATTGCGGCTTCCATTTCACCAGGCCTGAGAAAACAAGCACTTGCCATTAAATTAGACGGAGAGCTTTACGACTTAAGACGTGAACTTTCACAAGGTGGAGCAATTGAAATCATCACTTATAGAAACCAAGAAGGACTAGAAATTGTACGCCACTCTACTGCTCACTTAATGGCTCAAGCAATCAAACGAATTTTCAAGGATGTAAACTTTGGAGTAGGACCTGTTATTGAAGAAGGATTCTACTATGACTTAGACATGGAGCAATCCATCACTCCAGAGGACTTACCGAAAATCGAAAAAGAAATGAAACGTATTGTGGACGAAAATCTAGAAATTCAACGTATCGAAGTAAGTCGTGACGAAGCAAAAGAAATGTTTGCTGATGATCCACTTAAACAAGAATTAATCGATGCGATTCCTGCTGAAGAACAAGTAACAATATACAAGCAAGGCGAATTTTTCGACCTTTGCCGTGGAGTACATGTTCCATCAACTAGTAAGCTAAAAGCATTCAAATTACTAAGCATCTCTGGAGCATACTGGCGTGGAGACAGCAACAACAAGCAATTACAACGTATTTACGGAACTGCTTTTGAAAAACAAGGGCAAGTAGAAGAATACTTAAAAATTCTTGAAGAAAGAAAAGAACGTGACCACCGTAAACTAGGAAAAGAATTAGATATCTTTACTATTAATCAAAAAGTAGGACAGGGTCTACCATTATGGTTACCAAAAGGTGCTACAATTCGCCGTCAAATCGAACGTTATATTGTAGATATTGAGGAACGTCTAGGGTATGACCATGTTTATACTCCAGTCCTTGCTAATGTTGACCTATACAAAACAAGTGGACATTGGGATCATTATCAAGATGACATGTTCCCAACAATGCAAATGGACAATGAAGAATTAGTACTTCGTCCAATGAACTGTCCGCACCATATGATGGTATTCAAAAATCAACTGTGGAGTTACCGTAATTTACCTGTACGTATTGCAGAACTTGGTACAATGCACCGTTATGAAATGTCAGGTGCACTTGCTGGGCTTCAACGTGTACGTGCGATGACTCTAAATGATGCACATATTTTCGCTCGTCCTGATCAATTAAAAGAAGAATTCATACGCGTGGTTGAACTGGTACAACGAGTGTATAAAGATTTCGGAATTGATGATTACTATTTCCGTTTATCTTACCGTGATCCAGAAGATAAAGAGAAATATGTAGACAATGATGAAATGTGGGAAAAAGCACAAGCAATGCTGAAAGAAACAATGGAAGACATGAATTTGGAATATGTAGAAGCAGAAGGAGAAGCTGCATTCTATGGTCCTAAATTAGATGTTCAGGTGAAAACTGCACTAGGAAAAGATGAAACGTTATCAACTGTACAATTAGACTTCCACTTACCTGAGAAGTTTGAATTATCCTATGTTGGTGAAGATGGCAATCAACATCGCCCAGTTGTTATTCACCGTGGGGTTGTTTCCACAATGGAACGCTTTGTTGCCTTCTTATTAGAAGAATACAAAGGAGCATTCCCAACTTGGTTAGCACCAGTTCAGGCAAAAGTTATTCCTGTATCACCACAGGTTCACTTAGACTATGCCAAAGAAGTAGCAGAGAAACTACAGCTTCAAGGTGTTCGTGTCAAAGTGGATGAACGTGATGAGAAAATCGGTTATAAAATCCGTGAAGCACAAACAGAAAAAGTTCCATTTGCATTAGTTGTTGGAGATAATGAAATTAATGACAATGCCGTAAATGTAAGAAGATACGGCGAACAAAAATCCGAAACATTATCATTTGCTGATTTTGAAGCATTGATCAAGAAGGAAATTGATGAGAAGGTTTTACGTAAGAAATAACCATCACTAACAATTAAAAAGGCCTGAGCATATACTAAATATATGCTTGGGTATATTTTAAAATAGTTTTGTGTTATACTTGTATTACCAAAGGAAATTTTGTTGACAGATTATACGATACATGCTATTGTATAAAAGTTGATAAAAATTGAATGATCTTATGACAAGTAGAGGCACCCGCTTCTCACCTGTTCAACGCTAAAGCTGTTGACTGGTTACAACATGTTTAAACGTTTTAACTTTGACGACGTGTGGGTGCATTTATGTGCCCACTTTTTTAATGGATAAAACAGCTTGTCGGGATCAGATTTGGAAAAAATTTGGAGGTGGCTGGCTATTAGCAAAGATATGAACGTTAATGAAAAAATTCGTGCTCGTGAAGTACGTCTGATTGATTCAAATGGTGATCAACTTGGTGTGAAAACACGTCAAGAAGCATTGGAAATCGCACAAACAAGAAACCTTGATTTAGTGTTGGTTGCGCCAAACGCAAAACCACCAGTATGTAGAATCATGAACTACGGTAAATTCCGTTATGAGCAACAAAAGAAAGATAAAGAAGCTCGTAAAAAACAAAAAGTGATTAACGTTAAAGAAGTTCGCTTTACACCAGGAATTGGCGATCATGACTTCAATACAAAGTTGAAAAATGCTCGTAAATTCTTAGAAAAAGGCGACAAAGTAAAAGCAGCTGTTCGTTTCCGTGGACGTGCGATTACTCACAAAGAGCTTGGCCGTGATGTATTAGATCGTTTAGCTGAAGAAGTTAAAGATATTTCTACAATCGAGTCTAAGCCAAAAATGGAAGGTCGTAACATGTTTATGATCCTTGCACCAACAACTGAAAAATAATATTTATTGATGCTTACAAGGAGGAAATCATCATGCCAAAAATGAAAACCCATAAAGGTTCTGCTAAACGTTTCAAAAGAACTGGTACTGGAAAACTAAAACGCGCTCATGCTTACACAAGCCATATGTTCGCAAATAAATCTCAAAAACAAAAACGTAAATTACGTAAAGGTGCAATTGTATCTTCTGGAGACTACAAACGCATCAAAACAATGCTTCCTAAATAATTAATTTACGAAGTAGCAATACCATACAACAATAAGAAACTAACAAATTTGATATACAATGGAATTGTATTAGGAGGGAATTACTATGCCACGTGTTAAAGGTGGAACAGTAACGCGTCGTCGTCGTAAACGCGTATTAAAATTAGCAAAAGGTTATTATGGTTCTAAAAGAACGTTATTTAAAACAGCAAAACAACAAGTAATGAAATCAGGTCAATATGCTTACCGTGACCGCAGACAGAAAAAACGTGATTTCCGTAAATTATGGATTACACGTATTAACGCTGCAGCACGTTTAAATGACCTTTCTTACAACAAATTAATGCACGGCTTAAAATTAGCAGGTATCGAAGTTAACCGTAAAATGTTAGCTGACCTAGCTATTAATGATGAGCAAGCATTCTCTCAATTAGCTGAAAAAGCAAAAGCTGCACTAAATAACTAATTAAACGTAAAGCCAAATCAGCACTATGTTCGCTGGTTTGGCTTTTTATATTTAAGCTAATTTGGAAAGTTGCTAATTAGTCATGGATTAGCTAACAGTACATACAACAAACTCAATAAAGGAGAGATGACAATGGATCAACTAGATGTATTGCTCCCATATCTTTTAACGGCAAATTTAATTGGATTTTTATTTATGGGACTTGATAAACGAAAAGCCAAAAATCAACAGTGGCGGATACCTGAACGTACGTTGTGGGGAATTGCTATTTTAGGTGGAGCAGTTGGATCTTTATTAGGTATGAAAGTATTTCGTCATAAAACAAAGCATCGTGCTTTTACTGTAGGTATGCCATTATTAATCGTGCTACATATTATCGCGCTAGCCTATTTATTAGGGGTGATTTAATAACCAACCTTTATGCTCGCCAAAGCTAGTTTAATTTAAAATGTCATAATGGCTCGTCTCCTGTCATATACATGTACTATGATGGCGTATGTACCTGGAGTATTTATAAAGGAGGTAGAGAATGGAGCAGTTCGGGATATACATTATGACGTTTATTGAAACCGGTGGACTGTTTGCACCTATTTTATTTATCGGTTTTCATTTGTTGAGACCGTTATTCTTCTTACCTGTTGTCTTCATATGTATTTCTGGTGGTATATTATTCGGTGCAACCCTAGGTACGGTTTATTCATTGGTAGGTATTACGTTGTCGAGTATTTTATTTTATATGATCATTCAGTGGATGCCTAAAACGTTAAATCGTTTCATGTCGTTAAAGCAGAAAATTATAGGGAATAATAGGCAGCTCACTACATCACAGGTTACTTTATTACGATTAGTGCCATTTATTCATTTTCATTTATTGTCTCTTTGCTTGATTGAAATATCGGGAAACTTTAGGGAATATGCTAAATCATCTATTGTATCAAACATACCATTAGCATTAGTATATACTTCAATCGGTCAATGGATCTCAACTTTATCCCCATACTATATCCTCATTTTCTTAGCGGCCTTGCTACCATTTATATACTTACTGCGACGGAGAGAAATCATAATTAAATGGGAAGATTTTTTCCAAGTGAGTACTTAATAACTTAGAAAAAAGAACTGCTATTGCAGATCGTTGCAAAAGCAGTTCTTTTCGTTCGCCCAGCATGGGTGAACTCTAAAGGGTGAAAGTCCCAAGTGTGACCTTGTAGTGGTAAACACATAGCCAAAAGCAAGGGTGTCCATGGTGACGTGGAATCTGAAGGAAGCTCGAGGCATACCTCTGGTCTGACGAACAGAAATCATATAAGAGGCAACGTATGAGGATAAGACTGCGAAAGAAGTTAAAGTCCAATAACTACAGTTTCATACGGTGTATATGTGGCAGATAGATGGAGGGAAAGAGTTCACACCTTAACTGGGGAGGTCTCACTGGTCTACACCAAACCCTTATAGTGATATAAGACTGGACAGTGAGAAGTCAGCAGAAGCCGTAGTAGTGTAGAAGTCTAATGAAAGTTAGAACGAGCGAAGGGCTGAACAATTTTATCGTTATAGAAATCTTGATTGGAAGAGGAAAAAGACCACTGGCACATCGCGAGAAAGTGGATACCGACTTTACGAGAAAGAAAGGAAATAACAAGCATGTATGAAGAAAAACTACTAGATAAAATCCTAGATAGAGATAACCTTAACCGTGCATTTAAACAGGTTAAAAGGAATAAGGGCGCAGCCGGCGTTGATGGAATGACTGTGGACGAACTGGCAGGATATATGGCGCTAAATAAGGATAATATTATCTCTCAAATTAGACAGAGAAAATATCAACCCCAACCCGTTTTACGGGTTGAAATTCCTAAACCAAATGGTGGAGTTCGACTTTTGGGAATCCCTACAGTAAAAGATAGAGTCATTCAGCAAGCAATTGCACAAACACTCACACCATTGTTTGATAAACAATTTAGCCAGTATAGTTATGGATTCAGGCCAAATAGATATTCAGAGATGGCTATCCTACAGGCCCTAGAATTTATGAATGAAGGTTATGACTGGATTGTCGATATTGACTTAGAACGTTTCTTCGATACGGTAAATCATGATAGATTGATGAACCTGGTATCACGAACAATTGACGACGGAGATGTTATCTCTCTCATCCGTAAATTCTTAGTAAGTGGTGTTCAAATTGATGAGCATTACAAAGAAACTGTAATCGGAACTCCACAAGGAGGGAATCTATCTCCATTATTAAGTAATATCATGCTTAATGAACTGGACATGGAACTTGAAAGCCGTGGACTTCGCTTCGTTAGATATGCCGATGACTGCATAATTATGGTTAAAAGTGAAATGTCAGCAAGACGTGTGATGAGGTCAGTGACAAAGTTCATAGAAGAAAAACTAGGATTAATTGTCAATGTCACGAAAACAAAAGTAACAAGACCAAATGACCCCTCTATGAAGTTTCTTGGTTTCGGTTTCTTTAAGGATTATCAAATGGATTTGTACAAAGCAAAACCACACCAAAAGTCAGTGGAAAGTTTCAAGTTCAAACTGAAACAACTAACTAGGAAAAATTGGAGTGTCGATACGAAGTATCAAGTTGAACGTATCAACCAAGTAATACGAGGATGGATTAATTATTTCAAAATTGGTTATATGAAAAAGGTGTTAACGAGAATAGATTCTCATACAAGAGTCCGACTAAGAATGTGTATCTGGAAGAAATGGAAAACAGCCAAAAATCGCAGAAAGAACTTAATCAAGTTGGGAATGAACAAATATAATGCCTATAAATATAGTCATACAAGTAAAGGTGCAGTACGCACTGCCTACTCGTGGATACTTACTACGACAATAACGAATAAGAGATTAGCCAGATTCGGACTAATCTCCTGTGTAGAACACTATAACAAAGTACATGCTTAGTATAAAATTGAACCGCCGTATACGGAACCGTACGTACGGTGGTGTGAGAGGTCGGGTAATCAATTAATGATTATCCTCCTACTCGATATTTATAGTTTTTAATTTATTAATATTTTATTAATGGGGTGTTTCCATTTAACATTCGCGTGGGGATATCGAATTAAGATTTCCTGTTCCAAAAAGTACAAATCATCCCTAGTAAATCCTCTAAGGTCTAGAGGATCCTGTACTGTTATTTCAATATCGACAACTTCAAAGGCTTCTTCAGTTGTACCAAGATATTTTTCACCTTCAAATAAACAACCTTTATAAACAAATTGTAAGTTTTTTTTATTATTTTTAGCATCATCAAGGAAATAATATCCCTTATTTTCTTTAGCAATTTGTAATCGTCTTTGGGGGTTGCGAAAATAGGCAACTATCGTATAAATGAGGAGCACTAATGCAATTAAAATCAGTATACGAAATAAGTGAACTACAATCATAAAATCGTCTCCCTACGTTTTATATCTATCAGTACGTTACGGATAGAGAGAAGGTTTCATTTTTATTATAAAAATTAGGATTATTTTTGTAGAAATGATAATGAGGAAAAAATGAACCATCCGTGGTACAATTTTAACAAAGTGCATCAATAGAGGAGTTTGGAAATGAATTATAATTTGAAAATTAAATTGCTACATAATGAAGCGATATTACCGAAGCAAGCAAATAAAGGGGATGCTGGGTTGGATGTATTTTCGTCTGAGGAAAAGGTCATTCAACCTGGGGAAGCAGAATTAATTGGTACAGGAATTAGCCTTGAATTACCGGAAGGCACAGAGGCACAAGTAAGACCAAGAAGTGGTTTAGCTTTAAAGCATAGTGTCACTGTCTTAAATAGTCCTGGTACGATTGATGAAGGGTATAGAGGTGAAATAAAGATCATCTTAATTAATCATGGGAAAACAGCATTTAAAGTAGAAAAACATATGAGAATTGCGCAAATGGTCATTGCTCCAGTTCCTAAAGTCGAAATTACCGTAGTAGAGGAATTATCTAACTCTAAAAGAGGAGAAAAGGGATTTGGATCTTCTGGATTAAAGTAATGGAGCATAAACTGAAACTATTAAATCATGGAGGAAATGTATGGACTTTATAAAAGAATGGCTCTCGGGATATAACCTGGACTCAACAGTAGTTCGATATCTTGCCACAGGGATAATGATCGCATTCATAGCGTTCATAAGTATTCTAGCAAATTTTATTACGAAAAAAATTGTAGTTCGTATTATCACTCATCTCTTGACGAAGAATAAATTTAGTTGGGATGACACGCTCATAAAGAGAAGAGTTTTTCATAAATTATCGCATATTGTTCCTGCTATTATTATCTATTCCTTTGCACCTGTCTTTTCTACTTATCAAAGTATGATAGAAAAAGGTGCGGCGGTTTATATTATAATAATAGGTTTACTAGTCGTTACTAGTTTCCTAGATGCAATACAAGATGTATATAACACCTATGAAATATCAAAAAGCCGCCCAATTAAAGGGTATCTTCAGGTTGTAAAAATTGTCTTATTTATCCTTGGGCTAATCTTAGTCATTTCGAATTTAATTGGTGAAAGTCCAATCATGCTATTAGGTGGCTTAGGAGCATTATCGGCTGTATTTATGCTAGTTTTCCAGGATTCGATTCTTGGTTTGGTGGCTGGGATACAGCTAACAGCAAATGATATGATTCGTGTTGGTGATTGGATTGAAATGCCTAAATACGGAGCAGACGGAGATGTTATCGATATTTCATTAAATACGGTTAAAGTACAGAACTGGGATAAAACGGTTACGATGATACCGGCCTATGCGTTAATTTCGGATTCCTTTAAAAACTGGCGTGGAATGGAAATTTCTGGTGGAAGACGAATTAAGCGCTCTTTATATATCGATACGAGCAGCATATCCTTTTGTTCAAAAGAGAAAATCGATCAACTAAAACAAGTTCAATATCTATCAGACTATATTTCTGATAAAGAGCACATCATTGAAGAATATAATGCTAAAAATGAATTTAGTCGCAGCAACCCTATTAATGGGAGAGCAATGACCAATATTGGAGTGTTCCGAGCATATATTAAAAATTACTTACTGAGCCATCCTGCTATTCACAAAGATATGACGTTAATGGTTCGTCAGTTAGCACCTGGTGAGTATGGACTGCCTATTGAAATTTATTGTTTTGCGAACGATACTAGGTGGGAGATGTATGAAAACATCCAAGCAGATATTTTTGATCATTTATTTGCTGTTGCACCAGAGTTTGGTCTACGACTGTTCCAAAACCCTTCAGGCCATGATATGAAGAGTTTCATGGGACACGATGAGGTAGTTAGAGAAGTGAAATAGAGCTGGAGGGTATGTCAGCAGGAGCCTCGGGTGCTGTTGGAGAAACTCGGGGGCTTTTGCAGGAACCTCAGGTGCAGTTGGATAAACTTCGGGGGTTTTGTGATAGCTTCGGGGACTTTTGCAGAAACATCGGGGACTTTTGGAAGACCTTCGGGAAGCTTTGCAGAAACTTCGGGGACTTTTGCAAAAACTCCGGGAACTGTACAAACACAGGGGACCTACCTATGCATGCACCCCAGATTCTCTAGAAATATCGGGGGCTTAGCAAGACCTTCGGGAACTTTTGCAGAAACATCGGGAACTTTTGGAAGACCTTCGGGAAGCTTTGCAGAAACTTCGGGAACTCCTTGAGAAGTGGTGGGGAGAGTAATGGAGACTTCATGCCATTATTCTCCTTAATCTACCCTCCCACTAAGGTTTAATGTTGTAGGGTTGTATGAGGATTACGCACTTTAGTTTATCATCTATAAGCGCCTTCGCATGTATTAGCTTGTGGTTCATAATAGCAATGCTGTTTATATTGACCAGCAAATGGTTGATTGTACCAAGTCGGTGGGCAATCCCCATATGGATTAAAGTACCATAGAGAATATTTAGAAGGATGTTCACGCCAATAGTCTAAGTTTTTTTTTGCCAGCCTTTTCTCTACACTCCGCGCCCTATTATAGAAGACATTACCTTTTTGAACGGCTTCAAACGAATAATTTCCACCCTGCACTTGATAAATGACATCTGGTATAGACTTCAACCCTTGGAAATCTAAACAATCTGCCGCCAGTCGGTTAACAATAACATTACCAACCATTAACATGCCTTGTTGGCCTTCTCCCTCTGCTTCTGCTCGCATCATCCTTGCCATTAAAGAAACGTCTTTATCTGTATATTTTACTCTCGCCATTTTTAATCACCCCTACGAAAATTGTATGATAAAAGTCTAAAAAAATGTAGGCGCAAACAAACTCATGTAGAAAAAATAAATAAATCGATTAAAATAGCGTCCGTTTAGGAAAACTAACATCGTTTCTTAAAAGATGAACATCAATGCTAGAGAATTGATTTGAATTATTTTAAAATTTGTTTAAAAAAAGTTATACTTAAGAAGTGCTGAATAAAGGAGGAAGATACATATGGCAAAATTAGATGAAACGTTGACCATGTTTAAAGATCTTACAGAAGCAAAAGGGATTTCTGGTCATGAAAAAGAAGCTAGAGACGTAATGAAAGGGTACATAGAGCCATTTGCAGATGAAGTGTATACTGATAATTTAGGTAGTTTAGTTGCTAAAAAGGTTGGGGATGCAAACGGTCCTAAAGTGATGGTAGCTGGACACTTAGATGAAGTTGGTTTTATGGTTACTCGAATTGATGACAAAGGGTTCATTTATTTCCAAACAATTGGTGGCTGGTGGAGTCAAGTTATGCTAGCTCAACGTGTAACAATCATGACTAACAAAGGTGATGTTACAGGTGTAATTGGTTCAAAACCACCACATATTTTACCTGCTGAGGCACGTAAAAAGCCAGTGGACATTAAAGAAATGTTTATTGATGTTGGTGCATCAAGTAAGGAAGAAGCTCAAGAATTTGGAGTACGTCCTGGGGATTCTGTTGTACCTTACTTTGAGTTCACACCATTAAAAAATGAAAAAATGTTACTTGCAAAAGCATGGGATAACCGTATTGGTTGTGCAATCGCTATTGAAGTACTAAAACAATTAAAAGATGAAAGTCATCCAAACGTAGTGTATGGTGTTGGAACTATACAAGAGGAAACAGGATTGCGTGGTGCGAAAACTTCTGCAAATCTAATCCAGCCTGATATTGGTTTTGGAGTGGATGTTGGTATTGCTGGGGATACGCCTGGTATTAAACCACATGAAGCAGATAGTAAGCTAGGGGAAGGCCCACAAATCATTCTTTATGATGCATCGATGATTTCTCATAAAGGCGTTCGTGACTTAGTTGTTCAAACTGCTGATGAAAACAACATCCCGTACCAATATGCATCGATTGCAGCAGGAGGAACAGACTCAGGTTCAATTCACCTAACAGCAAATGGTGTTCCTTCTCTATCGATCACCATTGCTACTCGCTACATTCATTCACACGCAGCAATTTTACACCGTGATGACTTCGAAAATGCTGTGAAATTGATTGTAGAAACAATTAAAAAATTAGATAGTGACACAGTAAAAGAAATTGTCCTTTCATAGTAACTGAACTCAATTTGGTGGCGTGAATTCTACCGCTACGGAAAATACACTTCGCTTTCCGCGGGCGGCTGGTGAGCCTCCTCGGGCGTTTTACGCCCTGTGGGGTCTCACCGATGCCTCTGCTCCCGCAGGAGTCTTCGTGTATTTCCTTCGCTAGTATTGGCATCAATATCAATCTAAAATATTGCTTTATAGATTGATGATAGGTAGCGACTGACAGTAGTGGAAATCAAATTAACATAAACTAATCTATGAAAACTAATTTTTATAACTTGTTTAACTAGAATCGTCTTCGCTTTGAAAGCGGATATAATTAGTTACGTCCCAGCCATGTATATATTTTTAAAGAAATCCGGACTAATGGAAAGTAAACCATTAGTCCGGATTTTTGCATTTTATTTGGCTCTAAGATGGAGTTTTTGTTTTAAATATCAATAAAATAACATTTATATTCAATAAGTTTTTATTGATATTCGATAAATGACATGTTACAATCTTAATGAAAATTGAGAAGAGGTGTTTTATATGAAACATGGAACAACAATGTTCTTAAAAATAGCAGTAGTATTAATTGGACTTCCGGTTCTTGCGTTATGTGTATTCGTTTTGCCTCAGGTAGTGCTGGAAGCTTTTGAGCATGCTAAAGACGGTAAACAATTAGGATATATCGTACTTGGACTAATATTTATAATGTATGGTTCAGCAATCCCATTTTATTTTGCGCTGTATCAAGCATTTAAACTATTAACATATATTGACAAGAACAATGCTTTTTCACAGATTTCAGTTCAAGCTTTAAAAAATATAAAAATCTGTGCCATTGTGATCAGTGGTTTGTATGTCATTGCCTTACCATTTATCTTTGTCATTGCAGAATGGGATGATGCACCGGGCCTGGTTTTAATTGGAATGGTGATAAGTGGTGCTTCCTTAGTAATCGCAGTTTTTGCAGCAGTACTACAGAGACTCCTACAAGAAGCAATAACTATAAAATCTGAAAATGATTTAACTGTCTGAGGTGATGGAAATGGCGATTATTATCAATATTGATGTGATGTTGGCTAAAAGGAAAATGAGTGTCACCGAATTATCCGATCGTGTCGGAATTACGATGGCAAACCTATCTATATTAAAAAATGGCAAAGCAAAAGCAATTCGATTCTCTACTTTAGAAGGAATTTGCAAGGCATTAGACTGTCAACCTGGCGATATTTTAGAGTATCAAAGTGATGAGGAAGAATGAATAGGAGGTATCTATGTATTTACCAATCCCAAATGAACCTAATGATAAGACTCTAAAGTTTCGGTTTTTGCATTCTGTAAGACAACTCGTGGGTTTTGGTTGGGAGCAGGCTTTATCATGTCTGTTTCCAGTAGTTATTTTTGCTTCATTAGCCGTTACCCAGTTGATTCCACTTCCATGGCTACCACGCTATGATTGGTTACTGATAATTTGTCTACTTATGCAGGCCATTATGCTAAAGTCTGGACTAGAAACAAAGGATGAACTAAAGGTCATCACGCTATTTCATATTATTGGTTTAGCACTGGAAATTTTCAAAGTACATATGGGCTCCTGGTCGTATCCTGAGGAAGGGTATTTTAAGATCTTTGGAGTACCATTGTACAGTGGTTTTATGTATGCCAGTGTTGCGAGTTATCTATGTCAAGCATGGAGAAGGTTGAATGTTGACCTGATAAAGTGGCCACCGTTTTTAGCTGTGGTGCCACTTGCTATTGCAATATACTTAAATTATTTTACTCATCATTTTTGGGTGGATATCCGTTGGTGGTTATCGGGGCTCGTACTCGTCGTTTTTTGGAAATCCTGGGTTTCCTATGAAGTGAATAGAATTCAGTACCGGATGCCGATCGCGTTATCATTCGTACTTATAGGATTTTTCATATGGATTGCAGAAAATATAGCTACGTATTTTGGAGCTTGGAAATATCCTAATCAAACCGAAGCATGGAGTTTAGTACACATTGGGAAAGTAAGTTCATGGGTATTGTTAGTAATTGTTAGTTTTTTAATTGTGGCAACGTTAAAGCAAGTTAAGAAAAAGACTGGGAGAATGTAACAAAAGGTTCTAACGTTTGGAGAGTGAGAAAGATAGAAATATTTCTATTAAAAAAATGGATGGATTATGATTCGGAAAAACTACAATTCGTTGATGGGAATGGTAATCGCGTTATTGGACCTGTTTTTATGCAAGGTACTTTCCTATATGTTTATGGAAAAGATGGCATATACACAATGGGTTAGTTTGAAAATGGAAAATACTAAGGCTAGTGCGAAGACAAGAGGTTGGAGCGTATTTTATGCTAGGGCGAGCGACAAGACGTAGGGGTGGATCATTTCTCAAGTTATGGCGAGCGAAAATAAAAGGGGATGGAGCAAATTTCATACCACGGCGAGCGCGAAGACAAGGGAATGGAGCAAATTTTATACCATGGCGAGCGAGAAGGCAAGGGGATGGAGCGAATTTCAGCCACGGCGAGCGAAAACACCTAAGGAGCGAGCATTTTCCACGTTATGAGGACCACGAGTACAGAAACAGGTTGCACCTATCAAAAAAATCCAAACAAATCCTACTCACATAGAATAGATTTTGCTTGGATTTTGGCTTCTATTTGCAAATAATCATTTTCTTCCCGGATTCTTCTAGGACGTTTTTATAAAACGGGTCACTCCCAATACAGATGACTCGGTCACACAGCTCGGTTATTTCATCCATGTCGTGCGAGATATAAACAATCATCTTTTGTTGTTCCTTTAATGTTTGGAGATAAGCCCCGATTTCCTTGCGAGATTTCAAGTCTATTCCTACGGTTGGTTCGTCCAATAGTAATATTTCTGGATCATGAATAAGGCTGATAGCAAGATTTAGTTTTCGCTTCATTCCACCAGATAGATTCTTTACTGGATCCTTCCATCGATCTAAATTCATGTCTTTGCATAGTTGGAACAGTTCATCTTCACTTTTATTTACCCACGATAGTTTTTCGAAAAACTTCATGTTCTCTTTAACCGTTAAATCGTCCCATATAGCAACATCCTGTGGAACATAGCCAATTCGTTTTCTAACTTCTTTTCGTTTCTTATCATAGGTTAATTCCTTATATGATAGTTTTCCACTAGTTGGCTTTTCAATGGTGGCTAACAGTTTCAACAGGGTTGATTTTCCTGCCCCATTTTCCCCTACTAAGCCGATAATTTCCCCTGGTGCAATTGAGAAAGAAAGATTATTTAGGACGGTTGTTTTTCCGTATTTTTTATGAATCCTTTGTACTTTAAGCATAGTGATATTCCTTTCTAATCAACCATAATAGTAGACCAAGAATGGTAATGAATAGCCATGAAATCGTTACTTCATTGTTTTGAATGGCATTGATAGGATTGATTCCTTCTAGCCAGTGTAGGTTACTTATGAGTCCGTCAATTGGGATAATAACGCCACTGATGACAGATATGAATAACGTGATCGCAAAGGCTACTCCATAATAGACCAATCGATTGTTAAACAACAGTGCAAGGAAAAAGGACATGATCAGAGCTGTCAAACGAAAACTAAGTAAGACCATTAGAATACGAACTGAGAATGTTTCATCCAAAATGAATATAGCTAATAAATCAGTTAGTGAAAAAGCTAGGAAGTATAAAATTAGCGTATAAAGTAAATAGCGATGCCATGGAATTTTAATAAACGAAAAACGTATGAACGTATTGGAGTTTTTCTCTTTTATGATCCAATCCATTAGCAATAGGGTAGAAAGTAAGCCGAAAATCGCCCAAAGTCCCCACGTATTCCATTCAATGAAGGATGGTTTTTCGGTTGCTTCCACACTGTCATTAAAAAGTAGGTTGCTCGTAATCAAATTTTCCTGCTGTTGGACTTCATATGTTTCGTCAATAATTTCATCGTACGACCAAGAGTCTGATCCGCTATATTGTTCATTTAATCCCATGACGGTATATGCTGCTTTTGACCGAACGGTTTCTTCTTGGACCATGGAAATTACCATTTCTTTCACACTCGAATAGGCAAAGGACATATTGGACTTAATTCCCGTTACTAAATTATTTCGATTGCCTTTTCTAATCTGTTCCTCATACCCTTCATGGATGATAAATACACTATCTAATTCATGGATTTGCAATTGATGGATTGCTTCCTCTTCTGTTAATAGAGTAGGAGTAATCAAATCAGATTGTTCGAGTTTTTGAAGAAGCTCGTCCGTTTTTAGTGTCTCTTCTTCTAATACAAAACCAACTGGCACTTGAACGTCTTCTTGTATACGGTCTGTTAAATGAATGATTGACAAACAGGCAACGAAAGGAAAAGCGAACCAAAATAGCAGATTAGGCCATTGTTTTTTCCAAAAGAACATTCGTGTTACAAAAATTGCCTTCATCGGAATCGCTCCTTCCATACAGAGCTTACGCCTATTAATAACAATATAATGATGCTACTCCAGATCAGGATAGAATACTCGATATAGAGCCTTTGACTAAGAACAAGTTCTTGTAGCCAATGAAAGGCATCTGTTGAGTAGAGCTTTTGAATGTACTCCTGAATGTAAGTTGGAAAGTAAATTGTCGGGACGATTGCTCCACTAACTAGCATTGTTCCTACTAAAAATAAGGCTTGAAAGAGAAGTCTTAATTTCTGAGACTTTAACCAAATTTCAAGGAATGCCATTATTCCAAGGAATGTTAGGCTATATAAAGCCATAATCCATAGTGTTTTAAAGATGGTCTCGGACGTCCATTCAAACTCTAGCAAATGGTTAACTAGAAAAATAGAACCGAGCATTAAAATCATAACGACAAGTAACGTAACAAGGATTCTTGCTAGTATTTGCTGAAACTCTGTTACACCATATAAAGACATCCGTTGTTTTATGTTAAGTGAGTTTTCTCGATAAATAAGATTGTAAATACTAAAGAGCCATATTGTTATAATCATAAACCAAGCCCCTAATCCAAAATATAGGGTGGGATTTACGGTAGCCTGGTTGTTCACTTCGTCTTCTTTTAGGACACGGTCTTTACCAAGGGTGTAAAAGAGAAATTCCTTAAATTGCTCAAATAGATAATCACTTCTCGTTTCTTGGTCAATTGGTAATTGTTTTGCATAGCGATTAATAGTCAGAATGCTCGCTTGGGAAACGCTGATGTGACGGCTAATGCTATCTACTAGTTCTTTTATTAAATAGCTTTCTGTGGAATGGTTTGGATTCCCAACTACTGATAATGTGACAGATTCCCCAGTATACAGTTTTTCAGTAAATGAATTCGGAAAAACGATGTAGGAGACGACTTCATTGTCTTTCATAGCTTGTTCGGCATCGATTTCTGTCATATGTTTCATATGAATATAGTCACCAAGTAGGGAGGTTTCTTCCATTAATTCAATGACCATTTTTGTTTCTTCCGTCTCATCTAAATCGATTAAAGCAACAGGAATTGGTTCTGATTCAGACGGATTCATAAACGAAATAATAATAGTGATTAAAAGCCCTAAAATTACAATCGGAAATAGCAAAAGAAGAGGAAGTGTTAGCCACTTCCTCCTTAGTTGTAATACGTTATTCGTCGAAAATAGAAATACATGTTTTAAAAAATCCATGCTACCACCTACTTCAATACTAAATTAGAAGCCAGGTCCCATTAAACTGTTTAACCATTGCTCGAATTGTGGGGCTACTTCCGATTCAAAGTACATCATTAATTCATTAATATCCATGCTACCTAAATCTTTTACATCACTTTCACTTGGTAATTCTACAGAACTAATTGCTTTAGAATCATTTGTTAAGTTTAGATAGAATAGATTTTCAGGTATATCCGGACTTTCTACAGAGAATTGATGATTGGATTGCATTTGATCCTTTTCATAAGTTGCATCACCAGACCAAACTAATTGTCCAGTTGCTAGCTCATCAGAACTGACAGAAATGACTCTTTCAAATTCTTTGCCATCATTTGTTAATGATTCATTTGTTTCTAATGTGACGTCTGCACCTTCCACTTGTAAGGAAATAACGTCCTCGATGACATCATTTTCAAAGGATAGGTCGCCAGCTAATACTAATTCTTCATCACTATATGGATCACTGAATCCAAATGTATATTCAAATGATTGCTTGCTTCCGTTATATACATGGTCACCATCAACCGATAGACTGATAGTTTCATCTGCACTTGGTCCCATTTCTAATGCAAAGTTACGCTTAACGATGACATCATCTTTATTTACCCAAATCGTTGATGTCAATCCTTCTGGGATCGAGATATCATTAATTGCATCACTCGCTTCTTCCATTGCAGCTGTAAAATCATCAGCTAGTTGGTTCGCTTCTTCTTCAATCATGGAACTCATGGAAGGCATGGTTAGAGCGCCAAATGTTTGGTTGGCAAATTGTTCTTTAATAATTTCTTTTAATCTATCATCTTCAGACATTTTAGTAAATAGATTCGACAGTAAGTCCTGTACTTCTTCCTCGGTTAGGTGGAAGGTGATTTTTTCAGTATCTACGTTTGAATCTTTTACTTTGACTGTTTCATCTACAACCTCAAATGCTGTGTCAGGAATTTCTTCAAAAAGACTTTTCACATAGTTTTCTTTTAAATATTCGATGTCTTCTTCAGGAAAAACATTTCCTTCAAATAATTGACCAAAGTCGATTGTCTCATCACCTGAGAAGCTAGGATCCAATTGACTTAAAAGACTACCAAAGTCATCTCCCTTTAATTGTAAAATCTCTTCAAGGAATGGCAGGCCTAGCATTACTTTTTCTGATGTTAAATATGCTTCTAATCCATCAATTTCAAAACCACCTAAACTCCCAACAATCGATGAGGACAATTGTTTGTTCTCCCTATCTAATGCTGCAGTTACTGTGATTGTAGAATTGTTAATAATTTGTTCTGGGCTCATTAAACCATAAGAAGCACCAGTTGGATCGTTATACTCAGCTGAAATCTCTAGTACGGATTCAACAGGATTCTCCTGTGTGTATTCATTCCAATCTAATTCAGACTGATAACGTTTTTGGAATTCTTCTACATAAAAATCGATTGTGTTTTTCTCAGCTGCAAAATATTTCTCTTTATCTGACTTGTCCAAAAAGAAAAATGCAGCTGCTGAACCACCGGCAACCAATAGGGCAGCAATCAAAATAATAATGACCTTGTTAAACCCTTTCGCTTGCTTTGGCTGTCCTTCTACCCTTGAATTCATTCTTATTCCCCTCTCAATTTAAGTCTACTAATAATGTATATGAAAATTAACTCATTCACATCACTATATGCTACAAGACTTAGAAATTTTCATCTTAAAGTAATTTTATTAAGTCAATTGAATTTTAGTTTAATTTATAGTGTCTGTCTAGCTAAATAATGTATAATTTGTAAATTTTAGTACTTTTTAATCAATAACAACATTATTTTACAGTTAAAACATACATCGCCTCCTTGACCTTTCAAAAATGTATTAATAGTTGAATAGGGTTACAATTTTATTTTTTAATTTTCTAATCAATATTTACGAATCAATGCAGTAAAAAGTTCCATCATCATTTTCAAAAGATAAAACAAATGGAAAAAGACGAACAATTTGAATCCCAATCTAAAGGAGAATTCGAGTGAATTGAATCATTCAAGTTCTTATTTTTTCATACGATAAATAGTATTTAATTATATATGCAGATTTGTAGGTAATAAAAGGGAGGCAATAGTATGTCAGATCACCAAGATGTAGTGATGGAAAAAGAGGAGACAGAAAATACACATACAGATATAACGAGGGTTGAAGGTGAACCAACTGCAGCATTTAAGGGGGCGTCATGGGCAGCATTTTTCGTTGGTGTGACAACTTATGTAATTGGTTTGTATAATGCAACGATGCAACTGAATGAAAAAGGATATTATTTTGCAGTGTTAATGTTTGGACTTTATGCATCTGTTTCTTTACAAAAGGCTGTAAGAGATAAGGAAGAAGGGGTTCCAGTCACGAGCATTTACTACGGAATTAGTTGGTTTGCACTAATTATCGCGATCTCCTTGATGGCGATAGGGTTGTACAATGCAGGAAGTATTACTCTAAGTGAAAAAGGGTTTTATGGGATGGCCTTTGTTCTAAGTATTTTTGCTGCTATCACGATTCAAAAAAATATAAGAGATACACAAAAAGCCAGAGAAAGAGAATAAATAAGAAAAAGAGCTTCGATTGGAGCTCTTTTTCTTATGGGCGCTCTGCACTTTACTTTATAAGTATTAACTACCTGCTTGCTTTACTCCTTGCTCTAATGCCTCTAACATTTCTTGTTTATCTTGTTCGTCCGATTGATTCCAGATTAATTCGAATAACACTCCAAGTCCTGGAAGCATTTTTTCTTCCCCGTTTTGGATGGCATCTACAATAGTTGCTTCTAATTGTGATTGGTCATTATCGGAAATATTGGACAGAATCGCTTTGCGAAGATTTAAATTCAAAAAAATCACTCCTTATATAATATAACTATGGATAGTTTGACCAACCAATAGGGAAATATGTATGATAGGAGAAGATTATACGAGTAGGAATGATAATAATAATGATAACATCAGTGAAAAATGAAAAAGTAAAGTCATGGAAAAAACTACAAAAACGAAAAGAACGAACAGAACAAGGATTATTTTTAATAGAAGGCTATCATTTAGTAGAAGAAGCATGGAAAAGCAAGTGGGAAATACAAGAAATCATAGTCCAGGAGAATAGTGATGTACCACATTGGGCTAAAGGTTTCTCATTAGAGTATGTCAGTGACAATGTTTTTCAATACATATCACAAACTCAAACCCCACAGGGAATAGCTGCAACCGTGAAAATGAAGCAACAAACCACAATTAATGGCAATCAAGTATTATTAATTGATGCAATACAAGACCCGGGAAATCTTGGGACAATTATCCGTACTGCTGATGCTGCTGGATTCGGTGCAATTATTTTAGGGAATGGAACAGTCGATATGTACAATGATAAAGTAATTCGTTCAACACAAGGATCACTTTTCCACCTTCCGATTTTTCAAGCTAACTTAGAAGAGAAAATTCCTGCTTTACAACAAGATGGGTTTTCCATTTGGGCATCAGCATTAGCGAATTCAAAGGACTATCATACGATGGATGTACCCGAAAAAGTGGCCTTAGTTGTAGGAAATGAGGGTGCAGGCATTCAAGAACAATTACTAAAATTAGCAGATAGCATCGTTAAGATACCAATATACGGAAAAGCAGAATCCCTTAATGTAAGCATTGCTGCTGGTATTTTAATGTATCATCTTAAAGGATAATACTTGCAAAATTTTACTGGTTTTCATATAATCAATGCTATATGAATAAGAAAAAAAGCTTAGAAAGAGTCATTAACAATTCATTGAAACGATAAAGGGAGGGAGTGCCGTGACTGGAAGCACTTCTATTGTGGGAACTGTTAATATTTCACTCTGGAGCTGACACTTGGACCTATAAGAGAAAAGCGTTAAGCTAGACAACGCTACGAATATAGTAAAGGTGTTCCGGATGAATTCCGTTATGTGATGAAGTTGGACACATGTATGTTGTGTCAACAAGGGTGGTACCGCGAATAATAGCCTCGTCCCTTTTTTGGGATGGGGCTTTTTATATTGTTCAAAAAAACCTTAATACATCGCAAAATCATATCAATTATTGAAAAATGGAGGCATTGTTATGAAGGAGCAATTAGAAGCCATTAAGCTAGAGGCTGTAGAGAAAGTTAATCAAGTAAACGATTCAAAAGAATTACAAGAAGTAAAAGTTGCTTATCTTGGTAAAAAAGGTTCGTTAACAGGTGTTTTACGAGGAATGGGAAAATTATCAAAAGAAGAACGCCCAGTTATCGGAGAAATCGCCAACCAAGTTAGAGAAACGATTACATCTGCAATTGAAGAAAAAAGCAAAGTATTAGAAGAAAAAGCATTAGAAGAGAAGCTACAGGCAGAAGCAATTGATGTTACCTTACCAGGTAGACCTGTAAAAGCGGGTGGACCTCATTTACTTACATCCATTGTGGAAGAAATTGAAGATCTATTTATTGGAATGGGCTTTGAGGTTCGTGAAGGTCCTGAAGTAGAAACAGATTATTTCAACTTTGAGGCATTAAATTTACCTAAAGATCACCCTGCTCGTGATATGCAGGATACATTTTATATTACGAATGAATTATTAATGCGTACTCATACATCACCAGTACAAGCAAGAACAATGCAGAGCTACGGTGGTTCTAAACCATTTAAAATGATTTGTCCCGGAAAAGTATATCGCCGTGATACGGATGATGCGACACACTCACACCAATTCACTCAAATTGAAGGACTATATGTGGATAAAGATGTAAAAATGAGTGATTTAAAAGGCGTATTAGATGTTTTTGCGAAGAAAATGTTTGGCCAAGATCGTGAAATTCGCTTACGTCCAAGCTTCTTCCCATTTACTGAACCATCTGTTGAAATGGATATTTCATGTAAATCATGTGACGGACAAGGATGCTCGGTATGTAAAGGTACTGGCTGGATTGAAATTCTAGGTGCTGGAATGGTTCATCCTAACGTATTATCGATGGCAGGATATGACCCGAATGTATACAGCGGATTTGCTTTTGGTATGGGTCCTGAACGTATTGCAATGTTGAAGTACGGTGTTAATGACATCCGTCAGTTCTACTTAAATGATGTACGCTTTTTAAAACAATTCCATAATGCATAAAGGTCTGAGGAGGTAGTTATTTTGTTAGTTTCATTAAATTGGTTAAAAAATTATGTCGATATAGAGGGTATTAGCCCAGAAGAGTTAGCAGAAAAGATTACAAAAACAGGGATTGAAGTGGACGGTATTGAATATATCGCTGAAAAAAGCTCCAATGTAGTCGTTGGGTATGTGGAGTCCTGTGAAAAGCATCCAAATGCTGATAAGCTGAATCTTTGCCAAGTGGATGTAGGTGAGGAAGAAAAACTACAAATCATTTGTGGTGCGCCAAACATTGCACAAGGACAAAAAGTAGCAGTAGCAAAACCGGGTGCAGTCTTACCAGGTAATTTTAAAATTAAAAAAGTTAAATTACGTGGCGTAGAGTCAAATGGAATGATTTGTTCCCTTCAAGAGTTAGGAATTGAAGAAAAATATGTTCCAAAAGATGTTGCAGAAGGTATTTTTGTTTTTCCGAATGATGTAACTGTTGGGGAAAGTGTGGAACCATTATTAAATTTAAACGATGCTGTTCTTGAGTTTGACCTTACTCCTAACCGTGCCGATTGCTTGAGCATGTTAGGTGTGGCATATGAAGTATCAGCTATTTTAAATAAACCAGTTAATTTACCAGAAGAAACTGTGAACACAATAGATGAACAAGCTAGCGATCATATTTCTGTAGAAGTGGAAGCAGAAGACTTGAATCCATATTATGGTGCTTTTGTTATTAAAGACGTTGAAATCAAACAATCACCATTATGGATGCGTAATGCATTAATGGCTGCAGGAATTCGTCCAATTAATAATGTCGTTGATATTACAAACTACGTATTGCTTGAGTACGGTCAACCCTTACATGCATTTGATTATGACTTATTGCAATCAGATAAAATTTTAGTTCGTCGTGCACATGAGAATGAAAAAATAGTAACATTGGATGATGTAGAAAGAACCTTATCTCCTGATAACCTTGTTATTACAAATGGTACAGAACCAATTGCCTTAGCTGGTGTGATGGGTGGAGCGAATACAGAAGTAAATGATTCTACGAAAACTGTACTTTTAGAAGCGGCGTATTTTAACGGGAAGTCTGTAAGAGGTACAGTGAAAGAAACGGGATTACGCAGTGATGCAAGTACTCGTTACGAAAAAGGAATTGACCCGAATCGCGTACGCCGTGCTGGTCAACGTGCTTGTCAGTTATTAGAAAAATATGCGAACGGAAAAGTACTTGATGGGGTAGTTGAATTCGATGCGTTAGATCGCTCTGAAAAAACAGTTGATATTAATACCGATGAAATTAATAACCGCCTTGGTACAGAAATGACAGCAGATGAAATTGGTGTTATTTTAAATAAACTACAATTTGAATACGAGCAAAAAGATCAAGATTTCACGGTGACAATCCCTACACGTCGTCAAGATATTACTATATTTGAAGATATGTTAGAAGAAGTTGCGCGTATTTATGGGTATGATAATCTTCCGTTTACATTACCAGTTGGAGCAGGTCAGGCTGGAGCATTATCTGACAAACAAAAACTAAGAAGACAAATGAAAAGCTTCCTACAAGGCGCAGGTCTAATGGAAACAACTACGTATTCACTGACTAATGATAATTTAATTCAGAAGTTAATCAGTCCAGAAGTCAAAGAACAAAATCCTGTTCCTGTTTCCTTGGCAATGCCGATGAGTGAGGACCATAAATATTTACGTTTAAGCATTTTGCCTGAGTTACTGAAGACGATTTCCTATAACAACAATCGAAATCAAAATGATCTAGCGTACTATGAAATGGGCTCTATCTTTATTTCAGATGAAAAAGAAGTAACGAAGCAACCGAAAGAGGAGTTACGTTTAGCTGGGGCATTAACTGGAAAATGGTTGGATCACCCTTGGCAACAAGAAAATAAAATGGTTGATTTTTATGTAGTTAAAGGAATAGTAGATGGATTATTTGGCCACCTAGACATCCCGGTAAGCTATGATCAAGCCATTTTAAGTGATATGCATCCAGGTCGATGTGCTACTATATCTGTAGATGGTGATGTAATTGGTTTTGTAGGACAATTACATCCAAAATTAGAAAAAGAATTTGATTTAAAAGAAACGTATGTATTCGATATTAATATTGAACATGTTCTTAAAGTTTACAACAGTCAAGCAGGGTACCAAGAAGTTCCGAGATATCCTTCCATCGCTCGTGACGTTGCGTTTATTGTTGATGAACAAGTAAAAGCAGGCGACGTAATGGAGATTATCGAAGCAACTGGTGCACCATTAGTGAAGCAAGTACAACTATTTGATGTATATAATGGGGAGCACTTACCAGAAGGCAAAAAATCATTAGCTTACAGCCTTCTATATCAAGACCCAGAAAAAACACTTCAAGATGATGAAGTAGAAGAATCATTCCAGAAAGTTATCGAAAATGTAAATGAAATATTTAATGCTTACGTTCGGTCTTAAGGAAAAGGTATAAGGTATAAGGGGCGCGTCTCCTTATGCCTTTTTTAATGTTGCTACTATCTAATTGAAAAAGGCGACCAAATATGAACTGACGCCTTTATTAATTTCTCAATGCCCGATTGAAGCTAATCAAAGGTGAAAAGGTAAACGAGGGGTGCTCTCGATGCCCAATTGAAGCTAATCAAAGGTGAAAAGGTAAACGAGGGGTGCTCT
>NZ_FQVW01000022.1 GCF_900129485.1 Ornithinibacillus halophilus
TGTCATCCAGTCGTTTCACCTCAGTGACGTCTCTGTCCTAAAAGAGATAAAACAGGCGCTTAGTTGTCAGCGCCACGTGTAACTGCCCGTCGCACAAAAAAGAGCTGCACTCGCAGCTCTTTTTCTATCTTATAACATATGAATTGGTGTACCTATAGCAACTTCAGCTGCTTCCATTGTAATTTCACCTAATGTTGGATGCGCATGAATTGTTAAGGCAATATCTTCAGCAGTCATACCTGATTCAACTGCTAATCCTACCTCAGAAATCATATCACTTGCATTAGGACCTGCAATTTGGCCACCTAATACTAATCCATCTTCTTTACGAGTCACTAATTTTAAGAAACCATCAGCATTATTTAAGGAAAGTGCACGACCATTTGCAGCAAATGGGAATTTAGCAACTTTCACATCGTAGCCAGCTTCTTTTGCTTCACTTTCACTCATACCAACTGTAGCAAGTTCTGGTTCAGTAAATGCAACTGCTGGGATACCAATGTAATCAATCTCAGATTTTTCACCTGCAATTGCTTCAGCAGCAATCTTACCTTCGTAAGATGCTTTATGTGCAAGTGCAGGACCTGCAACGATATCACCAATTGCATAGATGTTCTCAACATTAGTACGACATTGCTTATCTACTTTAACAAGTCCTCGATCATCCATTTCAATACCCACTTGTTCTAAACCAAGTTCACTAGTGTTAGCACGACGACCTACTGTTACTAGCACATAATCAGCATCAATTTTTTCTTCTTTACCTTTTACTTCGTAAGTTACAGTTACGCCATCTTTTGTTTCTTCTACACCTTTAGCCATCGCTTCAGTGATAATTTTTGCACCTTTTTTCTTAAGGCCTTTTTTAACAAGTTGAGTCATTTGTTTTTCAAATCCACCCAAGATGTCTTTAGCACCCTCAAGGAACGTTACTTCTGTACCGAAGTTTGCATATGCAGTACCTAACTCGGTACCAACATAACCGGATCCAATAACAACTAATTTCTTAGGAATTTCTTTTAAGTTCAATGCACCTGTTGAATCCAATACACGGTCAGAGAATTTGAACGTTGGAATTTCAATTGGTGATGAACCAGTTGCAATAATACAATTATTGAATTTGTAAGTTTGAGAAGACTTCTCATCCATTACTTTTACAGTATTTTTATCAACAAAGTATACTTCGCCTTTAACGATATCTACTTTATTTCCTTTTAATAACCCTTCAACACCAGAAGTTAGCTTTTTAACAACAGAAGCCTTCCATTCTTGGACTTTTGAAAAATCAACTGTAACATTATCAGTTTTAATTCCTAAATCTTCACTTCCATGAGCATTCTCTACTTGGTGTCCTGCTTGAATCAGTGCTTTTGAAGGAATACATCCTACATTAAGACAAACTCCTCCTAATGCACCTTTATCAACAATCGTTACTTTTTGTCCTGTTTGAGCAGCTCTAATTGCAGCTACATATCCCCCAGGTCCTGCTCCTACAACTAAAGTATCCAATTCGATTGGAAAATCTCCTACTACCATAACCTTACGCCTCCATCATGATTAATTGTGGGTCATTCAATAAACGTTTGATTTGATTTAAGGCTAATTGAGCTGTAGCACCATCTACAATACGGTGGTCAAAGCTCAATGATAATGCAAGTACTGGAGCAATAACAATTTCTCCGTCACGTACAATTGGTTTCTCCGCAATACGGCCAATACCTAAAATAGCAGCTTCTGGATAATTAATAACAGGAGTAAACCACTGACCACCAGCAGAACCAATGTTTGTAATTGTACTTGATGCACCTTTCATCTCATCAGGTGCTAGTTTACCACTTCTTGCCTTATCTGCCAATTCATTAATTTCGGAAGAGATAGCAAAAATTGATTTACGATCCGCATTTTTAACCACTGGAACTAATAATCCTTTTTCTGTATCTGCAGCAATTCCAATATTGTAATAATGTTTTTGAACAATTTCGTCTGTAGCATCATCAATAGAAGCATTTAGAATTGGGAATTGTTTTAATGCAGAAACTAACGCTTTAACTACGTAAGGTAGATAAGTTAATTTAATTTCTTGGTCTAAAGCTACTTGTTTAAATTTCTTACGGTGGGCAACTAGCTCTGTTACATCAACTTCATCTAATAATGTAACATGAGGTGCTTTCGTTTTAGAATTAACCATAGCTTTTGCAATAGATTTACGAATAGGACTCATTTTCTCTCTAGTTTCAGGGAATTCACCTTCAACTGGAGCAGAAGAAGTTTTAGGTTGTTGTGCACTTTCTGCTGCTGGTTTTTCAGTTTCTTGAGCTTTAGGTACTGCCTGTTCCCCACCTAAGAAGCTGTTAATATCTTCTTTCGTTATGCGTCCATTTTTACCAGAACCATTTACTTGTGCAATGTTTACATTATTGTCACGAGCATATTTACGAACGGAAGGCATTGCAATAACACGTTTACCTTCTTCTTGTTCTTCGGTTGATTGTTCACTGTTGGTTTGAGGTGAATTCTCAGCAGTCTCTTGAGGAGCTTCTGAAACTTCAGGTGCTTCTTCCTCTTCACCTTCATCCTCATAACCTTCTGCATCAAAGCTAATTAATTTATCACCTACAACAGCTACAGTACCTTCTTCAACATGTATCTTAGTAACTTTACCTTCAACTGGTGACGGGATTTCTACAACGGCTTTATCATTTTGCACTTCACAAAGCACATCGTCTTCTTTTACTTCGTCACCTTCATTTACAAACCACTTTACAATTTCACCTTCATGAATTCCTTCACCGATATCCGGTAATTTAAATACGAAAGCCATAAACTACTACCTCCTTAAAAGTTCATTACGTTGTTTACTTTTTCTACGATGTCATTATGATTTGGTAGCCAAACTTCTTCAGCTTCAGAGAAAGAATATACTGTATCTGGTGCAGCAACTCGTAAAATAGGTGCTTCTAGGTGTAAAATAGCTCTTTCCTGAATTTCTGAAACAATATTAGCTGCAACACCTGCTTGTCTTTGAGCCTCTTGAACCACAACAACCCGATTAGTTTTCTTAACAGACTCTACGATTGTTTCAATATCAATTGGTGATACTGTTCTTAAGTCAATTACTTCAACACTAACACCATTTTTCTCTAATTCTTCAGCAGCTTTTAGAGAAGCATGAACCATCGCACCATAAGTTACAATAGTAACATCTGTTCCTTCTCTTTTTACGTCAGCTTTTCCTAACTCAATTGTATATTCTTCTTCAGGTACTTCCCCACGGAAAGAACGATAAAGTTTCATGTGCTCTAAAAATATAACTGGGTCATTATCTCTAATAGATGCGATTAGCAATCCTTTCGCATCATATGGAGTTGATGGGATTACAACTTTTAGTCCTGGTTGTTGTGCCATTAATCCTTCTAGAGAGTCAGCATGTAATTCTGGCGTGTGTACCCCACCACCAAAAGGTGAACGAACAGTTATTGGAGCAGTATGAGTTCCACCTGAACGATAGCGCATACGTGCCATTTGACCACTGATGGAATCAATTACTTCATATACAAAGCCAAAGAATTGAATTTCAGGAACAGGTCTGTAACCTTGTAATGCTAAACCAATTGCTAAACCACCTATTCCAGATTCTGCTAATGGCGTATCGAATACACGATCTTCCCCAAATTCTTTTTGCAGGCCTTCTGTTGCACGGAAAACACCACCATTTTGACCTACATCTTCACCAAATACGAGCACATTTTCATCTTTTTTTAGTTCTGTGCGCATAGCGTCAGTGATTGCTTGAATCATTGTCATTTGTGCCATGATTTACTTCGACTCCTTTGCTTTGTATTCTTCCATCTGCTCTTGGAGGTTAACAGGAAGTTCTTCAAACATATTTGAAATTAAATCCGTTACTTTTTGTTTTGGATAATTGTCTGCTTCTTTAATAGCTTTCTTGATTTCTTCTTTCGCTTCATCAATTACTTTGTTTTCTTCTTCTTCAGACCAAAGATTTTTAGATTCTAAATATTTACGGAAACGAACTAAAGGATCTTTCTTCTCCCACTCAGAATCCATTTCAGATGAACGATAACGAGTTGGGTCGTCCCCTGCCATTGTATGTGGACCATAACGGTACGTAATTGTTTCTATTAACATCGGTCCTTCACCATTGATTGCACGCTCACGAGCATGTTTAGTTGCTGCATAAACTGCTAGAACGTCCATACCATCAACTTGAATTCCTTCGATTCCAGCTGAAACTGCTTTTTGTGCTAATGTCTTTGCTGCTGTTTGTTTTTCACGAGGTACAGATATAGCAAAGCCATTGTTCTGTACTATAAATATATTGTTTGCTCCATAAGCTCCTGCAAAGTTTATCCCTTCGTAGAAGTCACCTTGGGAAGTACCACCGTCACCAGTGTAAGTAATAGCAACTGCTTTTTTACCACGTTTTTTCAAACCTAAACCAACACCAGCAGCCTGTACATACTGTGCACCAATAATAATTTGTGGAGGTAGAGCATTTACACCTTCAGGCATTTGGTTCCCATGAAAATGTCCTCTAGAGAATAGGAATGCTTGATAAAGAGGAAGTCCATGCCAGATTAACTGAGGCACATCACGATACCCTGGTAAAATAAAGTCTTCTTTTTCAAGAGCAAAATGACTCCCTAATTGTGAAGCTTCTTGCCCAGCTGTCGGTGCATAGAAACCTAAACGCCCTTGACGATTTAAAGCAATCGAACGTTGATCTAAAATACGAGTGTATACCATACGACGCATAAGTTCCTTTAATTCATCATCAGATAAATCAGGTACATCATCCTTATTAACTATTTCTCCATCTTCATTAAGAATCTGGAACATTTCGAACTGACTTTCCACACTTTCTAATACGTGTTTCAAAATAGTTCACCTCTTCCTTTCTTATATCCATTATTATTATCTTTACTATCCTTCCCAAAACATGAGAAATTCTGTACCATTTTTAAGCATATTTCTATAGTTGTAAAAAAGAGAGTGAGTAATTCGTTAAGTATAAACTGTTACATAAAAACCTTAAAAATAACTGGTACAATTTTTACTCATCTAAAGTTTATCTCATCACCACATTATCGGTCAACTACTTTGTTTATCAAATAATTATACTGATAACAAGTTTTTTCATTTTACAAATATCAATAATCTGTTACAGAGACATATTCACCTCTGTATCAATATCTTTACTACATTATTAATAAACATAGAAAAAGAGCCTGCCATCTTTACCACAGCCTTTTCTTGATAGGCACGTAGGTAATTGATTAGCAAACTCTTTCAATAAGTAAGCTTATTCAGAATAACTTACATTAATATCGGCAATTTCATAATATTCTTTCTTTAAATCATTATACTGTACAGTATACTCGTTAAATTGATTGTTAGCTTCGATCACAGTTTGGTAACTACTATTTACTTTCTGAATATGTTCGGTTATCTCTTCTTGTTTAATGTCCTCAGATTGTAGCATTGTATATAACTCTTCTTCTAATGACAATGAATCAGAATAGGCTTGATATAAATCATCGTACGCATTATAACGTTCTTCCATTGTCTGGTACATCTTTTCTGCCGTTTCTTTTGCTTTTTCTTCTTCAATTTCTGTAATTAATGATTCTGTATTCAGAAATTCCTCTCGAGCTGAATCAATGCTTTCTTTTTCAATATCAATTTTTTCCTGTCTTTCAGCAATAATAGCTAATGCTTCTTTTGATAGTTCTTTAATTTGGTCAAAATCATCTATACCAAGTTCAATTATTTGGCTATAAATTTCTTGTTCCTGCTTCTCTAACTTTGCAATAGTCTCTTGTTGTTCCTCATAACCCTCTTCTAAAGTCACTGCTTCTTCTAAGTGGTTATAGATTTCTGTATCGACAGACTCTCCACATGCAGTTAAAATAGCTGCCATACTTATTGTTAATGCAATAGCTGTTTTTTTAAATCTCACGTACCTTTCCCCCTCTTGTGTTCATGCTGAGTATCATATTATGTATGCATTTCATAATTTTTAGTATACCATATATAATACATTTATATCATAAAAATATTGATAGATTTTTACTAGGAGTTAATAGTTAATTTATGATTTATGTACAAACTTTATGATAAACTTAATAATTAGCACAACATATCATATTTATAGAATAAATTACTGTACATGGTTAATCGTGAAGTTTAACTTATAATTTATTTCTAATGACATACTGGGGGTATTATGAAGATGATAACAATGGAAAATATCGTAAGAGAAGGCCACCCTTCATTACGTAAAGTCGCAAAAGAAGTTAACCTTCCACCTACAGATGAAGAGAAACTACTTTTGGAAGATATGCTAACTTTTTTGAAAAATAGTCAAGACGAAAAAATTTGCTCACAATATAATTTGCGTCCTGGTGTAGGTCTAGCAGCACCACAGTTAGGAATTGAAAAGCGAATGTTGGCTGTTCATTTTGAAGATTTAAATGGGAAACATTATAGCTACGGACTTTTCAATCCTAAAATTGTTAGCCATTCTGTAGAAAAAGCTTATTTAGCTGCGGGTGAAGGTTGTTTATCCGTTGATAGAAATGTAGAGGGATATGTGCCACGCTACGCTCGAATAACTATAAAAGCAACTGACTTAGAAGGAAATCAAGTGAAATTACGACTTAGAGACTATGCTGCTATCGTATTCCAGCATGAGATTGATCATCTAAATGGGGTCATGTTCTATGATCACATCAATTCCGAAAATCCATTTTCAATTCCAGAAAACTCTAAAGCAATTGAATAAAGTCGAAATTAAAAGCCAGCAAAATGATGCTGGCTTTTTTATATCTAGTTGAATCATGAATAAGAAAGCTAACTTCGTAAAAAATATACGTAGATAAACACGAAACCTAGCCTAATTTCTAGTGTTTTCTTCTAGCTTTACGTTATAGAATATTGAATTTGGATAGAATAGGAAAGTTGATGAAAAAAGTTTTTTATTAAAATATAGGTGATTTTTATTTCAAAAAATCAAAATCCGTACTATACTATAACTAATAGGGATTGGATCGGTAGAACGTTTTTACGCTTTTCTTGAAATTAACGAAAGGAGATGGATCTTCCATGTTAAAGCGTTTGAAAGAAAAGCTAAAAAAACGCTGGAAGGATTTCATAGGCCAAGGACGTGTACCAACAACATATAAAGATTAAAGGTGCAACTATAACGTTGCACCTCATTATCTACCGCAATGATTAATATTACTCCCATCGAAATAGTCATCATATTCTTTAATCATGGTACTATTATGTTGATAAGTTAGGAGTTTCGGGAAAACATGTATTATGGCAACGGTAATAATTGTGCGTTTTTTTAACATAGTACATAGGCAGTTAAATACTTGAATGGTAATTTTTAGAGAAATAGATGTTAGGAGAGATAAAATGATTTTTAAAGTATTATATCAGGAAATTCCGAATGAAGTTCCTGTTCGTGAAAGAACAAAAAGCTTGTATCTAGAAGCAAATTCTGCTAAAGAAGTCCGACATAAACTTAGTGATCGCAAAATAAATATTGAATTTATCCAAGAGATTGATGGAGCACATTTAGACTATGAGAAAGATTCGGAAACATTCGAGTTGGAGACAGTTTAGATTATGAAATTTGTAAAAAATGATCAAGCAGCTGTTTTCGCACTAGGTGGACTAGGTGAGATTGGAAAAAATACGTATGGAGTCCAATTCCAGGATGAAATTATACTAATCGACGCTGGTATTAAATTTCCTGAGGATGAATTATTAGGTATCGATTACGTAATTCCTGACTACACTTATCTAGTTCAAAATCAAGATAAGATAAAAGGGCTATTTGTCACTCACGGTCATGAAGACCACATTGGTGGCATTCCCTATTTATTACGTGAAATAAATGTACCCATTTACTCTGGTAAACTTGCGATTGGACTCATTAGAAATAAATTAGAAGAACACGGTTTATTAAGAAATGCCAAGTTACACACCATTCAAGAAGACGATATTATTAAATTTAGAAAAACTGCCGTTAGCTTTTTCCGTACAACCCATAGTATTCCAGATTCATTTGGTGTAGTTGTTAAAACACCACCAGGGAACATTGTTCATACTGGGGATTTCAAATTTGATTTCACTCCAATTGGCGACCCTGCTAATTTAACAAAGATGGCTGAGATTGGAAAAGAAGGAGTATTATGCTTACTATCTGATAGTACAAATAGTGAGATTCCTGGCTTTACACTCTCTGAAAAGGTTGTAGAGGGTAATATTCATGATATATTCGGACGTGTTGATGGACGAATTATTTTTGCAACTTTTGCATCCAACATCTACCGTTTGCAGCAAGTCGTATCTGCTGCAGTGAAAAACAAACGTAAAATTGCTGTATTTGGCCGCAGCATGGAGTCTGCAATCAATCTAGGACAAGAACTTGGATATATCCAAGCACCAAAAGACACCTTTATTGATGCAAATCAGATTAATCGCCTTCCAGCAGATGAAGTAACGATTCTATGTACAGGATCTCAAGGTGAACCAATGGCTGCTCTTTCCAGAATTGCTAATGGAACACACCGTCAAATCCAAATACACCCTGGCGATACAGTTGTATTTTCGTCATCTCCAATCCCTGGAAATACAATTAGTGTTAGCCGAACTATCAATAAACTTTACCGCGCCGGTGCAGACGTAATACACGGAAAGCTTAGTGATATTCATACATCTGGTCATGGTAGTCAAGAAGAACAAAAATTAATGCTACGATTAATGAATCCAACCTACTTCATGCCTATTCATGGTGAATATCGTATGTTGAAAGAACATACGAAACTTGCTGAGCTTTGTGGAGTAGAACCTGACAATTCCTTTATTATGGACAACGGTGATGTATTAGCGTTAGGCAAAGACACAGCCACAGTTGCTGGTAAAATACCATCCGGCGCCATTTATGTTGATGGTAGTGGAATTGGCGATATCGGAAACATTGTTCTAAGAGATCGACGTATCCTTTCTGAAGAAGGGTTAGTAATTGTTGTAGTAAGTATTAATATGAAAGAGTTCCAAATCTCTGCAGGTCCTGATATTATCTCAAGAGGATTTGTTTACATGAGAGAATCAGAAGACTTGATTAATGAGGCACAAAAACTTGTTTCTAAACACTTGAATAAAGTTATGGAAAGAAGAACTTCTCAATGGTCCGAGATTAAGAATGAAATTATTGACACAATTGCACCATTCTTATATGAAAAAACAAAACGCCGTCCAATGATACTACCTATCATTATGGAGGTATAATAAGAAAAGCTAGAGAGCGCCCGCTTTGCGACGTACGGACTGGACTGAGGCGTAGGAGATAAAGGAAACACGACGACCAACGGGAGTCGATGTTGACTTATCGTACGGAGGCGAAGGAAGTCTCGCTAGTCGCAGGCGCTCGGAGCTAGACATCTAAAAAAAGAGGTAAGTACTATCACATTCGATAGTAACTTACCTCTTTTTTGATTTTAATCATCTATAACTAAGTGTTTTTCAAATCTAGAAATGTCCTTATCTGCACCAACAACAATCAAAATATCTCCTTCATATAAAACATCAGTTGGTCCTGGCGAAACATTGATTTGCTTGCCTTGCTTTATTGCTACAACGTTACAACCATAATTTGCACGAATATCAAGTTCTACCACAGATTTACCAACCATTCGCTTCCCTGCTTTAACCTCAACAATACTATGGTCATCGGATAACTCTAAGTAATCTAAGATATTATTAGAGATTATACTATGAGCAATTCTTTTCCCCATGTCTCGTTCTGGATGAACAACGGTATTAGCCCCTATCCTATTCAAAATCTTTTCATGGTAATCATTCTGTGCCTTAACTGTAATTTTTTTAATTCCGAGGTCGGTTAAGATTACTGTTGTTAAGATACTTGCTTGAATGTTATCCCCTATCGCCACAATAACATGATCAATATTTTTTATTCCTAACTCCTTAAGTGACGCTTCATCTGTAGAATCTGCAATAACAGCATGAGAAGCAATATTTTTAAATTCATTTACTTTATCTTCATCATTATCAATTGCCAGTACTTCCATTCCCTCTCTACTCAATTCCTGGCAGATACTTCCTCCGAATCTCCCAAGGCCAATAACCGCAAATTCTCTTTTCATAACAGTTCCTCCAAATACTTCTTTCTATAATAATTAACTCTACCAAGTGAACCAAAAAGAAGCAACCTCTTTCTAAGAGATTGCTTCCTAAATTATATGGCATCTAGCATTTGAAATTGTGATTTAACCAAATCATAGTATTCACCTTTTTGTTGCATTAGCTCTTGGTGATTTCCATTTTCTAATACTTTTCCTTGTTCAAGAACGAATATATTATCAGATTCACGAATAGTTGATAATCGATGGGCAATAATTATAGCCGTTCTTCCTTTTAATAATTTCTTTAATGCTAACTGAATTTTCACTTCTGTTTCAGTATCAATACTTGCTGTTGCTTCATCAAGAATTAGAATTCTCGGGTCAGCTAACAACGCTCTTGCAAACGACAATAACTGCCTTTCCCCAGCAGATAGAATGTTTCCTCGTTCTTCTACTTCCGTATGATAGCCATTTGCAAGCCTTTGGATAAATTCATCAGCCCCAACAACTTTTGCTGCTTCCATTACTTCTTCATCAGTAGCACCTGGATTACCAAAACGGATATTCTCAAGTATTGTACCTGAGAAGATAAATGTGTCTTGTAATACAACGCTAATTTGTTGGCGAAGACTGTCTAATTTTACATCTCGTAAATCATGGCCATCAATTTTAACGGCTCCTTTTGTCGGATCATAAAAACGACTTATTAAGTTAGCAATTGTAGATTTACCACTTCCTGTATGCCCTACAAGCGCTATTGTTTGCCCAGCTTTTATATCTAAGGAGATTTCATGCAAGGCAATTCGTTCTTCGTCATATGAGAATTGAACGCGTTCAAACTCGATATGTCCATCCATCTCTGTTAATTCTTTCGCATCTGTTTTTTCCTCTACATTTGGTTGCTCATCTAAATATTCAAAAATACGTTCTGATGCTGCCATTGCCATTAATAGTTGATTGTACATTTGGCCCAAGCGTGAAATTGGTTCCCAGAACATACCTAAGAAGAAAGTAAATATGACAAAGGTACCAATTGCTATTCCACCATTTTCTTCTCCTAACAGAATTAAGTACGCACCATAAGAAATTAATATAATTGTACCTATTGCATTACAAAGTTCCACCATTGGTCGGAACATCGCACTCTTTTTAGATGCTACTCTCCAACTTTCGAAGTTATCTGTATTTACACCATTAAAGAATTCTGTGTTTTCTTTTTCCTGAGAAAATGACTGTGTAATTCTAATTCCTTGGATGCTTTCATTTAAGTGAGAATTCATCCGTGATTGTTGGATACGAACATCTTGCCAAGAGCGACGAATATTCCTTCTTAGCTTCGTTGAAATATAGAACATTAATGGAATAATGACCATAATCGCTAATGCCAATTTTACATCTAATACCAGTAAAATTATGATAATACTAGTTAACGTAATAATATCCATAATTAGATTGATGATCCCATTTGTAAATAGTTCTTGTAATGAGTTTGTATCATTCATAATACGAACTAGAATTGACCCAGCTGAACGTTGGTCAAAGAAACGATGTGATAATCGTTGTACATGTGAAAATAATTTCTGCCTTAAATCATAAATTACATTCTGCCCTAAAATGTTTACCCATTTTATACGGAAAACATTTCCTATATAGCTAACTAGGTATAACGCTGCTATCCCAAATACCAAATAGGTTAGTAGAGTGGTATCCTCATTAGCAAGTGCAATATCAATAGCAACCTTACCAATTAAAATTGGAACAAGTAATCGTACAGCAGTAGATACCAACATCGCTAATAAAGATGCAGGCAAATAATTTTTAGAGTATGGTTTTAGGAAAACCAATAGTCTCCAAAGCTGCTTCCAGTTGAATGGTTTTTCAATTGCATGTTCAACAGTATAATGAAATCGTTTTAGGTGCCGATCTTCTTTTATTTTTTCCTTTGTTTTAGCCATTGATTTCCCTCCTTAATGCGCCACACTCATGATCGCTTCACGATCTTGATATTGTATGTCATAGATTCGTTGGTATGGTCCATTATTACTTAATAAGAAATCATGCTGACCACGTTCAATAATTTTTCCATCTTCTAACACTAATATTTCATCTGCATGTTTCAATGACGAAATTCGGTGAGCAATAATAAATGTTGTTCTACCCTTCATTACTTCTTTTAATGCTTTTTGGATCTTAAATTCTGTCTCCATATCGACAGCTGAAGTTGCGTCATCTAACACTAGAATACTAGGGTTAACACAGATCGCACGAGCAATCGCAATTCGTTGCTTTTGACCTCCGGATAATCCCATTCCTCTTTCACCGAGTAACGTATCATACCCATTTGGCATATCCGTAATAAAGTCATGGGCTTGCGCTCGTTTTGCTGCATCGATGATTTGTTCATCCGTTACATCAGGGTTTCCATAAGCAATATTTTCCCTAATGGTTGTGGAGAATAAGAATGACTCCTGTAAGACAAATCCAATATGGCTTCTTAACGTCTTCAATTGATAATCTGAAACAGGTCTTCCATCTACAAGTACTTCGCCTTCTTCTGGTTCGTAAAATCTAGTAATCAGTTGAGTAATACTAGTTTTACCAGAGCCTGTCGCTCCAATTAACCCGATTACTTTACCAGGTGGTGCGTCGAAACTTATATTTTTAAGGGCCGTATCATCATCTTCTACATACGTTAATGAAACATTGTTGAAAGTTACATGCCCTTTAATTGGTGTACTTACTGCATTTTCCTTTTCGGTAATATGTTCTTCTTGTTCAAGTATCTCTAATAATCGTTCCCCAGAAGCCTTTGCTTGTGAGAATTGGTTCACGACAAACCCTAAGTTCATAAGTGGTCCAAGTATATACCATACTAAGTTAAAGAATGCTACAAGTACCCCAAGTTCAATATTACCTGAGACTACAAGATACCCTCCAAATGCAAGCAAGGCAACCACACAAATATTCCCAATAAATTCCATGAACGGCATGTATTTAGACCATATATTCGATGTGAAAAGGTAATTTTGACGATAATTATCGTTGTTTTCCGAGAATCTTCCAATCTCGAAGTCTTCTCTTGATAATGATTTTACTGTATTCATCCCACTGACATTCTCTTGAACTCTTGTATTTAATCGACCAAATGATTTACGTATTCCTCTAAAAGCCGGGTGTACACGTTTATCAAACTTAAATACAACAATTGCTAGAAACGGCATCGCAGCCATAGTAACTACAGCAAGTGGTACTGAATAATAAAACATTACGCTTAAACTAAATAAGATTAGTAATGTAATTCTTATTAATTCTGCGAAACCAACGGAAAGGAAAAATCGAAATCCTTCAACGTCTGCTGTTAATCTGGACATGATGTCACCAGTTTTAGCATTATCATAATATTTAAATGACAATACCTGTAGTTTTTCATAAAGTCGATTTCTTACTTTATAAACGGATGTAATCCCAAATAAATCCCCTAAATACTGGTGAAAATAGGTTGATACACCTTTTACAATCATTAGTAGTAAAAATCCAATTGAAATATAAGGGATTAAATCATATTGGTCCCCCAAAACAACTTCATCAATTGTTAATTGTAAAATAATTGGATACACAACCGTTATCGCCGTTACAAATAGTAAGAAAAACAAAGATGTAAAGAAGTATTTCCTATAAGGCCAATAAAATTTCTTTAATTTTTTAAATGTATCCATTTAATTTCCCCTCCTCTAAGAAGTTTTTTTTATTACGTAATTACTAATATAACGGTTTCCGAAATAAATTGCTACACTTTTTACTTAAATTTTTAAAAATTATATTTAATCTAAATGGAATTATTAGTAAATCAATAATTTCTACACAAAAAAAGCGTCGCCACTTAAGTACGACACTTTTTCAGTATTGAAATATGTTTTATTTAACGGGTTTCCCCAACACCCTATTGACACGTTTACGAAGCATTTTCATGCCTCCACCACCCGCTTGGAAATGACGCAGCTTTCCTGTTCCGTCAAAGACATAATACGCTGGAACATATTTATTATCAAATGCATCTGTTAGTTTATGTTGGTTATCAACGAAGATCGGTTGTGTAATATCATGTTCTGCTGCTACTTCTTTAACTTGATCTAAGTCTGTATCTTTTTCAGAACGTGGCATATGAACGGCAATTACATTTAATTCATCTTTATACTCATCACGGAATTCATTTACGTTAGGCATTGCCTCTTTGCATAGCCCACAGCTAACAGACCAAAAATGAATTAATGTTGGTTTTTCCCCTAATAATTCATCTTTTGTTATTGGATTACTATTGTACCAAGTTGTAGCTCCCTCTAGCTCGGGCATCTGATCTCTTAACTTCATTTCGTTACCTCCTATAGTTGTATCAAAAAGAGCTGACTCACTTAAAATGCCTTATCAGAGTCAGCTATAATATACTATTCAACTTATCGATAAGTTGTCGATGCTTATAACGTTTCTTGACCCGGCTTCCAGTTCGCAGGACAAAGCCCACCAGTTTGCAATGCTTGTAGGACACGTAATGTTTCGTCAACATCTCGGCCAATATTATTATGAAAAACAGTTTGATATTGTAGTTCACCTTCTGGGTTGATGATAAACAAACCTCGAAGCGCTACACCTTCATCTTCAATAAGCACACCATAATCTTTTGCAACAGAATGATTTGTATCTGCAGCTAATGGATATGCTAATTCGCCTAATCCGTTGTCATCACGTGACGTATTAATCCATGCTAAATGAGTATGTATCGTATCAGTTGATACCCCAACTACCTCGGCATCTAGATCTTCAAATTCATCATATCGATCGGACATTGCTGTGATTTCAGTTGGACATACAAATGTAAAGTCCATTGGATAAAAGAATAGGACTGTCCACTTATCTTCTTTCATAATCTCTTCTAAACTAATTTTACCGAATTCCTTATCAGGCATAACAGCATCCATTTCAAATCGTGGTGCTTGTTTACCTACCATTCTTTCTGCCATATGTAATCCCTCCAATTAAGATATTTATCCGCCCCATCTATAATTATATGGAGCTATTTTTTTCAAAGTCAATGCAGTTTTGACTACCTTACTAACGATTCAATTTATTGTCACAAGAAAGATACATTATTTTCACAATTAGTAGTATAGCCAGTCCCTGAATTATATAAACATCTATTTGAAAGGAAATAGCAATCGTATAAGAATTGTGATTAATGATTGTTACTAGATTATAAAATTGGGCTAAGGGGCATTGAAGGGCTCTATCGATTACCGTAGCTTTGGTTTGAGTTGAGCTTCCGGCATCGAGAACCTTCCTCGGTTACCGTAGCAGCGGATTGAGTTGGGCTTCCGGCATCGAGAACCTTCTTCGGTTACCGTAGCAGCGGATTGAGTTGGGCTTCCGGCATCGAGAACCTTCTTCGGTTACCGTAGCTTTGAGTTGGAGTGAGCTTCCGGCATCGAGAACCTTCTTCGGTTACCGTTGCCTTGGATTGGAGTGAGTTTCCGGCATCGAGAACCTTCCTCGGTTACCGTAGCTTTGGATTGGAGTGAGTTTCCGGCATCGAGAACCTTCCTCGGTTACCGTAGCTTTGAATTGGAGTGAGCTTCCGGCATCGAGAACCTCCCTCGGTTACCGTAGCAGCGGATTGGATGGAGCTTCCGGCATCGAGAACCTCCCTCGGTTACCGTAGCTTTGGTCTGGAGTGAGTTTCCGGCATCGAGAACCTTCCTCGGTTACCGTAGAGCTGGATTGAGTTGGGCTTCCGGCATCGAGAACCTCCTTCGGTTACCGTAGCCTTGGATTGGAGTGAGCTTCCGGCATCGAGAACCTTCCTCGGTTACCATAGCTATGGATTCTCTTAGGCTTCCGGCATCGAGAACGACTTTCCTTTAACCAGAGTCCCTATAATTCTATAAAAAGCCAAACACTGCCATAATAAAAAAGCTACCTCACCTTAGCTATTACTATGGAGGTAGCTTTATTTAACGATTAGCTCAACTTATTATTAACCATTTGACAAACGTCTTCAGCGTTTTGTCCACCGGCATTAATGACAGGACCAGCCATACTTGCATTGGCAATACCCATTACGTCTTTATCCTGACCAGAAATCACACAACAATCACATTGTGCAGTATCTGCTTCTGAACGTAAATCTACAACTTCATGTCCCATTTCCATTAATGCATCTTTTACATCAGAAAGTGTACCTTCCACACCGATACGTGCCATTTACTTCACTCCTCTAAGTAAGTATGTAAATTTCTTACTTAGTTTGAGCGTTATAGAAGTAAATATTCATTTATTTTTTCGAAAGATATTTTAACGTGTTTACTACGGCCTTTACTCCTACTTCTAATGCTTCTTCTTTTGGATTTAATTTAGAACTATGTAATCCAAATGGAGAATCCACTCCAAGCCAAAACATGAATCCGGGAATTTCTTTCAACATATAACCGAAGTCTTCTCCAGTCATTGCTTTTTGTGCTTCCACATAGGATATACCTGTTTGATCAATGCTTTCTTTAAAATATTCTACATATTTTTTATCGTTATAAACTTGATAATAATTTGCGCCATAATCCACATCGATCTTACAGTCATAGCTTATTTCAAAACCACGCATTAAAGCTTCTAATCGTTCTTTTACAACATCAATAGTTTCAGGCTTTAAGGACCGAATGGTTCCTTCAAGGCGAGCTTGTTCTGCAATAGCATTTTGAACATAGCCACTTTCCATTTTACCTATAGTTACTACTGCACTATCTAATGGATCGATATTTCTTGATACGATTTGTTGAAGTTGAACGATAAAATTGCTCGCTGCAACTGTCATATCTTTTGTTAAATGCGGGAACGCAGCGTGTCCACCTTTGCCTTCAAAATCGATAAATAGCTCACTAGTATTTGCAAATAATAACCCTTCTTTTGTAGAAACGGTTCCAACAGGTAGTTCTGGAGCAATATGTAGAGCAAATATACAATCCGGTTTCCGTCTAGTAAATTCAGTAGATTGAATCATAGGTAATGCTCCACCAGGACCTTCCTCTGCAGGTTGGAAAATGAAAACAACATGATCATCAATAGGGTTATTAATAATAGATTGTAACGCTCCTAATGCAATCGTCATATGAAAATCATGTCCGCACGCATGCATTCTTCCTTCGGTTCGTGAAACAAACTCTAATTCAGTTTCTTCCATAATAGGAAGTCCATCAATATCAGCTCGATACCCAATTGTTTTTGACGGATTCTTACCAGAAACTTTTACAAGAATACCAGTCTTCCATGTTTCAATCTCAACACGTTCATTAGCGAATTCTTTAATTTTATTTAGCAAGTAATGCTGTGTTTCGTTCTCTTGGAACCCTAACTCTGGTATTTGGTGTAAATCACGTCTTATCGTTCTTAAAGTCGTTAAGTCCATGTATATCGCCTACTAATTATCTAATTTGCGTAACTCATGTTTAATCTCTGTTTTGGATTTCGTATTTTCATCAATCTCTTTTAATACTTTTGCAGGTGTGCCTGCTACTAGAGTATTAGGCGCAACATCTTTTGTTACAATTGCACCCGCTGCTACGATAGCACCTTTCCCAATCGTAACTCCTTCTAATACTACAACATTTGCACCAATTACAACATCATCCTCAACCACAACAGGTTTTGCTGATGGTGGTTCAATAACCCCAGCTAAAACAGTACCTGCACCAATATGACAGTTCTTTCCTACCGTAGCGCGACCTCCGAGTACAGCATTCATATCAATCATTGTTCCTTCTCCAACTACTGCCCCTATATTAATCATTGCTCCCATCATAATTACAACGCCATCACCTATTTCAACTTGATCACGAATTACAGCACCTGGTTCAATACGGGCATTAATATTCTTCAGATCAAGTAAAGGTATAGCCGAATTTCTACGATCATTTTCTACAACATAATCAGCGATCACTTCTTTATGGTTATCCAATAGTGAGGAAATCTCTTTCCATTCTCCAAATAAGACACCACTTTGTTGCTCAACAAAAGCTTGAATAGAATCACCATAATTTATAGAATCCAGTTTCTCACCCTTCACATATACTTTAACAGGGGTGCTCTTTTTACTATTTGAAATAAAGCTAATAATTTCATTTGCATCCATCATTTTCATATTCGGATAGCCTCCTTATGTAGTATTCTTTATTACTTTATCAGAGCACAAAAATAGTGGCAACAAATATTACCTAAAAAGTCGGAAGGTTATCTCATTTCTTTGCAAATACAAAAAATCACCCTTTACATAAAGGATGATTTTTTATCGATTATTAATTTGTATTATTTGTATAAAAATTTTTTCGAACTTGCTTTAAAATAGCACGTCTAGTTAATATTCCATCAAAATAGCCATCAGAGTCAGTCACACATATGAATGGATAATTTATTAATGCATGTAATCCATCTAATAATGAAGCTTCTTTTGATAAGCATGGTATATCGGTGTTCACAATTTCATGTACTCGCATATCGGATAATTTTTCGAATTCAAACCGCTCAAGACCTAATATTTGGTTTAATATAATTGTTTTGCCTAATGTACCAACTAATTTATAAGATGCATCTAATACAGGTACAGCAGAATATCCTGACTTCACAAGAACTAACAGCGCATGTTCTAAAGGATTGTTTACTTGGACGTGAGCTACTTTTTCAGATGGTATCATTAACTCACCCACTGTAATCGCTGTCAATTTTTCATCTTGAATAACACTCATTTCAATCGCTCCTTTTAAAACTGAAACTTTAAACGATCGGAGGGGATTAATTTCCTCCTTTTGTTACCGCTCCCTAAAAAATAAACAGACTACAATAAAGTGCGGTTTGCTTGGTAATTACAACCCTTCCTCAAAAAGGAGTTTTTGTATCTAATTATAGTGTAGCATAGTTCAAGCTGTAGAATCATTAATTACGTTGTAGTTAATTAAAAACAATACATTTTACTAATTAGAAAAACCGAGGCCAATAGATGTTAACAAATATTTATTAAGTAAAAGGTAACTCTGTAAATGGAATAGCAATAATTGTAATTTATACATTCTATGAATCGAAACACCATTTTGGTGCAGCATCGTATCCTAAGTCTCACTAGTATTTTAGTTTTCTTTTTTTGGAAGTATTGAATAGTTAAAATGAAATGAAACATGATATAATCTTTAAGAATGAATACGAGAAAGGTTGTCATTATGAACAGAAGATCTTTTCTTAAACGAACAATAGGTAGTCTTCTGACACTTGTCGGTGTAAGTGGTGGTACCTATTACTACGCTCGTGATATTGAGCCTTCCATGTTAGCCATTAAGCAAGAGACTATTCGTTCCCAAAAAATACCGAGTAGTTTTAACGACTTTAAAATTGTACAATTCTCCGATACTCACATTGGTTTTCATTATTCCATAGAACAATTTAATGATTTAATTAAGCAAATGAATACATTAAATCCTGATATAGTCGTTTTCACCGGTGACCTTGTTGATGAACCAAGTGAATATCAATGGGATAACCATATTATCCAATCACTAAAAAATATCAAGGCTAGTTATGGGAAATATTGGATATACGGAAATCATGACCATGGTGGATACGGGACTGATATTATTAAACAAGTGATGGAAAAAAGTGATTTTCAACTCTTAATGAATAACCATCATCAGATCGAAATTGGTAATGATCGAATTACTTTAGCTGGAATTGACGATGTTATGTTAGGGAAACCCAATTTAACAAAAACTTTAGATACAGCTAATCCCGATTTATTTACGATATTATTAGCCCACGAACCAGACTTTGCAGATCAAGCTGTTAATTATCCAGTCGATATTCAGTTATCTGGTCATAGTCATGGTGGACAAGTTCGATTTCCTTTTATTGGACACCTCTATACCCCTTCATATGCTGAGAAATATGTACAGGGAAAATATAGTTTAGACAATGGAAAATTATTATTATATGTCAATAGAGGAATTGGCACAACGAGAATGCCTTACCGGTTCTTATGTAAACCTGAAATACACATGTATACATTAAACAGAAAATAGATTTCAACTATTTCATGACAATTAATAGAATAAAATAGGATTAAAGTGTGAACTTACAATCTATAAAATAGTTTTGTGTATAAAAAAATGCTACACTGTTTTTGAGATTGTATTATGGAGGTACATATTATGAACATTAACTTTAAGAAGCTCATTCCTATTCTCTTGCTAACTCTTATTTTGGCTGCGTGTGGTCCGAAATATGAAGGTGACTTCTCCTATGAAATTCAAGATTTCACTTTCACCAATCAAGATGGTGAAGAAGTTTCAAAATCTGATTTTGAGGATAAATTCTGGATTGTTGATTTTATTTACACCACCTGCGATACGGAATGCCCGCAGATGACATATAATAAACAAAAAATCGAAAGTGCTTTAAATGATGCAGGAATCAATGATGTAGAATTTGTGTCATTTAGTGTCGATCCAGAAACGGATACACCAGAAGTATTGAAAGAATATGGTGAAGCTAGAAATATTACTTTTGATAATTGGACATTCCTTACTGGTTATGATTTTGAAACAATCCAAAACATAGCTGAAGAGTCTTTTAAAACAAGAGTTGAACAATATCCAGATGATGACGCATTACTTCACGGAGTTAGTTTCTATTTAGTATCACCTGAAGGAAATGCAATTAAGAGCTATAATGGATACATCTTACAAAAAGAACAAATTGACCAAATTGTTGATGATATTAAAAGCATGCAATAGACTCAAGAGAGCTACTAAGCTCTCTTTTTTGTTTTATTTTCCCTTGAATCCGGACAAGCATTCATATACTATATAGGTACACGTATTCTATTAGTTAGAGAGGGGGAAAAATAATGTCACAAGAAGCAATTCCTGTTAGTGAATTAGCTAAAGCAATCTATACGGTGAACCGTCATGCTAAAACTGCTCCTGAGCCAGGTCACCTTTATCACATTAAAAAAGAATCTATTAATCGTTTACTACAGGAAAGACGTGCCAAAAAAGTCGGCCTTCACTTTTCCGATCATCCTAAGTTTAGTAATCAGCATTCTACACTACTAGTAAAAGTGGACAATTATTACTTTCACATTCCTCCATCGAAAGAAGACTTCCAAGAGTTGGAGCATTTGGGTACACTCGATCACGACTATCGTAACCCCCAAACGAAAATGTCCTTATCCCAAGCCAAGAAACTAATCTATCAATATATAAATTGGCAACCAAAACCTAAGCAACGTAGGAAGAAAGAATATTCTTCATCCTACTTTACTCCATCTTCACTAGGTAAAATGGAATGGCCTCCTACCAAACGTTTTAGTAAATAAGAAAAGAGTGTATGATCCAATCATGCACTCTTTTTTGTCTTAACATTTAAAACAATCCATTTTACTCCATTCATTAGTAACAGTCCTCCACCTAATATGCTTAAACCTTGTAGCGCAAACCCAAGTACTTTATATGAATCTACTGTTATTTCTCCTTTAATTAGAATGACACTAAAGAATAAGACAAAAAATAATAAACTGCTAACTAAATAACTAAGTAACCGCTCAGCTTTTAAAGAGAGTATCAACCGAATAATTGGTTGAATAATGAAATAACATCCAATAATTCCGCCTATAACAATCCCGTATAATAATATTTCTTCCGTAATTCCTAATGATTGCAAATGTGGCATCTTAATCCATGGAATAAGTGAACTGATAACAATAGAATTAAACATCTCCCTCACCTCTCATCCCTGATTGAATCTTATCAACATCATTAACTGGAAATCATTCGATTATACATATACATATACTCTAAAACTTCACTCCCTCTTCCTTCTGTTACAAAATTTATAAAAAATCCTTTTATGCCAATTTATCAAAAAATTTGCTATAATTATTGTAATTGAAAAAATCCAACTATTTATATTAGGATTTATCATACATAGAATGAGGTGTACATTTATGAATAAAGCTTTCTTTTTCATCATTTTAGGAGCTGCTTTGTGGGGAACGATTAGTTGGTATGTTAAAAATTTGTATGCTTTTGGCTTCACACCTATGGAAGTTGTAACACTTAGGGCTTGGACAACTGCTATCATCCTACTAATTTATTTTCTTATTACTTCACCTAAGAAGCTAAAATTACAGTCTGTCGGTGATCTTAAATATTTTATAGGTACAGGTATATTAAGTATTATCTTTTTTAATTATTGTCTTTTTACTGCAATTGAGCTATCAACAATCCCTATTGCAACAGCATTACTATATACTGCACCTGCATTCGTAACGATACTATCGTTCTTTTTCTTCAAAGAGCCTTTAACTAAAGTAAAAATAGTTGCTTTAGCTATAACCCTTTTCGGCACCTGCTTTGTAGTTGGATTAATCCCTATCAACTTACAATCAATTCAGATAGGAAGTATACTCTTTGGGATTGGGTCTGGAATTGGATATGCATTTTATAGTGTTTTTAGTAAATTTGCTGCCAAGAAATATACTAGCTTAACAATTACAACATTTACTTTTATAGTCGCAGCAATTGCATTACTTCCATTCTTCCCTTATTCTGAAAAAATACATTTACTACTAGATCCAACTGTTTTGCTCTATGCATTTGGGTTAGGACTATTACCAACTGCTTTTGCCTATATCATATATACATATGGATTGATGCAAATAGAGGCATCCAAAGCATCTATATTAACAACTATAGAACCTGTTGTAGCGACGATAATTGGTATATTTATTTTCGAAGAGGCATTTAGTCTCCTTCAAATGGTAGGGATGGCTTGTATTATTGGAGCAGTTATTTTGATTCAACTATCCATGAAATCTAATAAAGAATCTCAGCTATTGGTAAATAAGAGGAAAAATGCTGTATAAGTGTGATACAGGTCACGACACAAAGTAATGAAAACCATTATCATTTAACTATATTCACCTATAGGAGGTCTAAATGATAATGAATACTTTTACAATTGAACAAACACCAGCTGATATAGTTAAAATTTTTCCGAAAGCAAGTGACTTCTTTAAAGAACGTAGAATCGACTTTTGTTGTGGTGGTGATAAACCATTAACTAATGTTTTCTCAGAAAAACAGTTAGATGGCGAGGTCGTATTAAAAGAATTAAACGACTTATATCAAGAGTGGAGCAAAGAAGACCATGATGTTACAGATTGGGACGCAATACCTGCATCACAACTAATCGATCACATAGTCCATACTCACCACGCATATTTAAACGATGAATTAGCACCACTAGGTCAGTTTGTAACTAAGATATTCCGTGTACACGGTGCGAAACATCCACATCTAAAAGAATTACATCGTATATATCATGAATTAAAATTGGAATTAGAAGAACATACAATAAAAGAAGATGAAGAAGTATTTCCATTAATTAAAGAATATGAATTAAACCCTAGTGAAGCATTACTAGAAAAGATTCGTATTGCAAATGGTGGTTTGGAAGATGAACACGATGTTGCTGGAGATTTACTAAAACGTATCAGAGTGATTACAAATGATTTCACACCACCAGTAGAAGCTTGTAATTCCTATAGAATTACGTATGCTAGACTAGCTGATTTAGAATCAGACACATTCCAACATATTCATTTAGAAAACAATGTCCTATTCAAAAATTTAGCTAAATAACGATAAATATATGTCCATATTACAGGAGGGTGTTTTTATATCCCTCCTGTTTTTTTACGCACTTTGATACTAATGTATGGTATGATATTGAACGTAGAATACATAGGTGGAGGGTTTAATTTGGAGAATTATTTAAATAGGCAAGTGAAGTCTATCGAGATTTCTGGTATAAGAAAATTCTTTAATATGGTTCAACATGAAAAAGACGTCATTTCCCTAACAATTGGGCAACCAGACTTTCATACACCAGAACATATAAAACATGCTACTACTCGAGCACTTGAAAATAATAAAACTACATATACAAACAATGCAGGAATTATTGAGTTAAGAAATGCCATATCTGATTTTTATGAGACTAAATATGGAATAAGTTATGATCCAAAAAATGAAATCATTGTTACAACTGGTGCATCACAAGCAATCGATATTACATTTAGAACGATACTAAATCCAGGTGATGAGGTACTATTACCAGGGCCAATTTATCCAGGATATGAACCCTTAATTACGTTAGCAAACGCCAAGCCAATTTATGTAGATACAACGAAAACAAATCTTAAACTAACGAAAGAAACTTTGAAAAACAACATAACCGATAAAACAAAATGTGTAGTGCTCCCCTACCCTTCCAATCCAACAGGAGCATCCTATTCGTACTCAGAATTAAAAGATTTGATTTCCGTTTTAAAAGATCGAGATATATTTATCCTTGCCGATGAAATATATAGCGAGTTAATCTATGATCAAACACACCATTCCATTGCAGCATTTTCAGAAGTTCACGACAAAACAATTGTTATAAATGGATTATCAAAATCTCACTCAATGACAGGATTTCGAATTGGTTACGTATTGGCACCACAGTGGCTTTCCAAACATATTATTAAAGTTCACCAGTATAATGTATCTTGCGCTTCGTCTATTAGCCAGTATGCAGCTCTCGAAGCTTTAACAACTGGAATCCATGATCCAGAAGAAATGCGTAATGTATATCATCAAAGAAGGGAATATGTTTATAGCAGATTAATTAAGATGGGTTTAGAAGTTAATAAACCAGAAGGAGCATTTTATTTCTTTCCTAAGTTCCCAGTCAAGGATATGTCATCCTTTGACCTAGGTTTAACCTTAGTTAAGAAGGGAAAGGTTGCTTTAGTACCGGGAAGTAGTTTTTCACACTTGGGTGAAGGATATATGCGACTATCTTATGCTTACAGCCTTGAAGCTTTAGAAGAAGGATTAAACCGGCTGGAAACATTTCTACTAAATGAAAAATTATATTAGCATACCCATATTACTTATGGATTTTAGAAATTTCATTATTATAGATGTTTAACAAACGGTCTAATTCCTGACTTAAGGCTATCGATTCTAAACTAGTTATCCCTTTAGAAAGAGCAACTTCAGACATCTGCTTTCGTACATTTTCTATCTCTTGAAGTAGTTTTTCAGTTTCATTCATAGGATTCACAAAGGTTGCCTCCTTAGCTTATTGATATAACTTTATCATAGGTTTGTATATTTATTCAATCAAGAAAAAGATTATTATGTTAAAAGTTTGTCTTCTTATTATTACTCATAAAAACTGGTATAATAATAGTAAAAGAACATGTACTAAACGTTCAACATATAAGAGAGGATGTCTCTAGTGCCAGAGAAAAAAGATAAAAAAGAATGGCTAGAATGGCTAAAAGCTATTGCAATCGCAGTAATATTGGCATTCTTATTACGTACTTTTGTTTTTGCAACCTCCATCGTAGAAGGTGATAGTATGGATCCAACTTTACAACATGGAGAACGAGTTATATTTAATAAAATAGTATACATAATAGGAGAGCCTTCTCGTGGTGATATTGTCATTATTCAGCGTCCGACGAAAAACTACGTAAAACGTGTTATTGGACTACCAGGGGAAACAGTTGAGGTAAGAAATCACATACTGTATATTAATGGTGAACCGTACGAACAGCGCTTTTTAACAGTTGATTCAAAAAATTACACAGGAAACTTTGGTCCTATTGAGATACCAGATGGTAAATATTTTGTCATGGGAGATCACCGAGCCATTAGTAAGGATAGTAGAAATGGATTAGGTTTTATTACAGAGGACGAAATTATTGGAAGATCAGAATTTATCATTTTTCCTTTTTCAGAGATTTCAAGGACAAAATGAAAAAAATAGGAGTCTGCCCCAATGGGACAGGCTCTTTTCTATTTACTTTTCATGATCGAAAAGACAGTAACCTATATTAAGTGCTAAAATCCCAAAACAAAGAATACCAAATAAAGTCATCATGAGCGTGCACCCCCCTTTTCCTTTCTATGTATACAGTAAGAGCTCTATATTGCCAAACCTGTATGTCATTTTAGATTTCCCAACATTATCATAACAAGATTACAACCCTAAATAAAGAGAAATATGATAAAATGGATAAAGATTATTTCCTATTGTTAAAAAAAGTTACTAGTTTCGTCATATGACTAGAAAGGTGATAGCCATGCTTTATTGTCCTCAATGTGGTAACAACGTAAAAGAAGATGAATTATTTTGTGTATCTTGTGGTAACAAATTACCTGAAGATAAAAATCAACGATATCCAGCAAAAAAATCATTAAATAAATTTTGGTATCTTCCAATTGCAACATTTATAGTATTAACAGTTGCATCGAGTTTATTTTATTTATTTCTTCAACATCAATCCACACAAGCAAAAGAGCTGTATGAACAAGGTGAACAAAAACTAATAAACGAAGAAATTGATCAAGCAGAAGCTTTATTTCAAAAAGCATTAAAACAAAAGCAAAACTTTTCCCAAGCCCATATAGGATTAGCTTTTATTGATCGTGCTAAAGAAATACAAATTGCAATCAAACAAGCAGAGTCTAATCTGGAACAAGGAAAGTTCCAAGAAGCTTTATCATTAATAACAAATGCAGAAAATAAATTAACGAATTACAATGGATCAGTTGTAAACAACTTAGTCGATGAACTGATATCTTTACAAAACCAAGTAAAGATATCCCAATTACTATTTAATTTAGAACAAAATCCAAGTATATCAGAATTAAAATCATTGCTTTGGGAAGCCGACTCAATCAATGAAGTAGAAGCTGAAGAAATAACAGAAAATATACGAGGGCAAATAATTGAATTTGCATATTCTCAAGCCAGTGAACAACTTTCTAATAACCATTTCAATGATGCTCAGGCCATTGTACAAGATGGATTAAAATACGCACCAAGTTCTGATAAACTATTAAGCTTACAAACTACAATCGAGAAAGAAAAAGTGTCTTTTGAAATCACTCAACAACAACGTATAGAACAAGCATTAAACACAGCTGAAGAAGAAAGAGAATTTAATGAAAATGACGCAATTGAATTGATTGATATTCATATGGAGGAAGATGATCAAGGTAATTTAGTGATTAAAGGGGAAGTCAAAAGTATTGCAACGGTCCCCCTTCAATCTGTACTTATTGATTATTCATTAATAAAAAATGAAGAATCGGAGCTTCTTTCAAATGAGGTCTACGTATACCCAGACACATTGTATCCAGAAGAGATTGGAAAGTTTGAATTTACACATTATGATGCTCCAGAAATAAAAGATGCAGAATTAATCGTAAACAAAATGACTTGGTACACAAGTTACTAAATATAGGAATATAACGGAGTGACAAAATGAAGAAGAAACGAAACCTCCCGATTATAATTACAATACTAATAAGTGTCATTGGATTTATTTTTATCGGGTATTTATATTGGTCTTGGCATATGGAAGACCTTGCTATTAACAAACCAGAACTTCAGCAAGTTAATGAAGAGAAACAAACATTGACACTTAAAAATATTATTCATGAAAACGAAAAGTTCGTGGTTCAAATAGAAGCACAAAGTGAGTACAATACATCTACAGGCTCTGGGTTTTTGTATAATCAAAAAGGTGATATTATAACGAATGCACATGTTATACGTGATTCTGAGATTATAACGGTTCGTACGGCTAACGCTCGAATTTATCCTGCTGCAGTAATAGGAATTGATAAGAAAACAGATATTGCGGTGATTCGTGTACCGCAATTAGCAGGTGAAAAAGGACTAGAAATGGAACGAGAAAAACCATCTGAAATTGGGGATGAAGTTATTGCTCTTGGTAGCCCACATGGCTTCCAAAACACGGTTACACTTGGTATCATATCAGGAACTGAGAGGAATTTTTCTGTAGAAGGATATGACTATGAAAATGCGTACCAAATTTCAGCCCAAATCACACATGGTAACAGTGGTGGACCATTACTAAATCGGGAATCTGGAAAAGTAATTGGGATAAATTCTGTTGGTACTGAAGACGGTACTCTTGGTTTTAGTATTCCAATAGCAGACGTATTGGATCAAGTAGAAAAGTGGTCGAATGAGGCTAGAAATGATTTATTGGACTTTACTAGCATGGACGATTTGGTTAATACGATTAATCCTGATCAGTTCATGCAAGACAGTGCATATTTAATTGAATACTTCTTCGATAGTATTCTTATCAGAGATTATGTAGGTGCCTATGCTTTACTAGGAGATTCCATACAGACCACAACTACGTATTCCGACTTTAGAAAAGGTTATATACAAATAATTAATTTAGATTATACAATTCTATCTGAAGAGGTTACTGAAGATAATAATTTAATAACAACAGTTGAAGTGACAATTGATACTAAATTACCAAACGAAGAAGAAACAAAGAAAGTTGAATTAATCTATACTTTAACGGTTGCTTATGAAAACGAGCAATTAAAAATAATTGAAATGGATATACAAGAGTGATTCAATCAGTGACACCTTATAAAGAATCGAGCTATAATTCATATTAACGAATTATAGCTCGATTTGATTTAGTTATATTTACACTTCTATAAAGAAGTTATTTAGTTTTTCTGGTGGTAAGGGCTTGCTAAAATAAAACCCTTGCATTTCATCACATTCCACACCCGCTAAAAACAATAGTTGATCTACTGTTTCTACCCCTTCGGCAATTACTTTCATATCCAAAGAATGCGACATATGAATGATTGACTTTACAATTGCTTTATTTTCCTTTTGAGCATCATTCAAAAACATTTTGTCTATTTTTAATTTAGTAACTGGGAATATACTTAAGTATTTAAATGATGAATATCCTGTCCCAAAATCATCAATAGAAACAAATACCCCTAAATCTCTTAGATCATGTAATGTTTTTAATATATCTTCCTCATTAGACATTGCCATGCTTTCTGTAATCTCAAGATCTAAGTAATGTGGTTCTAAACCAGTTTTATTCAGAACCTGTTTCACTTTGTCTACAAGATTACGCTGGTGGAATTGCTTTGCGGACAAATTAACACTAACAGTAACCGGTTCATATCCTGCATCCTGCCATTCCTTATTCTGCCTACAAGCCTCGTACAACACCCAATCGCCGATTTCGATAATTAGACCCGTCTTTTCCGCTAAAGGAATAAAATCTCCTGGTGAAATATACCCTTTTTCTGGATGGTTCCATCGAATCAGGGCCTCTAAACCAACTACTTTACCTGAACTCAAATTCTTTTGTGGTTGATAATGTAACTCGAACTGCTTTTCCTTTAAGGCTTTTCTTAACTCTGTTTCCATTGTCAACATCATTTTAAAATTCTCTGAAATTGATGATTCAAATAAATTGTAATTATTTCGATGTTTTTCTTTAATAACATACATTGCAGAATCTGCATGTTTAATTAAATCATTAGCTGTTTCCCCATTTTCAGGGTAAAGACTAATTCCGATACTTACCGAGGTGAAAATCTCATATTCACCAATCTTTATCGGGCTTTCGAATTCTTTAATTAACTGCTCTGCTAATAATACAGCAGTGTCCTTTGATGTTATATTACGCTGTAGTATTAGGAATTCGTCTCCACTCATTCTTGCTATAAATGTATCTGTTTCTAAAAAGGCTTTTAATTTATTTCCAAAAGCTTTTAATAATTTATCACCAAAAGAATAACCTAGTGTATCATTAATCTCTTTAAAATAATCTAAGTCTACAAAGAAAACTGCTAGTCCTTCATTGTTAAATTTAGACTCTCGGATTGCCTCTTTTAAAACTTTATGGAAAAAATTCCGATTCGGCAAATCGGTTAATTCATCATAAAATGCCATATATTCAATACGATTTTCATTTTCAACACGTTCAGTTATATTTTTAACACTTGCAATTCGTATAATTTTCCCATGGCTAGTATAAGGATACTCTATCAAATCAATATAAATCTTCTTGCCATCTTTTCGAATTCCTGTTAATTCAAATTGGTTTCCATTTTGTAGGTGGCTCTCTTCAGTTTTCGTGCTATTTTTATTCTTAAGATTTATAATATCACTTATTGGCTTCCCTTGTAATTCCTCTGGAGTATAACCAAACATATCAGCAAATACAGAATCACAGTCTAAGATATTTTTTTCTCCATACATTAATACGCCTTCGGTACTAGGTGCTGCTACTTCATTTAAGAACTGTTTTATCTCATCCGTTTGTTCTTGAAGGGACAACTGATTAAATATTATGCAGTAGTAATAGTTATCCAATAGGACAGATCTAACTTCTAGCAGTTTTCCACTTTGATTAAACTGTTCCATGACTATATGTGTCTCATCCGATTGCTTTATCAATTCGAAGTCAATAAAGCTTGAAATAGACAAGGACTCGGTGGTTTGATTTTGTAATTGTAGAATCTGAAAAGCTGCCTTGTTTCCACTAAGTATAGTACCGTTCGGGTCGAGAATAAGAATGGGCTCTTTTAGTAATGAAATAATTTGATTGTGTATGGGTAAATTAACCTTTTTATACATAGACTAGTTCTCCTATTCCTTTGTCTGTGAATTAACCAATAATGATTCGTTCTTTTGGATAGTGATAGTTGCCACTTCTCTTAGTCTTTTTAAACATAAACAAGAATGTAATAATCCCCACTCTACCAATAAACATTAAGAACATTAAAATGACCTTACTCACAGTCGTTAGTTCACTGGTAATTCCTAGTGAAAGACCTACCGTACCAAATGCAGATGTTACTTCAAAGAGTATTTGTGTAATTGTATATGGCTCTATACTGGATATAATGAGAACGGATGCAAATACAGTTAGAATGGCCATTAGCATTACTGTTACTGCTTTTAGTAAATCCTCTTCATAAACTTCTCTTCTAAAAATTCGTATACTATGCCCACCTCTTGCATACGTAATAATAAAAATTACTACTAATGCAAATGTGGTCGTTCGAATTCCCCCACCAGCACTACTAGGAGAAGCACCAATAAACATTAAAAAGGACATAAATAAGTGATTCTGTTCTGTTAATAAACTAACATCCATCGTGGACAGTCCACCACTTCTTGTGGTAACGGACTGAAACAAAGAATAAAATAAAATCTCATGCCATGATTTATCAGCGAAGAAATTCTTGCTGTCAAATAAATAGATAAAGATTGATCCTATAACGATTAAAATTAAAAAGGTACTAGTGGTTACCTTTGTAAATAGGCTAAAGCGAATGGTTCTTCGTTTATCGTATTTAGAAAATAGAAAATTCTTAACTTCAATTAGAACTGGAAATCCAATTGCGCCAAATATAATAAGTAAAATATTAATAAATTGTACGAAATAATCATTGCGAAAAGGCATTAAGGATTCGCCTGTAATGTCAAACCCACCGTTAGTAATTGCACTTATCGTACCAAAAAAACCGTGTAAATAAGCTTCTTTAACTGTAGGATAATATTGCAAAAAATATGTACCTAAAGTGATAAATCCTACAAATTCTATAATTACCAACACAATAATGATTTGTTTGATTAACCGAACCATACCTTCAAAATTAGTCATATTTTGATCCGTCATAATTAAACGACGCTCTTTAAGTCCTATTTTCTTACCGATTAATATCCATATAAATGTTCCAATTGCCATAACTCCAACTGCACCAAGTTGCAATATAGCTGCAATAATAATAAACCCAACAACACTAAATGAGTCCACAATAGTAATAGGTGTTAAACCTGTCACACTTAATGCGCTTACTGCAACAAATAAGACATCGATTAATGGTAGATTAATACCATCTTTGTGAGCAATTGGCATTGATAATAATAAAGTTGAAACAATAACAGCTAGCATATAAAAAAATAAAATCATTCGTACTGGCGATAAATGATTAAACCAGCGATTAAATGACTTAGTAAAATCCATGCGTTTCTCCTTACTAGTCAAAATACTTCATGTATCGACTAAGTTATTTTTATTATATCAGTTATATGTAAAAATTTCCTCTGTTTTCGACAACTTTATGTGCTTCGTTTTATAATTAGTCTAAAAGATGCAAAAATTATACATAATGTTATATGAATTTGTAAACCCTTTTACCTATATTATTTATATGATACCTATCATTTAAGAAGGAATCCTTCTAAGAATATAAATCCATAAATCCAAATCATCTATTAATCAAATTGTCATCATTTTAACAAATCATCGTTAAAACACAATTCCGATTACAAGCAGCCTATTGAATAGAAAGAATGAAAGCTAACCATTACAAGGTCAACTTTCATTCAATCTTATCTTTAAATTTATCAATTAATTCTTCGCCTTGGTATCCTTCTTGAACTAAATCCGTTAACAAGCCTTCAATCTTACTTTTACGTTGATCTACAATTTGACCAGATAACAGAACATTCATATTGGATTCAATCTTATTAATCCCAATTATGGAGGAAATAAATGTAGCAGGTTCATTACTTTCTTTTGTAATCCTTACCTCTACCATTATTTCATCTCTAGTACCTTTTAGTTGTTCGAAAAAGTCGAAATAACTTTGTTCTATGTATGCTTCAATTGTCCATCTGTTTTTTTCATCTTCCCGATTAATTATTAAGCCATCAATTAATTGAATAGGATGTTTAACGATATCACCATTTTTATTTACCAATATTTGAAATTCCTTAAGCTTGAATGTTTTCATAGTTGCCCCCTTTCCTAATACATAACAGTCACTAACTATTAATTACAAGTTTACCAAAAAAGAATATAATTGTAATCATTAATTAAATGAATTTGGGCAATCTAGTTACTAACAATATCCCTATAAGGAGTTGCGAAACATGATATCGGTTTTCATAACAGTTGGAGTTATACTGTCCTTAATCATATATTTAATTCTACGAATACGGAAAAAAGAGCAAGAAGAAAATACGGTATTAAAGTAAATTATTTCTCCTTGATATCTACTGAGAAAATACACATCACACCATTGTGATGTTTTTTTATTTAACAGAAATTAAAGAAAGCGTTATAATAATTATTAATTATGAAAATATGGGAGTGGCTTTATGTACAAAAAGTGGTTTAGCCTTTTTTGCTTACTCTTTCTCCTTTCTGCATGTATAAATGACGAACCAGCTATTATTAGAAAAGAAACGACACCACCTAACCCAAATAATGATCCAGAACTAATTGAAGAGGTTAATGAAGAAAAAGTGGATGAATTTATTGAATTTGCTCTGGAAGAAGAAATTGTAAGAATAAACTTGAACTTAGTACCAATCTTACAACAATATTTGACAGCTGCAAATCACCGTGAAGAAATGGTTGAAGCTATGCAATTACAAAATATCCATCAGGAAGATGAAAATAGTATTTACTTGCTTGAATTTTCTTGCAATACTAACAGAAGTAAATGTTCTTATTTATTATTAGACCAATCCAAAGATAATTCTGGCCATTTGCTTACCGATTTAGCCGAACTCAAAAATGTACAGTTATCACCTGATGAAACGAAATTGTTCTTTCATTTTAACCGATTAACATTAGATTCTCCTCTTCCAGTATCGAAGGTTGTCACAATTGATTTAGGTACATGGGAAAGATTACCATTAAACACTACAAATGATAATCGTATGGTGAACAACTACAAGTGGCCAATTATCTCTGCAGAATGGCTAGATAATGAGACATTAAGTTTTTACATTCCAGACGTGTTACATGCAGACATAGAACATTTAAATGATTGGCTAAACACAGCAAACTCACAAACAACGAACATCATACTAACAACTAATAAAACAAACTAAAGGAGTTTTACTTTGAATAACACCACCATCGAAACCTTACAAAATCATCGCTCTATTCGTAAATTTAAAAAGAAACAACTTTCAAATAATCAAATAGAAGAAATTATTAGATCAGCACAACAAGCATCCACTTCAAGCTATGTGATGGCTTATTCCATTATAGGAATTACGAAGCCTAAAATAAAAGAAGAGCTTTCATTAGTATCTGGTCAGTCTTATGTAAAAGAAAACGGACATTTTTTAGTATTTTGTGCAGATTTACATCGTGTATACAGTCAAGCATCTATTCAAGATCAAGAAAAAATGATTGCAAGCCTAGAGAGTACGGAACAATTTATAGTAGCAACAGTTGATGCGAGTCTAGCAGCACAAAATGCTGTTATAGCAGCAGAATCAATGGGATTAGGTGCTTGTTATATTGGAAGCTTAAGAAATAACATTAATAAAGTAAATGATTTATTAGAACTTCCGGATTATGTAATTCCACTGTTTGGTTTAGCTCTAGGTTATCCTGATGAAGAACCAGAGTTAAAGCCAAGATTACCAATGGAAATCATCTACCATGAAAACCAATATAACACCAATCAAAATGGTAAAGTTGCTGAGTTTGATGAAAAGTTAAAAGATTATTACCAAAGTCGTTCAACAAACAAAAGATATGATACGTGGACCAATCAGATGATAAGAAAATATTCCCATCCTGTACGACTAGATGTTGGTCCCTTCGTCAAGAATAAAAACATGAATAGAAGCTAAAAATATAGGTGCTCCATATGGGGGCACCTTTTTTCGTTGTATGTTCAAGTAACTAATTAATTGCGAATAAAATTGCACAAAAATTGAAAGATAATAAGAACCCTATCATAAAGGAGGGGAAAATACCATGACTGTATCTAGTCAGGTAAAGCAAACAATTGCTGGTCTAAAAAGTGCACAAGCAAGTTTTGAGCAGTTTGCATTACAAACTGAAAATAAGCAAGCAAAAAAATTATACGAAAATGCAGCACAACAAACTCAAAGTATCTTGAATTCAGTTGAACCACGTGTTCAGCAAATAGAACAAGAAGAACCACAATATAAAGGATTTTAGTATATATAACTAGTTAGCAGGGGCGAACATGTTTTCTTTCTCCCCTGCTAACTGACAGGAATAGGTGAAGAACATGTTGTACATTAGAATAACGATTTCATTTTTACTTGTTATTGGCTTACTAACTAGCTGTGGTACCGAAATGAATAATTCATCTGGCAGAAATTCTCAGGATATTCAACTAACCAAAATTTCAACTAAGGGTAATATCCATGATCAAACTGCAGCAAATCGGGCAAAAGAAATTCTAAGTAAGAATGATTCAGTTACCGCTGTTCAGGCAGTAAATACTTCTAACAAAATGTTAATCACAATTGAAATCCCACATCATGAACGATTCCTATTAGAGAAAAAAAGAAAAGAACTTCAAAAAAAGATGGAAAAAGAATTTCCTGATTATAAGGTAGAACTATCCACTGATAAGAAAATCATCTTGGAATTAGAAGACTTAGAAAAGAAATTACGTGAAGATAATATTTCAAATAAGAAATTAGAAAAAGAACTTAAGCACATCATTAAACTATCGAAAGACCAAGCATAAAAGAAAGAGTGAAGAGTTTATGGCAGATAAGAAAAAGAAAAACTTACCTCCTATTGCACAGAAGTATCAATCCTTTCAAGATAAAAGAGAAGTAAAACGTCCAGTTGTGAAGAACTGTATAAAAGCATTTTTTGTAGGTGGGTTTATTTGCTTTATCGGCCAACTTATAACTACTTTTTATATACATTTCTTCCACTTTACCGAACAAACAGCTGGAAACCCTACTGTTGCTACATTAATTTTTATTACGATGCTATTAACTGGTTTTGGTGTTTATGATCGATTCGGTCAATTTGCTGGTGCAGGCACAGCTGTTCCTGTTACTGGATTTGGTAATGCAGTAATATCTGCCTGTATTGAACATCGTACAGAAGGATTTGTACTTGGTGTCGGTGGAAATATGTTCAAACTAGCTGGTTCTGTTGTGTTATTTGGTGTTTTTTCTGCATTCGTTGTCGCACTTATTAAAACTCTTTTATCAAATTGGGGTGTCATATAAATGTTACTTGGGCATCGAACTTGGAAATTTGAGAATAACCCAGTAATTATCTCAAAAGGGACAGTAGGCGGACCTTTTGAAGCGAACGGAAATATACCGAAAGATATTGATATTCTTCACGAAGATATGTGGTTAAATCAAGATTCATTTGAAAAAGCACAACAAACCATGATGGAAGAAGCATGTCAATTTGCATTAAAAAATAGTCCTATTGAAAAAGAACAAGTCTCCTATTTCATAAGTGGAGACTTAATTAATCAAATTACACCTACTAGCTTTACAGCAAAAACAATAGGTGTTCCATATTTCGGGTTATTTAGTGCATGTGCAACTGCAATGGAAAGTCTCGCATTAAGTGCCTTCCTCATAAATGGGAATGGAGCCAATTACATCCTAAGTGGAGCATCCAGTCATAATGCTGCAACAGAAAAACAGTTTCGCTATCCTACTGAATATGGTGGTCAAAAGCCACCGACTGCTCAGTGGACCGTAACCGGAGCTGGCTGTGCATTAGTTGCAAAAGAAGGCAATGGACCGATTATCACTTCGGCTACTATTGGCAAAATAGTTGATATGGGTATGTCCGATCCTTTTAATATGGGAGGAGCAATGGCACCAGCTGCCGTTGACACGATAACCGCTCATTTAAAAGAACGTAACGTAGATCCTTCTTATTATGATTTAATTATAACCGGTGACCTTGGGCATATCGGTCGCGAAGTATCCTTAGATATGCTACAAAAGAACGGGATTCCAATTGAGGAAGAGAAATATGTTGACTGTGGACTAACTATCTATCGAGAAGATCAGCCTGTTTTAGCAGGTGCAAGTGGTGCAGCATGCTCTGCTGTTGTTACCTATGGACATTTTTTAAATCGGATGATTAAAGGTGAATTAAACAGGATATTGGTTGTTGCAACAGGAGCGTTACATTCCCCACTAAGTGTCAATCAAAAGAATCCGATTCCATGTATTGCACATGCCGTATCTATTGAGTCAGGGAGTGATTCTTTATGATTTTTTTCTGGGCCTTTGTTGTCGGCGGTATAATTTGTGTGATCGGACAAATCATGTTTGATGTTTTTAAATTATCTCCTGGTCATACGTTAAGTATTTTAGTTGTTGCCGGAGCAATTTTAGATGGATTAGGCTGGTATGACCCTCTTATTGATTTTGCAGGAGCCGGAGCTACCGTTCCTATTACAAACTTTGGAAATTCACTAGTTCATGGTGCCATGCAAGAAGCGGATAAACATGGAATTATCGGCGTAATTACAGGTATGTTTGAAGTTACAAGTTCAGGGATTTCTGCTGCAATAATTTTTGGCTTTATCGGTGCATTATTGTTTAAACCTAAAGGGTAACATAGGAGGGGTAAGATGACTGTTGGCTCCCAAGTTAAATCATGCTATGCCAGTATTAAAGGAATTGAAGCAACTCTATCTACTTTAGCATCCCAAACAAATGAGAAAGAAGCACGTGAAGTATTTAGAAACGCAGAAACAATTATTGCTGAAATCAAGGAAGATATGGAGAAGCAAGTTATTTGGCTTTCTCAAGAAGAACCACAATACAAACAATAGAAAGGATATAAAACATGCAAGATTGGGTACAAATATTGATACGATCTGTTACCTTATTAGTAGTATTATTTTTTTTCACTAAATGGTTAGGTTCGAAACAATTATCACAATTAAATATATTTGAATACATTACAGGTGTTGTACTAGGTGGTGTAGTAGCGATTCATATTAGTACCCTGGATAGTCCAATCTATTATGCGCTAATTGCAATGTTTGTATGGTTTTTAATTCCTTATTCGGTTGAATTAATCTCTTTAAAAAGTAAAACCTTTCGAAACTTCATGCAAGGAAAAAGTACCGTTGTCATTCAAAATGGAAAAATTATGGAAGATAACTTAAAAAAAGAACATTACTCTACAGACGACCTTTTAGAAAGTTTACGTAAAAAGGATATTTTTAAAGTTGCAGATGTGGAATTTGCTTTGCTAGAACCAACTGGAGAGCTTTCTGTCTTACCTAAAAAAGAAAATCAACCACTTACTGCAAAGGACGTTGGTTTAAAAGTCGCACCTGAAAGAGAACCACAAACCGTAATTATGGATGGTAAGGTGCTACTTGAACCATTGGCAAACCTATCATTAAACACAAATTGGCTAGAAACAGAATTAGAAAAGCTCAATGTTAGTATTGAAAATGTCTTTCTTGGCCAAGTTGATACTCACGGACAATTAACGGTCGATTTATATGATGACAAAATAGCAGTACCTACTCCATCTCAAAAACCACTATTACTAGCAACAATGAAAAAATGCCAAGCTGATCTAGAAATGTTCGCCCTTGCAACTGAAAACGAAAAAGTAAAACAAATGTATGAAAAGAATAGCCAAAACCTCCAAAAAGCAATAGAAAACGTACAACCCTATTTAAAGTAATCCTACCCATAACAATGTGGGTAGGATTTTTACATAATAGGATCGTAATTCGTTAAAACTAAATAATGTAGAAAAGTCTAAACTGGAGCTGATATCTTGTTAAAACAATTCCTACAAAAAACATTAAAGAAGATACCAACTGTTCCAGAAGAATCTTCAACTGAGGAAATAGATAAAAAGCAATCAAATTTAAATGCTAGTCTGAAGAAGAATCTTGATCTGTTTAAAGAAATCTATCAGTATCCATTAAACACTGATATACAATTTAGAGAATTTTTATTAGGCAATCGAAAAGCCTTACTCATATTTATAGATACGATTACAAAAACGGATATTGTTGAAGATCATATTTTAACCCCATTATTAGCTAGTGAAGATACAAATAAAAAGATTGAAGACTCTATTCCTGTAAAATCCATCATAACGAAAACAGTTGTAAAGGATATTCTAATTGAAATTAGTAAAGGATACATTGCCCTATTTATTGATGGGGAGGAAAAAGCGTATTTATTTAGTGCACCTAACTTTGAAGGTAGAAATATTGAGAAATCTGAAAATGAAACAGTTGTTAAAGGCCCTAAAGAAGCATTTAATGAGCTGTCCTCAACAAACATCTCAATGATTCGAAAGAAAATAAAGAGTGAAAGCCTTGTTGTGGAGTCCTCAGTTATTTCTCAACGTTCAAATAATGACGTTTACATACTCTATCTTAGCGATGTGGTTAATGACAAGATGCTTTCTAATGTTCGAGAACGTCTAAAAAAAATAGAGGTAGATACTGTACAAACCCTTGGTCTTTTAGAACAACGTATTGAAGAGAGACCAAAATCGATTTTCCCAACAATATTATTTACGGAAAGACCAGACCGTGCAGCTTCTTATATTGAAGATGGTTATATTGTATTGTTGATGGATAATTCTCCTGCATCCCTAGTACTTCCAGCAACTTTTTGGTCATTTTATCATTCTAGTGAAGACCATTACTTACGTTTTCCATACGGTAATTTCACTAGGATGTTGCGTTTATTGGCATTATTTATGACGCTTTTTATTTCTGCAGCTTATGTTGCAATTGTTACCTATCATGCAGAAATGATTCCACCAGACTTATTATTAGCAATTGCTGCTACAAGGGAAAAAGTACCCTTCCCTGCTGCTGTTGAAGTATTAATGATGGAACTTGCTTTCGAGTTAATTCGAGAAGCAGGACTGAGAGTCCCAAGCCCAATCGGTCCAACTATTGGAATTGTTGGGGCCTTAATACTTGGTCAGGCTGCTGTTCAAGCTAATATTGTTAGCCCAATAGTTGTCATCGTCGTAGCTTTAGGTGGCTTAAGTTCATTTGCAATTGGGGATTTAAGTATGAATTTTGCAGTAAGAATGAGTCGCTTTTTATTGTTACTAGCAGCTAGTTTTTTTGGAATTTATGGTATTGCAGCGTTGTTTACGGTTGGTATCTTTTATTTAGTGTCGATAAAATCATTTGGTGTACCTTACTTATCACCATTAACACCAAAGTATGTATCTTCTAAAGACACAATTTTTAGGAGACTGTTGCAAAATGAATTTTTTAGGCCTGGATATGTTAAACCAAAGGATATAAAGAAGCAATAAGGAGCATACAACATTGCAACAATCACAAGAAAAAATTGGTATACGAGAATATATTGCGATAATTACAATAATGATAGCAACCAAAGTAACTGATGACACTCCCATTCTTTTCTTTGATACTCTTGACACGGCAGGGTGGATTGCTCCTTTTTTTAATGCACTAATTGTAGTAATCCCTCTAATTTTCTTAATGAAAGTTGTTACAAGATATAACAAAGGGTTAATTGAAATAATAGATGGTTTATTTGGAAAATATTTAGGCTTTTTACTGTTATTTATTATATGGTTTATAAGTATAAGCGCTTTGATTATAGATACTGCCATCTACACTGACATTATTGGTACAATGTATTTCATTAGAACACCAACTATCATTATATATGGTTTGATTATGGCGGTTTGTGCTTATGGTGCCAAACGTGGGTTTGCACAAATAGGCTCAGCAGCTTGGGTAGTATATCCATATTTACAAGTATCATTATTGTTTGTATTTATATTAACTTTAAGTGATTCTAATCTATCTTTTATTCATCCTATCTTTGGGCCTGGTCCAATAGAAATTGTCAAAGAAAGCACATTTACGTTATCCATATACGCAGACTTTCTTTATTTATTTCTTATAGTCCCATTTATTAAAGACATCCATGTTTTTAAGAAAGGAACTTGGGCTGGTTTTATTATCGTTATTATAAACGTAGGTATTGCATTTTTACTTTTTCTGCTTTTATTTGATTATCAATCATTAAAAATGGTGAATTATCCATTTCATGAAGTCATTCGTTACATCGATACCGGATTCTTAACGAATATGGAGTCCTTCTTTCTTCCATTTTGGGCCATTGCCTCCTTTATAAGATTTACAGTCTATATATGGATCAACGCGCTTCTATTTGGACATCTATTTAAAATTAAGCAATTCGAATACGTAATCCCATCGATAGCTACTTTAATTGTTTTTATAGGTATACTGCCAGAAAGTCCAACTTATGCAATCTTTGAACTAAGGAAGACTCTATTTCAATTTACTACACCTATCTTTTTCTTTCTACCTATACTCATATGGATTGTTGCAAAATTAAAAGGAGATTTTAGTAATGATGACAACAATAACTAAATCAATATCTCTATTTGCAATGTTAGTATTCCTCAGTGGTTGTTGGGATCAAGTAGAATTAGAAGGTAGAGCTTATGTTGTTGGACTGGGGATGGATAAAATTGATGATGAAACTAATCAAATAAGGATAACATTTCTAATCTCAAACCCTGAATTTGGTTCATTAGCTGAAGGAGGAGGTGGTGATGAACCTCCTCAAGAGATTATCTCATTTGTAGCCAATGATATGGAATCTGCAAAAGATGTAGCAAATATGGTCGTAGCTAAACAAGTTACTTATGATTTATTAAGAGTGCTATTCATTTCAGAAGAGTTTGCAAAGGATCCCGAATTCATAAGATGGATGTATGACTTGACTAAATCAAAAGAGATTCGAAGAGATATTCGTTTAGTTGTTTCCAAAGAAAAAGCAAGTACATTTATTCAAAATATTAATCCATTGTTAGAATCTCGCCCACATGAATATTTCGAAAAAATATTTGAACGTTTAAATGCTACAGGTATTGCCCCAACATCTGATTTGTTAAAATTTTTTCGAATTACAGAATCAGATGCTGATTTATTCTTATCTATCTACGGAACTTCTTTACAAAAAAATAATTCTGGTTCAGTTCAAAACCCCCTGAATATTACTGCCGGAGAGTTTCAATATGAAGGTATGACAAGTCCTATTCAATTTGCAGGGGCAGCTGTCTTTAAAGAAGGAAAAATGATAGGAACTATCACCACTCGAGAAACTAGATTAGCTTATTTATTAAACCCTACTTTACCAATTAAAGATATTCTTACTGCGTATCCTGATCCATTTTCAGAAGACCACAAACTGGCAATTCGAGTTGAAAAACAAGGGAAAGTTAAAACAAAAATGGATTTGAAAAAGGAAGTGCCCTCAATTGATGTCAGTCTACCTTTAGCTGTAGAGGTCTTATCAAATCATAGTATGGTGGACTATCCAAAAGAAGCTGAAAAAAGAGAACAATTGAAAAAACATCTTGATGATGAAATTACGAAGGTATTTGAGGATTTCATAAAAAAAACTCAAGAAGAATATGGTACGGAACCATTTGGTTGGTCCTTAGAAGCTAGAAAACATTTCCGTACACTACCAGAGTTTGAAAAATTCGATTGGATGAAAACATATCCCAATATGGACATTAATGTAGATATTTCCATTAGATTTTCAAACTTTGGTAGACAAGGTGAAGTACCAAAACTAGAGGAACTGAGGGATTAAATTGCGATTAATAATATGGTCCGTAATGATTATTATGTTTTTCTATACATTGGGATTTTCCATAACATTATGGAAGGACAAGAGTAAACTTGGATCCTTTGTTGTATTACTGCTGGCAGTAGCAATCGTAGTTGTCCCCTTCATTTCCGCATTACGTTAGAAAAAATAGATACAGGGAAGCTCTTTATTGAGCTTCCCTGTATTATTTGTCCATTACTATCGATACTTTCCCAAAGTTATTATGATCCTCTAGGTAATTAAAAGCTTCTAGTGTTTGATCAAGAGAATATGTGCGATCTACAACAGGCCTGATTTTTTGATATTCCATTAGCTCAATTAATGCAAGTAATTCTTCTCTAGATCCCATTGTCGAACCGAACAACTGATATTGCCCATAGAAAAAGGCACGTAAATTAAACTCAATCGTATCTTCGGTTGTTGCACCAAACGTAACAATTCTTCCACCTTTTTTCAATACATTTAATGAACGATTAAAAGTAGCTCTTCCTACACTATCGATGACAAGGTCAATAGTTTCTCCTTCCAACTCTTCTAACCAATCACTATTTGTATCGATTGCTTGATCTGCACCAATGGCTAATGCTTGTTTACGTTTTTCAACACTTCTAGATGTAACAATTACTTTAGCACCTCTACTTTTTGCGAATAAAATTAAGAAAGTTGCAACACCACTCCCTGCTCCTGGGATAAATACGGTGTCATGTTCTGTTAACTGTCCTTTTGTGAATAATGCACGATATCCAGTTAATCCTGATAAAGAAAGGACACCTGATTCTTCCCAAGTAAGGTAACTTGGCTTTTTTTCAACCTGTTCAGCTGATATTGCAATTTTCTCTGCAAAAGTTCCATGGTCCGGCATTCCTAAAATATCGAAACCTTCTGGAGGAGCATCACTATTTTTATTCCAACGTAATGCCGGATTAATGATAACTTCCTCTCCTACTTTTACATTAGTTACATCATCACCTATTGCTTCAATAACTCCAGCACCATCTGACCCTAATATGAGTGCTTCTTTTTCTGGTCCTCTTCGATTAGGTATGTACAAATCTCTTCGATTTAATCCTGCCGTTCTTAATTTAACAACAACCTCACCTTTATCTGCAGTGGGGTCAGGCATTTCCTTTATTTTTAATTCTCCAAATTCATGTACAAATGCTTTCAACTTTGTTTCATCCCCTCTTTTATGTGTTGACTGAAATGGTCCAACTCTTCTTTGCTCGTTATATCGTGTGGGTACAATGGAACAGTAATTAATTCTTGTTTACGAAAAGTTTCTTTTATCAGCTTTACATATTTATCTTCATGTCTTTTTCGTTGTATAAAAAATTCACCATCTGTTTTTTCAGGCAACACTTTATTTACTATTAATGTTTTCACATGTAGATGGTACTTATCAAGTAATTCGATTGCCTTTTTCGTTTCCAGAATCGGTAGACGTTCAGGATTTAAGACAAAAATAAAGCCAGTAACTTTCGGATTAAGTAAAACTTCTCTAGCTTTAGAAAAACGTTCTTGTCGTTCCCTTAACACATCATAGATAGGGTCCTCAATAGGCTCTCCATCATTTAATAATTGTGTATAATTTTCATTGGTTTTCTTTCTTCGTTGAAGTAACCCTTCTATCCAAACTCCCATCAATTCTGGTAAAGACAGCAATCGGATGGTATGGCCAGTCGGTGCTGTATCAAATATTAATCGTTCATATTGATGGCTTTCTTCTATTATAATGGAGATTAGTTTATCAAATAATGCTGCTTCATCGGCTCCCGGTGAAGCTTTAGCAGTGTCAAGTTGTCTATGTACTTCTTCCATCATATGAGAATGAACGACACCTTTTATATTTTCCTTCACACTTTTTATGTAGTTAGAGGTTTCTACCTCAGGGTCAATTTCTAAGGCAGATAGATTTTCTGCTACTTGCTTTACTTTCCCACCTATTTTCTGATCAAATATATCTCCTAGGTTGTGAGCAGGGTCTGTTGAGATTAATAGTGTCTTGTGACCTGATTGGGCTGATTTCCATGCAAGTGCAGCAGCGGAAGTAGATTTTCCTACTCCACCTTTTCCGCCGACAAACAGAATCTTTTTATCTAGCTCTTCCATAACCTTGCACCTCAAATCTTTATAGGTTTTTAGACCTTTTAGTTTTTGTTCTTAACAACATCTGATCCCTGTTAGTGGGGATTTTTCCATGCCCATTCGTAAATGCCAATCGTGAAATTTTTCGATCATGTATGGATATAGTTCTAATGTGTAGTAATATACAGGGTTTGGTATCCCTATCATTTCAGAATATAAAAGTAATAGAAATAAGTCTTCCTCATTTCGTAGTTCACGTGCTATTTCCTGCCTGTGAGGCATACTTAATACTTCTTCATAATACTCAATGAGTTTTTTTACTTTATCTAGCATAAGAAACACCTCTTTCATAGTAGAAAGGGACCATGAAAATGATCCCTTTCCATCAAACTATTTAACCCACATCTTTTTTATCTTCATCAACTGGTGGCGTTATTCTACCACTTAATGCTTGGAATGCTGTTAATACTATCCAAACTGCAAACACAAAGATAATTGCACCTAAAACAAACAGTAACATATTTGAATCTGAACCAAACCATGACCATTGGAATACGACTTGTTGGAACATCGCCCAAAGAGTCATAAACATCAGGAAGATCATCGGTATGAGTGTGACTGCATAGTTCCTACCTTGTCGCTTAAGCCAAATAGAGATTAGTAGTAAACTAATACCAGCTAACAACTGGTTTGACGTTCCAAATAGTGGCCATAATAAATATCCACCAGCACCAAAACCTCTTCCACCACCTTCAGGAAGTACAACCAAAATTGCACTTGATACTACTGCAATTGATGTAGCAACATGTGTTTTAGTTAAAGTAGGAACTTTATACTCAACACCAAGTTCAGCAATAATGTATCGCATTAGACGAACAGAAGTGTCTAGTGTCGTTGCAGCAAAGCTTACAACAATTACGGAAACAATCGTTGCTGCAATATCAGATGGAATGGCTAAGCCTTGTGCAAGAACTGCTGCCCCCTCTACAAAGTTTCCAAGCCCTGAAGCACTAGCTTCTCCAAAACTACTATAGACTGCAGAAAAAGCATCCGTACCTGAGAATAAGGTAACTACAGCAATAATTGAAATTAATGCAAGAATCCCTTCACCAACTGCTCCACCATATCCAACAAATCTAGCATCGGTTTCCTTATCTAATTGTTTCGATGAAGTCCCTGATGAAACTAATCCATGGAACCCAGATATTGCTCCACAGGCAATTGTTATAAATAATAATGGGAACCATGAAACATCAGTAGCATTACTGTTAAATGCAGGTGCAGCTACTTCAGGATTTGTGAATACTAATCCTAAGTATAAAATAAGCAAACCGACTACCAATTGATGGGAATTAATAAAATCCCTCGGTTGTAATAGCTTCCACACTGGTAATGTCGATGCTATATAAACATAGATCATTAAAATGACTATCCATATTAAGAATGCAGAGTTTCTTGCTCCCAATCCAAATAAGCCATCTGCATCAGCTCCACCCATATAAGCAACTAAGTCAATTTGCAAGAAATCCACTCTACTTGCTATTACTGCAGTCACATACATGACTACTAATGCAGCCAAGGAAGGAAGTAACATCTTCTTACTTCGCTTATAAACGGCATACCCTATCCAAATCGCTAAAGGAATTTGAATGAAGACCGGAATAACACTAGATGGGTAACTTACGAACAGGTTAGAGATAACCCAAGCAAACACAGCATTAACCATTAATACCAAAATCAGTATGATAAATAAAAATAAAATTTTTGCACGCTGACCAACTAATTTGTGAGCTAGTGTTCCAACTGATTGTCCCTTATTTCTTACAGACAATACTAAAGTACCGAAATCATGAACACCTGCAGCAAACACCGTACCTAGTACTACCCATAGTACAGCAGGTAACCATCCCCAATAAACGGCGATTGCGGGCCCAAGAATTGGTGCAGCCCCGGCTACAGAAGTAAAATGATGCCCCCATAAGACAAATTTGTTGGTAGGCACATAGTCTACTCCATCTTTATAACGATGTGCTGGAGTAACATAGTTTGGATCTAAACGAAATATTTTTTGAGCAACATATTTCGAATAGAACCGGAATCCAAGTGCATAAACTACTAAACCAATAAGTGCTAATAAAATTCCATTCAACCTTTTCTACCTCCTTATTTTTTTTGGATTTACCATCAAAACAAGAGTGATTCTAGGTGAAAATAAATGGATGAATCCTAGTTAAACGCTATGTGTAAGCGCTTAAAAATAGTACAACTTTATTTTAATCTATTGTTCTTAAAATGTAAATATTTAAACTATTTAAAATTAATATATATTTTCACCAAACAAAAAACATCCCGGAGTCTACTTATACTCCAGGATGTTTACATTTACATTCTAATACAGTTTTCCCTGACGATACAGTATGGTTGAAAGTTTCATGACAGCGTGTATATAACAGTTTTCTCGTAATGGAAATGGATCGCCAAAGAATTGAGGATAGACTGTATCAAAGGTTTTTTTCATTTTATTATAAAGCTTTTCAAATATTACTTCCTCACTATAAAACTGTGTTTCTTTTCCTTGTAGCCATTCAAAATAGGATACTATTACACCACCTGCGTTTGCTAGTATGTCTGGTACAATAATTATTCCTTTATCACTTAAATATTCATCAGCATCATTTGTTACAGGTGCATTGGCACCTTCCACAATGATTTGAGCTTTTACATCTTCCATATTATTACTATTGATTTGATTTTCTAATGCAGCTAAAAATAGAACACCCACATCTAAAGTTAAAACGTCATTTCGATCTTTAATGATCGCCTTTACTTCTGCTTCTTCAAGCTGTTCGTCAGTTATTGGTAAATCTCCTCGATTTCCCTTAGTAAACTTAATTAGATTAGGAATATCCAAGCCGTCAGAATTATATAAAGTCACATTACGATCACTAACTGCCACAATTTTATTATTTAAATGATTACATTGGTATGCTGCTAGCGCTGCCACAGAACCAACATTTCCGAAACCTTGAATTGCTAACGTTAAAGATTTATCTTTTAAAGACAAGGCTGTTTTAGCAAAAATATTGTCTCTCTCCGACAACCATTGTTCTTGTTTTTTTACAAAATCATACAATAGGTAGCGAAAAGTGTAGTAAACTCCTTTACCAGTTGCTTCTCTTCTTCCTAACGATCCACCGTTCTCTACACTTTTCCCCGTGAAACTACCACGATATGTTTCACCTGGTCGTATGGTTTTATATTCTCCCATCATCCAATCCATTTCTCTTGCACCCGTTCCAACATCAGGTGCAGGTATATCTTTGTCAGGACCAAGAATATCACTAAAATACTGAACATATTTTTTACAGATAACATAGAGATCCTTTTCACTGAATTCCCTAGGGTTAATTACTACGCCACCTTTTCCACCACCGAAAGGTACTTCGTGCAATGCATTTTTTAATGTCATCAGTGCTGCTAAGTTTACCACTTCATCTTCATTTACAGATTCATGGAAACGAATCCCACCTTTATATGGTCCAAGGACATTATTATGCTGCACTCGAAAAGATGGAACCCTGATCACCTTACCATTTTCAAGCACCACTCTTAAAAATGATTTATTTACATGGTTGGGGGTGGAAAGAATGGAGACCAAAGAAGAAAACGCTCTTTCTCTAGTCTCTCCCTTTAACTCAGGTAAAAATTCCTTATCGTCCATCAAAGCATTTAGTGAATCATTTACTATATCTACCGTACTATTTGTCACACCATAACCTCCAATTTATTCATACTTTGGTTATGATTGTATCAAAGTTCTGACAAATTACAATGAAAAGGTTACATAAGAAAAGCGCAGAGCGCCCGCTTTGCGACGTACGGACTGGACTGCGGCGAAGGAGATAAAGGAAACATGCCCCTTCATAGGGGTATGTCGACGTTGGACGCAAAGTCCGGTTATAGTCGACCTTCCTTTTTATCGGAGTCGATGTTGACTTATCGTACGGAGGCGAAGGAAGTCTCGCTAGTCGCAGGCGCTCGGAGCTAGACATCTCTGAAATTTTATACATTCTTATCTTT
>NZ_FQVW01000088.1 GCF_900129485.1 Ornithinibacillus halophilus
GAAGATGATTACATTGCGTTGTTGCGTGATACTGGTAGTATGAAAGTGGAAGATTTAGCGAAGAAACACTTAAATGTTGATTTAACACAACCAGAATTCTGGGAAAATGCAATCGCATTATGTGTGAAAGATGTTGAGGAGTTCTTGGCACTATAAGAGTTTGATTTTCCTATTTAAGATGATACTGGAATATAACTAGCGTCAGTATAATATCCATCGCTACGGAAATACACTTCGCTTTCCGCGGGCGGCTGGTGAGCCAGGGAACTACTTGGTTAGGCTTCCTAGCACCCTTGCGCTGAGGAAGCCCACTGCGTAGCATTCCTTGTAGACGCAAGCGCATCACGGGGTCTCACCTATGCCTTTCCTCCCGCAGGACAAGTAATGCTACGGCAGCATTATCATCGCACGAAGGAAATTGTTCTTTATTTCCGAGGAGTCTACGTGTATTTCCTCCGCTAGTTTGGGAGTAACTGTCAATTGCTAGCATTAGAGTTTAACAAGGCTTACATTTTGATCTACTATAAACTCTAAGTGTCAACAAATATCTAAGCCTAGTGTATAACGTATTCACAAGAGTTGTTCGACTATAGAACTATTATAATTAGTGAAGTCTAATTTCTTTTTATAACGTAAGAAAATGCGTAATGTAGAGGTGTCTAACATATCGCCAACTTTTTCGAGCACCTAAGTCATACCTCTTCGTGTGAGCTGACCAAGCTACATTCATTTTTTTTAAGTTGTCAATTTACAGAAAGTACGTTACAATACATGTAGCAAAAAAAGTGAATTATGAAGCCTACAGGGGGAGCCAAATGGCTGAGAGTGAACATGATTGTTCAGACCCTTTGAACCTGTTAGTTAGTACTAGCGTAGGGATGGTGGCTTTTTTGATGGATAAGTAATGTTGTGAGCGGGATTCCCATCAGGAAGCTTCCCCTTGGCATTGCTTTTTTTGTGTTGTTTAAAAATCTTCTATTGTGAGATTTTTAGATTACATGAAGGGGAGGAAGTTGTATGAGTTCAAAACGGACTTTATTTCTAGTCGAGGTGGCAATCTTCACAGCATTAGCTTTATTACTGGATATCATTCCATTTTTAGCATTTAAAGTATGGCCGAATGGAGGGTCAGTGTCATTTGCGATGATCCCGATCTTTATCGTCGCATTTCGCTGGGGATTGAAAGGTGGTTTGACTGCTGGTCTTCTATGGGGACTTTTGCAGTTAGTCATTGAACCAGTAGTGGTCCATCCATTACAAGGGTTCATTGAGTATGGATTTGCATTTACAGCATTAGGTTTAGCTGGAATTTTTGCAAAACCAGTTCAACAAGCGTTAAAGGATGGAAAACTCGCTAAACGATTTATTTATATTATGCTAGGTGTATTATTAGGTACCTTCTTACGATTCTTGGCACATTTCTATGCAGGAATTGTGTTCTTTGGTCATTATGCACCAGAAGACCAACCAGTTTGGTTATATTCATTACTATATAATGGGTCTTACATGTTACCAGCATTTGTCTTAAGTACTGTAGTTGTATTTTTCTTATTTATTAAGCAACCTAGAACTTTATTACAAACAGCTAGCTAATAATTTAACCGCTCACACTTCGGAATAGCTCTTTAATTAGAGCTATTTTTTTGTTTGTTGGACTGTTGTAAAAACCCAATCCCTTCTCCCAAGGCCCTAACAAAATATTTATTTTATAAAATATACATAATATTCTATACTGATAGTAGAGGTGATTCATTATGCGTGAGTTGATCGGAACTTGTCAGGAATGTGAGAAAGATATCTATTGTGAAAATGGTTTCTTAAACGGAGTTCATGAGGATGGAAAACTTTTATGCTTTGAATGTGATAAAAAAGAAGGCTAGGACAGAAATAAGGCTCTTAACTGGATATTTATTCCTTTATTTTTATATATAGTGCTATATTTAAAATTATCGGACATACGTTCCTCTATTTAAAAAGGTTTGTGTTAAAAATGGTGTATTTAGGATGAATAACGGAATAGTTGTCCGAAAAAAGCTTAAAACACCTTTATTTCAATGATTAACGGAATAAATGTCCAAATGACTATGGGACTGGGACAAGGAACCTCCACCTTCTCTCGACTCCACACGAAAATCCCCACAATAAAATCTAAAAATCTTGTAACCTTTTTATAATACCTTTCGTTTCACTAGTACAGAGGAGGAATATGATGTGCACCATTTAATTGATTCTGCAAAAGCAGGGGATATAGATGCTTATGGCCAACTAATTGATCAATTTAGTGGGACAGTTGAACGTTTTGCATTTCAAATTGGGGTTTCTTATGATGATGTGCCAGATGTCTCTCAAGAAGTATTTTTGAGAATCTATCGGTTTTTGCATCAATTTGATGGGGAATCGTCATTTAGTACTTGGTTATATAAGATTACCTTAAATGTCGCAAGAGACTATGGTAGAAAACAATCAAGTATTAAATCCAAAACAGAGTTATTAAAACGTCAACAAAATATAGACGCTTCTGTCGTGGAACCCATAGAAATGCAGTTACTGCGCGACGAAGAGGATCGCTATTTATATCAATGTATTCAAGAATTGAAAGACAAGTATCGTATTCCAATTGTTCTTCATTATTTTCAGGATTTAACGTACCAAGAAATTTCTAAAGTGATCGGTGCCAAGGAATCCACAGTGAAGGTCAGAGTCTTACGGGGACGAAATCAACTGGCTGACAAAATCAATAACAGTCTTGTAAAAGGAGGAATTAACCATGGATGATAAACAATTAGACAAAAAGCTTAAAAAATTGCGTTCATCAATGGATGGAATTCCCTCTAGAACAGATAAAAAATTAATTTTAAGTGAAATCCAATCTGGTAAAAAAAGATGGAATACTTCCAATCTAATAATTTATGCTGGGAGTGTTGCTTGTCTTTTACTTCTTTCATTGTTATTAATTCAAAGTGGAACCTTTTCCTTTAACAATGCAGACGATGGGTTCCTGTTGTCAAGCGAAGATGAAGAAGTGGTCCTACTAGAGTATGGTTCTATTGGAATAGTGAAACAGGACTTCGGTAATAATTATTTATTTAGTTCTACGAGTCATAATTTGATAATAGAGAACAATGTCCGAGGTATGTCAGAGAATGCTCAACCGGCCGTATTGGAGTATCACCTTGGAATTAGAAACAATTGGGGTGAAACCATTGGTAGTATAAAAGATTTTAGTCCTGAAACTAATTCTTATAAAAATGGTGTGAAAGTTCACTTGGAGCCAAGGAAATCTTTGATAGAGGTTATGGATGAAGTGCTAGGTTATAACCTTTTTGAAAGACCAGTATTTTATGATGGCTTACCGGTAATTCCAAGTATTCGAGGTGGAGTATATAGCCTATCTTTTGAAATTGAATCGGATAGAGAGTATGAAAATTCTTCCCCATTTCTAGCTGAGTCTCAAAGGAAACGGTTACTTGAGGAAGCAGGGGAAGTAGATGTAGTTTTAACAATAAAGGATAAAGAAATCGCTCGTATGTATTTAAATGAAACGGAGATGCTTCATATTGCTCCAATCTCGGATGAAGGAGGATATAATGAAAAAGAATAAATTCTTATTGGTTGTTCTTGGAATCCTTATCTTCCTAGCTGCAGCAAACCTAGTAATGGGTCAAGAAAAGAAAGAAGAAGCTGATGATAAAGAAGATGACTATACAAAATATGATTATAAATTTGTAGGAGAAAGTGAGCATTGGGAAGGGGAGTATTACCTAGAGGGAGAGGTTGTATGGTATGAGGACGATGAGTATAAGATGCAAAGACAATATTGGTATGAAGACGCTGGTCAAATTAGATACAAGGGAGAATTAACTGAATTAGACTCTTTGAAAAAGATCCAAATAGAAGTTGGTTCAACTACATCAACGATGACGTTTGATGAAGAAGAAGGTCCTGGACGCGAAATCTTTACCTTTGGAAACCAAGTAGATGACGTTATTGATTATCCTGAAGAACCCATGCAAGTACAAGTGACGTGGGATGGAGAAACAGAAGTGATTAAGTTAGTTCGTGAAGATATCGAATAATAGAAACTCCTTCGTTTTAGATAAATCTGAAACGGAGGAGTTTTTTTGTGCTTTTAAAGTGATAGTCTTATTTTTCCTTTTTTTAACTTTACTTTCACCGTTGTCTAAAAATGCGCATAGGCTATAGCACAGTAAAGAGGAAAGGAAGATCCACGTGGAACTGACGATATCACATTGGTTATATGGATTGTTTACTCTTATTATTATCGGAACAATGATTTTTCGTAAAGGGGTCGTCTTACCAACATTGCTTGGTACATTTGTGATTGCTTGGGTTTATAAAGGGAATTTGATAGACGGGTTTACTGCCATATTTAACGCCAACTTAGTTGCAGCTCAAGAACTGTTTAGTATTTTTTTAATCATTACGTTTATGTTGGCATTATTAAACTCGCTTAAAGATTTAGGTGCTGATGTTCGGATGATTCAACCGATACAAAAAATGATGGTTAATGGTCATGTTTCATTTTTTGTATTAATTGGAGTAACGTATGTCATTTCTCTCTTTTTCTGGCCAACACCAGCTGTTCCATTAATATGTGCTCTACTTGTTCCTGCCGCAGTACGAGCTGGATTGCCTGCAATAACAGCAGCAGTAGCAATAGCCATTGCTGGGCAAGGAATGGCACTCTCGTCTGATTATATCGTACAAGTCGCACCCAGTCTTTCTGGTGCAGCTGCTGGAGTAGATGCATCAATTATTGCTGATAGAGCAATTATCTTATCGTTAATTGCAGGTGGAGTTGCAATTCTAATTGCTTACTTCCTGCATAGAAAATCGATTCGAAAACCTGGTGATGTTCGTAATGAAAAAGATTTACAAGCATTACAATCAGAAGAACGATCTACCAACGAACCAAAGACAACAAATCTTACTACATGGAGTAAAATCTTTGCCATTGTAGTTCCGTTGTCATTATTAGCAGTAGTTGTATACATGATGTACAACAAATTATATTCCGGTAGTGACGGATTAGCTGGTGGGGATGGTGCTGCCTTTGTCGGTGGAGTTGCTGTAATTTTATTGCTTTTATCAACGATTGCCTTTGGAAAACATCAAGCATTAGATTATATAACTAACCATATTACAGATGGATTTGTTTTTGCATTTAAAGCTATGGGACCAGTTATTCCTATTGCAGGTTTCTTTTTCTTAGGTAGTGCAGATTTTTCGGGGACGATTCTTGGTGTGGATGAAGGGCCGTCGTTGTTATTTGGTCTAGTAGAAGCCACCCAAAGTTTTCTACCACAAAGTGCATTATTAGCAGCAGTTAGTGTGTTGATAATTGGAATTATTTCTGGTTTAGATGGTTCAGGATTTTCAGGATTACCACTTACAGGAGCATTAGCTGCATCACTGGAAACAGCCTCAATTGATTCAGCGACATTAGCAGCTATTGGACAGATGGGAGCGATATGGACTGGTGGAGGTACACTTGTAGCATGGTCGTCATTAATTGCCATTGCAGGCTTATGTGGAGTATCAGTAATGGATTTAGTGCGAAAGAATTTCATTCCAGTAATGGCAGGGTTGTTTATTATGACGATTATTGCAGTCTTTATCTAAAGATAAGAATGTATAAAATTTCAGAGATGTCTAGCTCCGAGCGCCTGCGACTAGCGAGACTTCCTTCGCCTCCGTACGATAAGTCAACATCGACTCC
>NZ_FQVW01000047.1 GCF_900129485.1 Ornithinibacillus halophilus
CGAGCAATTTATGATTTAATTTCTTTTTAAAGTTATAATCTTTATTTTAATTATTCCACAGTAGCTCAGTGGTAGAGCAATCGGCTGTTAACCGATCGGTCGTAGGTTCGAATCCTACCTGTGGAGCCATTAGGAGAAGTACTCAAGTGGCTGAAGAGGCGCCCCTGCTAAGGGTGTAGGTCGTGTAAGCGGCGCGAGGGTTCAAATCCCTCCTTCTCCGCCATTTAATATTACGGCCCGTTGGTCAAGCGGTTAAGACACCGCCCTTTCACGGCGGTAACACGGGTTCGAATCCCGTACGGGTCATCTTTTTAACCATATAATATATGTTAGGTCCGGTAGTTCAGTTGGTTAGAATGCCTGCCTGTCACGCAGGAGGTCGCGGGTTCGAGTCCCGTCCGGACCGCCATATTGTTGGGCTATAGCCAAGCGGTAAGGCAACGGGTTTTGGTCCCGTGATTCCCAGGTTCGAATCCTGGTAGCCCAGCCATTTTTCATAATAAAGGGGCCTTAGCTCAGCTGGGAGAGCGCCTGCCTTGCACGCAGGAGGTCAGCGGTTCGATCCCGCTAGGCTCCATCGTAGAAGATTACAACTAGGAAACTTTAGTTGTAATCTTTTTTATTATATAAAGAAATAAAAGTAGAGTATCTGCAATAAAAGGAGGGAGAGATTTGTTACAAGCTGTTTTTATTGATCGTGATGGAACAATTGGTGGAACTGATCATGTAGTGTATCCTGGCGAATTTCAATTATATCCTCATGTAGAGAAATCTATTCAAAAATTGAAAGAGAAAGGATTCCTTATAATCTCCTTTACGAATCAACCTGGGATATCAAAAGGGGAAGTTCAAATAGAAGAATATGAAAATGAGTTGAAAGAGTTTGGATTTGATCAAGTGTATCTTTGTCCACATCAACATGATGATGGGTGTTCCTGTCGCAAACCATCACCTGGAATGTTAATCCAAGCAGCAAATGAAAATAATCTCAACCTGACCAAATGCTTTGTCATCGGTGACAGGTGGACAGATATGATGGCAGCTAATGAAGTAGGTTGTATAAAGGTATTAGTGAAAACTGGTGCTGGTGAAGAAGCATTTAATAAATACATAGATAATGAGTATTACGGAAAATGGGCAGGTATTTCTCCAGATTATGTAGCCGATAATTTACTCAAAGCTGTTGAGTGGATATTGTCTCGGTAGGTAAAACTTTGGAGTTAATAATAGAACAATGAAAAAATCCCATATTCTGATGAAATAAAAAACACTCTAGTTATTGAGTGTTTTTTTATCTATTCAACAAAATCGTAGCTATAAAAATAACCCCATTGTTCTTTTTCAAATTCAACGCGGTATGCATATTCTCCAGAGATGCATTTTATACATTCGGTAATGGTTCCTAGCTTATTTTCGTATTTCTTTAGATAATAATAGTCTTCGTAATCTCGTGTTTCGTTATCGATCTTTTTTATTTGTACTTGATCACCAACATTGATATGTGTGGTGTTTTTTACTTGTTGTTCTATCCCCACACCATATATCTCCCCTTGCGAAATCTTACGCGCTTTTACTAATCATGTTTGATACTTTTTCGTATATTTCATCCGTTGTCAGATCTAAAGCTAATGACAATTCTTTAAACAAAATAGAATGGATGTTTGTTAATATCTTTCTATCATTTTCGTAAAATTTCTTTCCATCCTTTTCTATTTCATATTGCTTCCTCATAAGAGTTGTGGCTACTTTAGCTATTTCTACTCGATTTCCTGATTTTAAAATATCCGAGAATGTATTGTTGCGGGATTGTGGCTTCTCAATCCAATCAATACCATTTCCTTTAAATACTTCAAGAAGAGTTATTGCTTCTTCTTTATTGATTAGTTTCAACATTTCGGTAGTTTTGTTCTCTACTGGAGCGTTAATTGTTAAATCCCTGCCATTTTCTATTGGATGTAATACATAATATTTTCTTGTCCTTTTTGCATATGTTTTGTCACTAATTGAATCTACTTTACATATGCCATGACCAGGATAGATAATCAAATCTCCAACGTTTAGCATGGTTCTGTCTCCCTTAAAAGGTATTGTCAACTAAGTTGACTATATCTATTGTAAGCCTTAATTACATTTTTGTCAAATTAGTTGACAAAATGAAGCCCTTCTTTGTATATTAGAAAACAGTTAATTGAATGGGGGAAATATGTTGAAGACAGATACAGAGTATTTAGATATAGTTGACTTAATTAGTGAACGACATCTTCTATTAAGAAAACATACAGAAAATTTATGGAATGAGAACAGTGATATCTATCTTTCTAATTCCGAGTGGGTTATTCTATCCAAGGTCTATGAAAAGCAAAAAACAACGATATCATATGTAACGAAGCATGTTGATATTACGAGACAGGCTACTCATAAATTTATTAAGCGATTAGATGAAAAGGGATTAGTTGAAATTAAGCAATTGGAAAATAATAAGAAACAAAAATCAATCGAGTTAACAACTTTAGGAAAAGAATGCTATGAAAAGAATGAAGCATTAAAAGCGATATTAGAAAAAGAGATAGCAAATAAGGTTGGAAAAGAAAAACTCATACAATTAAAGGAAATCTTAGAAATGGATTGGGGATTATAAATAATTTAGATGAATCACTATCGTATAAATGACCATACCTAGCACTGAAAAAAGGAATAGATTAGTATAGAAATCTATTTTAGTGAGGTGTAAAGGTTGAATCATTTTTATGATAGGCAAAAGGGTTTTTGCGTTTTTCCTGGTTATAATTGGTGTGGGCCTGGTTGTAGTGGTCCTGGGATGCCCTTAAATGCAGTAGATGCTGCGTGTAGGGATCATGACCTTTGTTATAAATACCATCGAGATCGCTGCTATTGTGACAGAATGTTTATGAATCAACTAATGCAATTACAGAATCGCTATACAACAGAAGGTCGACTTGCAAGGACGATGTTGCGCTATATGAGACTTCAAACTGGAATACATTGTATGTTTAAGTAAAACGCCAACGGAATATTCATAATGTATTTGGATACTTTAAGAAAAAGAAACCTGATTTAGAAAAGAGGATCCATCTACATGGCTAAAGTATCTAAAAGACATTTCTTTTTTAATATCATACTTATCGTTATTCCTTGGTTATCAGTATTACTTCTGGGCAAGCGAAATATCAAGCGATTTTCTTTAGCAAGTTTCGTTATCTTTATCTTTGAACTAATCAGTCATAAAATAGGTCAGAAGCTGAATTGGTGGATTTTTTACGATAAGCGAAAATCATATTTAACGAATGAGCTGCCATTTAGTATTGGGCCATATATGCCATTGTCGATGTGGTTGTTAAAGTATTCGTATGGGAACTTCAAGAAATTTCTATTACTGAATGCCATAGCCGATGGGATATTTGCTTTCTTTATTATTAGAGTCTTAGAGAAAATACGAATTATTGGCTTACATCGTTTAAGTCCAATTCAATTTTTTATTTACCTGTATCATAAAGCCTTTATTTTATATGGGGCACAGTATTGGTATGAAAGAAAAACAAAATAGTCTCATCACCTAGAACATTTATCACGCATAGGATAATGATAAATGTGAAAAGGGGATGAGAAAGTTGTATTATTACTCAAATTACTATCCGTACCATAATCAAGTACCAAACTATCATTATGTACCACAGCAGTCTGTGTATTGGCCTAATCCATATGGGTATCGTCATGCAGCTGAAATGGGCACAGGGCAAGGTCAATTTAAGGATTATGGAAGGAATCCATTTGTAATAAATATTGAAGACGCAACGAAACAGAATCAGACATTCCGCACAGCGCTTTGGACAGGTGAGAACTTGCAAGTGACGCTGATGAGTATTGGTGTTGGAGAAGATATTGGTTTAGAGGTTCACCCTGATGTGGATCAGTTCCTTCGCATTGAGCAAGGGCAAGGTATTGTTCAAATGGGAGATAGTGAAGGGAATTTAACATATGAGCAGGCCGTTTCTGATGATTATGCGATTATGGTACCTGCTGGGAAGTGGCATAACCTGACTAATACAGGGAATGTGCCTTTGAAACTATACACGATTTACGCACCACCTGAGCATCCGTTTGGTACAGTTCATCAAACTAAAGCTGAGGCAATGGCAGCGGAAGAATAGTGTAGGACATGGGGACAGTTAGTTCCCAGGAAAGCTTTGAGATGCGATTGGACAGAGTTTTGGTTCTCGCATCCCAAAGTTTTTTTATTTTCCCCCCCAATTTTTTGGATAAGCTTCGTAATAATAGTAGATTGCTATTTTACGAAGGAGAGATTTTTAATGGTGAAGAATGTTAAAGGATTTATTACAGCGACTGTTTTATCAGGGGCATTACTATTCGGTAATACTGTATATGCTGAAACAGAAACGATGAATTTAGAGGAAGACGTAGATAAAGTGGATTTAGTAGAATCCAATGAGGAAACGGAAGTTAATGCTGGGGTAACACCGGATAAGTTTTACTACATATTCGATAAACTAGGTGAAAATATCCAATTGTTTTTCACAAGTAACCCTGAAAAAAAATCTATGTTATTAATTAAGATTGCAAATGAACGTTTATCAGAAGCAAAAAATATGATTAAAGACGATACAACGAAAGAAAAATATTTAACTCAATTGATAGATGAATATATTTCTGTGTTAGAAAAAGTACAGGATAATGTGGCTGAGGTTATTGTATCAGAAGAAATAGAAGATGATGTGAAAGAAGAGATTGCTACAAAAATTGAAGAGACAACAGCTGGATCAGAAGAAGTTACGGAAGAACTAGAGGATGATAAAACTGGTGAAGTGGAAGAGAAGAATCAGGAAGTAGTTCTTGTTTCTAGACCTAATGTAGTAGAAGGAATTGAAGCTGACATAGTTACTTCCATGCGTGAACAGGGGTTTGGATACGGTGAAATCGTTAAAATCCTTGTTCTTGCTCAAGAAAGTGATTTGAGTGTTGAAGAAGTCATTGACATGCGTAATAGTGGTATGGGGTATGGAAAGTTAGCTAAAGAATTAAATATCCATCCTGGAAAACTAAACAAAAAATATTTAAAAACAGACTCAGAAGAAGTAATGGAAGAGGAAGAGAATTCTGAGGAGTTTGTTTTGGATAGTGAGACTACAGAAGACAGTACAGAAGAACAAGATGAATCTTCATCAGAAGAAACGAAGGAACTTGCTGAAGAAGAATCAAGTAATCAAGAAGATGAAATGGTAGTGACAAAAGGAAGCAAAAAAGCTGAGAAAGCTAAAGAAAAGGCTGAAGCAAAAGTAGAAGAAGCAATGAAAAAAGCAGAGAAAAAAGCAGAAAAAGCTAGAAATAAAGCTGAAAAAAAGTCAGAAAAAGCCATGAAGAAAGCAGAAAAGAAAGCAGAAAAGAAAGCTAAAAAAGAAAAACATAACGGAAAAGGGAATTCCAACAACCCTGGCAAAGGAAATGATAAAGGGAATAAAGGCAATCCCGGAAAAGGAAACAATAACGGTAATAGGTAAAGACAATGAGGTAGGAGTACTAGAGAAAGGACTCCTATCTCTTCATTCCTCAATAAACACCTCAATTAAACCTAAAGTCTTTACCCCCAATTTCCAACATCGTATGATTAGTTATAGATAGATCTTGAACGGGGGAAACATAATGCGAGAAATAGACATAGAAAAATATGTTTCTAAAGCAGCTCATGGTGACGAGCTGTATAGAGAAAAACTCATCCGTCATTATAAGCCCTATATTATCAGTGTCGTTGGTAAAGTATGCAAAAGGTACATCAGCTGGAGTGATGATGAGTCCAGTATTGGGCTCCTCGCCTTTAATCGTGCTATTAATACGTATGATTGTAATGCTGAAGCATCTTTTCCAACCTATGTCTATCTGTTGATAAAACGTGATTTAATTGACTACTTTCGCCGTGAGAATAAAAAAAGAAATATTCCCCTGGAAATTACAGTAAATACCGAAGAGGATCTTTTGAATTTGTATGATGCTGAAAAAGCAATGGACACCTATCAAGAAGAGGTAACAAAAAGTGACTTAATCGAAGAAATTCTGGAATTAAGTCAGGCTCTCGAAGATTATAAAGTTAAATTTGAGGAATTAGAGAAGTACTCACCAAAACATCGTGACACGAGAGAATGGATTCATACATTAGCAGATGACTTTTTGAATTATCCTGAACTAGTAAGTCGTTTTAAAGAAAAAAAGAAGCTCCCAGTGACAGCTTTCATTAAAAAAACAGCATATAAACGAAAGAATATTGAGCGATATCGTAAATACATTGTAACGATTATCTTAATGAAGTTAAATCCAGAATGGGAAAATCTATCGGAGTATATTCAATTAACACCTCTAGAGGGGGGAGAAAAATGAAGAAACAGATCATACATGGTACAGTCGTAAAAGTTACGAAAAAAGAAATTGTGTTACTAACGAAGGAGGGGCAATTTAAGAATATTCCCTGTAAAAAGGGTGACCTACCTTTAATTGGATCTTCTTACACATATGAGAAGAAGTCTCGTGTTTTTAAGAATAGTACCATTAGGAATGTTTCCGTTGCAGCAATCTTTTTTATTGCAATGGTCAGTTATCTTCTTTTCTCCAATCCAAGTACTAAAGATGCGTACCTCCTAGCAGTTGACATTAATCCATCTATAGAAATTTTTGCAGATGAAGAAATGGAAGTAACTCATGTGAAAGCATTGAATATTGAGGGAGAGAGTCTCATCGAGGATTTAACAGTGGATGGAAATCTCAATGAAGTGCTGAAAGAAATTATTCATCTGGCCGTTCAATCGGAATATTTTTCCGTTGAAAATGAAAATGTCATTGCGTTGTCAGCTATTTCTTTAAACAACAAAGTAGTTTTAGATGGGGCAGCTTTTAAACAGACGATTAAACAGACGTTAGCACAGAATAAAATAAATTCTGATGTTACTGTGCAACAGTCAGATGAAGAAGAGCTTCAGGAAGCACGGAAGATAGAGCTGTCAGTTAATAAATATAAAATGTATAAAGAGTTAGAAAATCATGGAAAAAAAGTTAATGCGAGCGCTGTTAGAGGTAAATCAATTGCTACTTTGATGAAAGATATAAAACAATCGGAGAATAAAGTAACTGAGGATGAGGAAGTTACTGAGATAGAAGTTAATGGTGATGAAAAAGAGAAAGAATCAAAAGAAGAGGGTCTGAAAAACGGTAATCAACAGGAAAAAGGAAGTAATAACAATAAAGGGAACTCTGTTAATTCTAACAAAAAAGGACAGGATGAAGAACCTGGATACAAAGGAAGAAACAAATCAGAAGAGATGAAGAACAGAGGAAAAGATAAAAATGATGTAAATCAAAACAATGGGAAAGGAAAATCACAAGAAGCAAAGGAAAAGGGGAATAAAGGGAAGGAAAAAGCCCGCGAAAAACAAGAAGAATCGAAAAGAAAATCACAGGAAAATAAAGAGAAGGCAAAAGAAAAGGCAAAGAACGCAAGAAATAATGGAAAAGGTAATGGAAAAGAATAAGTTGGTTGGTACCAGTCCTAATTAAGTGGGACTGGTATTTTTTTTGTTAAATATCAAAGAATAGTTATATATTGTAAAAATAATCAAGGAGGCGCTTATGGACACTAAAGAAACTTTACCACTTACTGCGCCAGAAATCTCCAGTTTATGGACCCAATACATTTTTGATTCGATGTCGGTTTGCTTTTTTCGTTATGCAATCGAGCACATTGAGGATAAAGATATATTAATTCTTTATCAGGATTCTTTGTATTTATCAGAAAAACATATGAAGAAAATTAAAGGATTTCTCAAGAAGGAAAAATACCCAATTCCAAAAGGGTTTACAGAGGAAGATGTAAACGTTAAGGCACCTCGACTGTTTCAAGATCCTTTCTATCTTTTCTACCTATATATTATGGCACTACAAGGTCTAACAAGTTATGGGGTATCGGTTAGTACATCTATTCGAGGTGATGTGCGAAAATACTTTAAGGATTGCAATACAGAAGCGATGAATTTATATGATAAAACAATAGAAACGATGCTAATAAAGGGGCTGTTTTCACGTCCACCCGTATTGACTCCACCTGACAGTATCGATTTTGTTACGCACCAAAGTTTTTTAACAGGGTGGTTTGGTGAAAGGCGACCACTAACAGGTCAGGAGATTAGTGATATTACATTCAACTTAAACAAAATGCACATGCACGTAGTTTTAAAGCTTGGATTTAGCCAAGTATCAAAGTCAGAACGTTTACGAAAGTATATTAATCGAGGGATGAAAATCTCGTCAAAACATATTAGGGAATTTGAGGATATTTTTCATGAGGAGAAATTAAACGTTCCTATTTCCTGGCAAGCGAATGTGACAGACTCTACCGAAGCACCTTTTTCTGATAAATTAATGATGTACCAAGTTCAATTATCAACACAAATAGCTATTGCGTTCTATGGTGCTGCATTGAGTGTTAGTGGCAGAAGGGACCTCGCATTAAAGTATGTATACCTCACAACCGAATTAGCTAGATATGTTGAGGATGGTGCGAACCTTATGATTGATAAAGGATGGTTAGAACAACCTCCCCTAGCAGCTGACAGAAGAAAACTTATTAAGGCAAACAAAGGAAAGTAGATGACCTCATGGGGGTGAGCCATGGGGTTACTATAGACAATGGAGTGGTGACTTGTCCTATACTTTACTGCATGTTTCCTAAAAAATAAGTATTGTTTTGTATAGGTAAAAGTTTACCTTAATGTCCTTGTGCTTTGAATTTTTAATTCATTTAAAACATAAGTTTCTCTAGTAATCCAACCGTTACGATCATCCTTTAAAGATGCTTTCTCATTTTCTTTTATTGCTTCGTCGATTGTTAGCCATTTCGGTAAAAATTCTTGTTCGATTTCATATTCATCAAGATTTTGTTCTATTCTTTTGTCATCTACTAACTCACATAGATAGTAGTGGGAATGTTGTTGGTAGATGGTGTCATCTGTAAACTTGTCCGCTTGTTGCTCAAGGACAAAACCAATTTTATTTTTAACTTCGCAATGGATGTAGCCAGTCTCTTCAGCTATTTCACGTACTAGAGCCTGTGTGTGTGATTCATTTTCTTCAACGCCACCACCTGGAAATTTAAAATCCCCTTTGTTTGACTGGATTAATAAAATTTTGTTTTTGTATAAAATAACAGCTCGTACTGCTACACGGGTATTGATCGTAGTATAGTTTTTTGGCATATCTCCATAAGTAAATTGTTTATTAAAAAGCAAATTTACCCCTCCTTACGGTTAATTTTACCAGAAATTTAATAGGGGTGCTTTTGTGAAGATAATACGCTCGCCCCTGAGGTGAGTACGCTCCACTCAAGTGTAAAAATGATCGCCCCCAAGGTGAGTACGCTCCACTCAAGTGTAAAAATGCTCGCCCCAGAGGTGAGTACGCTCCACTCAAGGCAAAATACGCTCGCCCCAGAGGTGAGTACGCTCCACTCAATATGAAAAATGCTCGCCCTCGAGGTGAGTAGGCTCCACTCAAGTGTAAAAATGCTCGCCCCTGAGGTGAGTACGCTCCACTCAAGTGTAATAATGCTCGCCCTCGTGGTGAGTACGCTCCACTCAATGTGAAAAATGCTCGCCCCTTAGACCAACTCGCTCCACCCACACCCATTCCATCTCCCAAATGGCAATTATTCGCTCCCATTATAGCTCGTTCTGAAATCTCTTCTATTTACATATATTTCATAGTGTAGATTTTAATAGGGGAGTGATTCGTTTGAGGTCTAAATATTGGGTGCTGTTTTTAATTGTATTAGGATTAGGGTTACTTGCTGCTTGTGGAGATGGGGATTCGGAAAATGCAGATGGTGAGGTGCATGAACTAGATTTTTCTCATTTCTTCCCTCCAACGCATTTTATGGAGGAGGAGATTCAGACATTTGCTGCTGATTTAGAAGATGCGACAGATGGTAGAGTGAAAATCACTTCATACCCTGGGGCGTCACTTGCTGCGCCAGATGAACACTTTGATGCTGCTGCAACTGGTTCGGTGGATTTTGCCTTGAGTGTGCATGGGTATACACCTGGAGAATTTCCTTTAACGTCTGTGATGGAACTACCATTTATGGCAGACAATGCAGTGAATGGTTCCACTAACTTATGGAAGCTATTAAACGAGTTTGATGAATTTGATGATGAGTATGCTGGGACGGTGCCACTATGGTTGTACACGACCGACCCGGGTCAGCTGTACACGGTGGATAAGCCAGTTACTAGTATTGAAGATTTGAAAGGGATGAAAATTCGTTCGCCATCTCCAGAAACGAGTGAATGGTTGGAAGCTCTTGGGGCGACACCAGTTTCGATGCCGATGAATGAAAACTTTGAAGCATTAGAGCGTGGGGTTGTTGATGGAACCATTGCACCGTGGGAGGCCGTGACAACGTGGGGATTGGATGAGGTCATTAACTATGCAACAGTTGGTAACTTCTATTCTACTACGATGTTTGTAGTAATGAATGAGGAAGCTTTTGATAGTTTAGCAGAAGAGGACCAAGAGGCAATTCGAGAATTAACGGGAGAGAAGATGGCACAGCGTACTGGGGAAGTGTTTGATCAGTTCGGAGCTGATGCAGTCGAACAGGCAAAAGAAAAAGGGGTAGAGATTTACGAACTATCGGAAAGTGAATTAGCTGAATGGAGTGAATTTATTAATCCAACAATTGAAAACTGGATTAATAGTGTTAATGAACAAGGATTACCTGGACAGGAAGTGTATGATAGAGCAGTTGAGCTAAGTGGAAAATAGTAGGAGTGAAAATCGTCATGCTAAAAGTACTCAAAAAATCAGAACTGTTCCTTCATAAAATTATCGAATTCCAGCAGCTCCTTGCTAATTTATTTTTAGTATTCATCATGATGATTATCACCATTGACGTGGTCGGTAGGAACTTTTTTAATAGCCCATTAAAAGGGACTTATGAAATGACGGAGCTTGGTTCGGCGTTGCTAGTATTTTTTGCTTTGGCAATTACACATCAAAAGGACGATCATATTACGATTGATTTTCTAATGGACCGACTATCTATTAAAATGAGGCACATACTGAATGGGTTGATTGAAATTGTCATTGCGATTGTTCTCTTTTTCATGGCAAGGCATATTTTTGAAAATGGCTTGCGAATGATGGAAAGGAATTCAGCAACTACGGATTTAGGACTGCCTGTATATCCTTTTCTCTTTTTAATTTCTGTCACATTACTACTCTTTATGGTCACAGCCTTCTATAAAGCAATGATCCAATTACGACAGGTGGTGGATAAAACATGAGTCCAGAGATCATAGGAGTAATTGGAATCTTTGTGTTGTTGTTGTTATTTGTCATTCGTGTTCCGGTTGCTATTTCCTTAATCATCGTAGGGACGGTGGGCCTTGCATTCATTAGAAATTGGGATTCAGCACTCGTACAACTAGGAACAACGCCATTTTCGACAGCGAGCTCCTATTCGTTGAGTGTGATTCCATTATTTATATTAATGGGGATGTTCCTGTCTTATAGTGGATTCGGGCGTGATTTATATGCTGCAGTGGATGCGTGGATTGGGCATATAAAAGGTGGACTTGCGATGACTACTATTGGCACTAGTGCATTGTTTTCTGCCATATCAGGGTCAGTGAATGCTACTACAGCGACAATGGCTAGAATCTCTTTACCTGAAATGAAAAAATACCGCTATGACGATGCCTTATCAACTGCCTGTGTAGCAGCAGGTGGGACATTGGGGATCCTCATTCCACCAAGTGTAATTCTCGTGTTGTACGGAATTTTAACGATGGAACCAATTGGAAAATTATTAATTGCGGGGTTGGTTCCCGGTATTTTGCAAATGGTCTTATTTATGATTCTCATCTATGTTATGGTTTGGCGTAAACCATCTTTAGCACCAGTTACGGAAAATAAACCACTGATTATAAAGTTGAAATCCCTGACGAGTATATGGCCATTTGTATTTCTCTTTGCTTTAAGTATTGGTGGGCTCTATTATGGCTTTTTTACACCAACAGAAGCAGGTGGGGTCGGAGCATTCGGTGCATTCCTATTGACGATTATTACAAGGCGTCTTAGCTGGAATGATTTTAAAAAGTCACTTAGTGAAACAACGCGATTAACGGCAGCAATCTTTTTTATTATCATTGGGGCTGATATATTTAGTAAATTTTTAGCCTTGAGTACGATACCCGTTAAAATCACTGAATTTGTCTCTAATCTTGCCCTACCGTCTGTGGTCATTCTTGCATTAATATTATTCGTCTATTTGGTGTTGGGATTATTTTTAGAAGGAATCGCTATATTTGTGTTAACCTTGCCTGTTGTTTATCCATTGATTACGATGCTTGGGTATGATGGAGTGTGGTTTGGTGTTGTCATGATTCTTGTAATGAATATCGGGCTGATTACGCCACCTATGGGGTTAAGCGTGTACGTCATTAGTAGTGTTGCTAAAGATGTACCAGCACAGCGAATATTCCGAGGAGTGATCCCAATGCTCTTCATGATGGTACTATGTTTAGTGTTAATCGTTATTTTTCCAGATATCGTCACGTTTTTACCTGATTTGATGAAATAACTAAGCAGCACTTGTCTTCTAGTATGGAGGCAAGTGCTGTTTTATTGTAAATTAATATGACGAATATGTTCCAAAATAATATAACCAAGGAGTGATATTATATTGTGGTAAAATATAGTTAAATATTTTGAATATATATTATGTTGTTTAGATGATTGGAGAAAAAAACAAGCCAGTTTAATTCTAATAGGAAGTGATATAATGCAAGGTTATAATGTGTTAATGGTATATAACAAAGATATGGACAAGTTGTTAATGTGTGAAAGGTTAAAGAACCCGTATAAGGGATTGAGGAATTTAGTTGGAGGAAAAATAGAAAATGGCGAAATGGGAATAGAGGCTGCTTATAGAGAGCTTCGTGAAGAAACCAATATCTCTAAAGAAGATATAAAACTACATCATTTAATGGATTTTAAATATAACTTTCATGATTATTATGTTGAAGTATATGTAGGTAGATTAAAGCAGGATGTTTCAGTTTCAGGTGATGAAAATATTCTTTATTGGTCGGATTTAAACAATAACTTTTTTGATATGTCTCTATATGCTGGTGAAGGAAATATCGGTCACATGATAGAACAGGTTAATTATGTTAAAGACAGGTTATTTTCTAATGATGAATTCTCTCGATAGAAACTATTAATTTGGGAGTGGATGGATATTATAAAAACTGTTGTATTTGATTTAGATGGAACACTGTTAAACCGAGATGAATCGGTAAAAATTTTTATTGAAAAGCAGTACCAACGACTACATACATGGTTAAATCATATTCCAAAGGATAGATACATAACTAGATTTATAGAACTCGACAGCAGAGGTTATGTTTGGAAAGATAAAGTCTATCAACAATTAGTGGATGAGTTTGACATTACGGGCTTGAAGTGGGAACAATTACTTCAAGACTATATTGATCATTTTAAGGGTAGTTGTGTTCCTTTCCCAAACCTCATAAGTACATTAGAAAGTCTAATGAAGCGTAATATTACTCTTGGAATGATTACGAATGGTAAAGGTCAGTTCCAAATGAATAATATTAAGGCTTTAGGTATTGAATCATACTTTAAGACGATTCTTATATCCGAGTGGGAGGGGATGAAAAAGCCACAACCAGAGATATTCCTAAGAGCATTGGAGAAGCTCAATGTTGCGCCGTCTGAGAGTCTATTTGTTGGTGACCATCCAGAGAATGATGTTAAGGCTGCTCAAAATGTAGGGATGAAAAGTGTTTGGAAAAAAGATGATCAATGGGATAATATTAAGGCTGATTTTTTAGTGAATGATCTGGCTGAAATTCCATTAATTGTAGATGATTTAAACAATCTAAATTTTAAATTCTATTAAGCTGTAGGATACTTAAGAAATTATAAAGATACCATAGTTGTGAATCTAATAGAATGAAGAACTTTCTATTAGATTCACATAGTATATTAACGGGCAATTAAATTTACTCCATTATTTCTCCAACCAATTCGCTTATTCTTAGGTCTTTGCCGTTTACCCAATCATTAAAATTAAAATCTAGGATATTTTCTCCGTTTGCGATCGCTGTTAAAATTCTGGAGTCTTCAAAACGATAGAAAAAGGTGTGTAACGTACCAAATAGCTCGTTATAATTTTTAAAGAACAAAGGAGATTCTGGGTTTCTAAAGTGATCAAAAAGCTCTCTGTCTTTTAGGTTATGATGCGAAAAGGTATCCAGGTATTTTTTTCTCCTAAGTGAGCCATCTATATTTTTTCTGTTAAAATGTATCATCGATTCTGTTTGAAAATGGTTTACGCATGACTCACACTCTGCATTATTATCTCTAACAGATACAGAGTCGGGAGAAGCTTCAACAACAGCCTTATTCCCTAATGAATCAGCTAAAGAGAAGTTATAGCATGTAGCATGTGGGATTTGCTTTAGCATTTGAACTGCTTCTTCGACAGTAGAACAACAGTCTAATAAAATCCGAATACTCATCCATGCCGAGATTCCTTCCTCGTACCGATCATTGTTGACAAAATGCAACCCCGCAACAAGTCCCTTTTCATTTACACCATCATGTAGACCTAGCAGTTGAAGATTGTATCCAGCTGTAGCATAAGCATTATCAGGTTGAATTAATGAAAAAATCCCATCGTAAAGATCTGGTGAAAAATCATAGTTTCTAACGTAGCATTCACTCGTCATATAAGATGTACATCCCATAGCATCTGGCTTAGGGACATCAAAACCACTAAACAAAGCACAAGCACGTTCGTAAGGAATTGATAAACGATCCGACAATCCTTTTAATACATCCACTAAGTGAGGGGCAGTATTATTAAATATCTCTTCCATCGTTTTTACGTTAATCCTATCTTTGGTAAACTGCTGAAAAGTAAAAAGGACTGGCTTTTTCCTGACAAATGATCCTAACTCAAAGCCAATTTCATAAGCATTATTCCTTGATTGAAAAATATCCACACTAAAATGTGACATGTAACTTCTCTCCTTTCCAATTCATCTAAATTAAAAATAACAGAACTAATTAACGAAAACCGGTCAAATTATGCTTTCTTTGGATAGGTAATTGAATGATATATATAATGAATTAAATTTTAGAAAATTATGGTAGTATTAAAGGAGTTATTAAAAAGTAGGTGAGGTTATGGAGGTTAAGTTAGAAAAAGCAACAATGCGTGATGCAAATTCTATTTTTGATATGCAGGTTAAAGCATTTACGCCATTACTGGAAAAGTATAAAGACTATGATACAAATCCAGCAAATGAAACGATTGACCGGGTTTTAATGAGAATTAATAGTCTGAATCGAGCTTTTTACAAGATTCTAGCTGACAATGAACTTGTAGGTGCTATTTCTGTTAAGTGGGAAGGAAATGCGAAATTTTGGATTAGTCCAATGTTTCTCATTCCATCTTACCAAGGAAAAGGAATCGCTCAGGAGGCATTAATTTTATTGGAAAAAATGTACCCACAGGCAATGACCTGGGAATTAGCGACCATAAAAGAGGAAGAGAGAAATTGTTATTTATATGAAAAGATGGGCTATAACCAAACAGGAGTTAGCAAGAAGTTAAATGATAATGCCACACTTATTTATTATAAAAAAGCATAGTAAGAGGAGACACATAATGAAAATATTTAATTTTAGTAAGGAACATGGTAAGCAGATTACAAAATTTAATTCAGACTTTGTAATGTCTCGGATCATTCAAACGGAGAAACCCGCTCATATAGGAAGTATGTACTTAGAGGAAAACGGAATAATCGGGTTTCATCAGGCAGTAGTACCACAACTTCTGCTAATAGTGAATGGGGAAGGATTTGTTCGAGGTAATGAAGAAGAATATATCAAGGTTCAATCCGGAGATGCTATCTTTTGGGAAAAAGGTGAATGGCATGAAACCAAAACAGACACAGGATTAATCGCGATTGTCATCGAAAGTGAAACATTAAAACCTTCAACATTTATGCCTTTGAAATAAAAACAGGAGTCAGTTTTCATGGAGAAATATGGAAGTTAATAGTAGTGGTTCGTACTACCTTTTTGTTATTAAAACAATGGTAGTAAGGATTGTTAAAACAAAAAGGAGAAACACATATAGAAGTTCATTCTAACTAGTGGTTTAACTTTGCGAACAACTCGGTTCATATTGAACTGGGTTATTTTTTTGCATACAAAAAGTGCAGAAATATACAGCGCAATTCACTGTACATTATTACTCTAAATCTTAATCTTTAAAATAACCTCATCAACTACCAGACATAAAATTCTTATAATTGGTAATTTACAAAATCCTATCAAACTGCTACTATTTACTTAAGTTTTGTCGTATAAAAGAAACCTCACCAAGATAGTCTCACCTTGATTTCCCGTTTTTACAACTGAATAAAAAGGAGTATGACAATGGACGAAAAGATTAGGGTGAGAGAAAAGCTCTCTTACACAAGTGGCCTATTAGGGCAAAATATGCTGTATAACTTCATGGCCATGTACATTATGTTCTTCTTTACGGATTTATTAGGCATTTCAGCTGCAGTTGCTACGGCAATAATCGTCATCGCTAGTTTGTGGGATGCTGTCAATGATCCATTGATGGGGATGGTAGCTGATAAAACAAGGACTAGGTGGGGGAAGTTCAGACCGTATCTTATTTTTGGACCGTTAATATTAGCGGTAACTACTATTCTTTGTTATGTCCATTTCGACCTGGATAGTACTGCAACCATCATTATAGCAGCAACCTGCTATATTTTATGGGGAATGGCCTATACCATTTGTGATATTCCTATATGGGCTATTTCATCAGTTGTGTCTAAAAATCAAAACGAAAAGAATAAAATGGTTACTCTCGGTAAAATTGGTGGAACAGTAGGAACAGCCATTGTAACGGTTGGAAGTATTATGATTATTAATAGTTTTGGTGGAGAACGGGAAGCAACTGCCTATACTACTACAGCAATAATCCTTACCGTGGTTGCTACGATAATGATGATCATTACAGGGTTAACATTACGAGAAAGGATTTTCCCCAAGAAGGAAGAAGTTGTACCTATTCGAAAAAATATACAAACCATCACCAAAAATAAACCACTGATTATGTTGATGATTGCGCTCTTAATCGTGAATCTAGTAAATGGGATTCGTCAAAGTGTTCAAATGTATTTCGTTGTTTATGTGTGGGGAGATTCTGGTCAACTCACTAATGTTGGGATTAGTTTAATCGTCGGAATGATTCTTGGAATGGCAATTACACCAAAGATTATTAAGATGTACGATAAGAAAAAAATATTCTTTGCTTCTTGTTTATTTGGGGCAATTGCATGTGCCATCCCATTTTTTGTTGGAGGAGAAAATATTCTGTTTGGTCTTATCTTCTTAGGAATCAGTTTCTTCTTCACAGGAGTAACGTCTGTAGTGACCGTATCCATGCTAATTGATGCAATTGATTATTCCGAATGGAAGCTTGGTTTCCGTGGGGAGGGGCTTGTGTTCTCTACGAATACATTTCTTACTAAGCTAAGTAGTGCTATGGGAAGAGGAATAATTGGGATTGGTTTGATTCTTATGCAATATACAGAAGGGCAGGCAGTTACCACAACAACACAGAACGGATTCAGTGCCATGATGTACTTGATTCCAGCTATCTGCTTTTTATTAACGATGATCCCGTTATATTTCTTTAAAATTTCCTATGAAGATAAACAGAAGATTCAAGTTATGCTAGAAGAAAAATATAGTCAAAGAGGTGCTTAATATGGATGTAAATGCATTACTTGCAAAACCAGAGTTGAAGGATTGCCAAAAGGTACTTTGTATTCAACCACACCCTGATGATAATGAGATAGGAATGGGCGGAGTCATTGCGAAACTAGCAAAAGAAGGTTGTGAGATTCATTATTTAACAGTTACGGATGGGCGTTTAGGTGACGCTGGATCGTCTTATACACCAGACCAATTAGCAGAAGTACGCAAGCAAGAAGCAGAAGATGCTGGACGTCTGTTAGGAGCACAAAAATTCTACTGGTTGGGGCATAAAGATGGTTCACTAAATGATGTTCCAAGTTTGGCTGGTGAAATAGCAGAGATTATTCGTTCAGAACAATATGATACAGTGTTCTGTCCAGATCCATGGCTTACATATGAAGCGCATTATGATCATGTCGTAACAGGAAAGGCAAGTGCACAAGCAGCAATCAGCTGTTCTTTAAAGTCGTATCCAGAAGGAACGAAAACTAATCCATGTAATCTTCAAGCGGTAGGATTTTATTTTACTGGTAACCCTAATGCGATTGTCGATATTACAGATTACTTTGATTTGAAATTCAAAGCAATTGCTGCACATCAAACCCAGATGAATGAGGAAACTCTTGCGTTATATCGTACTTATTTTACTTTAAGAGGAAATCAACTAACACAAAATGAAGACAAAATCGGTGAAGGGCTGAAAATGCTACGCCCGATACACTTACATTGCTTTCCAGAGGCATTAGATATTAAGTAAAAGTACGAGGGGGTAAACAAAAATATGGTCTTTCAAATGGGAAATTCTAATGTTTTTAATAAGTTATCAATTTTTATTTGGAAAGTAAAAAAATATGGGTTATTTTCATCATCAAAGGTAAGTAAGAAGGGTTTTTCCGTTTCAGGTATAATTAAGATTACTTCATCTATAATTGTATTAATCCATTTGTTTTCTAAGTGGTAAGATGGATCTAATGGGATTTTAATCATATAACCTTTGTCTGGAATGGGCTTAAATGCTTTAACGAAACCATTGATATCTTTAATGACTTTCTCGGTCTCCAATTGTATGTTAGAGTCTGTTGGTATTTTTTTAATTATCTTGTTTTCTTCAATATCCATAATCTCAATATCATTATTAACCTTAGCATATACCGTAGATAAATTAAAAAAGAAGAAAATCAGAACTGCTAAATGTAACGTTTTCTGAAGTAGCATACGAATCACCTCAGTTTTATAGTAACCTAAGACTGGAAAATAATTACCACACCTTATTGAGTTAAACGGGTGGTCTTTCTAATTTTTACCCAAAGAGAATTTATAATGAGTTGATTGCTTACGCTAAAGAATACAATAACTAAAACAAAAGATTATTTGATTTTGGAGAAGTTAAATTAAGGGTGTAAGAGTGCAAATGTTAAATTTAATTAGTCGTTATAAAGAATGAATGATAAAATAATAATTTATATAATCCATCAAATCCTTAAAGAGGAGGTATCTCACATGAGCACAAAAGAAGAAGTAATTAAATTAATTAAGGAATTACCGGAAAATGTAACCCTAGATGATATTATGCGGGAACTTTATGTTAGGAAGAAAATAGATAAAGGGATTAAAGAACCGGATGCTGGAAAGTTTGTCTCTCATGAAGTAGTTAAGGAGAAGTTAGGGAAATGGCTGAATTAAGATGGGCAGAATCTGCTGTAAAAGATTTTGATAACATTTGTACCTATATTGCTGAAGACTCTGATGAGTACGCAAGGATGTTTGTAAAAAGAATTATGGATGCAATTACTACTGCTATTTTCTCTAATTCTGGTCGTATTGTTCCGGAACTGAAAGATGAAAAAATCTGAGAAAAAATATTATCTAACTACAGGATAATTTATCGAATAATGATGCAGTAGAGGTAGTTCGAATCATCCATAATACTAGGAACTTTAAAAATATATATAAATAAATATCATTGCAGGGATAAGAAAAATAAAAAACGCTTGTATCAAGCGTTTTTGGTGTAAATATCGATTTTTTTTGGTATGAAATTTAACGTGATATTTTGTCTTCTTAATTAAGACTTAGCATCCAACACGCGTTTCATAGCTTTAATTTTTCCTAGTGTTTCTGCTTCGCGTTGGGATAACATGATCAATAAGTCGCCATGTGTTTCGATGTGGCCATGTGGTGCTTTGAATTTCACATTGGATTTCCAGAAATGTTCATCAAAGCTGTTTATACGTTGGCGTTGGTCTTCCAGATCATCCAATAATTGCTCAAGATTTGGAGCATCGACTGTCCAATCAGATACGCTAATATCTGAACTGAAGAGCTCAGCGTATTCTTTAGCAAGTTTTTGTGATTTTTCTTTGTGCACAAATAATAACTTTTCATTGAAAAGTAATGTATTTCCGATGTGCCAGCGGATTGTATTATCAAAGAACTCTGATTGACGATCAAGAACTTCTTCATCTAAGTCCTTAATAAATGTAATCAATGATGTTCTTGCAAGGTTAAATTGTTTAATTGATGACATGTGAATTCCTCCTATTACATTACAATCATTAGTATACCGAAAAATTCAATTGCTAGCACGTAAAATCGCTTAATTTGCCGAAAAGAAAAGAGGGCATGGAGTCCAGCCCTCGATACAATTAAACCTCACGTTTCAACACAGCCATAAATGTCATTGCCCGTTCTAAAGGTGCATTTGGGTTGTACTCCCAATTTTCATAATCCATTTCACCAGCTGGCTCGTAATCTACTAATCTTAAGTTTAAGTTTTTTGCTAGTAGAATCAAATCAGCAGGCGAATAACAACGCAATGTCTGAGTAATTTTTTGCGACTCATCATCGGCCAACCAACAAGTATTAATCATCCTACATTGGTACGCATCAAAGTCATAGTGACTAACATAATTCTCAAATTGCATTTTTTGTCCTTTCGCTTTTGCCCAATACCAAGGCGTGTAAATGTCAATTAAGGCAACACCTTCCATGGTTAGCCAATTACTTATCCGTTTGAGTAGAAAGTGTTGGTCTGCATCACTACCTATACCAAATCCATCCCAGTAGCAGATGACGTCAAACTTCTTATCAAGTTCAACTTTGTAAAAATCACCTTGAATAATATGCAGGTTTTCTTCCACATGATGTTTTTTGGCAAGCACCTTCATATGTTCTACTGCAGAAGGGGAGAGTTCAATGACCGTTACATCATATCCCTGTTTAGCTGCAGCAACAGCAAACTGTCCAGATCCACCACCTAATTCTAAAATTCGTTTAGGTGTTCCGGTAAAATTATCTTTCACTTTAGTAACAAGTTGATCCATCAACGCTTCCATATTGTATGTTTTATCAGATTGTAACCATTTAAATTGTTCTTCATAAAAATCTTTATACCATTCCATTATAAGCACTCCTTAGAAAATGAATTATTTACGATTTATCTAAGTCGGCTTCCTTTGAATAATTGAGTATACTCAATGCAATCCTCCTCAATGAAACAAACTATTACTCTTCAATTATACTGAATAGATTACAAAATTTCACCGCAGTGTCGATAGAAATATGATAAAATATACTTTGTATTTCTAGACAGCAGGGAGTTATGACATGCAATCACCATCATATTTTTATCAATTTTTAAAACCAATATCTAAGGAACTAGCATTTGTGGCTAGAGAATTAGAAATTAGTATATATCAGAGCCCACGAACCATGCTTACTCATGCACGAGTTTTCGTGGAGAATATCCTTCAACATGTTATCGTGTTGGAAAAACTTCCGCAAAGTGATTATCCCAAACTGAAAGAACAGATTGACAATTTATACAATGGTGGAATCCTTGAAACTGATATTCGGGATGCACTCCATTTTGTGAGAATGTCAGGAAACCAAGCAGCCCATGATGCCAGATTATTTCGCTATTCGGAAGCTCTTTTATCATGGGAAGCAGTCTATAAAATTGTGAAATGGTATGTGGAAGTGTACGGTCCAGTAGATTTGAAAGTTCCTGAGTATCAGGACCCTAAGCCACAGGAATCGGTATCCTATGACATTACCGAAGTCCAAGAAAGACTAAGAGTAATGGAAGAGTTATTGATTTCATCGTTAAAAGGAGAGAGTGACTCCTCTTCAAAAGAGGAAGTGACTGTTACTACAGAATCTATGTCTGAAGAAGAAGCAGCCGTTCCTCCTGGGTTTACTACTAACCGTAAGCTATTTTATAAGGGGGAATCATTGGAGGTTCCACACTTTCTCCGCGATGCCTTCTTATTACCACAGCGATTTGGTAAATCCGAAACATTTCTCATCCGACTAGGTGCCAATCAGCAGGCAAGAATCATGAGTGAACTGCCTAATAATCTAGAAGGTTTGCATAAACATGTCAAACGATACAATGACAAAAATGACGAAAACCTCTTTCATGAATTGAAGGTGTTTATTGAGGAAGAAAAGCAACGAAGACAAATCTACTTAGAACGTCCAGGCGAGTTATTTTTATTTTATCGGTCAGACTATGTGATTGTTACCGAAGAGTTAGGTGAAACGAAAATCACCGCAGATAACTTTGCCGGGATTCCTAGTTTAATTCGCCAATTAAAAGAGGATCAAATTCAAACGGTAGGGCAATTGCCAAAAGAATTAGTTATTCTAGCAAAATATGAAAATGTTGGCGTAGGGACAGTAGAGAAATTATTTGAGCAGTTAAAGGAAATGCAGAGGAAAAGCTAGGGGGACAGGCACTTCAGAGATGAAGTTGCCTGCCCTTTTTGTTTTGATGAAAAACCATCTAGGCTTGGGCATGAATCCACATTCCGTTATTCAAAGAAAATCACGGTATTTGAGTATGTAGTGTAATCGAGGTTCCGTTATATGCCCAATTCACATCAAAAATCCCTGTATTCGTGGCAATAACGGAACCAGAAACCGTCAGCACTGCGAAAACAAGGTGTTTTAGGTAAATAACGGAACGAGG